>CAVCRP010000007.1:0-78492 GCA_963604655.1 uncultured Ruminococcus sp.
CACGCCGTGTTCACCATCGCCGTGCCGACGACCGCCGGTACTGCCGCTGAGGTGACCATCAACTACGTCATCACCGACCCCGAGAAGGTCCGCAAGTTCGTGTGCGTCGACACCAACGACGCCCCCGAGGTCGCCGTCGTCGACCCCGACATGATGGCTTCCATGCCCGCCGGCCTCACCGCTTCCACCGGCATGGACGCTCTGACCCACGCCATCGAGGGCTATACCACCAAGGGTGCCTGGGAGCTCTCCGACATGTTCCACTTTGAGGCTATTAAGCTGATCAGCGAGAACCTGCGCGACTCCGTTGCCGAGGCCAAGTCCGGCCAGCCCGGCTCCGGCCGCGAGGGCATGGCCCTTGGTCAGTATGTCGCCGGCATGGGCTTCTCCAACGTCGGCCTGGGTATCGACCATGCCATGGCTCACACCCTGTCCGCTCATTATGACACCCCGCACGGCGTCGCTTGCGCCATGCTGCTGCCGATCGCCATGGAGTTCAACAAGCCGGTTTGCGCCGAGCGCCTGGCCAAGGTCGCCGTCGCCATGGGCGTTGACACCACGGGCATGAGCACCGACGAGGCCGCCGACGCTGCCATCGCCGCCGTCAAGCAGCTCTCCGCCGACGTGAACATCCCGCACGTCTGCGAGGCCATGAAGGCTGACGAGATCGAGGTCCTGGCCAAGGACGCCATGGCCGACGCCTGCTTCCCGGGCAACCCGCGCGAGGCGACGCTCGACGACGTCATCGAGCTCTTCAAGAAGATCTGCCCGGCTGCCTAACCTGGTTCGGCGGGCCCCGCCCGTTAGCCCCAGAATCGTCCTCCGACATGTCGGAGGCCCCGCTGCGCACTACGTGCGGCGGGGCCTCCTTCTGTCCTGCGGAAAGATTCTGGGGCTAACGGGCAGGGGCCCGCCGGCTCTTTGTCGTGGCGGGCGCTGTTTTGGGGTGCTCGATGGGTTGTCTCGCTAGGTAAAAATTTGTTCGCGGTGGTATTGTTGCTGTGGGTTTAATTTGATATGAAAGGGTGACTTTGGTGTCCCAGATGGATTCTACGCTTGGCTTTATTACCGACCAGTTGAAGGCGCTTACCTCGATTGCTTCTCCTACGGGGTATACCCGTGCGGCGACCGATTATCTGATGGAGACGCTTCGCGATATGGGGTTTGGGCCTGAGCGTTCTAATAAGGGCAATGTGCTCGTTGAGCTTGGTGGCGAGGGCGAGCCGCTCGTGTTGGCGAGCCATGTCGATACCCTGGGCGCTATGGTGCGCTCCATTAAGGACAATGGTCGTCTGCGCCCCACGACCCTTGGTGGGCATCAGTGGTCTACGGCTGATGGCGAGAACTGCACTGTCTACACGCGCGATGGCAATGCTTATACGGGCGTGGTCCTCAACACTGAGCCTTCGGCGCATGTGGCCGATGAGCCGGTCAAGACCATCGAGAAGAACATGGAGATCTTGCTCGACGAGAACGTCGACAGCAAGGACGACGTGCTCGAGCTGGGCATTCAGACTGGCGATATCATCGCCATGGACCCGCGCACCACGGTGACGGAGAGCGGCTACATTAAGAGCCGCTTTTTGGACGACAAGCTGTCTGCGGCGATTCTGCTGGGCTTGGCCCGCGCCGTCGCAAATGGCGAGGTGACCCTTTCGCGTAAGGTGTCGCTGCTCTTTACCGTGTACGAGGAGGTCGGCCACGGCGGCGCCTTTGTGCCGGCCGATACGCGCGAGATGATCAGCGTGGACATGGGCTGCGTGGGCGACGACCTGGGCTGCACCGAGCGCATGGTGTCGATCTGCGCCAAGGATTCAGGCGGTCCGTACAACTACGACCTGGTGACGACGCTGTCCAACATCGCGCGCGAGCTGGAGCTCGACTACGCCATCGACGTGTACCCGCATTACGGATCGGACGTCGAGGCCACGCTTTCTGCCGGCTACGACATTCGCCACGGCCTGATCGGTCCCGGCGTGTACGCGAGCCACAACTATGAGCGCAGCCACATCGACGGCGTGCGCAACACCTACGAGCTGGTCCGCGCCTACGTCCAGCGCTAGATGCACCGATAACGGCGCTGGCCAGCATGTCTAGAAAGCCAGTGCCACCCGCTCCCAATAAGTTGCGGTGAAATAGGGACTGTTTAAGCGTTTCAAGCGCGAAAACAGTCCCTATTTCACCGCAACTTAGGAGGTGGCACTGTTATCTCTGCACGTGCCGTAGCACCTCAACGGCGGCGCTTACCTCTATCGTGCGGCGCTCGAGACCGTGGCGGATGGCCTTGAGGCGATTGTCTGCCGTTGCCCATGCGCTTTGCGAGAGGATCTCTGCTGCCTCGTCGACGAACCCATCGAGGTGCGATGCATCGAACCAGTCGAGTGAGTCGGCAAATGCCAGCTGGGTGGAAGGATCCGGCCCAAACGGTTTGGCGGCAAACCCAAACTCCCCGGTAACGAGCATGGCGGTTGGCACGTTGTACCACAGGCAATTGCCGCTATCGAACAGCGGTGCAGGCCGTATTTCCAGCGTGTCGACGTTGCGAATGATGCCGAAGTTTCGCCAGTGGCGGTCGCTGTTGGCCAAGAGGGCATCGCAGACGATCATCTGCGACATGGATCTTCTCACGGCAGTTTCGTCAGCCCCGTGCCTGCCAAGATACCGGCAGTATCGATCGTATGTCGAGCTTCCTCGCTGACCACCGAGTGCGTCCCTGATATAAGCGGCCGGCACGTATTCCTCGCGGCCATTAAGAAAGTCGTCGCATAGACATACGGGCCCGTCGAACATGCGCTCGACCGTATAGGGAACAAACTCACCTTTGGATAGCAGACGCCGATGTAGAGCTGTTGCAACCGCCTCGTTAAACGGTCGCTGATCGTCCATTCCGCATCCTTTGACCAGGATGCGAACGCCATTGCGGATCATCCAGGATTTGGGGAGCTCGCCCTCGGACGTATTGTCAGGATTTTTGAGTCCGATACCCTCAAGCCAGCCTGAACGCTGCTCGGGTGCCGACCGTTCAAAATCGTTCTCGAAGTAATTGAGGTGCTGCCAATCGAGCTCATCGCAGTCGACCGGCCTCAGCCAGTAACAATCCGAAAGCGAAAGGCCAAGACACTGAACCGGAACTTCAATACCGCTGTCAATTCCCAGCTCGCGATAGCGCGAGATGAGTCCGGGGCGTACGTCGGGTACCGACCGGTGACTCCACCACGTGTTGAGTGCCCGTTTATTCACCGTTGGAGAAGAACTCGAGCACGTGCCAAACGGCATCCGTCGTGCATCGAGTATCTCGGCAATTTCAAAGGAAAACTCGCGCGTTGGATCAAACGAGACATGCGCGACCTCGTGGTCGGCTGACATCAACGTGAACTTGCGCCCAACGTCCGCTGCGGGACGGCGCCCGCGCTTACGGACCTTTTGATAATCAATCGCGGAATCGTACTCAACCATTTTCCGTCCACCGACGAAATCGCACACGAGCGTTCCCGATGCGGACAGTTGCGATATGCGGGCCTTCGTAACGCCCAGCAGACGCGCGGCGTCACCCATGGATATATAGTTGGAAGTACTCATCTGCCGCATCACCTCGTTAAGTATTCTAATCGTTAAATATAGCAAGTACAAACATCATAATGCTTAACAAAGTTGCGGTGAAATAGGGACTGTTTGGCGGCTTGAAACGCTTAAACAGTCCCTATTTCACCGCAACTTATCGAGGGGTGCGGCTATTTTATGGCAGCAGTTACGGTGCCGCCGCCGAGGACGACGTCGCCGCGGTAGACTACGACGGCTTGGCCGGGGGCGATGGCTCGCTGCGGCTCGTCAAAGGTCAGGAGCATCTGCCCGTCTTCGCCACGCGTGAGGGTCGCCGCCTGGTCTTTCTGGCGGTAGCGGTACTTGGCACCCACGCGAATGCCGCCGGCGTCCAGCTCGGCCTCCATGCGCGCGTCCGGCGCGCTCCAGATCCATTCATCGGCCGTGAGCGCCGCGGCCGTCAGATCCTCGGCCTCGCCCAGATGCACGGTGTTGCTAGCGGCGTCGACGCCCGTCACATACACGGGATGCGCCATCGCGACACCCAGGCCCTTGCGCTGGCCGATGGTGTAGCGCAACGCGCCGTTGTGGCGCCCGACCACGCTGCCGTCGCGCCATACGATGTCGCCCGGCGTAGCGGGATGCCCGCAGCGGCGCTCGATATAGCCCGCGTAGTCGCCGTCGGGGATAAAGCAGATGTCCTCGCTTTCGGCCTTCTTGGCGTTGGTAAAGCCCTGTTCGGCGGCAATGCGGCGCACATCGCGCTCTTTGTCCAGGCCTGCCAGCGGAAATATCGTGTGCGCGAGGCGCTCTTGCGTAAGCGAATACAAAAAATAGCTCTGGTCTTTTTTGGGATCCTCGCCGCGGTGCAGCTGCCAGGTGCCGTCTGCCGCCTGGCTCGTCTTGGCGTAATGGCCCGTGGCGATATAGTCGCAACCCATGTCCAGCGCGGCGTCCAGCAGCGCGCCAAACTTAATGTGGCGGTTGCAGATGATGCAGGGGTTGGGTGTCAGCCCTTCCTGGTAGGCGGTCACAAATCGCTCGATCACGCTGCGGTCGAACGTCTGCTGCAGGTCGAGCACGTGGTGGGGGATGCCGATACGCTCGGCAACAGCCTTCGCGTCGGCGATGTCGCGGTCGACCTTGCTCATACCCGTGACGGGATCGGGCGCGGGGCAGGTGAGGCGCATGGTGGCGCCAACGCATTCGTAGCCCTGGCTTTTGAGCAGGTACGCGGTCACGCTGGAATCGACGCCGCCGCTCATGGCGACGAGCACGCGCTTGTTGTGCATGGGGAGGTTCTCCTTGGTGGCATGCGGCCAAAAAAGAAAAGCGGCGCGGGAGGCTGGTTCCGCGCCGCAGACATTGTAGCAAGTTCGGGTGCTTCGTGGGACACCCTAACGAGATGGGCTCAGGCCGCCAGAAGAGAGGGGAGACCGGCTCGCCTTGGGCCTATCGACAAGTGATGGGCCCTTAGTCCTGGAAGAGTGCCGTGGACAGGTAGCGCTCGCCGGTGTCGGCCAGCAGGGCCACGATGGTCTTGCCCTCGTTCTCGGGGCGCTTGGCCAGCTGCAGCGCGGCCCACACGGCGGCGCCGGACGAAATGCCCACGAGCACGCCCTCCTTGTTGCCCACGGCGCGACCGGTGGCAAAAGCGTCCTCGTTCTCGACGGGGATGATCTCGTCATAGACCTGGGTGTCAAGGACGTCGGGCACAAAGCCGGCGCCGATGCCCTGGATCTTGTGCGGACCGGCCTGGCCCTTGGAAAGCACCGGGGAGGTGGCGGGCTCGACGGCAACGACCTTGATCTGGGGGTTCTGCTCCTTGAGGAAGTCGCCCACGCCGGTCACAGTGCCGCCGGTGCCGACACCGGCGACGAAGATGTCGACCTTGCCGTCGGTGTCGTCCCAGATCTCGGGGCCGGTCGTGGCCTTGTGGATGGCCGGGTTCGCGGGGTTCACAAATTGACCGGCGATGATGCTGTTGGGGGTCTCCTTCTGCAGCTCCTCGGCCTTGGCGATGGCCCCCTTCATACCCTTGGAACCGTCGGTGAGCACGAGCTGCGCACCGTATGCCTGCATGAGCTTGCGGCGCTCGACGGACATGGTCTCGGGCATGGTGATGATCACCTTGTAGCCGCGGGCGGCCGCCACGGAGGCGATGCCGACGCCGGTGTTGCCGCTCGTTGGCTCGATGATGGTGTAGTCGCCGCCGCGCACAAGCTTGCCGGCCTTCTCGGCCTCGTCAATCATGTTCTTGGCGACGCGGTCCTTAACGGAGCCGGCGGGGTTGAAGTACTCGAGCTTGACGAGCACACGTGCCTTGAGGTCCTCGTCGGCCTCAAAGTGGGTGAGCTCCAGAAGCGGGGTGTGGCCGATAAGCTGATCGATGGACGTGTAAACCTTGCTCATGGTGAACCTCCAAAGTGTTCAAGTTGCTGGTTGCCGGGTGAATGACGATGTTTCTTATTGGCTAAACCCATAAACCTTATAGGTTGTTCGTTTAGCTGTTGGAAAGCATAGTAGACACTAAAGCCTACTAATGCAATAGGAAAAAGATATTTATTGCAAGATGATTAACACGCTGGACTGGAATGGGAGTTTTCAAAACCAATTTTTCGGCTAGAATTGCTTCGAACAAAAGACCGAAAGGCAGCACTATATATGTTGGTTTCTACGAAGGGCAGATATGCCCTGCGCGTTATGGTCGACCTGGCCGAGCACCAGGCGGCCGGCCGCATCCCGCTTAAGGAGATTGCGGCGCGTCAGGGTATTTCTGAGAAGTACCTCGAGAATATTCTGGCGACGCTCGTGCGCGCCAATATGCTCTCGGGCATGCGCGGCAAGGGCGGCGGCTACGTGCTCACGCGCCCGCCCGAGCAATATACGGTGGGCGAGATTCTGCGCCTGACCGAGGGAAGCCTGGCGCCGGTTGCCTGTCTGGACGGCGACTGCAAGGGTTGCTCGCGATCGGATGAGTGTCCCACGCTCGACGTGTGGAAGAACCTGGACAAGCTCATCAACGACTACCTCGACGGCGTGACGCTCGACCAACTTGTCGCGCCCAACGAAGGCTACGACTACGTGATCTAGAGCTCTAACGAAATGTGATGGCGCGGGCCGACCCGTGGTGGGTTGGCCCGCGCTTTATGTCTATTGGACTAATCGCTTGCGATGCCGTCGAGGATGCTGCGCATGATGGATACCAGGATGCTGCCCATAAATGCCGAGCCAAAGCTCGCAATGGAGATGCCTGCACCCAGCAGGTTGACCGACAGGTAGCTGGCGAGCTCGAGCATAAAGCTGTTGACGACAAGTTGGAAAATACCCAGCGTGATAATGGTGAGCGGCAGCGAAATGACCGTCAGGAACGGCTTGACGAGCGAGTCGACAATGTTGAGGAACAGCCCCACAAAGGCAAAGCAGACCCAGGCTTCGGCAAAACCGAAGGGCTGGATGCCGGGGACGAGAAACGTGGCGATCGCAATGGCGATCGAGGTGAAAAGCCAGTTAAGCATAAAGCGCATGGTGTGATCCCTTTCTGCGCAGACAGTGTGTCGCTTTGTTTGGACGCCCATTGTCGCAAATATTCGTGGAGCTTACGTGCGCATTCGGTTTCAAAACGGCGTTCGTCCTGAAAAACGCGCCGCTGGCAGAGAGTCTTGTCGCTTTAGTTTGGTGGTGTGCTACACTGCTACGGGCAAATGCCCCATGCATTGTTTTATTGCATATTACGGGCGAACGATGCCCGATGTCAGTATCAACTTCGATGCCTTTTGGCGGGTTTGGCGGTGATCGATGAATATCGAGAACATGTTTGACAAGCCTGATGTCAAGCAGCTGGTCCACGCATTTAGTCTTTTGGACGACGAGAAGGATATCCAAGCGTTCTTGACCGATATCTGCACGCCGCGCGAGATCTGCGATCTTTCGCAACGCCTGCAGGTCGCGCGTTATTTGGATGAGGGCGAGCCCTATGTTGAGGTTCAGGCTCGTACCGGCGCTTCGTCGACTACGGTGAGCCGTGTGTCCAAGGCGCTCAACGGCGAGTACGGCGGCTATCGCAAGATCCTCATCAAGCTGGAGGATGGCGAGTAGGCCAACGGCAAAAACGAATTGCACAGAACCGTCCCTCCGGGGGCGGTTTTTTGGTGTGGGGCCATGTTGTCCGCGTGGGCGGGTAGGATGGATACATTGAATATTGCGAACGGTTTGAGTGGAGGACCATGCCTGTTCGAATCTATACCACCAATGCCGGCGCGGACTTGAGCAATGCCGAGGCGGTGCTGCTTGCCGACCTGGTTGCCCGCCACGGGCGCGTCGTGTTGCTGGCGCCTACGTTTGCCGAGCTTGATCTGTGCCGTCACGATGCGGCGATGGTTGGCGTCTCGCTGGGCGTAGACTACAAGACCCCTTCGTCGTGGCTTCGCTCGTTGTGGGAGCTTATGGGCGATGGCCGCAGCTTCGTCGACAACCTGCAGCGTCAGATGCTGTTCTCGGATATGGTCGCCCGTCGCGACGATGCCGACCTGCAGCCGCTTTCGCGCAGTCAGGGCACGGTGCGCATGCTTGCGCGCATGGCCCGCGACGTGCTTCCGGGCGTGGCGGGAACGGGCGCCGAGCGCCGCAGCAGTGACGCGGGCCAGCCGGACCCCAAAAGCGACGCCGAGACTCGTGTGTTTGAGCTTTTGCGTGCCTATGCGAGCGGCTTGGACCGCCGAGATATGGTCGAGCCCTGCGAGGCGGCTGACATGATGGCCGGCGCCTTGGCCGACAATCTGCCAACCTGCGCCCGCGCGGTGTTCGTGCGCGGCGTCACGTCGTTTGCACATGGTCTGCTTGGGTTGCTGTCTGCCGTGGCGAATGGCGGGGGAGAGGTCGTCGTGCTGCTCGCCCGCGAGCAGGCGGCAATGCGCGAGGAACTTGCTGCGGCCTTTGATGCCCGCGGCGTGCTGTTTGAGGTCGCGCCGCTGGGGGAGGATGCTGCTGCGTCTAAGCCCGCCGCTCAGCCTGCCTTTATAGAGGTGGCCGGTCCCCATGCCCGCGCCTATGCCTATGCGAACGCTATTGACAAGTTGGTAAAGGCACGCGAGGGCGCCGCACCGCGCGAGGGCGCTACAGCACCCGCCGATCCTGTGCGCGTGCTCGTAGTGTCCGCTCGAGCACCCCAGTTGTTCGGCGAGCTTACCGCCCGTTTGGCGGCGCGCCACATTGCGGCCGAGACAACCGAGTTCACGGCGTTTTCCCAATCCATCGCGGGCAGGCAGTTTACGGCGCTCGCCGATCTGATAGAGCGCATGAAGGCTGCCGACGAGGGCAGTGCCTCCAAGACCGAGTGGTGGCCCGCCCCGGAGCTTACCGACTGGATCTACAGCCCGCTTTCGGGTGCCGACGCCGCCAGCGCGCGAACCTTCGATAAGAACATGCGCCTGTCGCGCAGCAAGACCATTGCGGGCGTGAAGAGCCTGCTACAGAGCGTGCAGGGCCAGGTGAGGGGTGCGCGCAAGGCGGCCAGCGACCAGAACTGGTTTAAGAACGTGCCGTGCGTGGTCTCGGATGTGTTCCAGGCGCTATGGCGTGACAAGCCCGTGACGGCACTCAAGGCCATGCTCGCGGTTGCCGAGGCGCTGCCCGATCGCGCCCTGGGTGGCCTTGACGGTCAGGCCCGTTGTCAGGCCGAGACCGCCTTGCTGCGCCATGCCATCGACATTCTCATGAACGACGCCCACGCGCTCGATGTGTCGCAGGCCGCGACTGTACCCGTGCTCGACGGCGTCCGCACCAAGGTGGATAAGCGCAGTACCGCTTACGATTACGAGACCTACGAGGTCGACCGCACACCGCGTGCCCAGGTGCGTTTTGTGTCGCTTGCCGATGCGGCAGCGCTGCGCCCCGCCAGCTACGATGCGGTGCTGTTTGCCGATGTCGACCTGGACAGCTATCCGCTCTCGCATGAGGAGGGCCCGTTGGCCACGCTGACGGAAGAGCTGGGTCGCAGCGGTGTGACGCTTGAGCCCGCGGCCCTGCTGCGCGTGCGCTTTGGCCGTGCGATGCAGGCTGCGCGCGGCCCCGTTGTGCTTGCCCGTGTGATCCACGATCGCCAGGCGCGCGAGTGCTATCCGGCGGCCGTGTGGACTGAGTTGCGGGCGCGCGCCAAGGCCGCTGACGACGCCAAGGCCGCTGGCACCGACAAGGCCGCTGACGCCGACAAGGTCACCGGCGCCGCCAAGGCGACGTGCGTGGGCGAGGGCGATATCGTAAGGGACTTCGACCCCGCTGCCGGCGAAGGGCTCGAGCGCAAGCGGGTCGCGTGCGAGGCCCCTCAGCATCTGAGTGCCGAGGCCGTGCCGTACCTGGTCCTGCGCCGTCGCGACGGCGAGGGCGAGGATGCGCCGCTCGTGCCGCGCTTGACGTCCGCATCGCAGATCGAGGCGTACTCGACGTGTCCGCTGTGCTGGTTCGTGTCGTATCGCGTCAAGCCCCAGTCCATCGACGCGGGCTTTGGCAACATGGAGAAGGGCAACTTTGTCCACGATGTGCTGGAACATCTGCATGCCCACCTGCCCCAGGAGGGCATGGAACGCGTGACGCCCATGAACCTTCCGCGCGCACAGGAGCTGCTGCGCGAGGTCTTCGACGAGACCCTGACCGAGCACGCCGGCAAGCGCGGTACCGAGGGTCCGCTCGTGCCGCTTTCCCCGGTGGAGGAGCGCCAGGTGGCCGAGATCTTGCCGCAGCTGGAGGGCGTGCTCGCCTATGAGTCCGAGGCGCTTGCGCCCTTTGCCCCGCGCTACCTTGAGTTCGCCTTCAACGAGCTTAAGGTCGAGTATGCCGGCTGGCCGCTCGGCGGGCGCATCGACCGCGTGGACGTGGATGCCGAGAACCGTGCCGTGGTGATCGACTACAAGCATCGTTCGGGCGTCGAGGAATATAAGCTCGCCGACCCCACGGTGTTCGATGAGAAGACGGGCGCGGTGCCCGCCGACGACCCGCGTTGGTTGCCGCCGCATACCCAGACGCTCATCTACGCGCAGGCCATGCGGCGGGCGCTGGACTTGAACACGCGCGCGGCGCTCTACTTTTCGACCAAGGGCGGCAAGCCGGCGCTGCGCGGCGCCGCGAGTGACGAGCTGCTCGAGGAGGAGCGCGGCGACGGTCGTATTCCGGGCCTTAAGAAAGGCTTCCCGGGCGAGGGCGGCAATATGGACTTCGACACCCTGCTCGACCGCGTGGAGGCCGGAATTGCCGAGCGCCTGCGCGAGCTCGAGGCGGGCGTCGTGGCTGCCGTTGATCCGACATCGCCGCAGGCCGCGCACGCGCGCTGTTCGTATAACCACGAAGGAACGTTTGTAAGGAGGGACGTGTAGACCATGGATCTTTCGACTTTGATGCCGCAACAGCTGCAAGTTGTCAAAACGCTCGACCGCCCGCTGTTTGTCTCGGCGGGCGCCGGTTCGGGCAAGACCTTCACCCTCACGCGCCGTATCGTCTACGCGCTCTCGCCCGAATCCGGTCCGTTCGTTGAGCATCTGGACCAGGTGCTCGCCATTACCTTTACCAAGGACGCCGCGGCCGAGATCCGCGACCGCGTGCGCCGTGCGCTTATCGAAGAGGGCATGGACGAGGAAGCCCTGACGGTTGACGATGCCTGGATTTCGACCATCCACGGCATGTGTTCGCGTATCCTGCGCGCGCATGCGCTGGAGCTGGGCATCGACCCCGAATTTACGGTGCTCACCGATACCGATGAGCTCATGGACCAGGCTGTCGAGCATGTGCTGGGCCGTGCGACGGCGCCCGACGCCGCCCCCGAGCTCGCCGCTTCGCTCAAAGCCCTCTATGCCTGGTATCCCATGGCGGGCGAGGGCGGTCCCTTTGGTGGCGGCACCACCATCAAGGGCTTGGTGCGCGACCTGCTGGAGCTGTCCAGCCAGCTGCCGGGTGGTATGGACGACGTGTGCGTGCTTCGCGGATGCTCCGATACCTCGGCACTTGCCGATGCCTATCGTGCGGCGCTCGGCGCGAGCAAGGCCGCGACCGAGAAGGCGCAGGTGGCGCTCGATGCCATCGACGCGTTCGAGGCGAGCGACAAGACCATGACGGATGTGGCGCGGCTCATGATGTCGTGCGGCATGCCGCGTGCGAGCAAGATGTTCCCCAAGGAGAATGTCGAGCTGCTCAAGGCAGAGGCTGCCGACACGTTTGTCAACATTGTGCTGGCTTGCGGCGATCAGGCGCTCGATGCGCTGACGGGGCTCGCCCGTGCCGTAGAGGCGGAGTACCGCGCGCTCAAGGCCGACCAGTCCGCGCTCGATAACAACGATCTGCTGCGCATGGCATACGAGGCGCTGCGCGATTATCCCGCCATCCGAGCCGCCTACGAGGGCCGCTTTAAGATGGTCATGATCGATGAGTTCCAGGACACCGACCAGATGCAGGTCGATCTGATTCGCTACCTGACGGGTGCGGGCGAGCGTGCGCTGTGCACCGTGGGCGACGCGCAGCAGTCGATCTATCGCTTCCGTGGTGCCGAGGTCGAGGTCTTCCGCCGCCAGGAGCGCAAGGTGGGCGCTTCGGGCGCGGCGGCAGCTGCCAGCACCCCGGGTGCCGTCCTCGCTTCGTCTGGGGCACCGGCTTCGTCCGGGGCATCCGCCGGCGAGCTCGTCAAACTCGTGCGCAACTTCCGCAGTCACGACGAGGTCCTGCGCTACGTGGCGCGTGTCTTTGACGGCGACACCGGTGGTTTGATGCAGGGCTTTTTGGATCTTGAGCCGAGCGATGAGCGCGAAGACAAGCTCAGGGCTAAGGCTTCGCGCCGACAGGCGCTGCTCGTTGCCGGCGGCAGTACGCAGGAGCGCACGCAGGCCAAGGCCCGTGCAATTGCCGAGCGGTTCCATGCACTCGTCAAGGCGGGGCAGCCTCAGGGCGATATGGTGTTGCTGCTGGGCCGCATGACCAATGCCGACGTCTATGCCCAGGCGTTCCGCGACCAGGGACTCGACTGCGTCATCGCGGGCGGCTCGGTCTTTGCCCAGGCTGCCGAGGTGCAGACGATTCGCGCCCTGGTGTGCGCGCTTGCCAACCCGGCGGACACGGCGCAGGGCCTTATGCCCGTGCTGGCCTCGCCGATGTTTGCGCTCGGTGCCCAGGAGTTCTTGGCGCTGGCGACCAAGCTCGATGACCAGACGGGGGAGACCTCGCGCCGCAATATCGATGCGGGCATCATGAGCGACTGCGACGTGCCCGGCCTGCAGGACCTGCCGCTTGTGACACGCGCCCGCGAGGTGCTGCGTTATGCGCTTCGTCGCGTGGGCCGCGATTCGTTCGCGGCGATCGCGCGCGATGCGGTCAACGCCTCGGGCTGGTTTGTGCGCCTGGCGCAGCGTGGCCCCGAGGGCAAGGCCATCGCCGCCAACGTGCTCAAGGCGCTCGATGCCGTGGCCGAGGCAGAGGCCGAGTTCGGCAACTCGCCGCGCTCCATTGCACTCGCCTTCGATCGTTTCTTGGCGGGTAAGGAAGCTCCGGGCGCGCTCAACGAGGAGGGCAACGGCGCGGTGCGCATCATGACGGTGCATGCGTCCAAGGGTCTGGAATATCCGGTCGTGGCGGTTTCCGAGTGCTTTGGCGTACGTAAGTCGACCGGAGCCGCCCAGATGGGGCGTGTCGAGGGCGGCGCGCAGGTTGTGGCGCTGCCGGCACGCTTCGATGGCGTTAAACTCGCGGACGGCACGTTCGTCAAGGGTGACGACGTCAAAAAGCAGTTTGAGCACGCATTTAAGGGCAAGGACGCGTCGCTATGGTTGCCGCCGGAGCTCATGGAGGATGTCTGTGCGACGGGTTCTCCCGCCGAGGCGTTCGCTCGCCTGCGCAACGACGACCTGCAGCTTTCGCTCGAGGAGCGGGCCCGTTTGCTCTACGTCGCCATGACGCGTGCGCGCGAGCTGGTGATTCTGGCGATGGACGTCGCCGTGAGCCGCGGTAAGGTGCCGGCGCCGTCTTTCGACGTCGAGTCCGACCTGACCTATGACGTGCTGCGCCGTATTCTGCCTGGCCAGGGCCTGGGTATGCCGCAGCTCGATGCTGACCACTTGGTGTTCGACAATTCCCAGCCGGGCGACTATGAGCTTATCTCGCTGGCAAACTTTACCTTTGGCGAGCAGGCGTTTGAGGCTAACGCTTCGCTGGATGCCGAGGGCAAGCTTGTCCGTGGTGATGCGGAAGCGGAGGTTGTTGATGCGGGTACTCGCGTCGCCGTTCTCGGCCCTGCCGACCCCGAGCCCGATGCGTTCGAGCTCGTGTATCCCCAGGCGGTGGGTGTGCGTATGGGCACCTGCCCGTATCCAGCGCGCGATTCGTACAGCTATTCGTCGATTGCCGCGGCGCTGCATGCCGAGGCCGAGGACCATGCGGCCGAGGCGCGCGTGCCCATGGACGAGGCTGGCGACGATGCGGAGTCGGATGGCTCCGAGATGACGGACGCGGACGTGGCCGCCGCTGAGCCCGCCGGCAACCCCATGGCGCTGGGCTCGGCCTTCCATGCCGCCTGCCAGTGGCTGATCGAGATGGGCGTCGACGAGCTTCCTGCCGAGCGCGCCGATGCGCTGGCGCGTTTGTGGCACCTGACGCCGGAGCAACGCGAGCGTTTCGATGTCGCCCTGAATCGCTGGCTCAAGTCGTCGGTCCGTGCCGAGCTGCTTGCCTGGCCGTGCGTCCGCGCCGAGGTGCCGTTCTTCTCGCTGGGTTGCGGGGATAAGGACATCGCCCGCTACGGTGCGTATGCCGAGGGCGCCATCGATGCGCTGGCGACCGATCCGGCAGACCCGTCGCGCGCGTTGGTCATCGACTACAAGACGGGAGGCACGCCGGACGAGACGCCGGAGCAGCTGCAGGAGAAGCATGCCCTGCAGACGCGCGTCTATTCGGACGTTCTGCACAAGGCGGGCTTTGTGACGGTAACGGTCAAGTTCGTCCGCGTGGAGCAGGCAGATCCGACCCTCTTCGTCGAACCCGCCGAGCCCCAAGTAGTCACCTACAACCTCTAGCCTCAATAACTTGCGGTGGAATACGGACTGTTTTGGCCAGAAAAGCCTCCAATTAGTCCGTATTTCACCGCAACTGCAGGAGGGTCGCTCGGGTCCCTTGGAAGTTGCGGTGGAATAGTTCCTGAATTACTGCCCAGGCGGGTCAAACAGGAACTATTTCACCGCAGCTGCAGTAGGAGCCGTGTGGGTTTGGCTAGGTTCGGGTGCTGTCCGTGCCGTGGGGTAAAATCGTTCAGTCAGAACACGAACCCGCATCGGAGCTCATCACATGGCATTCGTCCATCTGCACAATCACACTGTTTTCTCGATGCTCGACGGCGCAACCCGTATCCAGGATATGGTCAACCGTGCCGTTGAGCTTGGCATGCCCGCCGTGGCCATTACCGACCACGGCTACATGTATGGCGTGCCTGACCTGGCGCTGGCCTGCGACGCCGTCAACCACAACACGCCCGAGTACAAAACCTGGAGCCACGACAAGGCCTTCTTGGAAAAGGACCGCCGCGACGAGCTGGTGGAGCCCGATCCCGGGGAAAACCCGCGCGAGCATGCCCAGTATGTGAAGGACATGGCCATGTGGGACGAGAAGGGCAACATCGACGAGCTCAAGCCGCCTCTGGTCATCAAGCCCATCTTTGGCTGCGAGGTTTACTTTACGCCGGACGAGACCCTTGCCCGCGACCATAAGCCCGAGCTCTACCACATGATCCTCCTGGCCAAGGACCAGGAGGGCTACGTCAACCTGATGCAGACGGTCTCCGAGGCCGCCGTGCAGGGCTTTTACTACAAGCCGCGCGTGACGCTCGACAACCTGCGCCGTCATGCCAAGGGCATGATTTGCACGAGCGCCTGCATCGCCGGCATCATTCCCAAGTACATCGACCGCGGCGACATGGAAGGCGCCATTAAATGGGCCGAGACCTTCCGCGATACCTTCGACCCCGGCGACTTTTATATCGAGATCCAGGAACACGGCATTACCACCGATAACGGCCTGACCGACGAGCAGATGGACCGCACGCTCATCGATATCGCCAAGCAGGTGGGTGTCAAGGTCATCGCCACCAACGACTTCCATTACCTGCGCCGCGAGGACGCGCCGGTGCAGGACGTCATCATGTGCATCGGCATGAACGCCAAGGTCGACGACCCCAACCGCATGCGCATGACCGGCTCGGAGTTTTACATGAAGACCGAGGAGGAGATGCGGGCGATGTTCCCGTATTGCCCCGAGGCCTGCGACAACACGCTCGAGATCGCCGACAAGTGCTACGTGGAGCTCGACTGGGACTCCATCATCCTGCCGCGCTTCCCGCTGCTCGATCCCGGCGAGACGCACGAGAGCCAGTTCCGCCGCGAGTGCGAGAAGGGCCTGCGCCAGCACTACGGTGACGACTGGGCCACGCGCGAGATCGGTGGCGTCAACATCAAAGAGCGCTTTGAGTACGAATACAAGGTCATCTGCGACAAGGGATTTGCCGCCTACTTCTTGATCGTTGCCGAGTACGTGCAATGGGCCAAGGACAACGGCATCGGCGTCGGCCCCGGCCGTGGTTCTGCCGCCGGCGCTATCGTCGCCTACGCCATGAACATCACCGCGTTCGACCCGCTCGAGAACGGTCTGATGTTCGAGAGGTTCCTGTCCCCGCAGCGTACCGAGATGCCCGATATCGATATGGACTTCGACGATGAGCGGCGCCTCGAGGTCGTGGAGCACGTTCGTCAGCTCTACGGTCCCGAGAAGGTCACCCACGTCATCACCTACTCGACCATTAAGGCCAAGCAGGCCATCAACGACGCCGCACGCGTCCTGGACTACCCGGTCTACATGGGCCAGCGCCTGTCCAAGATGGTCTCGAGCGACCCCAAGGTCAAGCTCAAACAGGTGCTCGACAAGCAACCCGGCAAAGAGGACCTGTTTAACCCCGACTTTGCTGAGGCCTATAAAAAGGACGACGACGCTCGCCGCATCATCGACACGGCGCTCTCGATCGAGGGCCTCACCCGTGGCGAGGGCGTGCACGCGTGCGCCGTTCTGATCTGCCGCGACCCCGTCAACGAGCACGTGCCCACCAAGCTCGACACCAAGGGCGGCGTCGAGATTACCCAGTACGAGGGCCATACCGTCGCCGACATGGGCCTGCTCAAGATGGACTTCTTGGGCCTGCGCACGCTGACGGTTATCTCCAAGGCCAAGGCAAACATCAAAAAGAACTTCGGCATCGACATCAAAGAGGAAGAGATTCCCTTTGACGATCCCGAGATCTTTAAGCTCATGGGCTCCGGCCACACCGCCGGCGTCTTCCAGGTCGAGTCCGCCGGCATGACGGCCACGATCAAGAACATGAAGCCCACCGAGTACAAGCACGTCGTAGCATTGATCGCCCTGTACCGCCCGGGCCCGCTGGGCGCCGGCATGGTCTCGTCCTACATCAACCGTATGAACGGCAAGGAGCCGGCCGTCTCCTACGACGACCGTCTGGACGACATCCTGGGTGAAACCTACGGCACCATGGTCTACCAGGAGCAGGTTATGCTCATCTCCGTCGAGATGTGCGGCTTCTCCAAGGGCGAATCGGACTCGCGTATCCGTAAGCCCGTGGCTAAGAAAAAGATTAAGCTGCTCACGTCGACGGTGCTCCACTGGGAGGATGGCTCGGACGAGACCACCTACGACCACTGGATGAACGGCGCTATCAAGAACAACTACACGCGCGAGGTCGCCCAGAAGATTTGGGACGATGTTCTCGAGTTCGCGTCCTACGCCTTCAACAAGTCGCACTCCGCCGGCTACGCCATCCTGGTTATGCAGACGGCATGGCTCAAGGCGCACTATCCGCACGAGTACATGGCGGCCGTTCTGACGTCCTACACGGGCAAGACCGACAAGATCGTGCACTACGTCTCGGCATGCCGTCACGACGGCATCCCCGTGCTTTCGCCAGATGTCAACGAGTCCGGCACCGAGTTCACGGCTACCAAGGAAGGCGTGCGCTTTGGTCTGGCCGGCATCCGCGGCGTGGGCACCGGCGTGGCGCAGGCGATTATCGCCGAGCGCGAGGCGGGCGGCCCGTTTAAGACGCTGCACGACTTTGTTGAGCGCGTGGACTCGAGCCAGGCCAACCGCCGCGTGATCGAATCGCTGATCAAGGCAGGTGCCTTCGACTCCACGGGCTATCCGCGCCGCCAGATGATGCACTTTGTGGACAAGAACAACCCCGAGAACATCATCGACGCCGCGATAAAGCGCCAGAAGGACCGCGCGAGCGGCCAGACCTCGTTCTTCGACATGTTTGGTGATGTTGAGGGCTCGGGTTTCGAGGTCAGCGTGCCCGATCCGGACGGCCAGGAATGGGACCGCCACCTTAAGCTGAGCCAGGAGAAGGAGGTTCTGGGCATCTATGTCTCGGACCACCCGCTGCGCCCGTTTGAGTATGCGCTCAGCAAAGCGCGCGACTTCTCGTTCTCGCAGATCGACACCGGCTACGAAGTTCAGAATCCTACGGGCGGCACCATCAACCAGGAGATTCCCGAGGGCAAAGCGCTGTGGTGGGCCGGCATGGTCTCGAGCGTGTCCAAGCGCGTGACCAAAAACGGCGACCCCATGGGCATCGTGCAGCTCGAGGACATGGAAGGCGAGGCCACCGTCGTCGTGTTCCCCAAGACCTATAAAGAGGCCGAGGGGTACCTGTACGGCGAGGTCGATCCCGAGACCGGTGCGCAGCTGTCCGACGCCTTTGTGCGCATCAAGGGCAAACTCGAGCGCTCGGACCGCGGCGACCAGATCATCGCGCAGGAGATCGTGCCGCTTGAGCTCAACGAGGAGAACAACAAGCCCAAGGTGTTTGAGGTCATGGTGCCCAACAGCCGCTTTAGCCAGGGCAATATGGCGCGCCTGGCCACGGTGCTCACCGCTAACCCGGGCGGCGACCGCGTGGAGATCTTTATCGAGCAGGTGGACGGGCGCGTGCTGCGCGCCGAGGTGCCTGCCAAGGTCAACGCGCGCTCGATTCCGCTGCTGGCCGAGGCCAAGGCCATTGTGGGTAACCAGGGCAGAGTGACGGTGATCTAAGCTACCCCGGGTGAGATTGGAGGAAGTGATGGCGCAGGGGACGTTTGTGCAGGCGCTTCGCAAAGAGGCGGCGTTGAGCGGCACCTTTATGAAGGGGCGTTCGCTCATGCTCAACGGCGCCGTGCTGTCGATCGAGGACAGCGGCTCGCGCTTCTCCAAGAACGTGACGGTCGAGGGCACGGTGCGTGGTTCGCGCGGCGACCTGTACAAGACGCATGTGGAACTCGACATGGACGAGCACGAGGTGATCGACTACGACTGCGATTGCCCCGCTGCCTATCGCTACCCCGGCATGTGCAAGCACGCCATCGCCACGGCGCTTGCGTATCTGGACGCAAGCGGCATTGAGCCCGTCGAGGGCCTGCGCACGCCGGTCCGCACGTTTACGGCGGTGCCCAAGCAAGCCGCGCGTCCCGCGTCCGCCGCACCAGCGGTCAACCCTAACTTTCCCTTCCCGGCGCCAGTTCCCACGAGCCCGAGCCTCATGAAGGCGCTCTCCGATCTTTCGGACGCGCGCATGGATGAGTTGGCGGGCATGCGCCGCAAGCTCGCCGGCACTGTCGACCCCGATGCCCCCAAGGCGGTGTTGGAGCCCTCGTTGGTGCCGTACTACAATCCACTGTTCGCCGACCGCTTTAGCTGGGCGCTCGAGCTTCGTATCCGCTGCGGCTCGGTGTCCTACGTGGTCAAGGACATCGACGGCATGGCCGCCGCCTACGTGCGCGGCGGCACGTTCTCGTACGGCAAAAAGCTCACATTCCTCCATGCGCCCGAGGCCTTTGACGAGGTTTCGGTGCGTCTGCTCGACCTTGTTGTGGCAACGGTTGTGTATCTGAGTGACATCACAAGTTCGCGTTCGGCGTCGTACGATTTTGCACGCAGCGGCTTTGTCGCCGAGCGCCAGCTGCCGCTGTCCGAGCATGACATCGTATACATGCTGGACTTGCTGCGTGGCAGGACCATTTCCTTTGAGCCCGCCTGGTCGCGGGGAACGACGACGCATCGTTCCTACGAGGTGGCGGTTGAGTTGTCGCCGGTGGGGGAGGACGAGGTCTCGGCAAAACAACCGCCGCTGCTTGCCGCCAAGATCGCGCCGGCGGCCGGTGGCAGCTACGACTTGCGCCTGCCCGCCGATATGTACTGCTTTGCCTCGGGCGACGTTGCCTATCTGGTCGACACGCACCGCGCGCGTCGCGCCGATGCGGCGTTTGCCCAGCATGCGGCACCGTTTCTGTCGCGTCTGCTGCCCTGTCGCACGCCGGTCCATATCGCCGCCGAGCAGGTGGGCGAATTCTGCCGCATGGCACTGCCCGTGCTGCGCGAATACACTGACCTCACCGCCCCCGCCGTGCTCGACACCGTGGCGCCCGAGCCGAGCTTTGCAATGGCGATCGGCGTCGACGATGGACTCGTGACCTGCAAAATTACGGTTACCTACGGCGACTGGTCGGCAGATCTCTTTAGCCTAGGCGCTCCGGGCAGTCTCTTCGAAGAGCAACGGCCCGGCGTGCCGCCGCGCGACGAGATAGCAGAGTTTCGCGTTATGGATACGGCGGCCCTGTATTTCGACTTTTACGAGGGCGGCCTGGCGTTTGAGGAGCGCGACGACGAGAGCCTGTTCCACTTGCTGACCGAGGGCCTGTCTGCCCTGTCCGAGCTGGGCGAGGTCATGCTCAGCGACCGCCTACGCCAGATCTCGGTGCGCCCTGCGCCCAAGCTTTCGGTGCACGCGACCTTCAAGAGCAACCTGCTCGATGTCGAACTGGGCGCGAGCGGTCTTTCGGCGGCAGATCTTGCCATCTATCTGGACTCGTACAAGCGCCACCAGACGTTTGCGCGCCTGACGTCCGGCGACATCGTGCGCTTGGACGAGGGAGCCCGTGCCGCGTTTGGTCTTGCCGAGGACCTGGGTGTCGATGCTGTCGACCTGCTCGACGGCGTGTCGCTTCCCGTGTCGAGTACCCTGTTCGTCGACAGCATGCTCGCGCGCACGCCGGCGCTCGAGGCCGATCGCGATGCCGCGTTCCGTCGCACCGTCGAGCGCCTGGACACGCTCGGCAAGATGGACTTTACGGTGCCGGTCTCGCTCAAGGCCACACTGCGCGGCTATCAGGTCGACGGCTACCAGTGGCTCGGCTCGCTCGAGCATCTGGGCCTCGGCGGCATCTTGGCCGACGATATGGGCCTGGGCAAAACGCTGCAGATGATCGCGCATATCCTGGCGCGCGTGGAGGCGGGGGGTGCCAAGCCCACGCTCGTGGTGTGCCCTGCGTCGCTCGTGTATAACTGGACCGCCGAGCTGGAGCGCTTTGCGCCTTCGCTCGACGTGTGCGCTATCGTGGGCGCCAAGGCGCAGCGCCGCGTGCAGATAGCCGGCGCTGACGAGCATAACGTGGTCGTAACGTCGTATGACCTCATGCGGCGCGATATCGACGAGTATGCCGAGCAGGACTTTGCCCGTGTGGTGCTCGACGAGGCCCAGTACATTAAAAACCCGCTCACGCAGGTGGCGCACGCCGCCAAGCGTCTGCCTGCCGGCGTGCGCTTTGCCCTGACGGGCACGCCCATCGAAAACCGCTTGTCCGAGCTCTGGAGCATCTTCGACTTTTTGATGCCGGGCCTGCTTGGCACGCGCGAGTCGTTTGCCAAGCGCTTTGAGAGCCCCGTCGAGCATGCCGAGGGCGATAGCGCCGCTCGCCTGCAGGCGCTCGTGTCGCCGTTTGTGCTGCGTCGCGTAAAGGAAGACGTGGTTGCCGACCTGCCCGAGAAGATCGAAGATACCGTCATGGCGCAGCTCACCGGCGAGCAGCGCAAGCTCTACCTGGCCAACCAAGACCGCATCGCCCAGCAGGTGCAGCACCGCGAGGCATCCGAGTTTAAGAAGGACAAGCTTAAGGTGCTCGCCGAGCTCACCAAGCTGCGCCAGATCTGCTGCGACCCGCATCTACACTACGAGGACTACAAGGCGGGGAGCGCCAAGCTCGACGCTTGCATGGAGCTCGTGCACGGTGCGCTCGACGGCGGGCACCACATTCTGCTGTTCAGCCAGTTTACAGGCATGCTCGATATCATTGGCAAGCGCCTGGCCAAGGAGGACATCGGCTTTCTTAAGCTCACGGGCGCTTCGTCCAAGGAGAGCCGTGCCAAGATGGTTGCGCAGTTCCAAGCTGGCGAGGTGCCGGTCTTTTTGATTTCGCTCAAGGCGGGCGGCGTGGGCCTCAACCTGACGGCGGCCGACGTGGTCATTCACTATGACCCGTGGTGGAACGTGGCCGCGCAGGACCAGGCAACCGACCGCGCGCACCGTATTGGCCAGCAACATACCGTGACCGTGTACAAGCTCATCGCCAAGGACACGATCGAGGAGCGCATTATGCAGATGCAGGAGTCCAAGCGCGACCTAGTCAACAGCGTGCTCGGCGGCGACGGCATCTCCTCGGCGCTGTTTACCCGCGAAGATGTTTTGGCGCTGCTGGGCGGCGACGGACGCTAGCTGCGCAGATGGCAACCGGGGCTGTTGAGACGGCTCCGGGTTGCCGGCGCGCTCTGACCCCGGGCGCTAGCCTCGCTCGTTATGTGTTCATTTGCCATGCCGTGGATGGTTCGCCTGCCTTTGGGCATAAGAACCATCGAGAACATTGGCACATCAGCAAAGGAGAACATCATGGCGAAATTCTTTAAGGACCCCGATGGCAAGCTCATTGCCGCCCTTGGCGACGACGTTGCGACCCCTGCCGGCTGCACGGAGCTGACCGCGAACACCGAGGACGCGGCGCACGAAAAGCACGTGCCGGTCGTCGAGAGCGAGCGCGACGGTCATGTGATTCGCGCACGCGTGGGCTCGGTCGAGCATCCTATGGCGCCCGAGCACTACATCGAGTGGATCGCCCTTGAGGCCGAGGGCCGTCTGGAGGTCCATTACCTCCAGCCCGGCATGAAGCCCGCGACGTTTTTTGCCGGCGGCTCCAAGACCGGTACCGTCTATGCCTATTGCAACCTGCATGGGCTGTGGTCCGCGACGTTCTAGGAGCGCGCCCCCGCTCGGGGTATCATAGCTAGCATATGCACATGCAAGCGCCGACTGCATCTTGTGGCCGGCGCTTTTACTACGACAACGATGGTTTACGACGGAAAGGGCTGAGCCATGAAGCTCGCACTTGCACAGATCGATATGCGCCTGGGTGATATTGAGGGTATCTGCAGTCGCATCGAGGACCAGGCGCGCCTGGCCCACGAGCGCGGTGCGCGCGTGCTGTGCGTGCCGGCTCCGCTCTTTATGGGAGCCCTGCCCGGCGGCCTGGTGGGCGCTGCCGACTTTGAGCACGACATGCTTGCCGGCTTGACCGGCGTCGCCGAGCGTATCCAAGAGCTCGATATGATTTGCATCGTGCCCGCAGCGGTTTCGTTTGAGGGCCAGCCCCTGCTCGACTACATGATGCTCAAGGACGGTCGCGTGGTACCCGCGCGTGCGAGCATTGCCCTGCAGCGTGGCGAGAACAACGACGCGCGTTGGGCGCCGCCGGTGTTTGACGTGGACGGCGTGCGTATTGCCGTGATCTTCGACTTGGACCGCGAGCTCGAGATGCTGCCGACTGGCGTCGACCTCATTGCCTATTTCCAGTTCAACGCGTTTGATATGACCGACCGCGAGACCGCCGCGATCGCCGCCGTGCGCAGCGGTGCCTACCGCAAGATCGCGTCCAAGCGCAGCGTATGGTTTGCCTGCATGGCGCCGGTCGGTGCGTACGACGAGTCGGTGTATACCGGCGGGTCGTTTGTGCTCGACGATTGCGGGCGCGTGGTCGCCCCGGCGCCGTGCTTTGAGGAGAGCCTGCTGGTTCAGGAGATTCAGCGCGGTGTAATGCTCGATGCCTTGGAAGACCACGAGCTGCCCGAGTTTCGTTCCGAGGAGTGGTTGTGGCAGGCGCTGGTGCTCGCCGTTCGCGATAATGCCCGCGCCCGCGGTACGTCGCGCGCCGTGGTGGCGCTCGAGGGCGATCTGCCGTCGTCCCTGCTGGCGGCGCTTGCCGTCGACGCCCTGGGTCCGCGCAATGTGGTCGGCCTGGTGTTGGGATGCAACCGCATCTTTACGCCGGCACAGGAAGAGGCCGAGGCTGCCCGCTGCGCCGCCGTCCGCGCCATTGCCGAGCGCCTGCATGTTCGTACGGTTGAGCGCGATGCGCCGGATGCCGCGCGTGTGCTCGACCGCGATGTGTCGGCGGGCGACGCCGAGCGCCTGCGCTCTCGCACGCTGGGCCTCATGCTGGAGGATACGGCGCTCGAACTGGGTGCGATGGCGTTGAGCCCGCTGTCAAAAACTGAATACGCGCTGGCGGCACCCGCACTTTGCGGTGGCTACCAGGGCGATTACGCGCCCTTTGGTGACGTATACCTGTCGACGCTCGAGTTTGTGGCGCGCGTACGCAACCGTACGTCTGCCGTGGTGCCGCAGGAGCTTGTGACGCTCAACGCGGTGGAGGATTGCATGGAGCGCGTGCTGGCGCAAGCGCTCTCGACGCTTGACGGTCCGGTCGACATGCTCGATCGCGCGGCGCAGCTGCTCGGCGGACTTGAGCCGGGCGAGGTCGATGGCACGCTCGAGTCGCACGTGGACCGCAACCGTCCCTTCGACGACATCCCAATGGCCGCCGGCAAGCCCGAGGCATGTTCGTTGCTGCTGATGCTCGTGCGCCAGGGAGAGACGGCTCGCCGCCAGCTGCCGACGGCGCCGATCGTCTCGGCCCGTTCGTTTGCCGAGCGCTCCTGGCCGTATATGCTCGCGTGGTCCGATCTGGGACTTAGCGGTAAAGAGCGTATGACGGTCGATTCGCTGGCTCGTGCCGAGGTGCGTCGCTTTGCCGACGAGGATACGAGCGAGCGCATGCGAAGCGAGATGATGGGCGTGCTCGGTGAGCTGCTGGGTATTTCGCCCGAGCAGATGGAGGAGCTGCGCTCGGAAGACGGTCAGCGTCGCCTGCACGAGGGCATGAAGAAATTTGAGGGCGAGGTCCAGGACGCCATCGACAAGATGATGGGCGGCCAGGGCGGCCCGCAAGGTGGTCCGATGCCGCATCCGCCGGTGGACCCAAGACAATTCCCGTTTTTCAGCCAGAATTAAGTCGGGGATGGGGCTAAGTTCCAGCTACGTCGCCTCAACTAAATCAATCTTGCTTTAAGCATCTTGGCCCCGTTGTGTTATTCTAGAACAGACGTTCGTGAATAGTGCGCGGGGCCTTGCCTTGCGCTTGGCATAAGGCGAGGGGAGGCTGGCTTGGTTATCTTGGGTATCGACCCCGGTTTGGCCCATACGGGTTGGGGGATTATCGAGGAGCGGCGCGGCGAGGTTCGCTGTCGTGCCTACGGTTGTATCGAGACCAGTGCCGGAAGCCCGCTCGCAGTGCGCCTGTCGCACATTGCCCGCGATCTTAAGGATGTCGTCGAACGGTACCGCCCCGATACCGCCGCCATCGAGAGCATCTACTTTGGAGCCAACGTCCGCTCGGCCATCCCTACGGCACATGCCCGCGGCGCCGCGCTTGTGGCGCTTTCGGAGTGCGCACTCGAGATCGGCGAGTATACGCCCATGCAGATCAAGCAGGCCGTCGTGGGTACGGGCGCCGCGGACAAGCGGCAGGTCGCCTACATGGTGCGCACGCTCACGCAGCTCGACCACGACCCGCATCCCGACCATGCCGCCGATGCCCTGGCCTGCGCCATCTGTCACGTAAACCTCAGCCGCACCCGTGCCCTCACCGGTGGCGAGTTCTATCAACAGAGAGGAACCGGATACTGATGATTTCCCAGCTCCATGGAACGCTTGTCGAGGCCACGATGAGCTCGGCCGTCGTCGATGTGTCGGGCGTGGGCTTTGAGCTCGGCATCTCGGGCAGCACTGCGGCCACGTTGCCGACGCCCGGCGGCGAGGTCCGCCTCTACACGCGCATGCAGGTGCGCGAGGATGCCATGACGCTCTTCGGTTTTTCCTCAAAGGACGAGCGCACGATGTTTGATCGGCTCGTGTCTGTCTCGGGCGTTGGTCCGCGCCTGGCGCTCGCCGTGCTCTCTACCTATACCGTGGGACAGCTGTATTCCCTGGTAATGGCCGAGGACGATAAGGGCATGGCCAAGGTGCCCGGCGTGGGCAAAAAGACCGCGCAGCGCCTGATTTTGGAGCTTAAGAGCACCTTCGCCAAGGACAAGGGCTTTGTGCCGGTCGATGTCATACCCGGACAGGTTGCGATGCCCGTGCCCGCTGCCGCTCCCTCGGCCATCGACGATGCCCGTGCGGCGCTCCTTTCCATGGGCTTTAGCCCGCAGGAGACCGATGTTGCCCTGAGCGGGTATGATGGGCAGGATATGCGTGTCGAGGACCTGCTCGGCGCGGCGCTTAAGCGACTCGGAATGGATGCGTGATGTGGGAAGCCGATGACTCTCAGGACCTGTGGGCGACGCCCGGCAACTCGCCGGCGGCATCCATGGCGCACGGCGAGCGCATGGTGGGCTCGGAGCTGACGCCCGAGGACCTCGATGTCGACCGCACCTTGCGCCCTCAGCGCTTGGACGACTACTGTGGCCAGGAGCACATCAAGCAGAGCCTGCGCGTGTTGATCGAAGCGGCGCAGAGCCGTGGCGAGACGCTCGACCACGTGATCTTTTCGGGCCCTCCGGGCTTGGGCAAGACCACGCTGGCCACCGTTATCGCCAACGAGCTGGGCGCCCAGATTAAGACGACGAGCGGTCCGGCCATCGCGCGAACCGGAGACTTGGCGGCTATCCTTACCAACCTACAGCCGGGCGATGTGCTGTTTATCGACGAGATCCACCGCCTCAACCGTTCGGTCGAGGAGGTCCTGTATCCCGCGATGGAGGACTTTGCGCTCGATATCGTGATCGGCAAGGGTCCGGCGGCGCGCTCGATTCGCCTGGATATCCCCAAGTTCACGCTGGTAGCGGCCACGACTCGCTCGGGCATGTTGACCGGCCCGCTGCGCGACCGCTTTGGAATTTCGTATCGCCTGGATTACTACACGGTCGAGGAGCTCGCCCAGATCGTGACGCGCTCGGCGACCATTCTGGGCGTGACAATCGACCGTCCCAGCGCGCTCGAGATCGGCTCGCGTTCGCGTGGTACGCCGCGTCTTGCCAACCGTCTGCTCAAGCGCGTGCGCGACTATGCGCAGGTGCGCGGCAACGGTCCCATCGAGCTCGATATCTGCCGCCAGGCGCTCGAGTTCTTCGAGATCGATGAGCTTGGCCTGGACTGGATGGACATTCGTATCTTGGAGACGCTTGCCAAGACGTTCTCCGGCCGTGCCGTGGGCCTGACCACGCTTGCCAGTGCGGTGGGCGAGGACCCGGGCACGCTTGAGGATGTCTACGAGCCCTATCTGCTGCAGTGCGGATTGATGATCCGTACACCGCAGGGCCGCCAGGCAACGCTTCGCACCTTTGAGCACTTGGGAATCGAGTCGGCCCTGTAGGGGCCTTTGTGCCGGCGCATCTGTAAGCTATCACTGGACATTGGATAAACATATCGCCGTTCGTTGGTTACGGGCGTATTACTATTGCGCGCGCGTGCTATGCTGGACTGGTCTTTTTCTCATCCGGTAACGAAAGGACCGCCCATGCCTACTGACATCGAAATCGCACGTTCTGTTACGCCGCTGCCTATTACCGAGGTGGCCAAGAACGCCGGCGTCGACGTTAAGCATCTGATTCCGTACGGCTTTGACAAGGCAAAGGTCGACTATTCCCTGCTCAACGAGCCAACTGATCACCAGGCCAAGCTTGTCCTCGTGACCGCTATCAACCCCACGCCCGCGGGCGAGGGCAAGACCACCACGACCATCGGCCTTGCCGACGGCCTACGCCGCCGCGGCATCAAGAGCGCCGTGGCCCTGCGTGAGCCTTCGCTCGGCCCCGTGTTTGGCGTAAAGGGCGGTGCCGCCGGCGGCGGTTGGGCCCAGGTCATCCCCATGGAGGACATCAACCTGCACTTTACCGGCGACTTCCACGCCATCGGCGCCGCCAACAATCTGCTGGCCGCTATGCTCGACAACCATATTCAGCAGGGCAACCAGCTCGGTATCGACGTTAAGCGCATTACCTGGAAGCGCGTCGTCGACATGAACGATCGCCAGCTCCGTCACGTCATCGACGGCATTGGCGGCAAGGCCCAGGGCGTGCCGCGCGAGGACGGCTTCGACATCACCGTTGCCTCCGAGGTCATGGCAATCCTGTGCCTGTCCACGAGCATCAACGACCTCAAGGAGCGGTTGGGCGAGATCGTCGTCGGCTATAGCTTTGCCGGCGAGCCCGTTCGTGCCCGCGATCTTAAAGCCCAGGGCGCCATGGCGGCTCTGCTCAAGGACGCGCTCAAGCCCAACCTGGTTCAGACGCTCGAGGGTACGCCTGCGTTTGTCCACGGCGGTCCCTTCGCCAATATCGCCCACGGCTGCAACTCCATCATGGCCACCCGCATGGCCATGCGCTTTGGCGATGTCGCCATTACCGAGGCCGGCTTTGGCGCCGACCTGGGTGCCGAGAAGTTCCTCGATATCAAGTGCCGCATGACGGGCGTTCGCCCCAGCGCCGTCGTGGTCGTTGCCACTGCCCGCGCGCTTAAGTACAACGGCGGTGTCGCCAAGGCCGACCTCAACGAGGAGAACCTCGAAGCCCTTAAGGCCGGCATGCCCAACCTGCTGCGTCACGTCGACAACATTCAGAACGTGTACGGCCTGCCCTGCGTGGTCGCCATCAATCGCTTCCCGACGGACACCGAGGCCGAGCTGGAGCTCATCGAGTCCGAGTGCCAGAAGCTCGGCGTTAACGTTAAGCTGTCCGAGGTCTGGGCCAAGGGCGGCGAGGGCGCGCTCGAGCTGGCCGATGAGGTTATGCGCCTGATCGAGCAGCCGAGCGAGCTCAAGTTTGCCTACGAGGACGGCGCCGATGTTGCCGACGCCCTTGAGGCCGTTGCCACCAAGGTCTACCGCGCCGACGGCGTCGACTTTACGCCGGCTGCCAAGCGTCAGCTCGCAGAGCTGCGCGAGAACGGCTTTGGCAACCTGCCGGTGTGCGTGGCCAAGACGCAGTACAGCTTTAGCGACAACGCCAAGGCACTCGGTGCCCCCGAGAACTTCCGCATCACGGTGCGCGAGCTCAAGGTTTCCGCCGGCGCCCACTTTGTGGTCGCGCTGACCGGCAGCGTTCTGACCATGCCGGGCCTGCCGAAGGTTCCCGCGGCCGAGAACATCGACGTCGACAACGACGGCAACATCACCGGCCTGTTCTAAGCCGGCAGCCTCATAGCTGCTTGCCCGCCCCGCCGTGCCCCAAGGCCCGGCGGGGTTTTGATCTCGAATGCCGCGCATGTCTTGTGATGCCGGCGGGCTTTGCCCATCATAGGCTTTTGCGCGGGTAGAATGCATGGATAACTTGATGCTTACGGGCGACGGAAAGGAATCGTTGCATGGATCAGGACAAGACGACCGTAATGGGCGGCTATGGTTCCGCGCAGGCTGGCGACAGCGCCGACGCGACCCGCGTTGTGCCCAGTCCCGGTTATGCCGACCCTGCCGCGACGCAGCCTTCTGCCGAGCCTACGCGGGTTATGGGTTATGGCGACACGGCGCAGGACCCTTACGCCGCCTCTCCGCAAAGCCCCTATGGCAACGCGGCGCCGGACCCGTTTGATTACGCGCCGCAGGATCCCTATGCCGCCTCGGCCTCGGATTCTTACAGCGATCTGTCGCAGAATCCCATTCCACAGCCTCAGCAGACGACGTATATGCCGCGTACGGCGCAGCCTCGCTATGAGTCGCGCGATCCCTACGCGCGCGAGCCGTATCGCGAGTATCCCAAGTCCATTCCGCAGTATGGCGAGGACGAGGAGGAGAAGCCTTCGCGTTCGTCGGGCGTGATCAAGAAGATCCTTATTGTGCTGGCGATCTTCTTTGCCCTGTCGGTGGTGTTTGCCATTGTGTCGGGCATGCTCAACAAGCGAGGCGCCTCGACCGACACACAGGCCGAGCAGGCTGCGGCCACTCAGTCCAGCGTTGTCGACCTGAGCGATATCCCTGGGCAGTACTGGTCTAACGCCAAGAAGCTCCTCAAGTCGCGCGGAGCCGACCTTTCGAACGCCGTGATCCTGACCGATGACGGCTCGACGCCCGTCGTCGATGCCAACTGGGTCGTTACTTCTGCCTACTACAACGACAATGGCAGTCTCGAGATCCAGCTAACGCACAAGGGCAACTCGTCGGGCAACGCGTCCAGTGAGCAGGGCACCACGGACAGCTCGAGCTCCAACACGCTGGAGGACCTGAGCAACAAGGCACAGGAGTTGGGTGATAAAGCCCAGCAGCTGGGCGACACGGCTCAGAATCTCGGCGATACCGCGCAGAACCTGGGCGATATGGCAACGGATGCCTGGAACGCGCTGCAAAACGGCATCTCGGGCGCGCAGGGAAACTAGCGGCTGAGTTGGCTAGAGCCGCTCGGCCGGGCGGTCGGGCGAGCTAAAGCCCGAGTCAAACGTGACGACGCACGATGCATCGGGCCGGCGTTCGTGCACGATGCGCGTGACGAGCTCCAGCAGTTCCTCGTCGGATATGTCAAAGCCGTCGGGGCGCACCAGGTCAAACGAAACGAAGTCGTCGTGCTCGTGCAGATCATGGATGGAGAGCGCGGGGTCGATCTGCATGATGCCACGCTTGACCCAACCGCGCAGGTCGTCGCCGGTTGTGGCGATGGGGTCGCAGTGCAGCGTGATGTCGATGCCCATCTGGCGCTTGATATCGTGCTCGATGGTGTCCAGGATCTCGTGATGCTCAAATGCATCGCCCTCGCCGGGCATCTCCACGTGCGCGCTGGCAAATTGTCGACCGGGACCGTAATCGTGCACCATTAGGTCGTGCGTGCCCAGGACCTGCGGATACGACATGATCTTGTCACGAATCGCCTGGACGAGCTTGGGGTCGGGCGCCTGTCCCAGCAGCGGGCTAATGGCGTCGCGCACCAGGCCCATGCCGCTGATGCAGATGAAGATGCCTACGCCCAGGCCGGCCCAGCCGTCCAGGTCAAAGCCCGTTGTCTGCGAAATGAGCGCTGCCGCCAGGACCGAACCCGAGGTGATGACATCGTTTTTGGAGTCCTGTGCCGTGGCGATAAGCGTCTCGGAGTCGATGCGATTGCCCAGTGCGCGGTTGAAGGCCGCCATCCAAAACTTGACGAGCATGGACAGAATAAGAGCTGCCATAGAGAGCGCCGAATAAGCGGTGGGGGAGGGCTTGATGATCTTGGTGATCGATTCAAGAATCAGGTTGATGCCAACGGCGCAAACGAGGACTGCGACAAACAGCCCTGCCAGGTACTCGTAGCGACCGTGGCCGTAGGGGTGACCCTCGTCGGCCGGGCGGCTGGCTAGGCGGAATCCAAGCAGGCTCACGATGTTGCTCGAGGCATCGGAGAGGTTGTTGAAGGCGTCGGCGATAAGCGAGACGGAGCCCGCGAGCAGGCCGGCGATGCCCTTGGCCAGGCATAGTGTGATATTGAGGCCGATGCAGATGAGGCTTGCGGCAAACCCCGCGTTGGTGCGGCAGGAGGTATCGACCGGCTCGCTTTCGCTGCCGGGAACAAGCGTATGTACCAGCCGATTTACAAATAGCATAACGGTCGTCCTCGCAATCATGTTTAAGGGGATAGTGTAGCTCGCACGGGCCGGCTGCGGGCCGATGCTCAGAAAATGCAGCAATGGTCTGCCAGTGCTAACGGGCGCGAGGCGGAGGGGGGCGGTTGTCCGCGCGGCTGCGAGCCCGCTGCGCCTTCTCGTCCGCTCGAGTGCTCCATTTTGGGCCACATGGGTATGGGCATGAGCCTGTTTGCTCGACATACTTAATGTAGACAGTCCCTGTGCAAAGGAGGACGTTTCCATGGACGAGATGTTTGCCATTAAATGCCAAAACTGCGGCGGCCCCATGTATTCGCACCAGGCAAAGCGCAGCTTTGAATGTGCCTATTGCGGAACGGTCGTCCCGTGGCAAGCGGACGCCGGGGAGCCTAAGAGTGCTCTGGGCATTCGCCATACGCCGCTGACGGTGGTGGACGGGTTGCTCAAGCTCACGCATGTGTCGCAGCTCGAGCGCCCAGAGGACCCGGACTGGTATTTCTTTAATTCGCACTGGCGCAACCAGTCGGTTCTGGAGCATCTGCTGTGGGAAGATCGCGGGACGGCGCAGGAGTTCCAAGAGGCCACACACGTGAGCATTCCCTGCCCCTTCTGCGGCGCGTCCTTTGAGGGCGAGTCCACCCAGCGCGTGTTTGAGTGCCCGTCGTGCGGCAACAAGATCGGCGTGGCCGATTTGCTCAAACCCGGCACATTCAGTAAGCGCCTGACCATGGGCGTGGGCGCCGAATACGTTCCCGAGCAGGGTATTCCGTGTGAGATTTCCCCACAGCAGGCGCGTGCCAACGCGCTGCAACTGGTGCGCCAGTACCCGGAAGCGTTCGCGGGGCACGACGTCGAGGACGCAATCCAAAACGACATGATGCTCTTCTATTTTCCCATGGCGCTTGCGGATCTGCGCATGATGGCGTCCTTCCCGGGCAAGGGCCTGAGCAAAGAGACCCTGGTGTACTACGAGGTGCTCGATTGGGCATACCCCAGGGCCAACTACCTGGACGTTCGCCTTATGGGCATTTTGGAGCCGTGGGACTTTGGCAAGGTTGGGCCGTTCGATCCCGCCATGCAGGAAGGTGACTTCCGCGTCGTCTCGGTCGATGCGTCTACCAAGGACCAGGTGGTCATTGATAAGCTGGCGCTCGACGTTGCGGGCAACGATGCCGAGGCGACCCTGGGGCTCAATAAAAAGAGCATCCGCACGTGGGCACGCAAAGCCCGCAAGCACAAGGACGGTCTGGTGATGGTGCCGGTCTACTTTGTCGATCGCCCGGCAACGGACAGTCGCGACGGCGAGCAGGTGCGCATCGCCGTGAACGGCCAGACGGGTCGCGCAGCGGCGGTGGTGTTTAGCGACAAGCGCGAGACGCATATCGTGGCGCCGCTCAATCCCAGCGTGATACTGTCGAGCGAAAGCACCGTGCACGCCACGCCCATCGAGGTCAAATACGTTAAATCGCCGTTCCTGTACCAGATCGTGCGACGTGGGGGTGGCGAGCAGCCACGGCAGGTGGCGGCCGCAGCCGAGGGCTCCTACCGAGAAGAAAAGCCCAAACGCAAGGGCTTGTTCGGCGCGATCTTTGGGCAGTAGGAGGCGCGAGCTATTGTGCGGTCATTTAACAGGAAACAGGAAATGGATGTAAATAAACGGTGGAGTGGCTGCAAAAGAGTCACTCCACTGGGTAAAATCAGGTTGTGCCGCGGAACCCGCTCCTTGGCTGTTCAAACTTCGGAGACGCGGGCAACGCAGGTGCTAATGTCTTGAGGGCCGGCTGCAACCGGCCCTTCTAATGACTCCCTTCGCTATCCGTTACTGCTTATATTCCTTCCAGATCGAGTAGAGATTCCGGGCAATGCCGGTCACATACATCGAGAGGCGCAGGATTTCAAGAAACAAGTTCATAGGCTTCACCCCAATCAGAGATCAGAGCGTTGCCCGCAGGCGGATTCCGCGGCGGTCAAGATTTTACCCCATAGGCCGCGATGGGAGACATTTGACTCGTTTCTGCTAAAGACTCGCCCTAAAACAGGCAGCTCTCAATCAGCTCTTTTCCACGTAGGATGTCGAACCACTCCTGCGGGATGGCGTCCATGCCGTATGCCGTGCCGGCGAGGGCGCCGGCGACGGCTGCGGTGGTGTCGGTGTCGTCGCCTAGGTTGACGGCGGCAAGCACGCAATCTTCGTAGCTGTTAGTGTTGACGAAACACCAGGTGGCTGCCTTAAGCGTGTCGCGCACGAAGCCACCCGACCTGATCTCCTGCTCAGGCACGCCTTTCAGATGGAGCGCCCACGAGGGGAGCACGTCGTTCATCACATCCCTCATCAGCTCGACAAATATGATGCATGCGTCGGTCGACGTTCTGTGGGCGTGCGTAATCGCGGAGACCTTGCTGACCTCTTTGTCTGTCGCATCGGTGAACGCCAGGGGAGCGATGCGCATGAGCGATCCGTTGCCGTTGTCGTGCTCGCCGGAGCCTCCTTTGCCGGTGCGCAGGGCGCGGGCGGTCGTACCGCCGTAATCGAAAACGCCGTCGATCGTATACTCGCCACGGGCAATCCAGCTTACGAACTTGTCGCGCATGTCCGCGGTGTCGATGTGCCCGAGCTCCCTAATCGAGTCGCAGGTAGCAAGCGTCATAGATGTGTCGTCGCTCCAGGTGCCGGCGGGTTGCCCATGCGTGCCGTAGCCGATCATGTCCGTGCATTCGAACGTACCGCGGGGCCTGAACTCGTAGGGAACGCCCAGCGCGTCACCGACGGCAAGCCCATAGATGCAGTCGCGCAGTGTTGTTTTCGGTCTGTCTGTCATGGAAAGCTCCTCTTATCCCGGGTGATGTGGAGCGCCGTCGGGGGTATCGGTCGCAACGTGCCGCTACCCTTGCGCTTCGCCATTAGTCGCTTCGTTGATGGCGCGGTACTCGGCACTCAGCTCGCGCGCCAGCTCTTCCTTGCTTGGAAGATACGGCAGGTATTTGGCGGCAAACACTTGGTCGTTGTCTTCGGGCAGCGTGTACTCGACGATCGAATCGCTTTTGTCCGCGCAGAGCACGATGCCTATGGGCGGATTGTCGCCTTCGTTCATGAGCTCACGCGTGTAGTAGTTCACATACATTTGCATCTGGCCCAGGTCCTGATGCGTAAGGTCATCGGTCTTAAGGTCGATGAGCACGAAGCAGCGCATCAGATAGTTGTAAAAAACAAGGTCAATATAGAAATGGCGCCCATCAAAGGTGATGCGCTTTTGGCGCGCCTCGAAAGCGAAGCCACGGCCAAGCTCCAGCAGGAACTTCTGAAGATGTGTGATGAGCGCCTGCTCTAGATCGCTCTCGCGAAACGCAGTATCGTCCGAGAAACCTAAAAACTCCAGTACATATGGATCGCGGATGATATCCTCGGGGCGACGAGCTGGGGCGCTCTTTTGGATTTCTTGGGTGACAGCCTCCTTGTCTTTGCTGGCAAGTAGGCGCTCGCGGAACATGGTGTTGATCTGGCGTTCGAGCTGGCGCGTGCTCCAGCGAGAGTCGGCGCATTCGTTCCTGTACCAGGTGCGAGCTTCGGGGTCAGGAATGCGTATTAACCTGCGGTAATGTGTCCAGCTCAATTCGGGACGCAGTGAGTCCCGAATTGGAAATGCAAGATAGAACTGACGCATTTTGCGCAGCTCTCTTGCTCCAAAACCTTTACCAAAATCCTTGGTAAGTCTGATTGCGAGGGCCTTGAGCAGCGCCTCTCCATACTTGGCGCGCTCCTCTCCGCCCTGCTCATCAACTATGCTCTTGCCGATCTCCCAATACGCCTCAACCATCGCAAAGTTAACGGCGGTATAGGCCTTGTCGCGAGCGGCGTTGAGAATCGAGGAAACCTGCTTGTAAAAACCTTCGGGCACGATTGCCGATTCTCCACGGTTTACCAGTTCGCCCATCACTGTCGCCCCACTTTCCTCTTGTGGAATGCATCTTTATCGCATCTAGTTTAAAGCCTCGCGCGGACACGAATTGCTGTGCTGTCTGGCACCTTCGCATGGGAGCCTTGCGGTGACTAAAATGTGGCAATAGAGACAGTTTTAGCGAACCCCACGGGAGTGACGCGTATGGACAACAACACGCTGCTATTCCAGGATAAAGGTTCGGGTAGGTTTAAAGACGTTAAGATCTACCCCAATCGTATCGAGGTGCTCAAGAAGGGCACTTTTGGCGACAGGCACACCGAGATTGTCTACCTTAAGGACATCACGGGGGTCAACAGGATCAAGGGTCGCGACGTTTCCCTGCGTAACAGGCTGTTGACCGCTTGCGTCTTTAGCCTGAGTAGCCGTGCGAAGGCCCAGGAATTTGTGAAAGCTCTGAACATGGTGATGTAGCCGATAGCGGCGTTCGGGCCAAGGTAAAAATCGGGGCGCAGAACGGTATTCTGCGCCCCGATTGAGTTAATGCGCCCAAAAGACTGGCTTGCCTATTCGTTAACGTCCTCGGTATTGTCGCGGTCACTGGCAAGCATTGCTGCACCTGCGACCGTTGTCGCCACGGCGGCGGCAGCGAGCCCGGCGGCAACGCCAGAGCCGTCGCCCGTGTTGGCGAGCTTTCCGCCTGAGCTCTTGCCCTGGCCTCTCTTGTTGCTCTTGCCGTTCTTGTCGGCGCCGCCTGCGTTGGAACCCGTGTCGCTGCCGGTGCCGCCCGCACTGCCCGAGGCCGCTACGGTAAAGCTTGCGGCTCCGTCGCTGGCGAGCGTGTAGTTCTGCGCCGCGTCGCCCAAGAGACCGTTCACGCGCACCCAGTACGTTCCTGCGGCAAATGTTTCGCCCTCGGCCATTGCCGTGCCCGGAGCGCCGTCCGCGTCGTGCACAAACTCGAGCTGGGCCGTGCAGGCATCGGTTTCGAGCTTGCCCTCGAGTGATGCCGCAATCTTGGCGCGCACGTCTTCGCCGGCCTTAAGGCCTTCGAGTCCCTCAAAATGGGGCGTCAGCGCGCGTGGATCGATATCGATGGGCACAGAGCCCTGCAGCCCCGTAACGGTCTCGTTGCCCAGGGCGTCGACATCCACGTATTCAATGGCAAACGCATGGCCCGAAGCTGTCGCGTTGAGCGCGTTGCTGCTGTCAGCAAGGCGGAAATGACCCTCGCCAACGGTCTTGCCATCCTGGAATGAGGCATCGCTCAGCGAGTCGCCGTACGTCATGCGCATGCGGGTCGGGAGATAGTACGGGAGATAGTACGAAGCCGTCTGCTTGTGCTCCGTATCGTAATTGCGCTGGTAGATGCTCCGGGCCAGCGCCGCATCAACAAAGTCGGATGCGATGATGCCAATGTGCTTGAGGTAATCTGACTTTGTATCCTCGGTGCCGCTGGGGTTGATGTACGGGCTCTTATACAGATGCTCGTTGACTACTCGTGCCGAGGTAAAAGGATTGCCTCCGTGCGACAAGCCCGTGCAGCTGGTGTAGTTGATAGACCAGCAGCGCTCCAGGACTTGCTCCTTGGCCCCGTTGTCGTCCTCGACATCTACCTCGTTGCGCGTGCGCCCGGTCGTTTCCTTCAGCGCATTATCGACCCAGCTGAGCTTGTCGGTTCCCGTGAGTTTGTACTTGTCCTGGGCGTATACCTTGGTGCAATAGGGCTCTTTGTCGCCTGTTTCCCCCGCGGCTTCAAAGCCCCGCGCGTCTTGGACGAGACACATAGTGGCGCTGTCGGAGTGAGCCTTGATCTTGTCATCCCATTCGGTAAGGTCGAGGCCCCACGTGTGGCCGCTTACACTGTTGCCGGCGAGCCTAAATCGACGCAGCAGAACGATCTTTCCGCGCACCTCGTGTAGCGCGGGGATTCGGCTCGACGTATAGAACAGTTTGGGGTTGTCGTCCAAAACCTTGGCGAAAGCCGTCGTAACACTTTCGTCGGTAGCCTCGTCGTTGCCTCGTGATACAAGCATGATGAGCGCTTCTGTCGGGTTTTCGTTCAAAAACGTTTTGAAGTAGCCTATGACATCGGAAAGATGCATAAAGTACGCGTCTTTTTTGAGCAGGTAGTAATCCCCGTGGTCGATACCGGGGTCGTCGCCCTTTCCGAGCCGGATATCAAAATAGCGAATGCCTTCGAGCAACTGCGTGGGAATGTAATCCTGCTGGCATTTTACTTGCGAGGATTGGGGCTCAGTGTCGTTGTCCACGCTGCAGGTGCCCGAATCGTGCGTACCCGGGATGCTCAGCTCGTCGAGGAACTTGTTGTCGTCGACGTATTTCATCCAACATGGCCCATCGACGTAGCTGCTGTACGTGATCCAGTCGAGGCTGCTAACCGTGGCATCGTTCTTTTTCATGTCGTAACCGATAAGTTCGAGCTCCCACGGAATGCTCTTACTCTTATGGCAGATCTTATTGTTGTCCTGGTCTTCGCCGTTCGATTCTATTGCCAGGTACTTAATGTCTTTTTTCTCGGTTTCTTTCTCGACCGTGCGGTCTCGGATGATATAGGTTCCGTTTGATTGACGCTCGAACGCAAAAGCGCGGCTGGGCTTGTTGTCATACTCGCCGCCCCATACGTGGATGACCTTTCCATCTTTGTCCGAGTCGTCGTCGACCGACCAAATGCTGTAGCCCGTCTTTTTATGCTCTTCGAAATTGAGCAAGGTGCGGATAGCATACCAGTTTGTATCGTCATTCTTGGTCGTTACGTTCTCAAGGATGAGCTTGCTGGACGTGCCGTCGTTAAACAGGTGGCAGACGTTGCCGCGAACGTTGCCGTCTTGGTTGACGCTCGCGGTGCGAAAATAGCCCGCGGGGCGAAGGCGAATGACGAAATTGTCGAGGCTGACTGACGCTGTGGCAGCGTCTTCTGCAAATGCCGCGCGCACGGGAAGGCCCAATCCCGCGGTTTCGGGCAGGCTTACAAATGGCGACAATGCTGCGAGTCCTAGGCCCAACGTGAATGCTCGACGGCTGATGGCGTGGTGTTCGGTCATAACTCCTCCGTTCGCAGGGTGCGGTTATGCACTCATTTTGTTCACTATACTGCCCGGATGTCTAAACGTGTTGGCTTAATTGTCTGCGTGGCGCCATAAATCGGCGGGCGGACGCGTTGGGGCGCTTGTCTATTTGTGCTGCTACCGCGCTGGGGGTGGTTTTGCCGCCCGGCACCCTCGCGTTCGCCGGCTATCGGCATAAGAAAAGGAGGGTCGGTTTACCGGCCCTCCCTGGGTACGAAGCGCTGGGGTACCGTCGCTTGTTTGCTCTGCGACCGTGTTTCCCGTTGCGCTCGCCAGTCGCTTAGCGCTTGATCTCGATATCGTCGAGCTTGACGTCCATGGCCTCGGTCTTGGCCTTGGCAATGTCATCGGCAAACTCCAGAGACTTCATCATGGTCTCGACGGCGTCCTTGTGCTCCTCGACATTGTCGATGCTCACGTAAACGCTGCCGCCGCCTGCTTCGGTGAAGTACTCAGTCGTTACGCCGCCCGAGTGTGTATAGGAAGCGTTGCGCCAAGTCTTGCCGTTGTACTTGACGGGATCATTCTCGGTCCACTCAAAGTTGGCCTTCCATTTGGCCTCGTAGTCGAACAGCTCGTCAGCGTTCTTGTCAGAGTCGAAGACAGGGATGAAGCGATCGCTGGCGTGCTCGCTCTCGGTGAACTTAAACTGGGCCCTGTCGGCGGTGTCGCCGGCAACGTCGGTGATCTCGACGCCCTCGGGCACCTCGACCTTAAACCAAATGAAGTCGGTCCTCATATCCACGGCTGGCTTTTCTGCGCCGCCGCCACCGCCACTGCCGGTAGCGCCGCCGCTTCCGCCGCAACCCACCAGGGCAACCGCGGCAAGGAGACTGATGCAGAGTGTGAGAATCGCAAAGGCCTTCTTTTTCATGGTCGTGTCCTCCTCGATCTGTAACCGCCCATGGATTACCTGCCTTTACTGTACGCGTGGACGGCTCGCTAGGGTGGGCCATGTGTCCCATTCTGAGGGCCGGATTTGCGCCGACAAGTGGCAATATGCGCGGGTCCAAAAGAGGGGAGGGCCGATGCCTGTCGGCCCTCCCCGGGGTTGGGTGCCCGTTGCTTTAATGGGGCGCATGTGCGCAGGTGCGCGTAGGCGCGTGCGGGTGTCCCGTTACTTGAGCTCGATGCTCGAAATCTCGACTTCGCGCGCCTCGGAAACTGCCTCTGCCATGTCATCGGGGAACTCGATGGAGTTGAGGAGCGTCTCGGCTTCTTTCTTGTGCTGGTCGAAGTTCGAGATGAGGACGTAGACGCTTCCCGGCTCAACGTCGGTAAAAAGCATGGTTGAGATGCCGCTGTTGTCCTCGTATGTTCCGACGAGCCACGTCCTGCCGTTATACTCGACGGACCCGCCATCCTTCCACTGGAACGTATCCCCCTTCTTTTCTGCCTGGTCGGCGTGGGATTCCTCGGCTGTCATCGCTTTTTTCCAAACGGGGATAAAGCGATCGGCCGAGGCGTTCTCGTCTTCGGGGAAGGTGAGCTGGACCCTGTCGGCATTCTTGCCGGCGGAGTCGCTTACGCCGACGCCCTCGGGCATCTCGACCTTAAACCAGATAAAGTCGGTCTTCTTGGCGACGGGGGCCTTTTCCTTGCCCTCGCTCTTGGATGCGCTGCTGCCCCCGCCCGATGCGTTCCCGCCGCAGCCGACAAGGGCAAATGCGGCAAAGAGGGCGATGCAAAGGGAAAGAATCGATAGGGTCTTTTTCTTCATGGTGGCGTCCTCCTTGTCTGCCGATGACATCACGGCGCCGCATGCTGTTGGGGTACTGATTGCGCTGGCGGCGGATGTCTCTGTGTGCTGTGCGGCTTATGCCTCCGTTCATTGCTTGTGGCCGTTGCCCGGCCGTGCCCCAACGGGTTCCTTACTTATAGATATGCCCCAGCTTGTGCTGCCCGGGAGTCTCGAAAGGTGGGCCATGTGTCCCATGTTTGTGTCGCTGCCGCCTATCGTGTGCCATAGAAATCCGCGATGGCCAGGTGCGCTGACGCTCATGTGCTTATGGGCTAGACTTAGCACCATTACGTGATCGATGCGGTCGGTCGGCGGTTGCCACCCGACCGATGTATATGACTTGAAGGTGCATGTGCATGAGCCAAGAGATGATGGACAAGACCTGCCGCGGGTTTGCCGAGGCGCTGGCCGCGCGCGAGCCGGTTCCCGGCGGTGGCAGCGCGAGCGCCTTTGTGGGCGCGCTGGGCGCCTCGCTGTGCGGAATGGTTGCCCGCTACGGTGCGACCAATCCCGCGCTTGCTGATCGTGCGGATGACCTGACGCGTGCGTTTGTCCATGCTGATGAGCTGGCCCAGGAGCTTGTCGAGTTGGTTGCCGAGGACGTTCGTGCCTATGGGCAGGTGTCCGCGGCGTACGGTATTCCGCGTGACGATCCGGCTCGAGCGACCGCGATTCAGGATGCGCTGCATGTGGCCGCTATGCCGCCGTATCGCATTATGGATGCCTGCGGGCGTGCGCTGGCGCTGCTCGAGGACATGGCCGACAAGGGTTCGCGTCAGCTGCTGTCCGATGTGGCGTGCGGCGCCGTGTTCTGCCGTTCCGCTATGCAGGGCGCGAGCTTGACGCTCTTTGCCAACACCACGTCTATGAAGGACCGGGCGCGCGCCGAGGAGCTCGAGACCGCGTGCGATGAGCTGCTGGACACGTGGTTGCCGCGCGCCGATGCGCTGGCGCGCCGCGCCGCCGACGCTGCAAGGAAGAGGGGATAGCCATGGCTGAACTGCTGAAGGGCGCTCCTGTCGCCCGCGCGTTGACTGAGGAACTTGCTGCTCGCTGCGTGGCTTTGCGCGAGCGCGGCGTTGTTCCGACGTTGGCTATCGTGCGTGTGGGTGAACGCGAGGACGACCTATCCTACGAGCGCGGTGCGCTCAGGCGCTGCGAGAAGGTTGGCATTGAAGCTCGCCGCGTTTTGCTTCCCGCCGATGTATCGCAGGACGAGCTGTTGGCGGCCATCGAGGACATCAATTCCGACCCCGCTGTTCATGGCTGCCTGGTGTTCCGCCCGCTGCCCGCCGGCCTTGACGAGGACGCGGTTGCCGCGGCACTCGATCCTGCCAAGGACGTTGACTCCATGACGCCGGCTTCGCTGCTCACCACGCTTTCGGGGCGCGGCGAGGGTTTTGCCCCCTGCACAGCCGAAGCCGTGCTTGCTTTGCTGGATCATTACGGCGTTGAGCTGGATGGAGCTAAGGTTGCTGTGGTCGGGCGCTCGCTGGTGATCGGGCGTCCTGTTGCCGCCATGCTTACGGCGCGCAATGCGACCGTGACGACGTGCCATACGCATACGCGCGACCTTGCTGCCGAGTGCCGTGCTGCCGACATTGTGGTTGCCGCCGTTGGACGCGCGCGTACGATTGGCGTGGATGCGGTTCGCGAGGGCCAGACGATCATCGATGTTGGCATTAATTGGGACGAGGCCGCTGGCAAGCTGGTGGGTGACGTCGATTCTGATGCTGCGGAGCCGGTCGTTAACGCCATCACGCCCGTGCCGGGCGGCGTGGGCGCTGTGACCACGGCGATTCTCGCCAAGCACGTGATCGAGGCGGCGGAGCGCGCATCGAAATAGGCGTTTTTTGCCCACAGGGGTTGCCAGCGCCGTGGTTTCGCCCTTTCTGCGCCGAAGCGATACACTGTTATCGTTTGATTTCTTCGCTCAAGGAGGATGCGCATGCCGTGCACAACGATTTTGGTTGGTAAGAACGCGAGCTATGACGGGTCGACGCTGGTCGCCCGCAACGAGGATTCGTCCAACGGGGTATTTGAGCCCAAGCGCATGCGCGTGGTGCACCCCGACGAGCAGCCGCGCGTCTACACGAGCGTCCTGAGCCACCTGACGATCGAGCTGCCCGATAACCCCATGCGCTACACGAGCGTCCCCGACGTTATCCCGGGTCACGGCATTTGGGCCGAGGCTGGCTTCAACGAGCTTAACGTCGGTATGTCTGCAACCGAGACGCTTACCACCAACGAGCGCGTTCGCGGCGCCGACCCGCTCGTCGACTACGTGCCCGCCAAGGGCAACGAGGGGGAGGACGGCTACGTTCCGGCGCAGCCCGGTGGCCTGGGCGAGGAGGACATGGTGACCCTGGTGCTGCCGTACGCTAAGTCCGCCCGCGACGGCGTGCGCATCCTGGGCGACCTGCTCGAGCGCTACGGCACCTACGAGAACAACGGTATCGCTTTTAGCGACGTGGACGAGATCTGGTGGCTCGAGACCATCGGCGGTCACCACTGGATCGCCAAGCGCGTGCCCGACGACGCCTATGTGACTATGCCCAACCAGCTGGGCATCGACAGCTTTGACCTGGACGATGCCGAGGGCGACCAGACCGACCACATGTGCTCTTCCGACCTGCGCGCCTGGATGGCCGAGTGGCATCTTGACCTGACGCTGGGCGTCGAGGGCGACGGTCCCGCAACGGTCTTCAACCCGCGCGAGGCCTTTGGCTCACATAGCGACAGCGACCACGTCTACAACACACCGCGTGCCTGGTACATGCAGCGCTGCCTCAACCCCAGCGATGTGTGGGACGGTCCCGATGCCGACTACACGCCCGAGAGCGACGACATCCCCTGGAGCCGCGTGCCCGAGCGCAAGGTGACCATCGAGGACATTAAGTATGTGCTCTCGAGTCACTACCAGGGCACGGAGTACGACTGCTACGGCAGGAAGGGCACGTCCGCCACGCGCGGCGCCTATCGTCCCATCGGCATCAACCGCAACAGCCAGCTCGCCGTGCTGCAGCTGCGTCCCTATGCGCAGCCGGCCTATCGCGCCGTGCAGTGGATGGCCTTTGGTTCCAACTCGTTTAACGCGCTGGTCCCGCTGTACGCCAACGTCGAGACCATGCCCGAGTACTACGCTGACACGCAGGCTCGCGTGACGTCCGAGAACTTCTATTGGGCCAACCGCCTGATCGGTGCCCTGGCCGACGTCCGCTTCCACGAGTGCGGCCGTGCCGTCGAGGACTACCAGGAGAAGGTCGGCGGCATGGGCCACAAGCAGATTCACGACGTTGACGCTGTCGTAGCCGCGTTGCCCGAGGCCGAGGTGCCTGCCGAGCTCGCCCGCGCCAACGAGGCCTTTGCCGAGCTCGTGCGCGTGGAGACCGATGCCCTGTTGGGCAAGGTACTCTACACCACGAGCTGTGCCATGAAGAATTCCTTCGCGATGAACGACAACGTGAGGTAAAGACAACCTTGCAACGAGCGAGCGGGGCAAACGCCGTCAAAGGTTTTGCCCCGCTCGATTTCTATCTTGGCGGTAAAACGATTTTGTGTCGTTCGATCAATCTTGGGTACAAGAAGGCCAATGCAGTTGTTCACGATTGGAGCCAACCATGGTTATGAAATTCGATCAGCTTGTTAACGGTGCCATCAACGTGGGCTTCGGCGCCGCTGCCGTTGCCGTCGAGGGCGGCAAGAAGGTCCTCGACGACCTTAACACCAAGGGCGAACAGGTGCGCAAGGACGCCGGTACCCCCGATATCGCCCGCAGCGTTTCGGATATGTTCGAGCAGGCCGGCGGAACTATCTCCGACCTCACTGAGCGCTTGGGCATGCAGGGCGAGACCGCGGCGCAGCGCGTGCTCGACGAGCTCATCCTGGCCCGCGTCCGCGTTATGACCGCCCCCGAGCGCACGGCCTTTTTGGCCCATGTGCGCGACATTGTGGATTCGGTCGAGGATAATGTGACCTCGGTGCCCGTCGAGTCTGTTGAGCCCGACGACGCAGAGGACGCCGAAGAGGCCGAGTAGCAGCGCAGATGGCAGATTCCACCACCGATTACAACAATCTAGATCCCTTGGGTGACGAGGCGGCGGTTGTCGATGAGGTTGAGGCCGCCGTCTCGGGCGCTCGCAAGAAACCGCGCGCTGTCGATATGGTCCCCGAGGAGCCCGACGCGATGGCGCCGGACGAGGAATACCAGCTCACGCCGGCGGGCCGCCGCGAACGCATTGGGCAGATCGTTCGCCTGATCAAAAAGTATCGCGTGTGGGACAACCTTACGCCGGTTCGCCTGCGTCGTCTGCTCGAAGAGCTCGGCCCCATGTTCGTCAAGATGGGGCAGATTCTGGCCAACCGCTCCGAGATCTTGCCGCAGCGTTTTTGCGACGAGCTCCGTCACCTGCGCTCCGACGTAGAGCCGGTGCCGTATGAGGTAGTGCTCCGCTGTCTGGAAGAGGAATACGGCCAGCGCTTGGGGCAGATGTTCGACGCAATTGACCCCAACCCGCTCGGTAGCGCGTCGCTCGCGCAGGTGCACCGCGCCCGTCTGGTGACAGGCGAGGACGTGGCCGTTAAGGTGCAGCGCCCCGGTGCGCAGCAGGTCATGGCGCAGGACATCGACATCATTCGCTCGGTGGTACGCATCGCCTCAAAGTTCGTCAACACCGATCAATTTGTTGACCTGCACGGCGTGGTCGAGGAGCTGTGGACCTCGTTTCGCGAGGAGACCAACTTTTTGGCCGAGGCCAAAAACCTTAACGACTTTTACGAGTTCCATAAGAGTGTACGTGGGGTTTCGTGCCCAAAGTCCTACTTGGATCTGTGCACCGAGCATGTCGTGGTCATGGATTACGTCGATGGCATCTCGATCGCCGACCCTGAGCGCCTGGTGGCCGAGGGCTACGATCTGGAGAAGATCGGCTCGACGATTGTCGAGGACTATTCGACGCAGGTGCTCGACGACGGCTTTTTCCACGCCGACCCGCATGCGGGAAACATCATCCTCAAGGACGGCATCGTTTACTTTATCGATCTGGGCATGGTCGGTCGCATGTCGAGCCACGACCGCGGCATCGTCAAGGACATGATTTTCGCCGTGGCCGAGGGCGACGTGCCCAAGCTCAAGGATTCTCTCATGCGCTTCGCCGTGACGCGCGGCGATTCGGCGGAGCTCGACCATTCGGCGTTCTTGTCCGACCTGGACTTTATCGTTGCCGACTTTGCGGGCCTGGATCTTAAGGACCTGGATATCGGCGAGTTTTTGACCTCGCTGGTAAACTTGGCGTGCAAGAACGATGTTGAGCTGCCGAGCGTCGTTACGATGTTCGCCCGCGGCATGGTGACGCTCGAGGGCCTGCTGACCGAGTACATGCCCAACGTCAACATGATTCAGATCATCCAGACGCATATCAAAAACGAGAAGAGCACCTATGCCCGTGTGCGCGAGATGGGTCGCGACTTTGCGGCGAGCAGCTACCGTGCGGCCAAGGGCTCGCTCGAGGCCGCCGAGTATCTGGGGCTGGCGTCGCGCATGCTCACGCGTGGTCAGCTCAAGCTGAATCTGCAGCTCATGAGTAGCGACAAGGCGCTGCGTCAGATAGGCGGCATTGTCGACCGCATGTCGATGGCCATTGTCATCGCCGGCCTGTTTATCGGTTCGTCGGTGGTTTACTACGCGCGCATCGAGCCGGTTGTGTTCGGTATTCCGGTCATCGGCTTTGCCGGCTACGTCTGCGCGCTGGCGCTGGCGCTCATGCTGGGGCGTGAGATTTGGCGCAACAGCCACGGAGGAAAGCGGTAATGATCCCCCGGGGACGGAGGAAAACGGATTTTTTTGCCTTTCGTCGTGCCGGTGTGGGCCGGTCCAAACAAAACTATGCCGGTTTACGGGGCTGGAGCATCGAACCTCGACCATGCCGAAATTCGCGCTTTTAAAACCGCAGGTAGTTGAGTCGTTGGTTTTCGAAAATGGCGGCTATGGTTGCGAAGTAGTGAATCAGCACCGTAATCCGGCATAGTTTTGAAACGAACTGCGTTTAAAGGCCCGATAGCGTCCTTTTCTATCGCAAACCATAGCTTTTACCTTGGGCTTCGCCTGTGTGCGGGGCCCTTTTGCGTGATACCATACTGACAGTAATAATCGATGGCCTAGATGGTGGTGCGGAGACGCACGAACGCGCGGTTTTCCTGCGCGGTTTGGGAGAATCGGGGTGCAAGTCCCCGGCTGTACCAGTAACCGTAATTCCTCTTGGCCCGGGATGCACGCGCCGCAGATCGGACGGCGCGCCCGGGTCGTTAAGGTTAAGTCGGATCGCCTCCCATCTTGTACGCGGCTGCGGTGCACGCTGCCGGCACGCGTTGGGCTCTGGAAGGAAGGGGGACCCCGATGGGGGTACTCAAGCGCGATATGCGCGATGACGTGGGGCTGCCGCTGGGCAATGCTCCAAGTTCAGACAATGGGAGACAAATGGATATGTTTGAGGACGAGCGCACGCGCGCCTCGTGGCGTCGTCATGGGGCGATCGCACGCGGCGTAGCCAAGCGCGGTCTGGTGGCGTTCCTGGCCTTCGCGATGGCTTTTGGCACCACGCCGGCGCAGATGTGGGCCGAGGGCGCCGAGGGCATCGCCGAGGCCGTGACGCAGACTGCGGAGACGAAGTCGGCGGAGGAGCAGGCTGCCGGCGAGGGGGCCGCTGTCGATGCTGGCTTGAATGGCGCCGTTGCCGAGGACGGCACGAATGTCGCGGACAACAATAGCGCGTCAGCCGATGACACCGCCAACGTCGAGAGCTCTGCGGCGGCAGCATCCGTCGCTTCGGAGCAGGGCGAGCCGAAGGCCGTTGCAGCTTCCGCCACGACGCTTTCCAGCGAGGCCAAGGTCTTCATTCAGGACACTAAGGATAAGAACTACTCGTATTCCACGAAGTCCGGCGCGCTCAAAGCGGGCGATACGCTCTGGGCAAATATGTACGACGAGGTCGAGACCGAGGATTACTGGGGCAACCCTACGACCGAGACCAAATCGATTGCCAACCCCGGCACCTGGAACTATACCTGGCTCGCAGCAGACGCCAAGGGCTACAGTACGGCTGACTATACTCAGGAACTGGGTCATGAGCAGTCGCTTGTTATCACGGGCGAGATGGCCGGCAAGTACATCATCTGCAAGGTTACGGCTGGCGGCAAGGACTACTACGCTCCAGCGTCCACGTATGACGGTTCGTTCAACAGCAACATCATCCCCGGCCCCGTGTTGGGCGCCGGGCAGATGGAGCTCAATAGCGTCAAGCTAAGCAGCGACACGCCTAGCATAGGCGACACCCTTACGGCGACTCCATATGTAAGCTATTCGCAGCAGGCTCCTGCTGACGCCAAGGTTACCTACACCTGGTTCGCGTCAACCTCTTCCTCCTCGGGCTTTACCAAGATCGAGGGCGAGACGGGCGCTACGCTTACGGTGACCGATAACCTTGAAGGCAAGTACATCAAAGTTGAGGCTACGGCTGGCGTCAATACGGTGAGCAAGATCACCTCCAGCAAGGTCAAGCAGGCCGGCGCAGTCGAGATTTCGGCCGTGTCTATCGTTAACACCAAGGACAACACGAGTGTCTTCGCAGTAGGGGATACCGCTAAAGCTCGCGCTAAGGAGAAGGGCGGCGCGTACGGCGCATTCGTTGACGCGGGCAAGCTCAACTTCCAGTGGCAGAGCTCCGACACCAAGAGCGGCACGTATACCGATATCGCGGGCGCCACGGGGGAGACCCTCGAGCTTGCCGACGCTTTGGGCGGCAAGTACCTCAAGTGCAAGGTGTCTTCGAAGATCGGCTCCTATAGCTTGACCAACTCGACGGGCGCTCTCGTTGCGGCTACCGGTTCAATTAATATCACCAAAGTGTCCATGAGCCCCTCCTCGGGCAAAGTCGAGGTTGGTTCCACGATCACGGCGACCGCCACGGCGGGTTCCACCGACGTTACCACCGATTCGCATGTCACGTGGCAGTGGTATAAGGGCACCTCGAACACCGCAAGCTCGTGCAACACGCCTATCGAGGGTGAGACCGGCAACACACTGACAGTGACCGCTGCCCTTAAGGGCTACTACGTCGTGGCCAAGGCCAACGGCGGTTACGGTGAGCAGAGGCCTAACGGCTATTATGCGGCGGGTCCTGTCTCCATCGCTGGCCAAGTTGAGCTTTACGACGTGCAGTTCGAGGGCTCTCCCGCCACCAATGGCGTGCACGTAGGCGATACGCTCAAGACTAAGGTGCGCAAAAAGGACGGTTCGCGCTACAGCTATATCGACCGCACCGATAATGTGACCTACCAGTGGCAGTATGCAAATAGCAGCTCGAGCTCCGACTCCGCTTACACCGATATCCCCGGTGCCACCGAGGCCGCCTATACCGTTGACGCTGCCTATGCCGGCAAATATCTGCGCGTGAAGGTGACGAGCGAAAACACCGTTTCCAGCACGCAGAAGAAGAGCTCATACGGCCAGACTGTTGCTCCGCTCGGCCCCGTGACGCTTAAGGGTCAGTACAAGCTGGCAGGCATTGAGCTTGCCGATAAGAACGTTACGCTGAGCGTGGGTTCAAAGATCACGCCGAGTGTGCAGGTGCCGGGCAGCTGGCCGGGATCGACCAAGGACGTGCCCGACGATGCCGAGCTCACCATGGCGTGGTATGCCAAGGGCGAGGGCGATACCGATTGGACCGAGCTTACCGACGGCATCGATACGACCGATGGCAGCCTGACTATTTCGGACGCGCTTGTTGGCAAGCGCATCAAAGTTACGGCGAGCGCCCTCGACAACACCGTTGAGTGGGTTTCGCCCGATAGCGTTACCGCAGCGGGGGAGTATAACCTGCTGCGCGTGACCACTACGCCGCAGATCAATAGCGATTCGACCCATCTCGTCTCGGGCGATAGCGTTAAGGCGACGGCGCAGGCCAAGCGCGCCGACGGTTCGGCCACCAACGGTATCGACGTCACCGGCCAGTCGACTGTTGCCTGGTATGCGGCCGACGACGCGAAGGCTCCCGCGGCCGACTGGACGCTTCTGCCCGATATGTCGGGCGTCACGGCTACGGTCTCGGCGTCTGCTGCCGGTAAGTACCTGAAGGCTGTCGCCACGAGCGGCAACTCGACGGTCGAGCTCGTCTCCGCCAACAAGGTTATCGCCGCGGACTCGCTCGAGGCGGCGGTCCAAAAGCTCACCGATGCCAACAAGCAGATTGTTGTTGATTACAGTGCCAAGGGCGGCAACGTCAATGATGCGCTGAAGGCGCAGCTTGCCGATCTGGGCTTTACCGACGTTGACGTCAAGGTCTCCGAGGGCGGCGTTGCCTTTAAGGCGGAGGACGTCAAGGCCACGGTTGGCATCTCCGACGCCCAGGACAAGACCAACGGCGATGTGACGTTCTTCTTCATTGACCCCAACGATTACACTGGTTACAACATTGACGGTCTGCGTAGTGCCGATGTGGTGTTTGAGCTGTCGCGTGACGGCGAGAAGACCGAGTATTACCAGCCCAACAAGACGGTTCAGGTGGCTTGGGACGAGGCTAAGCTGCAAGACCTTCTTGACAGTGCTGCCGAATCCATGCAGATTGGGTATGCACCGGGCGAGTCTGCCAACGGTGTGACCCAAAATATCACGCTTCCGTACAAGGCAGGTTCTGCGAAGAAGCTCTCTGTCGAATGGACGAGCTCCGACACCGACCGCCTGTTTGTTTCTGGTTATAGCTGGGAAGATAAGACGGGTAAGGTTTCGCGCGCCTCGAGCGATCGAGACGTGACGCTGACCGCTAAGGTTACGGTTACGAGCGGCGACATCAAGATTGCTGGCTCGCATGACTTCACCGTGACCGTCAAGGGCGATCCCGAGAAGGTTGCCGCCGACAAGAAGGCACTGCAGGAGAAGGTCGATGCGGCCTTTACCTACGACAATATTAAATACTCCGGCACCGATAAGGTTGCCGATAAGGACGGTTTGACCGCCGACCTGCAGATGCCGCGCACGAGCACGCTCAATATCGACGGCAAGTACTACGAGGTCAAGTACTCCGCCAGCACCAACGACATCACGTTCAACGGCTACAAAGGCACGGTCTATCAGCCGCTGCCTGGCACTCAGGCTGCAAACACCAAGATCACCCTCACGGTGACCGATAAATCCAACGCCGAGGTCACGGCAAGCAAGACCCTCGATTTTGCCATTGCCCCGCAGGACCAGGACGAGCTCAATGCTGAGCTGTCCTACCTCGGTCTTGCGAAGTCTTCGTTCTACCTGGGTATTCTTGACGGGCAGAATATCTCCGATGTGACGGGAAACCTTCATGCACCGCTGAAGGTGTATGGTCAAGGGTCCGGTCCGGGGTCTGCTGTTAATTGGTGCTACACCACCGAAGAGGCCGCTGGCCATTATGGCTTCGTCTTCAGCGAGCTTCCCGGCGGCACGGAGAGCACCTATCGTCTACTTAAGTCGAGCAAGCCGAGCGTAATCTCGCACGAGAATCTGCTATTTACGCAGCCCGAATACAACACGAAAGTCACGATTAGCGGCCGTCTGAAGAGCGAGCGATTCGCTCGCTACGCCGAGCGTTATCCCGATAATTCGGACTATGCGGTACTTGCCGGTCTGGATGTTTCGGCGACGGTGTCCGTCAAGGGAGCGACGGGTCTTGATAACCCGAACGAGGGCAAGACTATTACGGTGACGGCAAAGGTCACGGGTGTGTCGACAAGCGATGCCGATGGCAACTATACCGAGCAGTCGGTGGTGCCCCTGACCGAGGTTACGCTTCCTGCCGACGAAGACACGACTGCCGAGTCGGTGCTCGAGCAGCTTATGACGGCTGCCGGCTGCACTAACCTCGAGGCAAACGCTTGGGGCCTTACGAGCGCGACGATGCCTGATGGTCGCGTGCTTAGCACGACGAGCACCGCGCCGTACAGCTACTGGTCGTTCTATGTGAACAATGGTTACGCAAATACTGGCGCTCCGAGCTACTACCTCAAGAATGGCGATTGCGTCGAGTTTCGTTATGTTAAGGGCGACGGTACGCAGAAGCCCTCGGCGGCCCCCACTACCAATCCTGGGGCGGAGCATCCCGATGCCGATACGGCATGGAATGGTTTTGCGAATGGTGGCTCGGGGTCCGCAACGGACGCCCTTACGCCTACGACGAAGACCGATACGCCCTCATGGGCACTTAACCTTCTGACCGAAGAGCAGCAGAAAGCGGGCGCAAATGTTTCTGCGTCCGATCCCATTGTTGCAAATGGAAAGGTGTACCTTGTCACGGGTGCTTCGGTATGGGGCGGGAAGACGTGGAATGCTGTCCTGAATGAAATTGATCCCGAGACGGGTTCCGTCGTGCGATCCCTCGAGTTGGGCTCTTCCATGGATAGCACCTGCCGTCCTGTTATTGCGCAGGGCATTATTCTGATTCCGCTTTCGGGCGGTTATCTGCAGGCCGTTTCGGCAACGACGCTTGAAACGCTGTGGTATTCCGACGCGTTCACTAAGCAGAATCTGTCTTCGTTGACCGTTGATAGCGATTACGTCTATATCAACACCCTGGATTATTGGTCTGGCAATAACGTTGACGTGCAAAACGGCACCGTTAAGCGTATCAATATTCACACGGGCGCCATTGCTGGAAGCGCCTCCGTCACCGACGGCGGTTACTACTGGTCTGGTGGCCTGATGGTCAACGGCTACTACGTTGTCGGCGGAGATTTTGGCCAGGTCCGTGTGTATTCCGCCGATCTGTCGAAGCTTGTTGGCTCGTTTAAGCTCTCTGGTGGCAATATTCGCTCGGCGCTTACCGTCCACGATGGCTATGTATATGCCGTTACGCGCGATGATGGCACGTTGCACAAGCTGACTATTGGTTCGGATGGCTCCATTACCGAGGCCGGGAAGGTGCAGTTTGCCGCCTATTCGACTTCGACGCCTGTTTTCAGCGGTAATTACGCCTTTATTGGCGGTGCGACTGCGAGTGATTGGAAGGGCAAGGGCCTGCTTTCAATCGTTGATCTTTCTGATATGAGCGTGAAGCAGATTGCGAAGGCCGATGGCGAAGAGCTTGGGTTTGAGTCCAAGAGCACCCCGCTTGTTTCGACGCACGATGGCGAGACGTACGTATACTTCACCCTGAATGGTGCCAAGGGCAATTGGCCTAACTACACTACCGGCGGCGGCGTGTACATGTACAAGTTGGGTGACGCCGAGGCAACCGAGGTATTCGTTCCTGGTTCTGGATATGCCAACTACTGCATGGCTTCGGTCGTGTGCGACCAGTATGGCAATCTGTATTACACGAACGACTCGGGTCACCTGTTCTGTGTGAAATCTCAGGCACATCGTGTCAAGTTTGATGTCAAAGGCGGCTCGCCGGTTGATGGCCAGACCCCCGCTTCGGGCTCGACTGTCACCAAGCCTGCTGATCCGACGCGTGAGGGCTACACCTTCGCTGGTTGGTATACCGACGAGGCCTGCACGGAGGCGTATGACTTTAGTGCTGCGGTGGTGGCCGATATGACGCTGTATGCCAAGTGGACCAAGAATGCCATCAACCCTGGTGGTAACGGTGGTTCTGGCTCCAACGGCGGCTCGGGTAATGCCGGTGCTGGCGCCGGTTCTGGCAATGGCACGAACGGCCAGCAGGCTGGCGGCGCTGTTGCTCCGGGCCAGAAGCCGGTGTCCACCACGACCAAGACCGAGACCAAGAACGATAAGGATTCCAAGAAGGATTCCGATAAGTCCGACAAGAAGTCTGACAAGAAGGACAGCAAGTCCAGCAAGTCCAGCTCCAAGTCCGACACGGGCTCGGCCGCAACGACTACCGCCAAGAAGTCTGCTAAGGCTTCCCAGCAGGAGTCTGGCTTCAACCCGCTCGCCATTGTCGGCGTCGCGGCCGGCGTGATCGGTCTTGCGGTCATCGCCGTCTTTGTGCTTACCAAGCGCAGCAAGGGTGACAGTGATGTCCGATAAGTCCAAAGACGCTGATGCCACGCAGTCGGACGCTTCGTTCATCCAGCTCGATGACGCTACGCAAAAGGACGCCGCTTCGGCGGCGTCCGCCCCTCGGCGAAAGGCGCTCGTTGGCGTCCTGACAGCCGCCTGCATCGTGCTGATTGTCGTCTCGCTTGGCTTTGTTCACCCCTCTGCCAGCGGTGCATGGTCCATCGACTGGATCGTCCGGACCGTGACGGGGGAGAGCGTTGTTGCCAAGGATGCGTCGGTTTCCGGCTCGACTACCGCTTCGGGAAAGACGGGGGCCAAGGACTCAAAAGCTTCGGATGATGCGAACTCTGGGTCCAAGGGTTCGGACGAATCCGATTCCAAGGACGATTCCGAATCCTCGGACAAGGACTCGAAAGGGAAGAAGTCCGAAGGCAAGGGCGGCAAGAAGTCCGATGGCAAATCCGCCGGGCAGAGTTCCGGTTCCACCGGTGGATCCGGTTCTTCCGACAGCGTCTCGTCGGGCGGCGGCTCAACCGCTGACGGTGCGCCTGCCTCTGGTGGCGGCAGCGCCTCTGCAGACAGCCAGGGCGGCTCGCAGGAGTCCGGCCACGTTACCGTGACGGTCTCGGTTACATCGAGCGCCGTGGGCAACCCTGTCTCGTCTGGCGGCACGTTCACCTTTAACAAGGGCGCCACTCCCTACGACGCACTGTGTGCGCTGGGGCTTTCTATCAATGCGCGCCCTTCGTCGTACGGCACATATGTTGCCGCGATCGGCGGTTTGGCCGAGAAGGAGCACGGCGGCACGAGCGGCTGGATGTACTCCGTCAACGGCGCAACGCCCAATACGGCCTGCAGCAACTACGTTCTCTCCAATGGCGACACCGTCGTCTGGTATTACGTAACGGGCTAGAGGCCTCGACATAAAGCGCCAAACGGGCGGTTCGGACCAACATCCGAGCCGCCCGTTTTTATGCGAATGGGACGCCGTTTCCCAATCGAGGCTCAACCGGAAACTGCGTCCCAGTCCGGGGGCGGATTCCGGGACACGCTTTCCGCTAGAGCCACGTTGCGGAAGCTGTGTCCCACTCTGAGGGCTGATTCCGGGACACAGTTTCCGAAACAGCGCCCATCGGGAAACCACGTCCCGCTCTGGCGGCTGATTCTGGGACACACTTTCCGCTAGAGCCGCGTTGCGGAAACTGCAACCCGTTTTGAGGCCCCAATCCGGGACGCGGCTTCCGCAGCAGCGCCCATAGGGAAAGCGCGTCCCATTTTGGCATCGTAGCCTGCCTCAGACGCGTCCTCGGCAAAGAAAAAACCGGCTGGAACGTAAATTCCAACCGGCTGCGAATGCAAGGTTATGTTTGGCTGCCTACTGCTGCGCGCCCTCGAGGAAGAAGCGGCGGCTAAAGTAGTTGTACCAGGTGACCAAGAACGTGGCGATGGCCTTCATGGCCTGGTAGCCGATGCTCAAAAACGTGACGCCCACAAACATGTACAGGTCGTTGAGGCCCAGGCCAATCACCGACAGGATGGTGAAGATCGTGAACTCGCGCTTGCGGCTCATGCCCTCGCGGTGGTCGAACACGTACTTCATGCTGAGCCAGTAGTTGACCACGACGGACGTAATGAACGAAATCGTGGTGCTCATCAAAAAGTCGAGGTGGAACAGCTCGACGAGCGCAATGAGCATGCCCCAGTCGATGCCAAAGGAGATAAGTCCCACGACGGCGAACTTGAGGAACTGCTTCGTATGAGGTTGTGCCAGTGCCTTGCGCACGTAATCACATCCAATGCGTTGATGAATCGAGCAGGGGATACTTTAGAGCTTTTGCAAGGGAAACGTAAGGGCTTTGCCAAGAACTATACGAACTCGCCAAATTTTCAAGAGGCAATCCGTAAGCGTGCTGAATTTGCCCGTAAACGAATAAAGCCCGCGAACAACGCCGCGCTGGGTGCGTGTCGTTCGCGGGCCTCGTAACGCTGCAGAAAAGCCGAGCTACTTGGTCTCGTCACCCTCCAGGAAGATCTTGCGCGTCACAAAGTTGTAGACCATGACGAGCGCGGTGGCGCAAATCTTGGCGATATTGGCCTCGAGTCCCAGGCCGGCGTTGAGTGCCAGCACGATGCCGTCGTTAAGCGCCAGGCCGATCACGGACAGCACGACAAAGATGACAAACTCACGGCGGCGACTCATGCCCTCCTTGTGCGCAAACACGTACTTCATGCTCGCGACATAGTTAAAGATGAGCGAGACGATAAAGCCGCTGGTGTTGGCGATTAGGATGTTGAGGTCCAGACCGTAGTGGAGCAGATTCATGATGCCGAAGTCGATGACCGTGGCGCCGACGCCGACGACGCCAAACTTCATGATCTGCGCAAGGAGCTTTTGCATGGTACCTGCCTTTAGATGGCGCCGGGGCGCCGTGGGGATGACAAACTCAGCAAGTTTAGCCAATCCCCGCAGGCGGAGCTAGGCGCGCTCCTCGATAGCACCGTTTCTATATGCATCGAGCAGCTGGCGCAGATCCTGGATCTGGCCACGGATTTTGGCACCCGAATCGGTGTCGCTTACCATGCGGCGACGGTCGGCCTGGTCAAAACGGTTGGTCTCGCTCTCGATGTCCACGTTGCGCGTGAGCGCCTCGGCAACCGTCGTAAAGGCCCGGTGCGACTTAAGACGGCATCCGCGAGAGCTCGAGATGAGCGTGTAGCCGGCGATGCCCGTCTTGGGATGGTAGGCACGGCAGAAACCACCGTCGATGACCAGCAGCTTGCCCTCGGCGCGGATGGGCTGCTCGCCCTTGGTGGTTTTAACGGGCGTGTGGCCGTTGATGATGTGGCCGGTCGGCGAACATGCCATGGGGGCGACGCCAAACTCGCGCATGATGTCGTCGCAGACCGAGGGCGACTTGGTAAGCGTAAAGTACGGGTCCATCGGCTCGGCCCAGGTGCTTTTATCGGCGATGTAGGCGCGTTCAAAGGTACGCACCAGGCGTCCGCTGGCGGGCGAGTTAAAGCCGATCCACAGGTACCACATCCAGTCGAGGGCGTCGCGGTCGCCCGTGCGCCAGGCGCGGCGGGCGATGTGGTCACAAAAATCGAGATAATCGCGGCCGGCGTGCCACGTGCCCAGGCAGTTCATACTGCTAAAGGTGCCGTCCTCGTTGAGCGGCACGCAGCCATGGAACAGCAGGTTGCCGTTGGTGACCTTGTACATCGAGCCGTGGGTGTAGAGGAAATCGATATGGCGATGCAGGTGATCGGCGGTGACAAACTCGGACACGAGCTTGTCGATGATGTGCTGCTCCTGGGGGGTGAGCGTGTAGGGGTCCGCCGGGTCGACGGTAGGGAAGTCGTTGGTCGTGAGCGGCCACACACTACCGTCAGTGAGCGTGACCGTGCCGGCCTCGTGGTCGATCTTGTCGAGCAACAGGCGGTCGGTCATATCGAACTCGGGGTGGCGCTGGATAATCTGGCCCTCGAGCTTAAAGAGCAGTACGTTGATGGCTTTGATGAGCGGGGTGATGGACTCACCGGCGGTGTAGGTGGCATCGGCGAAGGCAACGAGCTCGCGCAGCGAGATGCCGTAATCGTTCTCGAGAATCTCGTAGTTGTCGTAGCGCAGGTTGTTGCGCAGGACCGTGGCGATGCAGGCGGGCTCGCCGGCCGCAGCGCCCATCCACAGCAGGTCGTGGTTGCCCCACTGGATGTCGAGCGAATGGTAGGTGAGCAAGCGGTCCATAATCTTGGCCGCGCCGCCGCCGCGGTCGAAGATGTCGCCCACCAGGTGCAGGTGGTCGACGGCCAGGCGCTTGATGAGCGAGGCGAGCGACTCGATAAAGTCATCGGCGCTCGCGGTCTCCAAGATGGACTCCACGATGCGCTCGTGATAGCGCACGCGATAGTTGTTCTCGTCCGGATGCGTGTGCAGCAGCTCGTCGATGATATAGGCGTAATCGCGCGGGATGGCCTTACGCACCTTGGAGCGGGTGTAGCGGCTCGAAAGCGAGCGGGCGACCATGATGAGCTGGTCGAGCATCGTTTTGTACCAGGTGGGGGAGTCCTCGTGCTGCCTGCGGACCAGGTCGATCTTCTCGCGCGGGTAGTAGATGAGCGTGCAAAGATCGCCCTTTTCGTCAAAGGAGAGCGTGTCGCCAAAGATCTCGTCGACATGCTCGCGCACGACGCCCGAGCAGTTGTTGAGGATGTGCATAAAGGCTTCGTACTCGCCATGCACGTCGCTCATAAAATGCTCGGTGCCCTTGGGCAGGTTGAGAATGGCCGAGAGGTTGATGATCTCGGTAAACGCGGATTGCTCGGTGGGAAATTGTCTCGACAGCAGGCGCAGATACTTGAAGTCTTGCGGGTTGCGATCGAATGCGACCATGAAACACCTTCCGATATGGTTGGTAAAACTGATAAAGCAGTGTTGAGCGTTTACCAGTATGCGCCGGGTTTGTTTCGATTTAGCGCCGGCGGCTGAATTGTCAGGCGAACGGTTTGCTAAATCGATTTAGTGGAGGTAGATGTGTCGGTTGAGTGGAGACGAAGGAGGTGGTTTTGCCTAGATTGGTCCACGGCGGTGATGGAGATGCTCTTGGTAAAGATGTTCAATACGAATAGCTCGAATTGGTGAATAGTGGATATTTGTACCGTATGTAGGCTTGCTGTGCGATAATTTGCGCAGCAATATTTAAGGAGCCTCATATGAGTGATTTTGTCCTGACCTGTGAATCTGGCGCCGACCGAACCCGCGAGTTCTTTGCGTCGCGCAATATCCCCGTCGTGTATTTCCATTACGAGATCGATGGCGTCGTCTATGACGATGACCTGTATCAGTCGATTTCACCTGACGAGTTTTTTGCCCAGATCGCCGCGGGTGCTATGCCCAAGACGTCGCAGCTGGGCGTGGGCGAGTACGAGGAGTTTTGGGAGCCGTTTGTTGCCGAGGGCAAGGACGTGCTGCATCTGACGCTGTCGTCGGGTATTTCGGGCACGTATGGCTCTGCCTGCGTTGCGGCGCAGATGCTTGCCGATCGTTATCCCGAGGGCGGCAAGGTGCGCGTGATCGATTCGCTGGCCGCGGCTTCGGGTTTTGGCTTGCTGGTTGAATATGCCGCCGACGTGCGCGATAGTGGCGCTTCGCTCGAGGAGACGGCCGCTTGGGTCGAGGAGCACAAGCTCAACCTGCACCACTGGTTCTTTTCGACCGATCTGTCGAGCTATCTGCGCGGTGGGCGCATCTCGGCCGCGAGCGCGATCATCGGCACGGCACTCAAGATCTGCCCGCTTATGACGGTCGATTGCGATGGCAAGCTGTCGCCGCGCGAGAAGATCCGTACCAAGAAGCGTGCGATTTCCGAGATGGTCAAGACCATGATGGCACACGTGCAGGACGGCGCGGACTATTCGGGCAAGTGCATCATGTCGCACTCGGCGTGCCGCGAGGATGCCGAGGCGGTCGCGGCGCTGATCGAGGAGCAGATTCCGCAGCTCAAGGGCAAGATTGAGATTAACAACATTGGCGCGTTGATTGGCTCGCATACCGGCCCCGGCACGGTGACGGTCTTCTTTATGGGCGATAAGCGCGTGGACTAGCTGGCGCGTACGTTGGTGGCACAATGTCCCACCACGTTGCTCGAATGTAAATAGGCCCGCCTCACAGTTTGTGTGGGCGGGCCTTGCTGTTGCGGTTAGCGTTTTTTGCCGCGGAAGAAGAAGCCGTGCAGCGACGGCTTGAGGCCGCGGTTGGCGCGATGCTCCTCAACGCGCTCGTGGATCGAGGCGACGCGTTCGATGACCTCGTCGGGAATCGGCACGTCGGGATTCATGTTCTCGACCTGGCTGACCTCGGCGGCGGCGACCTGGTCGATGATGGGTACATCGTCGCGCGAGATGACGGGCGTGGCGTCTTCTTTCATCTTGCGGTAGCGCTGCATCATGTCGGTCTGCAGCTGCTGGGCCGAAGGCGGCGTCCAGATGATGGCGTTGGCGCCGGCCGCGATGGTCTCGCGGATGCTCTCGGGTGTCTTACCGCCCGGTGCGATGAGCGGCAGGTTGGGGTAGTGCTCGCGCAGCTCGCGCAGGACCTGCGGTGTGTTCTTACCGGCCGCGATGTTGAGGATCTTGGCTCCGGCGCGAACCTTGGCATGCGCATCGTCATCGCAGCGCACAACCGTGGCGATGACGGGGATGTCCGCCATGTTGGTGATATGCTCGACCATCTCGGCGGTAGCGGGGGAGTTGACCACACAGCCCGCCGCGCCCTGCATCTCGGAGACGGCTGCCATCTGCACGGAGCGCTTGCCGGTGGTGGTGCCGCCGCCCACGCCTACAAAGACCGGACACTCGGCGACGGTCAGCAGCGCCTGCGTAATGGCCGGCTGCGGTGTGAAGGGATAGACCGCAAAGACGGCATCGGCGTTGGAGTTGCGGATGACCGCGACGTCGGTGGTATAGATGAGCGACTTGATGCGACGGCCGAAGAGCGTAAAGCCACTGGCCTCCTCGATCTCGTCGGGCATGCGAAGGGCCGCTTTGCGCAGGCGTCCGTCGATGGGCAGCGGCTCCATGGGGAGCAGTCCGTTGGGGGTAACGGCGACCTGCGGCTCGGTGAACTCGTCGGCGAGTTCGACCTCCGAGAAGTCGACCGAGGCGACGATGTCCTCGTGAACTTCGGCGGGAACATCGATGGGGGCTTGGTCGTTTGTCGTGGCGGGCGTGTCGAAGGAGCTGGTGCCGACGAAGGCGTCGACGCGCTCGTTTAAATCGTTGAGGCTATCCATGGAGGCTCGATTCTACGTGATGGTTGCCGGCGCAATGCAGCCGGCGTTGCGAGTGCTAAATCGTTTGACGAGTTGATTTTTCCCCGCCGCGCCGTCCGTTAGACTCAAGGGCCGTCGAACGTGAAGGAGCTGTGGTGGCGGGCGTCGAGGTGCTATCTTGAATGTCCCGTTAAAAAGAGAGGTGACGCGGTATGGAATTGACAGCAATGTTGGGCTCGATTGGCCTGTGCGTGGGCGCAATCGTGGCCGCCGCGGTCATCTACTTTGTGGTCACGGCCATTAAGGGCAAAAGGGCCGAGCGCAAGGAGCGCGAGGCGCTTAAGCAACACCGTGACCAGCAGGACAAGCGCGCACGGAGATAGCTTGTTGAGTTTTTGGTCCGTGCGCTAGCTGCGTTTTCGAATCAGGGCGATGTAGAAGCCCTCAAAGTCGCGGCTGGGCGGAATGGTGAGTGTGCCGGGCAGGCCGTTGGCGATAGCCGAGACGTGGCCGGCTGCGATGGCCTCGGTCAGGGCGTTGCACTCGATGTGCGGCTCCTCGCCGGCTTCCTGGGCGCGGCGTGCTTCGCTTTCGCTCGGCGTGCCGTTAAGGGGGATGAGCTCGCAGTCCATGTGCTTGTCGAGGGCCTCTTGCAGGGCGTCCTCGTTTTCCTGCGGCAAGATCGAACAAGTGGAATAGACCAGTGTGCCGCCCGGTTTGAGGGCACCCATGGCGCGGTCCAGAAGAGCGCGCTGCGAGCGGGCGCACTTGTTAAGCAACTGCTCAGTCAGGCCTCGCAGGCTCTTCTCGTTGCCGCTGATGACGGTTCCCGTGCCAGTGCAGGGGGCATCGAGCAGGATGCGGTCAAAGCGGAAGAATTCGTCGAGCTCGCGCGCATCGATGCGCATGACGGGCACGTTTTTGGCGCCTTGGCGGCCCAGGTTGGATTCGAGCTTCTCAGCACGCGGGATGCTCATCTCGCAGGCGGTAAGATGCGCCTGGCCCTGCGTTAGGGCGGCGATCTGCGTCGTCTTGCCGCCAGGGGCTGCGCACATGTCCAGGATGTCCTCGCCGGCCTGGGCGCCCAGGACCAACGGCGGCATCATGGACGACAGGCTCTGCAGGTAGATCTTGCCGTCGCGGTAGATATCGAGATCCCACAGGTCGGATACCTGGGCCTCGGGCAGGATGAAGGCGTCCGGGTACCAGGCGACGGGGTTGTGGGCGATGCCGGCCTCGTCGAGCGCGGCGGCGATGTCCTCGGCGGTCGCCTTAAGCGTGTTGGCGCGCAGGGTGACCGGCCGTGCGGCAGCGGCGCCGAAGCCCTCGATCATGAGCTCGGCATCGGCGGGAGCATAGGCACCGGCTACCGTGTCGACCATAAAGCGCGGCAGGTCGGCGGCGCAGGGAAGGGCGGCAAGCTGGTCGGAAAGCTCGGTAGCGGCAAACTGCCTGAGCTTGAGCTCGGCCTTGACCTGCTTTTTCTGCTTACGATGACGCGGCTTGGACATCCGTCTTCCCTTCCCATTCCATTACATGTCGAGTGATTTAGTACTGGCTCTCGTGCTTGCTGAAGAAGTCGAAGCGCGGGGGCAGCGGCTTCACGCGGTGCTCGCCGGGCTTCTCGCCCAGGCTCTCCACAAACTCGTCCGTGGAGGCAAAGATGTTATCCCAGCTAAAGAACGCGACCGGATCGACGTCGAAGTACTCGCAGATGAGCTCGCAGCCGGCCGGCACGATGCCGTGCATCAGGACGGTCGCCACGCGCAGTTCGGTAAAGGCGTCGACGAGTGCCTGCGTCATTGCGGCATTGGCTTGCTCACCCTCGAGCTTGTTGGCGGCCTTGGAGGCGTCGCTCCAACGCTTGTTGGCGGCGCGTAGGTAGTCGTCGCACACGGCGAGCGCACGGTGCGTCTCGAACTTGTACATGGCCTGCTCAAAGGCGAGGGCAGCCTGCTCGGCGGCCTCGACCACGGCGGCAGAGGCGGCACCGGCAGGGATGCAGCCTCTGCGATAGGGGCTCTCGTCGCCCTCCTTGACGGCGACGCCGTAGAAGCAGCTGCGGGCCAGGCGGTTGAACACGCCGGTCAAAAGGGCGCTCTCCTTGAGGGCCGGGTCGATGACGCGCTTGTCGTCGCAGGCGCGCACCTCGTTGCCGTCCTTGTCCTTGCCGGTCACGCGCGTGTCGTATGCCTTGGGGCTAAAGCTCACCGGCTTCTCGGACAGGCCGAGCGACAGCCAATGCGCGCGCATCTGCTCGCAGGTGTAGTGGTTGAGCAGGTCATCGGCCGGCGGAGGAGGCGTCTGCGAGGACGAGCTGGCCTTTTTGCCCATATAGAGCAGGTGATAGCAGGCGCTGACGGTGCTCTGCTTAAGGTCCCAACCCAGGGCCTCCCACATGGCGGTCTGCGCGATGCAGTAGAAGTAGATGTTGTCCTGGCCGATGAACTGGTAGATCTGCGCGTCGTCCGAGCACCACCAGTCGCGCCAGTCGAGCGAGCTGTGCTGATAGGTGGGCGCGGGTACCTGCGTCGAATCGGCGGCGGGCTCACCCATGAGGGCGGCGTCCTGGGCGGCGACGCCCTCGGTCACGCCGGCGGCCTTGGCGTCGCGCGCGAGCACGGTGCGGGTATAGCTGATGGGCGCCCACAGGCTCTCGGGCCAGCACCAGCAGGTGACGTCGGAAACGCCGTCGACCTGGGGCACCGGGACGCCCCAGTCGATGTTACCGGTGATGCGGAAGGGCACGAGCGCCTTGCCGCTGCGGAAGCGCACGCCGCCGTTGGCGAGCACTGCGTGGGCGTCGTCGCGCTCCTTCCAGCTGGGGAAGGTGACGGTGAAGCTGCTCTTGTTGCCCTCGGGCTCCAGCACGGTGTGCTCGGGGAGCTGGTCCTCGACGGCGTCGAAGGCCTCGCGGAACTTGTTCTGAATGTAGAGCTGAGCCGGCAGCAGCCACTCCTCCATGGTCTTGGAGACCACGGAGCGAACCTGCGGGTTCTGGGCGAGCTTGGCGGTGTAGGTCTTCATAAAGTCGAGGTAGGCGGGCAGGTCGAAGTAGAGGTTGTCGACCGGGCGCAGCTCGGGCACCTCGCCGGTGAGCTGGCTCTTGGGCGCGATGAGCTCCTCGGGCTCAAACTGGTGGCCCAGGTCGCACTCGTCGGCATAGGCCTTCTCGGACTTGCAGCCCTGGATGGGGCAGCGGCCGATGACCTGGCGGCCGTTGAGGAACGTGCCGGCCTTGGCGTCGTAGAACTGCAGAGTGGAGCGCTTGGAGATGGTGCCCTGCTCGTGCAGGCGCTCGATAATCTCGGCGGTCACCTCGTTGTGAATCTGGACGGCCGGCTCAAGGCCCGAGCCGCCGTAGATGTCGCAGCTGATGTTGTAGTTGTTGAGGGTCGCGGCCTGGCGGGAGTGATTGGACTCGACGTACTCGCTAATGGACTTGTCGTAGCCCTCGTTCTCCTTGAGCTTGCGGTAGCTCTCCATGATGGGCGAGCCGTAGCAGTCGGTGCCCGAGGTGAAGATCACGTTCTCGCGGCCCAGACGGTCGCGCAGGAAGCGGGCGAAGAAGTCGGCGGGGACAAAGACGCCACCAACGTGGCCGAAGTGCAGGCCTTTGTTGCCGTAGGGCTCGCCGGCGGTAACGATGGCGCGGCGCGGCCAGCTGGGACGGTCGTTCATGGAGTATTTGGATGCCATGGGACTCCTTCGCATATGGTGAGGGCGCGGCCGGGCGCGGGGCTCGGCGGCGCGGTGGTCAATTCGTGCATATCGTTCGACATTATCGCACATGAGGGCGGGTGCGTGGCAGGGGCGCTATCCTAAGATGCTATGAATGAGATTTCCAACATACATACGTTTGAGGACGAGGATTTTCTGCACGCTTGCTTCGTGTGGGGGATGATCGTGCTTGCGGTGTTCGCCGCTTGCCTGGTGCCGGTGTTTATGCTGCTGGGCGGGCCTGTGGACTTGGATACGGCCGCGGCGGGCGGTTGGCCGGCGGTCGCGGGCTGGATGGTTGGCCTGGTTGCGGTTTCGGCGGCGTCGTTTGCCGTGCACGAGCTGGTGCATGCGGTGTTCTTTAAGCTGCTGGCGCCTGCGGGTGCGCATGTGACCTTTGGGGCGAACCGTGAGACGTTCATGATCTATGCCTGCGCCGAGGGTGTTGTGTATTCGCGTAAGCGGTATGTGGCGATTTGCCTGGCGCCGACGGTTGTTTTGACGGCGGCGTTTGCGTTGGGCTTTGCGTTTTCGGGGTATCCGCTGCTGTGTTGCCTGGCGGCTGGTCTGCACCTGTCGGGCTGTGTGGGCGACTGGTATTACGTGCGAACCATCCTGCGCGACCGCCGTATTGTCGCCTGCGAGGACACGTCCTTTGGCGTTCGCTTTTTTGGAAAGTAGTCTCGATGATTTTTCTGGGACGGGGATTAAAAAATCATTGTGGGAGAGGAGATGTCGATGAAGCCGTTGCTGCTGCATGCTTGCTGTGCGCCGTGCTCGCTTGAGCCGGTTCGCTTGCTGCGCGAGGAGGGGTTTGAGCCCACGATTTGCTGGACCAACCCCAATATTCAGCCGCGCGATGAATGGCAGCGCCGCCTGGACGAGCTGCGCCGGTGGTGTGCCGATGGCGGCATCGAGCTTATCGAGGCGGGGGAGGATCGCGAGCGCTGGGAGGCTGGCGTGGCCCCGCTGGGAGCCGATCGACCTCGTCGCTGTCGCGCGTGCTATGCCCTGCGTCTGGCCGAGGCGTGCCGGGTTGCCAAGGAGCGTGGATTTGAGTACGTGGGCACGACGCTCGCCGTCTCGCCGTATCAGCTGTTCGACACCTGCAATGACGTGCTTGAGCGCTTGGCGGAGGCGCGTGGACTTACGCCGGTGATTCGCGATTTTCGTCCGTATTATCCCGAGGCCACGCGTCGCTCACGCGAGCTGGGGATGTATCGGCAGAACTACTGCGGCTGTCGTTTCTCGGCCGTCGAGGCGGCCATGGATCGCGCCCGCATCCGCGACGAGCGCAAGACTGCCAAAAAGTAGTTCATTTGGACTGGCAGCCTGCTAGGATGTAGAGCGGACTTTAGCTATATAAGGAGAATCTGACGTGTCTATGCGTACCGATGATTTTGATTACAACCTTCCTGAGGAACTGATTGCTCAGGCTCCCGCCGAGCCGCGCGATTCCTGTCGCCTGCTGGTGGTGGACCGCAAGGGTTCCGAGGCCGGAACGCCGCTGGAGCACGGTGGAACCGTCGAGCACCGCATCTTTCGCGACATCATCGACTACATCGAGCCGGGCGACGTGTTGGTCATCAACAAGACGCGCGTGATGCCGGCCCGTCTGATTGGTCGCAAGGCCGGTTCGGGTGGTGTGGTCGAGACACTGCTGCTTAAGCGCCGCGAGGATGTGGATCCGCTCGGCCATGTTTGGGAGTGCCTGGTTAAGCCGGGCAAGCGTCTGAAGCCCGGTGCTCAGATTGAGTATCGTGCCGGTGGTGCCCATGCGCCCGAGGGGGCTCCCGTGGTACTGACGGCCGAGGTCGTCGACTTTGTCACCGATAGCCGCGGTGGCCGTCTGGTGCGCTTTGAGCCGGCCGGTTGCAATGCCGCCGGCGAGCCGCGTACGCTCGACGAGGCTATTCACGCCGCCGGCCATGTGCCGCTGCCGCCCTACATTACCGACTACGAGGGCGACCCCGAGAAGTATCAGACCGTGTACGCCATGAAGGAGGAGCACTCGGCTGCTGCCCCCACGGCGGGTCTGCACTTCACGCCCGAGCTTATGGCTGCCATCGAGGCCAAGGGCGCAAAGTTTGCCGCCGTCGAGCTCGAGGTCGGCATCGATACCTTCCGCTTGGTGGAGGAGGACGATCCCACGCAGCACGTGATGCACACCGAGCGCTACCACGTGTCGCAGGAGGTGGTCGACGCCGTGCACCAGGCAAAGGCCGAGGGCCATCGCGTGATCGCCGTCGGTACCACCGCGGTGCGCTCGCTCGAGAGCGCGTTTGATGCGGACGCGCCGGTGGCTGACCCGGCCGTGACGGCGCGCTATTTTGAGGGTCGTGAGGACGGGGCCGACACGCTCGGTCGCGGTGACATCGTGGTGCGCGAGAACGCCACGACGCAGCTCTACCTCATGCCCGGTTCGACCTATCACGTGGTCGATGCGCTCATCACGAACTTCCACGTTCCGCGCTCCACGCTCATGATGCTCGTGAGTGCGCTCGCCACTCGCGACCAGATCATGGATGCCTACGCCGCCGCCATCGAGGAGCGCTACCGTTTCTTCAGCTTTGGCGACGCGATGCTCATTTGTTAGTTACGCGGTTTTCCAAACCGCGTAACGACTCGACGCTGCGCGGGCCGCATTTGGACAACCTGACGTTCAACTTCAAGGGCGCGACCAGAAGGTCAGCGCCCTTTCGTTTCACGTCACCTTGTCTCAAATGCGACCCGCTCGCTGACTTATGCTCAACCTATGGCGCCATCTCGCTCCAAAGGTGGGTAGTCGTTGGGGACGTTCTTAAATGACTAGTCGTTGGGGACGTTCTTGTTTGACTAGTCATTTAAGAACGTCCCCAATGACTACCAAAAAGTTGCGGTGAGATAGTTCTTGGATTGGCCTTTTTGAGGGCTAGATGGGAACTATCTCACCGCAACTGCGTTGGGGCGTATTTGGTGTCTGGCCTACTTGCTCGTGAGGAGCCAGATTGCGATGATCACCAGGATCACGGCTACGATGCAGACGATGGCGCCGGTGAATTTGATGCGTGAGTCGCGGGTTCGCTCGCGCACGTCGTCCTCTGCAGCCTCGAGCTGGGCGACTTCGCGCTCGGTTTCGGCGTGCTCGGCTTTGTCTCGGGCCAGGGAGCCCGCAAGTGATTCGGTGATCTCGGGGTGGTCGTGTACCTCGGTCGCTTGCTCGATAATCGACTGGGCATGTGCGGCATCTGCCTGGGCGTTGGCGATGGCCTGCTCTTGCTCTCGACGCGCCTTGTCCTCGGCGGCGATTTTCTCGCGCAGTTCGCGCTGGCGTGTCGCGGCGGCAGTTTTTGCGGACTGCAGCTCGTCGCGCGCGGCATCGGCCTCGGTCGTTACGGCCTGATGGGCGCGCTTGGCGTCGGCGATGGGAGCCTGCGCCTGCTCGACGGCTTGCTCGGCGGCGGCGAGCGAATGCTCAAGATCAGCGCTGATGCGTGGGACGTCTTCTTCGGCTTTGCGCAGGGCATCGGCCGTGTCGGAGATCTGCATCGAAAGCTCGCTGGTGCGCACCGTATAGTTGGCGGGATTTGCCGAAGGATTGCGCTGCAGCTCGGCGTACTCGCGGCGCAGCGTCTCGAGCTGGGCGCGCGTGGCGTCGACGGTTTGCTGTGCGGCGGCAATGCCGGCGTCTCGCTCGGCTTGGACCTTGTCGCGGATTCGCTTGGAGTCCTCAAGGCGGCGAACGAGACGATTGCCGGTCTCGCGCGAGCTCGCCTCGCGGGCCTCCACGGCGTCGAGCGCGGCCTTCAGACGGAGCTCAGCCGCATCGTCTTCTGCTTTCATTTGCTCGAGCTGGCCCTTGAGCTCCGTCGCTTTGGCGGCATGGGCATCGCGATCGATTTCGGCAGCTGCTGCGGTCTTTTGTGCCGTGGCAATGGCCTGGCGCTGGTCGGCAACGATCTGGTCGTAGCGGCCTGCGATGTCCCGGCGCGTCTCGAGCTCCTCGGCCTGGTCGGCAATGCGCTGCTCAAGCTCAGCCAGATGGGCGCGGGCATCGGCGAGCGCCTTCTTGGCGGCGTTCATCTCGCGCATGGCCGATGCGCCCTGGGCGATAAACGTGCCCACGGCGTTGGCGGTGTTCGAGACGGCGGTGCCTAAGTCGTGGCTTGCGGCGGGGGTGTGCGGGGAGGTCTGGCGAGCGGCGTCGGCGGTATCCGCATCGGCGGTCTGCGGCGCGGCGATGTTGCCGGTGCCGCCCTCGATCACGGAAAAGCCTGCTGCGTGCGGGTCGACCGCGTCGGCGCCGATCGTAGGATGCTCGAGCTGCAAAAACGAGGGCATGGTGCTGCCCTGGTCGGCAACCGGGGTCTCGCCGGGCACGAAGGTCGAGGCGGCCTCGGCGGCTTCCTCTTCCTCGGCGTCGACATCGGCGTCGGCGACAGCGTCCTTCATAGCCTTGACGGCATCCATCATGGAGTCCATCACGGCGTCGAGCTCTTCTTCCGAGGACACCTCGATGGGGCCCGCTGCTTGCGGGGCGGCATCTTGTACGGGGGCGTCGTCCTGAGCGGGCGCATCGTCGTTTTGCTCGTCGATATCTTCGACGGCAGGGGTTTCCGCCGTAGCGCTTTCGTCCAGAGTGGCGTCGTCGACGTCGGTATCATTGCAGGTCACAGCGTCAGTATCTGCGGTGACGTCTGCGGAATCATCAATATGCTGTTGAGTCTGGGGGTCCAGCTCGTCTGTCATAGGCATGTGCTCCTCATCGTTGTTTGTCACCCTATGATAAAGTCTCGCGCCGACATCCCGCGCCCCGCAGCAAAGTTTCAAAACGTGTTCGATGGCTCGTTTCGATAACAAAAACTCGGCCGCTTTATCCAGTTTGTACTTGACATTCCCTTCGCCGAAAGACGTTATGCCGTTCGCCTGCCGAGGTCTTTTATTTTCACTTGAACACGCTAAAGTTGCATTTCAGCTTTTGGCGTGCTTGTTTGGATGCGCGCAGTCGGCGGGTTCGCCCGTCGCGATTATGAAAGGACTTCTTATGGGACTTTTCACTGGTAAGACCGTGATCATCACCGGCGGCGGCAAGGCCACGCTTAAGGACGGCTCTGCTGGCTCCATCGGCTACGGCATCGATATCGCTTTTGCCAAGGAGGGCGCGAATCTCGTCATCACCGGTCGTAACGTTGCCAAGCTCGAGGCTGCCAAGGAGTCTCTCGAGGCCGAGTACGGCGTCAAGGTTCTGCCTGTTCAGGCCGATGTTTCGGCCGGTCAGGACAACGAGGCCGTCGTGCAGAACGTTATCGACAAGGCTATCGAGGAGTTCGGCCGCATCGACGCCGTCGTCAACAACGCCCAAGCCAGCGCCTCGGGCGTGACCATCGCCGATCACACCATGGACCAGTTCAACCTGGCCATTTACTCCGGTCTGTACGCCACCTATCTGTACATGCAGAAGGCCTATCCGCATCTGAAGGAGACCAAGGGCTCCGTGGTCAACTTTGCTTCGGGCGCCGGCCTGTTTGGCAACTATGGCCAGTGCAGCTACGCCGCCGCCAAGGAGGGCATCCGTGGCCTGACCCGCGTCGCCGCCAACGAGTGGGGTCCCGACGGCATCAACGTCAACATCGTGTGCCCGCTTGCCTGGACTGCCGCGCTCGAGAACTTCCAGGATGCCTACCCCGAGGCGTTCAAGGCCAACGTCCACATGCCGCCGGCGGGCCACTACGGCGACGTCGAGAAGGAGATCGGCCGCGTGGTCGTTCAGCTTTGCGGCCCCGACTTTAAGTACATGAACGGCGAGACCGTCACTCTCGAGGGTGGCATGGGCCAGCGTCCGTAGGGGTTACGCGGTTCTACGAACCGCGTAACGGCTCGACGCTGCGCGGGCCGCATTTGGACAATCTGACGTTCAACTTCAAGGGCGCGACCAGAAGGTCAGCGCCCTTTCGTTTCACGTCACCTTGCCTCAAATGCGACCCGCTCGCTGACGTATGCTCTACCTGCGGTGTCATCTTGTTTCAAGGCCCCTTGCTCGCTCTGGTGACCGCTCGCTTATGCTCTACCTGCGGCGTTGTTGTTGCTGGCAATTGGTGCCGGGACAGCTAATTTGTCATAGAAGATATCTATGACAAACGGGCGTGTTTTTGTAGTTCCGATTGCGGTGAGTTGGTGGTCAAATATAGCTCAGCCGTCTGGTCGAATGTGCGCGCGTCCAGATGCCATTTTTATTCTGAGGTATGAAAGGACAATCATCATGAAGACCTCGGTTGTGGGTTTCCCCCGCATCGGTCGCATGCGCGAGCTCAAGTTCGCCTGCGAGAAGTACTTCCGCCACGAGCTCTCGGCTGAAGAGCTCGACCAGACCGCCCGTGACCTGCGCCTTGCCCATTGGACGACGCAGCGCGATGCAGGCATCGATCTCATTCCCTCGAATGATTTTTCGTTCTACGACACCACGCTCGACACCGCCGCGCTCTTTGGCCTGGTGCCGGAGCGCTACCGCGCGCTCGAGCTTTCGCCTCTCGATACGTACTTCGCCATGGCCCGCGGCTACCAAGGGTCGGCCGGCGACGTCCACGCGCTGCCCATGAAAAAGTGGTTCAACACCAACTACCACTACAACGTTCCCGAGATCGATGACGCTGCGGACATCGCGCTCGTCGGCACCAAGCCGCTCGACGAATACCTCGAGGCCAAGGCCGCGGGCATCGAGACCAAGCCGGTCGTGCTCGGCCCCTTCACGCTGCTCAACCTTGCGAACTTCACCGGCAGCCGCCAGCTCGCCGACGTCGCCGAGCCGCTGGCCCGCGCCTACGCCGACCTGCTCTCTCGCTTGGCCGATGCCGGTGCCGCCTGGGTCCAGTTCGACGAGCCTTGGCTTGTCCGCGACCTCGAGGCCCAGGATATCGCCCTTTTCAAGAAGCTTTACGCCCTCGTCCTTGCCGCCCGTGGCGAGTCCCGCGTTCTACTGCAGACGTACTTCGGCGACATCCGCGACTGCTACGCCGACGTGTGCGCGCTCGACTTCGACGGCATTGGCCTCGACTTCATCGAGGGTGTGCAGACGGCCGAGCTTGTCGCCAAAAACGGTTTCCCCGCCAACAAGACGCTTTTCGCCGGCCTCGTGAACGGCAAGAACATCTGGCGCAACCACTACGGCCGCACCATCGACGCCGTCGCCGCGCTGCGCCAGGCCACGCAGGCGACGATTGTCCTCTCCACTTCCTGCTCGCTGCTCCACGTGCCCTATACGCTCGAGCACGAGACCCAGCTCGATGAGTCCTATCGCCGCCACTTCGCGTTTGCCGAGGAGAAGCTCGGCGAGCTGCACGACCTCGCTGCCGTCCTCGACAGCGAAGACCCCGCATCCACCCCGGCCGTCCAGACAAACGCGGCGCTCATGGGCGCCCGTCCCGACAGCGTCGACGAGGCCGTCCGTGCCCGCGTGGCCGCCGTGCCCGCCGAGGCCGAGACGCGCCTGCCTGCCCGCGCTGAGCGCGAGGCCATCCAAAAGCAGGAGCTCGGCCTGCCCGAATTCCCGACCACCACGATCGGCTCCTTCCCGCAGACGCGCGAGATCCGCTCCATGCGCGCCAAGCGTCGCCACGGCGAGATCTCGCAGGACGAGTACGACGAGTTCCTGCGCGAGCAGATTGCCGAGGTCGTGCGTCACCAGGAGGGGATCGGCCTCGACGTGCTCGTTCACGGCGAGTTCGAGCGCAACGATATGGTCGAGTACTTCGGCGAGCGCCTGAACGGCTTTGTCTTCACGCGCTTCGCCTGGGTCCAGTCCTACGGCACCCGCTGCGTCAAGCCGCCGATCATCTGGGGTGACGTCTCGCGCCCCGAGCCCATGACCGTCGCGTGGTCGAGTTATGCGCAGTCGCTCACCAAGAAGCCCATGAAGGGCATGCTCACCGGCCCCGTCACGATCCTCAACTGGAGCTTCCCGCGCGAGGACATCCCCGTGTGCGACAGCACCCGCCAGATAGCCCTTGCCATCCGCGACGAGGTGCTCGACCTCGAGGCCGCCGGCATCAAGGTGATCCAGGTGGACGAGGCCGCGCTCCGCGAGAAGTTGCCGCTGCGCCGCAGCGACTGGCAGCGCGAGTACCTCGACTGGGCCATTCCCGCGTTCAACCTGGTCCACAGCGGCTGCCGCCCTCAGACGCAGATCCACACGCACATGTGCTACAGCGAGTTCACCGACATCATCCCGGCGATCGACGCCATGGACGCCGACGTTATTTCGTTTGAGGCCTCGCGCTCCGAGCTCACGATTCTCGATTCGCTGGCCCAAAACCACTTTGAGACCGAGGTGGGCCCGGGCGTGTACGACATCCACTCGCCGCGTATCCCCTCCGAGCAGGAGATCAGCGACGCGCTGGCCAAGATGCTGCAGAAGGTCGCGCCCGAGAAGCTCTGGGTCAACCCCGACTGCGGCCTCAAGACCCGCAGCGATGCGGAGGTCTGGCCCTCGCTCGAGCACATGGTCGCCGCTGCGGTCAAGCTGCGCGCGCAGCGCTAATCGCAGGCCAACCGCGTGGCGCGGCTCGGTCCACGACGCCGCCCGACCCGCCAGTCGGGATGGCGCACCCTGTCCGCGCGCACCGTCTACATGCCCGTTTGATGTATAGGGGCGGCTCGTTCGCGGGTCGCCCCTATAATGGTCTGCGTATGAACCACAACCAAGGAGTTCCAGTTTATGGACCAGAACCTCTTTAAATTCGACCTGATCGCCGAGGACCCGACGACGCATGCGCGCGCCGGCGTGCTGCACACCCCGCACGGCGACATCGAGACGCCGATCTTTATGCCCGTGGGTACCAAGGCAAACGTCAAGGGTATTCCCACCGAGACCGTCAAGCAGCTCGGCGCGCAGATCGTGCTCGCCAACACCTATCACCTGTCTATGCGTCCCGGCGAGGACACCATCGCCGAGCTGGGCGGACTGCACAAGTTTATGAACTGGCACGGTCCCATCCTCACCGACTCGGGCGGCTTCCAGGTGTTCAGTCACAACGACGCCGTTAAGCTTACCGACGAGGGCGTGCGCTTTATCGTCAACGATTACGACGGCCGCCATGTGTTCTGGACGCCCGAGGACAACATGGAGATCGCCATGAAGCTCGGCTCGGACATCTGCATGCAGCTCGACCAGTGCCCCGGCTATCCTGCCACGCGCCAGTATGTCGAGCGCGCCGTGGAGCTGTCGAGTATGTGGGCCGAGCGTTGCTATAAGGCGCACACCCGCGATGACCAGGCACTCTTTGGTATCGTCCAGGGCGGCATGCACCTGGACCTGCGCCTGCGCTCGCTGCGCCACCTGGAGGAGTGCGGCGACTTCCCCGGCTACGGCATCGGCGGCTACTCGGTGGGCGAGGACCACGAGACCATGTTCGAGACGCTAGCGCCGCTGGCTTCCGAGTACATGCCCAAGCACAAGCCGCGCTACCTGATGGGCGTCGGCAACCCGACTACGCTCGTGCGCGGCGTGGGCGTGGGCATTGACATGTTCGACTGCGTGCTGCCGACGCGTACCGGCCGTATGGGCACGGCGTTCTCCAACGAGGGTCGCCTCAACTTCCGTAACGCGCGCTTTGCTCACGACGACGGCCCCATCGATCCCACCTGCACCTGCCCGGTGTGCACGGGCGGCTACAGTCGTGCGCTCATCCGCCACATGGTCACGCAGAAGGAGATGCTCGGCGGCATCCTGCTTTCGATGCACAACATCTACTACCTGCTCAACCTTATGCAGCGTGCTCGCCAGGCCATTATCGAGGGCCGTTACGGCGCGTTTGTGAGCGACTGGATGAACAGCCCTGCGGCAGTGGATTACTAAGAGCGGCACGGGTGCTTGCAAGGCGTGAGCAACGGCAAGGGGCGAGCACCGGCCGGTCGGCACATTCGCTGACACTGCTTGCGCGACCGCTGACCGATAGCTTGCAAGCACTTAATGCATCGTGGGTACCATACCGGATAGTTGATGTTCGGGCGGGTGTTTGGCGCATGGCGTCGACCCCGCCCGTTTTTCTTTTTCTCGATAGGAGTACCCATGATTAAGAATGAGAACGTCGAGGGCGAGCCTGCCTACGACGAGACGTACCGCCGCGGCCCCGTGGTCATGCGCGGGCCCATGATCCCCAAGGACAATACCTACGCCAACCTGCTGGCGCCCGAGGAGTCGACCGATTGGCTGCATGCCGATCCATGGCGCGTGCTGCGTATTCAGGCCGAGTTCGTCGATGGCTTTGGCGCGCTGGCCGAGCTCGGGCCCGCGGTGACCATCTTTGGCAGTGCCCGCACGCCCAAGACCGATCCGCTTTACAAGGCGGCGCGCACGGTCGGCCGTAAGATTGCCCAGCGCGGCGTGGCGGTTATCACCGGTGGCGGCCCCGGCATCATGGAAGCGGCCAACAAGGGAGCGGCGAGCGTCAACGGCAAGTCGGTTGGCTTAGGGATCGAGCTGCCGCACGAGCAGGGGCTCAACAAATACGTGAACCTCGGCATGGACTTCCGCTACTTCTTTGTGCGCAAGACCATGTTCGTCAAATACAGCTCGGGCGCCATCGTGTTTCCCGGCGGCTTCGGTACGCTCGACGAGATGTTCGAGGTGCTTACGCTGGTGCAGACGCACAAAGTCAAGCGCATGCCGCTTGTGCTGGTGGGCGGCGAATACTGGCAGGGCCTGTTCGACTGGCTCAACGGCCCGGTGATGGACGCCGGTATGATCAGCCCGCTCGATCCCGAACTCGTGCACATCACCGACGACCTCGACGAAGCGGTCGACGTCGCCCTGAGCGGGCTGATGTAGAGCGATCGTGCCGCCGCGACACGAATATGCATGGCAATCTGAGGCTATCTAACATCAGATTGCCATTTTTATTGGGTATACTGATGCAAAAGACGAGATCGAGGAGGTCGCGTATGTCTAATGCAACGGTTAAGCCCACGACGGTTCGCATCGAAGAGGGACTCAAGGAGCAGGCGACTGAGTTTTTAGATTCGGTTGGCTTGAGCCTTAATTCCTATCTCAATCTGGCTGTTCGGCAGCTTGTAAATCAGCGGAAGATTCCGTTTGAGATTGTGGGTCGACCGGAGGCACCCAACGAGGCGACGAGGCGTGCCATGGTAATCGCCGAGGCCCATGAGCTGGGAATTTTGCCGGACGACAGCCCGTCATTCGATAACGTTGATGAGCTGATGTCGTTCCTCGATGAGGACTAGGCGATGTTTGAGATTAAGGTCGAGGCTCAGTTTAAGACCGACTATAAGCGAACGATGCAGAGCCATCCACAGTTAAAAACCGAGTTTAAGGCAGCTGTCGCCGAGCTTGCGGCACGTGGTTCGCTTTCGGCAGAGTATGGCGCCCACGAGCTCTCCAACCCGGGCGGCAACTACAACGGTCACATCGATTTCCATCTATCCGACGGCCTGGTCGACGTGGTCGTTCTCTACCTGCCGCACAAAACTAATCCAGTGATCCGACTGGTCAGAATGGGTTCGCATCAAGAACTGTTCCAGGGCTCACTGAGCTAGCCACTCGATTTTAAGTTGCGGTGGAATAGGGATTGATTTGCGGCTGAAAAGCCAAAAACAGTCCCTATTTCACCGCAAGTGATGGGGATGTCCCGCTTGTTGATGCAGCTTTCGGTTCTCCTCTTCGCTGGATTTCGTCCAAAAGCTCGGCGGCAACTTCGCTGCTTTTGAAACGAATGCTGCAATCCTCATTCTTGGGAAAAGCCAGTAATGGAATGGTTCCGTACCAGACGGTTTCCTCGTTAATCATTGCCGCGCACAAACGTCCTTCAGTTTTGACGGAATAGCCGATGCCCATTTCGGCAAAGACCGCCTTCGCGTCATCGCGCGGAGTTGAGGCAACGATTATCTCAATGCGAATTCCTCGAGTCATGGAGCTGGTGAGTGAATCCTTGAGTTTTGTAAGGCATGCGGAAGATGCATAGGGTGCGGCGATGAAAACGTTCTTCGTGGCATTGACGATATCTTTGTTCAGGGTCTCAAGGAAATGCGAAGAGTCAATTAGGATGTTTGCCTCGGCTTGGCTGGCGTCTTTCGCTGCGTAAACCTCGTACCCGAGCTTGGCGTAGGTCTTGAGTCTTTTCTGGTACATGCGGGCGAGCATGGGTATCGACAAATCAACGTAGTCGAATATCTCAACCCGCCGCTTGCCCTCGTGACTTCTATGGAGCCTGCCCGCCTGCTGCGTGATACTGCCGTCCCACGATATCGGCGTGGCAATGAGGAGAGTGTCAAGGTAGGACAGATCGAAGCCCTCGCCCAGAAGGCTTTCGGTGGCGACGATGATTCGATGTTCATGCTCGAAGCAGGGAAGACTGTTCAGTATCGCTCTTCTTTCTTTGGCGTCGATTTCCCCGGTCAGGAGAATGGGCTCGTGTCCTTGGTCTTTAAGCAGCCTGAACAGCTCCTCGGCATGCTTTTTCCTTTTAGACAGCACGAGCGGATGCCGACCGTTTGACGCAGCTTCAAGAGCGTCGTTGACAATCAATTCGTTTCTAGCTGCATGCGTGCACAGCAGGTCGAGAATCTGATTGAAGCTTGCTCCCGGCTCGTAGGCGGGTAGTCGAATTCCGGTAAAACGAGGCCGTACGATGCGCTGAATACCCTGCTGGATCGCTTGCGTTTTTGGGTCGATGACGCAGCGAAGCGGGCCGCAAAGCATGGAGAGTGCCCGCGTAAGACCGTCGGAGCGCTCGGGCGTTGCGGAAAGGCCGTATACGTATTTGGCCGGGGCAGACTTGAGAACAAGCTCGAGCTGCGGCGCGGCGGCGTGGTGACATTCGTCGCAGATAATGAGGCCGTAATTGCAAACAAGGTCCTTAACTATCGGCGCTCCGGTTTGGTGGTCTTTGCCAGACAGCGATTGAAACGAAGCGACGTCGACGAGGCCGCTTACGGTGGTCTTGCCTCCTCCAATTTGCCCGATGAGCGGAGGCTGCTTTTTGCTGATTCGTCCTTTTGGGGTTCGGACGGGCTCCCTGTTGTCCGTAATGTCGATAAATCGCTCGAGCTGGGATTTCCATTGGGTTATGAGTGCGGTCTTGGGAACGATGACGAGCGTTGGAAGGCCAATGGCGGCAATAAGATAAGCCCCGATGACGGTTTTACCGAAACCCGTCGGCGCGGACATGATTCCATCTTCGTATATGAGCATCTGATCAGCGGCGATTTGCTGCTCAGGACGAAGGGTGCCTTTAAATGTCATCACAATTTGCTTGTCAGATTTGCGTTCGTCTGAATAGTGGGCAGAGACGCCGGCTTCTTGGAGCAGTCGCTCAAGTTGAGCTTTGCAGCCTCTGGGAATCGCGACGCAGCCGCCTCTAAGCTCGCTAAGGTCTACGAGTCGCGGTTTGCCGAATACTGATTGATGCATGGACTGCGCTCGATAGAATTCTGGGTTGGCGAATGTTGCGAGCCCGCGGATTTCCATTTGAGCCGCTGGGCTCAGAGATTTCTCGGGGATGTACAGCATATCGGCTTGCGTGACGGGCAGTGATGAGGGAAAGTCCCGCGATGTGAGCGGCGGCCGCTTTCGTGGTTTTTGGGCATATCGTTTGGTCTTGTTTGCAACCGTAACTGTTGCTAGCCCGTGTGGGTTGTCCCCAGTGGTCTCGATCAGATTTTGCACTGTCGAGCGCGGAATCAGCTGGACTTGCGACAGATAAAGCCATTGGTCGGGAAAGGGCTCGAATTGTTCGTCTACAAATACGCTGTTTCCTTCACGTTGTGCCTTGCCTTGAAAGGGAAGTGCGATGAGGTTTCCAAAACCTCCATCGGGAATAGTGTCCTGAGCGGGTAGCATTCGATCAAAGGCCTCGAACGTGATTGTTTTATTGAGCGCCGCAGCTTCGGTTATGAGGCAACTTCCAAACTCTCTGGCGGCCTTTGCGCTGATTGGCTCGAGAAAGAAAAACCAGATGTGCGCGCCATTGCCAGATCTTGACCGCTCGACGGCGGCGTTAATGTTCCGTCGTTTTGCAACAAGCCGTACGGCATTTGTTGCCTCTTTCCAGTCTGCTTTGTCGAAATCGATGACGAGAACCTTCGTGTTGCAGTCCCTGTCGAGAACATATTGCCCAAGGACATCGCGGAACCGGTCATCGTTGCCTTTAAAGTGAGCGATGATTGCGGCATCGCTTAATTCGGGGAAGACTCGATTTGCGCACTCCGCGCATCTGACTCTTTGTTGGGCTGCTTTGGGGCAAATGCCTGTCTTCCACTCGTTTGCGCAGGCTGGCGTATAGCCGATGCCTCCGTCTTTTCTGCGATATCCATGAGCGTAAACATCTTTACGCCCGGTAAAGAGGCCGCGAAAGAGCTCGAGTTTGTCGCGTGCTGGGCTCGCGCTGGTGACGATGCCCTCGATTTGCGCTCGTTCATCGAACAGAGCGCCAGCTTCTTCCCATTCTTCGAGCGTTGCGTAGCGTACGTCTGAACCGTTGTTGCAAATGACGATTTGTCGGTGTGGGTCCAAGGTATGCGAGATCGTCTGATCGAATTTAAATTGTGCGGTCCCAAAGAGGGCGTATTGATGCATGGTGTTGCCCATTTGAATGCCGTCCTTGTACTGGAGTTGTTGAGACGAGGGTACGGCATTGCGGCTATTTGGGATATCTAATTTCGATTCAAGTTCGCTAATGGCGAGGGATTATTCCGCGAGCGGCTTTCGGTCGATGTCAAAGCGCGCGACGGCCCTTGATAACCAGGATTTGCGGTCATGTGGGTAGCCGGAGGCATACAGAGCGGGCTTCATTCGGACCCGGTGGGCAAAAAATGGCAAATATGAGTACTGTTGTTTGGTTAGTACCATATCATTTGGAAAGTATTTAAGACCAATTAGCTGCGATTTGATATATCCAACCCCCTTACCACGACGATTCGGTGCTTTATGGGGTCGCGCGCGCAGACGTGGTGTAAGAGCGTCCTGAGGTCCGTCGCTGCAAGTCC
>CAVCRP010000008.1:0-67325 GCA_963604655.1 uncultured Ruminococcus sp.
GCACAACCTTGCCAAGGTTGGGGTCGCGGGTTCGAGCCCCGTTGTCCGCTCCATTTGGGCGTTTAGCTCAGGGGGAGAGCGCTTCCCTGACACGGAAGAGGTCAGAAGTTCAAATCTTCTAACGCCCACCAAATGTTCGCAGCCCAGAGGCTATGTCCTCTGGGCTGTTTTGTTTTGGTCGCCAAATGGGTCGCCAAATCGTCGGCAAAAGGTACCTCGATTCATGAAAGAGCGGTTCTGAGCGTCAGTTTAGCCTTGTCATCTCAATCGAGTGGGGTTGACCATTTTGAACATAACCGTGCACCTCGTTGACGTTTCTGCGATCGATCCCGGCGAGACCGTTGATATGGCATCAATCGCGGGACGTTATGCCTCGCGTGCCTCCAATGGTGATCTCCCCATTGCGTCTCGGAGGGAAGCTGCGGGCGTGGGTCTGCTGCTTCGCGACGCCCTGGGTGTCTTCGACGACACCCAGCTTGCGCGTTCTGCTTTCGGCAAGATCGAGCTTGCGGATGGGGAGGCCCCCTCTATTTCCATTTCACATGGCGGAAGCGTGGCCGTCCTCGCTGTTTCCGATGTTGCTCGGTCGGTCGGAGGACCTATTGGCGTGGATATCGAGGCGGTCGATGAGATTGTACCTATTGCGGTTGAGCGTATGGCGAGCTCAAGGGAACGGGCGTGGATTGACGCTGCGGCAGATTCGCAGGAACGCGCCTTTCGGCTGTGTCGGGTTTGGACGCGTATCGAAGCCGTCCTGAAGGCGGAGGGGTCCGGCTTTTCAATCGATCCCCGCAAAGACGGGTTGCCGAGCGGATGGTTTACTTCCTCGGTGGTGTTTGGCCAGTGTGTCATCTCTTGTGCAGCGCGTTCTATGCCCCATATCGCCATTGAGGAGCATGCCTTTCGGGTAGCATAGTAGCCAATCGCCAACAGGGGAGGCCTTCTATGTCACTGAACGCTAAAAACGATATTGCTTCGCGGATCGAAGGCGCCGTCTTTGAACTTATGGCGACAACGCCTGTGCAATCGATTAAGGTCACCGACGTACTCCGTCTTGCCCATACATCAAAATCAACCTTCTATCGTTGTTACCGCTCTGTCGATGATGTGGTCAAGCGCTTTGAAGATGAGCTGCTCCAGAACATGCAAGACATTAACGACGTTGCCCTTGAGGCTCGTTTTGGTGATGCGCAGCTTGATCCCACGCCCACGATGATCAAGCGCATGGAAATCCTCAAGGCCAATCGCTCGAAAGTCCTGGCGCTTAACAGCGATAACGGTGATCCCGTGTTTGCACACAAGGCAACGATCTTCATGCATGACTATTTTCGCGATCGTTTGCGGTCGACGTTTTCAGATGAGACGGACCTCGATCTGTATCTTGCTTTTGCGCTTGCGGGCCACCATAACCTCATCCAGTATTGGCTCGAAGTCCGGCCTGACCTTGAGGCACGAACCGTTGCCGCCGCGCTCAATCGCATGTTCTACGCACCGCTCTTTGTCGACGATGCATCGCGCCATTGGCATCCGCGGATCCCTGATTTCGATAATACGCTCGGATGAACGGTCGCTATTTACGGGTAAATGGTTAGATCCATGGCGGTGTCATAATGATTTGCCGAATCCTTGCATTATTGATAAGACCATTTACCTGCTATTTGGAACGTTTTTGCCCTATGGGTCTCAAATGATGGGACACATAGGGCCTTTTTGTCCCATACGTCCTGTCTTGCCCCTCGTAAACTAAAGTCACGTTCAAGAGAACCACTGCAGTAGTTCAACGTGTGACGGCACAGAAAAGCCGCGAGCGCTCTCTCACCTTCGCTCGCGGCTGGACTGCGCCATCACTCCGTACACCTTCACATGATTAGGATGTGATATTCAGTGGTTACGCTCGGAAAGAACATGCGCAGCGTCTCGATTGTAGGCGTGGGCTGCACCCCGTTCAAGGATTTTGAGGAACATCCCGAGACCCAGGGTATTGGCGAGGGCGAGGCGTTTGGCTATGCGGCCCTCGAGGCAATTACCGATGCCGGTCTTGAGCCCCGCGATATCGACTTTTTCTATCACGGCAGCGCCAATCCCTATCTCGTTGGCGATTGCATTACCCCCAACATGCAGGTTGCCGATTGGTTTGGCGTTCGCGCCAAGGGTTCCGTCCATCATTCCGAGGCTTGCTGCACGGGCTACGTCGCCCTTGAGCAGGCCGTGATGGCAGTCGCCTCCGGTGCCTACGATGTCGTCCTTACGGGTGCCTGCGATTTGGCTTCGACCCTTCCCGTTGAGCACATGCCCTCGCATATTCGCCAGGACTTTACGCTCGACGTCATGATTCCCTCGCTCGATAAGATCTATGACCGCGCGTATGGTCGCCCGCTCGATGGTGCCTTTGGCGTGTCGTTCGACAACTGGATCAACGAGTATTCGATGCAGTACGACCTTACTGCCGATCAGATCGATGACGCCCTGAACGGCCTTACCAAGAGCCTTCGCCGCGGTGCCGTCCTGAATCCCCTTGCCTGGTACGAGACCACGGTCGAGGAGGATGCGAAGGCGGCTGGGTTCGATACCGCCGACGAGTATCTCAAGAGCATGTACAACCCGCGCGTTACGCAGTACCTGCGCGTTACCGGCTTTGAGAAGAAATGCGACGGTGCCGCCGCTGTTGTCGTGATGCCCACGGAGAAGGCCAAAGCCATGGGTGTCCCGTATGCACCTATCGAGGTTCTGGGCACGGGCGCCTCTGCCGTCGAAGCCGGCCTGCTTCACAACGAGCACTGGGCTACCGAGCTTGCTGCCAAGCAGGTCTACGACCTTACCGGCGTGAGCCCCGATGAGATCGACCTGTTTATGTGCAATGACTTCTTCCTGGCTTCCGAGATCGTCTCGGCCGAGGAGTGCGGCTATATTCCGCGCGGCGAGGCTTGGAAGTATGCGATCGATGGCCGCACCGCTTTTGACGGCGATAAGCCCATCAACCCGCACGGTGGCCGTTGCAACTTCGGCCACGCTCATGGCGCATCCGGTATCGCCGATATCGTCGAGGCCGTCAAGCAGATGCGCGGCGTCGCCGGTGCAACCCAGATGAAGAAGATTCCTGAGACGGCCTTCCTGCGCGGTTTTGGCGGTTCTCAGAATGTGCGCTGCCAGATTCTTCGTACCGTCGCCTAAGCGACCGCGGTTTTCGATTTCCCATAAGGAGTATTCTCATGCAACTCAAAGATATGGAGCCCGTGGTCAAGAAGTTCTACACGGGTCTTGAAGAGGGCATCTATTGGGCACGTCAGTGCCCCGAGTGCGGAGCCGTCGAGTTTCCGCCTCACCTTGCCTGCAATGCCTGCGGCTACCACAAGACCGATTGGGTCCAGGTTTCCGGTCACGGCCATCTGATCGATTTTACCCTGCCTGGTCCGCAGAACGACAAGCCCTACCTCAAGGAGTATGGCAAGTACGCCTACGGTGCCGTCGATATTGACGAGGGTTCTCAGTACACCTACGTCATCTACGGCATTACCAAGAAGAAGGCCCCCGAGATCCGCGCCAAGCTCATGGCGGGCGAGACCGTTGGTGTCCATGCCAAGGTCATCGATCGACCGGGTTACAAAGAGCTCACGTTTGAGCTTGACGACTAGGTTTTCACCCTTTTAACAATTCGATTCCTCTCTTAGGCCACGGCGGGACCCATGTCTCCAGCCCGCCGTGGCCGCCCCTCTTTTTATCTTAGAAAGGCACCATCATGAACGAAGAACTCACTCAGCAGATCTGCGATTTTGCCAAGTCCGCTTACAACTACGATGGCGATGTGACCCCCGAGACGACGTTTGAGACCCTGGGCAAGGGCTCGATGAAGATGATCGCCCTGACCTCCATGATCGAGAACGAGCTCGATGCCGAGGTCCCCGTTCGCGAGGTCATGGTCATGAAGACCATCGGCGAGCTTATCGAGCGCACTGCCGAAGAGATGGAGTAGCTGCCATGGACCTGATGCAGACCCTGCGCGAGCAGGCTGCCGCCAAGCCTATGCGCGTTGCTTTTCCCGAGGGCGAAAACGAGACCATGATGCAGGCGGTCGCAAAGATCGCCGCCGAGCATCTTGCCGAATGTGTGCTGGTCGGCGACGGCGGTAAGCTCAAGGAGCTTGCCGATGAGCGCGGCATCTCCCTTGACGGCATCGAGATTGTCGATGTGGCCGACGAGGAGGCGAACGCCGCCTGCTGCGAGCGCTACCTTTCGCATCCGGATTGCAAGTTTAAGCCCAAGGGCGCCGCGCGCCGTATGACGCGTCCGCTTGAGCGCGCCCTGATTTTGCAGGTGCTCGGCGATGTCGACGTAATGTTCGCCGGCATTGATAACGCCACGGGCGATATTATCCTGGCGGGTCAGACCATCGTCGGCCTTGCCGATGGCGTCGATACCGTAAGCTCTTGCGGCATTGCCGATATTCCCAACTGGACTGGCGGCGAAGGCGGCCTTTTGGCTTTTGGCGATTCTGCCGTTTGCGTTGACCCCACGAGCGAGGAGCTTGCCTCAATCGCGATTTCGTCGAGCGAAACGGTGCGCTCGCTGACCGGATGGGATATCCGTTGCGCGCTGCTTTCGCATTCGACTGACGGCTCGATGGATAACGAGCTCGTCGACAAAGTGCGCCGCGCTCGCGAGATTGCCAACGATCGCCGTCCCGACCTTGCCATCGACGGTGAGTTCCAGTTTGATTCGGCGATTAACCCCAAGGTTGCGGCCAAGAAGGTACATCGTGAGTCCGCTGTTGCGGGTCAAGCCAACGTGGTCATCTGGCCCGATATCAACGTGGGCAATATCGGCGTCAAGATCATCCAGAATCTGACCGGTGCCAATGCCTACGGCCCCATGCTTCAGGGCTTCAAAAGGATCGTGTGCGATTGCTCGCGCTCTGCGCCCGTCGACGAGATCGTCGGCAACGTGGTGATGAGCTGCGTGCGCGCCCAGGCGCTTAAGGAGGCTTAGGGTATGTCCGATAAAAAGACTCCCTGGCGCGTCCTGGTAATCAACCCAGGTTCCACTTCCACAAAGGTGGGCGTTTTTGAGGGTGACGAGTGCAAGCTCAGCAAGAACGTTGCACACGACGCGAAGGACCTCGCCCAGTTCGATGGGGTTTCGGCTCAGATGCCGTATCGCTGCGATCTGATTCTTGGAGCACTGGGTGAGGCGGGCCTGAAGCTCGAGGACTTTGATGCATTTGTCGGTCGCGGCGGCGGCTTGCTTTCGCTGCCCGGCGGCACGTATGCCATCAATGAGGTCATGCTCGAGCATGCCCGCGTCGGTGCGAACGGTATTCAGCACCCGGCGCAGCTGGGTCCCCAGATTGCCCATGAGTTCGCTTCAAAGACGGGCAAGCCCTCTTTTGTGGTGAATCCTCCCGATACCGATGAGCTGTGCGACCTCGCACGTATGACGGGCATTAAGGGCGTGTATCGAAACGTGCACCTGCACGCCCTTAATCTTAAAGAGACCGCCATCCGCCATGCGGCAAAGCTCGGTCGCCCCTATGATGAGTGCAACTTCATCGTTTGCCATATTGGCGGCGGCATCTCTATCTCGGCTCATCTTAAGGGCAAGATGGTCGACGGCAACGACATCGTCGGCGGCGAGGGCCCCATGGCGCCGACGCGCTGTGGCTCGGTCCCCGCAATCGAGGTCGCGAAGTATACGGCGGAGCATGGTCTCGACGTTGCCCGCGCCCATTGCATGAAGACCGGTGGCTTCGTTGACCTTTTGGGTACGTCCGATGCCATCGAGGTGTGCGAGCGCGCCGCCGCGGGCGATGAGGCCGCGGCTCGCGCCTGGGATGCGATGGTTTACCAAATCTGCAAGTGGATTGGCGAGATGGCTTGTGTGCTGAAGGGCGACGTCGACGGCATCTTGCTCGGAGGCGGCATGGTCCACAGCAAGGAGCTCGTTGCCTCGATTGAGGAATGCTGCTCTTGGATCGCCCCCGTGTCGGCCTATCCCGGCGAGTTTGAGCTCGAGGCGATGGCGTCTGGCGCCTGCCGCGTGCTCGATGGTGTCGAGGAAGCGCTCGTGTACAGCGGAGAGCCCGTGTTCACCGGATTCAACGACTGATAGTGCTGTGTTTGGGGCGGCCGCTGGTGATGCCTGGCCGCTCCGACCCTTTTCTTTAAGTGTAAGGATGGATCATGGATAAAACCAAGATCAAGTACCTGGTGGGCATTTACGCAGCCGCCATGTGCATCATGGGCATGCTCGTGCCCGTTCCTATCGTGGCCTCTGTTGCGGCCGCGTTTCCCAACGAGAACATCGCTGCCGTTCAGATGATTATCGGCATCATCCCGTTGATGATGGCGTTGTCCGCCATGCTCGTCTCTTCACAGCTTGCCTCTCGCGTGTCCAAGAAGACGACGACGCTCGTCGGTCACATTATCGTGATGCTGGCAGGCGCCTCGGTGCTGGTGTTCCACGACTCGCTCGGCCAAGTCTTAGCGGCTTCTGCTGTCATGGGCCTTGGTCTCGGTGCCGTGCAGAATTCAACGGACGCTCTTATCGCGGATTACTTTGGTGGAAAGCAGCGCTCGTTTGTCATGGGCATCTACTCCACTTTTGTTGCACTGGGCGGCATTATCTGGACGATGGTTTCCGGCATCTTGGGTTCTGCCGAGTGGTTCCACAGCTATGCGGCGTACTTCATCATGATCATTTTCATCGTGATCGAGGCTGTTTGCCTTCCCGAGGGTCATCTTGAGCCCAAGCGCAAGGTCAACGTGTTTGCCAATATGCCTAAAGAGGTCGCGATTATCACGCTCATGAGCTTTGTGTTCGTACTCACGTTCCAGCTCTTCAGCTCCAACGTTTCGCTGCTTGTTGTGGGTCGCGGCTTTGGCGGTACCGTGGAGGCCGGTCTTGCCTCTACCGTTATGACCGTTGCCGGTATTGCGGCTGGTCTTTTGGTCGGTCCGTTGTTTGCCAAGTTCAAGAACCTGGCTATGCCGATCGCATGGGGCATGACGCTCGTTGGCCTGGGCCTGACGCTGGTTGCGCCCGCCTTTATGGTGCTGTGCGTTGCGGGCTTTGTCGTTGCGCTGGGCAAGGAGACCTATGTGCCGCTGGAGGGCAATTTTGCCGCCGGCAACTCTGCCCCCGAGGGACGTGCGTTTAACCTTGCCATTGGCATGGCAGGCATCAACTTTGGCATGGCACTGTCTCCCATTGTGTTTGAGGCCGTGACGTCGCCGTTTGGTGCGACGATTGACCAGAAGTTCATCGCCGGCATGATCGTCTGTGCGGCTTGTGTCGTCTTTGGCGCCATTAAGTATCGCAAACTCACCCCGGCCCAGCTTGCCGAGGCCGAGAAGATGGCGACCGGCGGCGAGGCGGAGTAGCCGCTCGAGTAGTTGCTTTGCCGCACATCATGGTTTATCGGGGCCGCCGACATATGCCGGCGGCCCTCTTTCTATCAATGACTTTGAAAGGCTTACGGCTATGAAGTTACCTGTCAGGCGCGTTATCGGTATTCTCAACGGCTTCTTTAACCCGCTATTGCTCTGCGCGTTTCTCCCCATCATTGAAGGGGCGCTTGGCTTGGATCTGACGGGCCCCACGGGCTTTTGGGGACAACTCATCGTGGCCACGGTGATCGCCGAGGTTCTGAGCGCACTCCCGCTGTTTGGCAAAACGGTTGGTATGTGCCTGGACTTTTTTGGTTTTGAGCAGGGGAGTGCATCACACAAGATCGCCGGTACGGTCATCGGTGCCACGCTCCTTTTTATGGTGATCGGTTTTGGCGAGATTGCCTTCCAAGGAGGATTCGGAACGATTGAAGGCCGTACATTCTTCGCGCGTTGGGCCGGTCTCGTCACAAAGGGATGGGCCTTTGTGGTTATCGCCGGCGTGCTGCTCGATCCCTTTACAGCGGCTCTCGGCCGCACGATAGTTCGCGAAGAGAAGTAATAGATCCTCGCCTATCGAATGCCGGCGGACGGGGCGCCGGGGCTGTAGTCTTCCGAGCGTTTACAGTCCTGTCGCTCCGTCCGCCGACATTCGACCGCAACATGTTGGTCAAGCGCAATCTTTTGGATTATTTTGGCGTGAGCGGCTTGGTTTTGGTAGGATTTGTCAACGGCTTGACTAAGGGGGTTTTATAACTGCCATGCAGGTAGCCGTGTTGGTAACGTTTTACCGGCTTGCCAAGAACCCCTCATAATTAATGCGTCTGCAAAATGACTAATTGCTTTGACCTGCTGAAACACTATATGTTGTGTTTGACCTAAAAAAAGAATACAGGATATAGATGCATCTTTGTCGTATGATAGATGGCGGACAGAGAACGAAGACCTTATTCGTCCCATTTGGACACGCCTTTGAGCCGCTTGATCGGCCGCGAGGATTGTCCGCATGAGGACTTATGGTTTATCGAGAACACAGATTGCGCGACGGCGCCGCAAGACAGGGGCAAGCCCTGCCGGGCATCGTTTGGCTCTGAAGCGCAATGAGGCTACGACGCGAAAGAGGCAAGAGGATGAAGATCATCAAGCGCAGCGGCACCGAGGTTGTCTTTGACATCGATAAGATTGTCAATGCCATCCGCGCCGCCAACTTGGAGGTCGAGGAGAGCTCTCGTCTAACCGACCGCCAGGTGGTTTATGCGGCGCAAAACGTCGCCGAGGCATGCGAGAACGCGGGCCACACCGTTTCGGTCGAGGAGATCCAGGATTTGGTCGAGGACGAGATCATGCGTCTCGACTGCTACGAGGTTGCCCGCCACTACATCATCTATCGCTATGTTCAGAGCCTGAAGCGCCAGAAGAACACGACCGATGACAAGATCCTGTCGCTGATCGAGTGCAATAACGAAGAGGTCAAGCAGGAGAACTCCAACAAGAACCCGACCGTCAACTCCGTTCAGCGCGACTATATGGCCGGCGAGATTTCCAAGGACCTGACCCAGCGCGTGCTGCTGCCCCAGGAGATCGTGGACGCCCATAATGAGGGCCTGATTCACTTCCACGATTCGGATTACTTTGCCCAGCACATGCACAACTGCGATCTGGTGAACCTGGAGGACATGCTCCAGAACGGCACCGTTATCTCGGGCACGCTGATTGAGAAGCCGCACAGCTTCTCGACCGCCTGCAATATCGCGACGCAGATCATCGCCCAGGTTGCTTCCTCCCAGTACGGCGGCCAGTCGATTTCGCTGACCCATCTTGCCCCCTTTGTTGAGGTGAGCCGCCAGAAGATTCGCGGCGAGGTTGCCCGCGAGCTCGAGGAGCTCGGTGTTTCGGCATCTGCCGAGAAGGTCCGTGAGGTCGTTGAGGATCGCCTGCGTGACGAGATCCGTCGCGGCGTCCAGACGATTCAGTATCAGGTCGTGACCCTTATGACCACGAATGGCCAGGCGCCGTTCGTGACGGTCTTTATGTATCTTAACGAGGCTCGTACGCCTCAGGAGAAGCACGACCTTGCCATGATCGTGGAGGAGACGCTCCGCCAGCGCTATGAGGGCGTTAAGAACGAGGCGGGCGTGTGGATCACCCCGGCGTTCCCCAAGCTCATCTATGTGCTCGAGGACGACAATATTCACGAGGACTCGCCGTACTTCTACCTGACCCAGCTGGCTGCCAAGTGCACCGCCAAGCGCATGGTGCCCGATTACATCTCCGAGAAGAAGATGCGCGAGCTCAAGCTGTCGAAGGGCGAGACCGCGGGCAACGGCGATTGCTACACTTGCATGGGCTGCCGCAGCTTCCTGACGCCCGACCGTTCGGGCAACGGCTTTAACAACGTTGCCAACGCACTGAACTATGACCCGAACAAGCCCAAGTACTACGGCCGCTTTAACCAGGGCGTCGTGACTATCAACCTGCCCGACGTCGCGCTGAGCTCGCATCAGGACATGGACAAGTTCTGGAAGATCTTTGACGAGCGCCTCGAGCTGTGCCACCGCGCCCTGCTGTGCCGTCACGAGCGCCTGATGGGCACGCTTTCGGACGCCGCGCCGATTCTGTGGCAGTACGGTGCCCTTGCCCGCCTGAAGAAGGGCGAGACGATCGACAAACTGCTCGTGGGCGGTTACTCCACCATCAGCCTGGGCTATGCCGGCCTGTATGAGTGTGTCAAGTACATGACGGGCCACAGCCACACGGAGAAGGAGGGCACGCCGTTTGCCATGGCCGTCATGCAGCGCATGAACGACAAGTGCGCGGAGTGGAAGGCTGCGAGCGACATCGACTTCTCGCTGTACGGCACCCCGCTTGAGTCGACGACCTACAAGTTCGCCAAGTGCCTGCAGCGTCGTTTTGGCATTGTCCCGGGCGTGACGGACAAGGGCTACATTACCAACAGCTACCACGTCCATGTGTCCGAGGAGATCGACGCCTTCGACAAGCTTAAGTTTGAGGGCATGTTCCAGCAGCTTTCGCCGGGCGGTGCCATCTCCTACGTTGAGGTTCCCAACATGCAGGACAACCTCAAGGCTGTCATTCGCGTGATGCAGTACATCTACGACAACATCATGTACGCCGAGCTCAACACCAAGAGCGACTACTGCCAGGTGTGCGGCTACGATGGCGAGATCAAGATTGTCGAGGACGATGGCAAGCTGGTGTGGGAGTGCCCCAATTGCGGCAACCGCGACCAGGAGAAGATGAATGTCGCCCGTCGCACGTGCGGCTACATCGGTACCCAGTTCTGGAACCAGGGTCGAACCGAGGAGATCCGCGACCGCGTGCTGCATCTCTAATAACCATCCCAGACTGCCCCGTAGCGAGGCCCCGGACCTTTACTCGCTATTTCGGACAGTCCTGGCTCACGACGGAGGCGCCACTGGCGCCTCCTGTTCGTGCGGAACTCATATCGAGCAAAGGTCCGGGGCCTCGCTACGGGGCAGCCAAGTTGACGTAGCTGAGATGCAGCATGCGGTCTGCTCACTCCTCGAAGTTCTTAGCGGAAATGAGTTGACTTGCAATAACGGTTTGCTTGCAGCAACGGTTGTGCTGCAACAAAGTTTTTATTGGACCTCGAACCCTATGCTCGATGTTCGCTTCGTTCATTGAGTTACCCTTTGCATGAGGCCGGGACATATCGTCCCGCCCGCAGTTTCGCAGGCCGCAGGCCGAGAATGTTTGAGGACGGGATGATATGTCCCGGCCTCCCGGGAGAGTTACCTATGAACTACGCGAACATTAAGTATTTCGACATTGCTGATGGAGAAGGCGTTCGTACTTCTCTGTTTGTAAGCGGGTGCCGTCGTGGGTGCAAGAATTGCTTTAACTCTGTTGCGTGGGACTTTGCTGCGGGCGAGCCGTTCGATCGTGCCGTCGAGGACAAGATTATCGAGAGCCTCGATCATCCCTTTATCGATGGTCTGACGATTCTGGGCGGCGAGCCCATGGAGCCCGAGAATCAGGCGGGGCTCGTTGAGTTTGTCGAGCGTGTTCGCGCGGCCTATCCAGTGGGGTCGGGGAAGACCATTTGGTGCTTTACCGGTGACGTGCTCGAGGAGCTTATGCCGGGTGGTCGTCATCATACCGAGGTGACGGACCGCATCCTTGCCTGCCTTGACATGCTGGTGGACGGCCCGTTTGTTCAGGACCTGTACGATATCTCGTTGCGCTTTAGGGGCTCGAGTAACCAGCGTGTGATCGATATGAACGCTACGCGCGACCGCGCTGTGCGTGAGGGCGTTGCGCTTTGCGACGCTGTGCAGCTTTGGCGGGACGATCCAGTCTATTCGACCCATACTATGTAGCTTGTGGTCGATGCCGGAGGGCGTGGTACCATAGCGCGAACGTGAAATCGGAAAAGTGAGGCCCAGATGGTCGATCAGGAAAAAGTCGAGGCCGCCATTAAGCTGTTGCTTGAGGGCATAGGCGAGGACCCAACTCGTGAGGGCCTGCTGGAGACCCCGGCGCGCGTTGCCCGTATGTATGGTGAGATCGCCGGCGGCATGGATCAGAGTGCCGAGGAGCACCTGTCCAAAACCTTTGCCGTCGCTTCGAACGATTTGGTTATCGAGCGCGACATTACGTTCTACTCGCTGTGCGAACATCATCTACTGCCGTTTTATGGCAAGGCCGCCATTGGTTATATCCCTAACGGTCGGGTGGCTGGGCTTTCCAAGCTCGCCCGCACGGTTGAGGTTTATGCCCGCCGTCTTCAGCTGCAGGAGCAACTGTGCGCACAGGTTGCCGATGCCCTCATGGATTATCTCGCTCCCCAGGGAGCGATTGTGTTGATGGAGGCCGAGCATATGTGCATGACGATGCGTGGCGTGCAAAAGCCCGGCACCAAGACCGTGACGCTTGCTCGCCGCGGCGTCTTTGAGACCGATCCCGCGCTCGAGGAGCGTTTCTTTAGGATGCTGGGCCGCTAACCATGAGAGTCGTCAACGACTTTACATCGAAGACCGATGAGGGGACGTCGCGTCGCGGCTTTATGGCTTCGGGCCTGGCCCCCTTTGGTGCCATGCCTCGCATTGATTACATTTGTGCCAACGGGCTGTTCCGGCGGCACCTGGGCAACATCGTACAGTTGGAATCGGGGCGCATCTTCTGCCGCCACGGTATTGACCATCTGCTCGATGTCGCTCGCATTATGTGGATCAAGAATCTCGAGGAGCAGCTCGAATTTGACCGCGAGGTCATCTACGCCACGGCACTTCTTCACGATATCGGCAAAGATGAACAGTATGAATCGGGTATATCCCATGATGTTGCAAGCGAACGCGTCGCTGATGCGATTCTCGGCGGCATGCCCGATGACGTGGCGTTTGAGCCGGCCGATGCCGCAGCCATTAAGACGGCCATTCTGGGCCATCGAAAGCTGCGCGTGAACAGCCAACCGCTTGAGCGTCTGCTCTATGCAGCCGACAAAGCGTCGCGTGCCTGCTTTGCATGCCCCGCGCGCAACGCTTGCAACTGGAGCGATGATAAAAAGAACCTGTCGATTCGCGTGTAGTTAGTTTGCGCGGTCGGGGTTCTAAACGAAGGAGACGATCGCGTTGAGTAACAAAAAACTGCCCGAGAATGCAACCAAGACTGAAGGTGCTGAGCTCGCCCGCCGTGGAAGGGGCGAAATATCCACCGCAACGGCGGTGCCTCACGTGAGCTATGACGATCTGCGCCATGCCGATCGTATTGTCATTGACGGCCTTGAGGTTTTTGCCAACCATGGCGTGTATCCCGAGGAGAACGCGCTGGGTCAGAAGTTCATCGTTTCTCTGGTGCTCTATGCCGACCTGCGCGCGGCGGGGGAGCACGATAACCTGGATGCCTCGATTGACTACGGCTCGGTGTGCCACGATGTCGATGGCTATCTGCGCGAGCATACGTTTAAGCTCATCGAGGCGGCAGCCGAGGGGACAGCCCAGATGCTGCTGCGTCGTTATCCCTCGCTGCTTGGTGTGCGCATAAAGCTCGATAAGCCGTGGGCTCCTGTTGGCCTGCCCCTGGCAAGCTGCGGCGTCGAGATCGAGCGCGTGCGCTAGTCGACGCTAGAGCTTGTTGAGGGGTGGCTGCTTGAGCCGCTGCGACAGAGCTCTATTGTTAGGGCAGTACGTGTCGAGCAGGGCGTGAAACCGCTGATTGTGGCTTGGCTCGAGCAAGTGGACGAGCTCGTGGGCGACAACCATGTCGAGGCATTCGACAGGGTAGGCGGCGAGCTCGCGCGCGATGCGAATGGCGCCGGTTTTGGGTGTGCAGGAGCCCCAACGCGTTTTCATGCTGCGCACGGAGACGCGGGCCACGGTGACGCCCATTGCGATTTCGTACGCGTGCACGATGTCGCGTAGCGCTGCGGTGACCTCGGACGCGTAGAGCTGGTCGATGTGGGCTTGGAGCTCGTCGGACGTTAGGCCGTCGAGGATTGCGTGCCGCTTGGCCTGCGGGCCTTCGTCCGATTCATCGGTACCCATAAAACTTGCGAAGGTGGCCTGTTTGGGTCGCGGTGCGGGTGATGCAAAGTTGTGATCGAGTGCATCCTGTACCGTGATGGGCTTGCCCCAAAGTGCAATGATGGACGAGGGGCTGAGCGGCTCTCGTGCCGTCGCCTGACGCTGCTCGCGCTGGGCAAGTCGGCTGATAATCCAGGCGCTGTTGCGCTTCACAAACGCTTCGATACGCTCGCGGCTGGCGCCGATCGGTGCGCTGGCGTGGACCTCGCCGCTCGATGTGACGCGTAGGTTGAAGTTCTTGACGCGCTTTTTGGTAACGACGACGGGGATGGTCGTCCCATCCGGTCGGGATGCGGAAATCGTAAACTGCTGCGTCAAAAGCGGTCCTTCAGATCGGGGACGGGCCGGCATGTCGACCGTTCGGCATGCCGGCCCGCTCAAGGGATGTGAAATTAATAACGCTCGAAGAAGGCAAGCGCGTTGTCGCTGCAGAGCTTTTGCATCACGGTCTTGCCAAAATGCTTGGAAAGCATGTTCTGGAACTCGGGCATCTTGCTGGCATCGGAGAGGAAAGCGGGCACAGTGGCACCGTCCCAGTCGCCGCCGAGCGCGATGACGTCCTCGCCGCCCAGGTCGAGCCAGTGCTCGATATGCGCCGCCAGCTGGTCGAAGGTGACGTCTGCGGCGGTTTTTTTGGTTGCGCCGTTGGAAAGGAACTCGCTGCAGTAGTTGAGGCCGACGATGCCACCCATGTCGCGAATGGCGCGGAACTGGTCGTCGGTAAGGTTGCGTTTGGCGCCGCAAACCGCACGGGAGTTGGAGTGGCTGGCGACGAAGGGACGCGTGGCGCGGGCGGCGACCTCGTCAAAGCACTCATCGTTGAGGTGGGAGACGTCGAGCACCATGCCGGCGTGCTCCATCTGCGTAAGCGCCTCGATGCCGGCGGCGGTGAGGCCGGCGTGGGTGTCGTGGCCGCTCGCGAGCGGTCCCTGCGCGTTCCAGCTGAGTGACGACATAAGCACGCCCAGGCTCTTGAGCACCTCGATCAGCGCGGGGTCCTCGGCAAAGAACGTGGCGTTTTCGATGGTGTGGATGCAGGCGACCTTGCCGTCCTTGAGCGCAGGGCGAATGTCTGCCGCGCTGCGCACGTTGACCATACGGTCGTGGTTGAGCATCGCCTGGCCGCTCATGTGCGCCATGATCTGCGCCTGGAAGCGCGCGGCGTGGGCGGTGGGAATCTCGTCGGGGACAAATGTGGCGAAGCACTGTGCCCACGGCGTGTTGCCGATCTTTGCGAGCGAGATGGCGCAGGCGTTGCCCTCGATGAGGTCGAAATCTTGCGGATGCGTTTCGTCGCCGGGGAAATAACCGTCGGTGCCGGCGGTAAAGCGCAGGTCGAGATCGAGCGTGGCCCAGCCGATGCGGTCGGCGGTGTCGCAGTGTAGGTCAAATACGGGATATGCCATGGTTCCTCCGGTTGCAGCGTTTCTTTGCAAACTGTCTTTGAATTGTATGACTAGGGTATAGTTAGCGCCATATGTTCACGGCGGCCCGCGTTGTGCGCCGCCCTTATCACGGAGGTTACCATGTCCAACCAGGGCAAGAAGGTCAAGACCCATTATCGTGGCACGCTCGACGACGGCACGCAGTTCGATAGCTCTTACGATCGCGGCGAGCCGCTGGAGTTCACCTGCGGCGCCGGTCAGATGATCAAGGGCTTCGACGCCGCTGTTGTCGACATGCAGGTGGGCGAGAAGAAGACCGTGCACATTCCCGCTGCCGATGCCTACGGCGAGCACAACCCCGAGATGGTCCTGACCTTCCCGGCCGAACAGGTTCCCAACATCGAGCAGGTCGAGAAGGGCATGAAGCTCTTCCTGTCCACGCCGAGCGGTATGCCCGTCCCCGCCGTGGTCATCGACGTAACGCCCGAGGCCGTGACGCTCGACGCCAACCACGAGCTGGCCGGCAAGGACCTCAACTTTGATATCGAGCTCGTCGAGGTCGAGGGCTAGAGTATGCCTGAACGCTTGGTTTCGACGACATGCTTGGGAAATCTCAACGATCCGTCCTATGAACTCCTACTTCGCCGGGAGCTGGGTGGTGTCTTTGAAGTTGACGAGCTCCTGCTCGATTGGGACCAGGCTGATGCGCGCACGTTTGTGGGCGTGACGGAGCTGGGACGCACGATCGATGTTCGGCTGGATACTGCCGACGGCGGTCGTCTTGCCGATGGCGACGTGCTCACCATTGACCGTTCGGGCATGGTGCCCGTGGTGGTTGTCGTGCGCCTGCGCAGCGCCGAGGTCTATTTGGTCGAAGTCGACCGCATGGATCCGATTGCGCTCGCGCATGCGTGCTGGGAGATCGGCAACATGCATGCGCCGCTCTTCCGGGGCGACTCGGACGAGCATACCGTGCGCATGTATACGCCGGTGCAGCCGGTTTTGGGCCGTATGCTTCGCGGCGTCGAGGGAGCTCGAATCTCGATCGTTTCGCGCGAGCTCGATGCGGGCCGACGCTTTGCGTCGAGCGCGGCCGATGTTGTCGTGAGCATGGCTCCGGACTTTACCATCGTTAAAAAGACGCGCGACTAAGCGCGCGTATGCGCAAGACGGGCTTTGAGGGGTGACCGATCAAGGTCCGTCTTGCTGTTGATAGGAGGCTTTGGGGGAAGCATATGGGTCTTGAGGGAATCAAGCTGATTGCATGCGATTTGGACGGCACGTTGCTGCATCCGGGGGAGCGCGAGCCGCGTTCCGAGGCCTTTGAGCTTATCGATGAGCTGCATCGTCGCGGTATCGTGTTTATGCCGGCGAGCGGCCGTCAATATGCGAGCTTGCGCTACCTGTTTGCCCCGGTGGCCGATGAGCTCGCCTACGTATGCGAAAACGGAGCCCTGGTGATGAGCGAGGGGCGTGCCGTTGTCAAGCGTTCCATGGAGCGTTGCCTTGCTATGGATATCGCGAATGCCGTGGTTGCGTACCCCCATGCCGACGTGACCCTTTCGTGCGAGGGACACCTCTACACCATGAGCAGCAACGATGCGTTTGTTGACCACCTGCGTTATGAGGTCCATTGTGATGTGGCGGTAGTCGACCGTCCCGAAGACATTGACGAGGATGTCATTAAGATTGCCTTCCAGACGCCCGAGGCGGAACAGCCGGCGGCGCTGGAGTATTTTGTGCGTCGCTTTAGCGACCGGGTCGATGTGATGACGTCGGGAACCGAATGGACCGACTTTATCGGCTTTGATTCGGGCAAGGGGTCCGCGCTTGCCGATTATGGTTGTGCGCTGGGGATCTCACCTAACGAAATGATGGCGTTTGGCGATAACGAAAACGATCGCGACATGCTCAACGTGGTGGGCCATCCCTATCTGATGGAGAGCTGCAATCCCTCTATGCGTGGCATCAACGACCGTGTCCGCTACGTGCGCACGGTCGAAGAGGAGCTGCGTCGTCTACTTGCTGAGTAGGCATGTCCCAAACATCTACCGGCAGTCGGGGCAGAGACCCTCGAAGATGGTGTAGTGCGACGTGACGTGCCAGCCGATTTGCTCGGACGCCTTGGCGTCGAGCTGGGCATCGAAGGGGAGCGGTACGTCGATGACGCGGCTGCACGAGGTGCAGATGATATGCGCATGCGGCTCGATCGTGCGATCGAAGCGGCTGCCGCCCGGCGTCTTGATGGAGAGGATCTCGCCGGCGTCGGCCAAGAGATTGAGATTGCGGTAGACCGTACCGCGGCTGATTTTGTCATCCTGCGCGCGCACGACGTTGTAGATTTCGTCGGCGGTGGGATGGTTATAACTTTGGCGCACGGCGTCAAGAACCAGCTTTCGCTGCCTGGTATTCCTTCTTTGCACCGCCATGCGCCTCGCCTCTTTTCTATCAACGGTCGTAGGTAAATGATACCGTATTTAGCACACAATACTAATAACGAGGAATGAAACTGTCTTCATTGGCAAGTGGGGCTTGGGCCTGGGCTTCTACGAGGCGAAAACGCGTTCCCATGCGCTCGTAGGAGGCATGAAGCGCCTCGAGATGAGATAGGATGTTTGCCGGAGCTCCCTGTATCTCCATCTCGACCGAGCCGTCTTCCATGTTGCGCACCCAGCCGGTGAGTGCGCGTGCCTGCGCGAGGTTGGTGTTGGTAAAGCGAAAACCAACGCCCTGGACTTGCCCCGCCCAGCGCAGGAAATAGCGCAGGGGAGTGTCTTGAGTGGCCTCGTCGCTTGCGAGCACAGTAAGCCTGCGGCGCAACTCGAGCTCGATGTTTGATGGTTTTTGAGGCTCGCGATTGACACCGGAAAAGAGCTTATCGAAGAAACCCATCGCTAGGCCTGCTTGCCTGCGTCGGCCGGGAATGTAATGCCTGCCTGCTGACGCACGGCATCCATGATGCGCAGCGAGACGAGCGTGACATCGCGGTAGTGGCCAAGCTCGTGGCGCCCTGCCGGGGTTTCCCAAATCTCTTCTTTAACGCTATCGATGCCGCCGATGGCGGCGATAAAGTCCGCGAGCTCGTACTCCATGGTGTTGCTCGATTTGGGCAGGTCGAGCACGCGGCTGTTGTCACCCTGCTCGCGCGGAGCCTCGGTGGCCGAGCCGCGAACGACATCGCCGCGATAGTCGATGCGGACGTTACGAGGCGTGGACAGATGGTCGATCTGGATGGTGCCGCGCTCGCCTTCGATTTGCGAGGGCAGTAGGTCGTTCGTGATCTTGGAGTGCGCGAGCTCGACGGAGATGCGGCCGCCGCCGTAGCTGGCGAGGATGGAGCCGCAGCCGTCGATGGGGCCGTGCGTGAGCTGTTGTGTGGCGGGATCGAGGAGCGTGGTCATGCTGGTGAGGCCAGAGGGCATGCCGAAAATTTCGACCATGGGCTCGACGGTGTAGACACCAATGTCCATGAGGGAGCCTGAGGCCATGTTGCAGTCGAAGATATTGCTGGCGTGCCCCGCGAGAATCTCGTTATAGCGCGAAGAATACTTGCCAAAGCGCAATGAGGCGCGGCGGATGGGGGCGATCTCGCCCAGAACGTCCTCGATAGCGTGAAAGGCGGGGTCGTGGAGCGGACGCATGGCCTCGAGGGCTACGACGCCTGCGGCCTCGGCGGCGCGGAAGACCTCGAGCGCCTGTGCCTCGGTGGCGCAGAACGGCTTCTCGACGATGACATGCTTGCCGCCGGCGATGCAGGCGAGGGCCTGCTCGTAGTGGAGTGCGTTAGGGCTGCCGATATAGACGGCGTCGACGTCGGCGGCTGCTGCGAGCTCGTCGAGTGAGGTAAAGTTTCGCTCGCCACCGCGCTCGGCGGTAAAGGCGGCGCCGCGATCGGCATCGCGCGAGAGCGTGCCCACAAACGCGGCTTGGTCGTTGGCGTTGACGACGTGGATAAAGTCGTCAGTGATCATGGATGTGCCGATGGTCGCGATGCGCAGCATACGTCCCCCTTGCATTGTTTGGTCTACAGGATGAGTGTAGCGCGTGGGGATATAAAGCTGTGCGAAAACGCTATTACAGGTCGCTCTCGTTAAAGCCGGTGTCGATATCGAGGTTGCTGCCGTCGGCCGCCGTGGTGGCGAGCTCATCGCAGCGCTCATTGAGCTCGTGGCCGGCGTGACCCTTAACCCAGATGAACTCAACCTTGTGCTTGCTTTTGGCGGTGAGTAGGCGCTCCCACAGGTCGCGGTTCTTGACGGGCTGCTTGTTGGCGGTTTTCCACCCGCGCTTTTTCCAGCCGTCGATCCAGTGCTTGTTAAAGGCGTTGACGACGTACTGCGAATCGGAATGGACTTCGACCTCGCAGGGGCGGTTGAGTGCCTCGAGCGCCACGATAACGGCCATGAGCTCCATGCGGTTGTTGGTGGTCTTGGCGTAGCCGCGCGAAAGCTCGGAGGTAAAGGTCTTGCCGGCGGGGTTGGTGTATTTGAGCACGGCGCCGTAGCCGCCGCGTCCCGGATTTGATCGGGCCGAGCCGTCGGTATAGATGATGACCTTCACGGGCTTCCTTTCTTTGAGTGCATTTCATGTGAGTGACCATTGTAGCGCCATGCCCGCCGGGGGCCAGCAATCTACGATTTCTACCCCGTCTTCCGACTGTTAGCTGGCATGGATGATGCGGTTGAGCTCGTCGAGGTATTGCTGCAAGAGGAGAGAGGGCTTGCGCTCGTCGTGCATGATGTAGCCAACGTGCATCGTTGGGGCGTCTGCTAACGGGATCGATGCCATACCCCATTGCATTTCATTGGAGAGGACTCCGGTCGACAGGGTGTAACCGTTCGACGTGATAAGTAAGTTGGTAAGTGTTCCGCGGTCCGAGATTCGTATGTTGCGGTCGCAAGGGATATAGCTAAAAGGTTCCTCGGCGTAATAGAAGGAGTTTGAGGTTCCCTGCTCAAAGCTGTAGCGCGTATAGGGCGCGAGGTCGGCAAGGGACAGCTGAGGGCGGCGTGCGAGCGGGTGGCGTTCGCTGACGAATACGTGGACCGTCGCGTCGAATAGGGGATGGAAGCTTGCGCGGGCATCGGCGAAGGCCTTCTGCAGAACGCGGGCGTTAAAGTCATCCAGATACAGAATGCCGATATCGCTGCGAAACGCACGGACGTCATCGATGATCTGCGATGTGGTGGTCTCGCGCATGATGAACTCGAACTTGCTGTCGCGGCAGCGCTCGACCACGTTGACAAAGGCCTCGACCGAAAAGGCGTAGTGCTGGGCGGAAATGGCGAGGCGGGCTTGCGGGGTGCCGCCGTCCTCGTAGCGTGCCTCGAGCATGTCGGCCTGCTCTACGACCTGGCGCGCATAGCCCAAAAGCTCGGTGCCGTCGTTGGTGAGCGTGACGCCGCGGCTGGAGCGCGTAAAGATCTCCAGATGGAGTTCCTGTTCCAGGCTTTTGACGGCGTTTGAGATGTTGGACTGAGCGGTATAGAGGCGCTGAGCTGCGGCGTTGATTGAGCCGGACTCTGCCACGGCGATCAGAAAACGAAGCTGCTGAAGGGTCATCGACGCCATCCTTTCGATAGTTATCTATAAAACAGATAACAAGTTAGCGCTTTTTAGTGATTGACCGAGGAAGACAATGCCCGTACTATTCAAAACACACAAAGGCGGTAGGTTATTAAGCCGACTACGGAATCGGGACGCGAAAGGAGGCCCGCATATGAATTGCTTACCAAGACGAATGCCGGGCTCCTGTTTGCGCCCGTCGGCGTGATCAGGAGACAGCGACTTACTTCTCTCTTTTTACTTACTTTCGTTCGATCAAGGAGATCATCATGAGCCAGTTCATCAACAACCCCGAGCACACCTTTGGTTTCGATACCCTGCAGCTGCACGTTGGCCAGGAGAGTGCCGATCCCGCATCCGACTCCCGTGCCGTGCCTATCTACCAGACCACGAGCTATGTGTTCCGCAACTCCCAGCACGCCGCCGACCGCTTTGGTCTTGCCGACGCCGGTAACATCTACGGCCGTCTGACCAACTCCACCCAGGGCGTCTTCGAGGACCGTATCGCCGCGCTCGAGGGCGGCGTGGCAGGTCTTGCCGTCGCCTCCGGCGCTGCTGCCATCACCTATACCCTGCAGGCTCTTGCCCAGGCTGGTGACCACGTGGTGGCTCAGAAGACCATCTACGGTGGCTCCTACAACCTGCTGGAGCATACGCTCTCCCAGTTTGGCGTCGAGACCACGTTTGTCGATGCCCATAACCTGGAAGAGGTTGAGGGTGCCATCAAGGACAGCACCACGGTCATCTATCTCGAGACGCTCGGCAACCCCAACTCCGACATCCCCAACATCGACGCCATCTCCGAGATTGCCAAGAAGCACGGTCTGCCGGTTGTCGTCGACAACACCTTCGGCACCCCGTATCTGTTCCGTCCGCTGGAGCACGGCGCCAACATCGTCGTCCACTCCGCAACCAAGTTCATCGGCGGCCACGGTACCTCGCTGGGCGGTGTGATCGTCGACGGCGGTAACTTCGATTGGAAGGCGAGTGGCAAGTACGCCCAGATCGCTGAGCCCAACCCCTCCTACCATGGTGTTTCGTTTGCCGAGGCTGCCGGTCCCGCCGCCTTCGCAACCTATGTCCGCGCTATCCTGCTGCGTGACGAGGGCGCCTGCATCAGCCCGTTCAACGCCTGGGTTCTGCTCCAGGGCACCGAGACTCTGTCGCTGCGCGTTGACCGCCATGTCGAGAACACCAAGAAGGTCGTTGAGTTCCTGGCTGGTGACAGCCACGTCGCCAAGGTGAATCACCCGAGCCTGCCTGAGCACCCCGATCACGAGCTCTATCAGAAGTACTTCCCCCGTGGCGGTGCCTCGATCTTTACCTTTGAGATTAAGGGTGGCCAGGAGGCTGCATGGAAGTTCATCGATCATCTGCAGGTGTTCTCGCTGCTCGCCAACGTGGCCGACGTCAAGTCGCTCGTCGTGCACCCGGCTACCACCACGCACTCCCAGCTCTCTGCCGAGGAGCTCGCCGAGCAGAACATCACGCCCTCCACGATCCGTCTTTCCATCGGCACCGAGAACGCCGAGGATATCATTTGGGATTTGAAGCAGGCCTTCGCCGCGCTGGACGAGTAGGGCGACTTGTGCAAGGACCCCTTGCGACTCGATAGGTATAACTGCATAAAATGGCTGCTCAAGGCGCCTGTGCGAACAATGGTTGCACAGGCGCCTTTTTTGCATAGAGAGGGTGCAAAAACAGGGTTTTTGACACGCTTTATGCATTCGAGTTATGGAAAACTCCTGTTGAGTGGATGTGAGTTTTACGCAATTGACGTGCGTCTTTTGAGTAAAACCGCAGGTTGCGATTTGCTCGGGGTACTATGCAGCGCGATCGAATCACACGCAGCTCAAACGCAGCAAAAACGCACTACGGAGGTTTCCAGCTACATGAGGATCGATTCACGAAAACCGAAAGCCGCCGCCCTTTCCGCCGCTCTGACCGTGGCACTTTTGGCGGGCGCCGGCGCAACTGATGTCCACGCGGCAACACTATCCGATACGGTCGGATCTACGCCGTCCGAGGCGACGCTGGTGCAGCCCGTCGACTACCGCGGCGACGGCTATGGCTCTATGCAGGAGTGGAACGCCTCGATGGGGGCAAAGCGCGATTCCCTGGAGATGCGCGCTCAGATCATTATGAATATGTATGGCGACTATGCTACCGATGACGAGCGCGCTGTGTTGCAGGGCTGCATCGACGGTGCGGGTAGTCTGTTGACGATGGGGGAGGTCGATGCCAAGTCGACCGAGCTCGACGAGCTTCGCTCTACGCTTGAGGATGCCAAGCGCGAGGCGCTCGAGGCTGCCGCAGCCGAAGCCGAGGCCGCTGAGGCCGTTCAGGCTTCGTATTACAACGCCGGCTCCGGCTCGTCTTACGCGTCTGCTGCGTATTACGCGAACGGCTCGGGCCTGACGCGCTCGAGCGGCGTCAATAACTATAACGGCCGCCGCGAGACTTATTACAGCAGCAACGTGTTGTATCACCACCGCACGGGCGAATGGACGCAGGATTCCGAGGGCTTTTGGCGCGATTCTGATGGTTACTACGTCGTGGCCGCGGGTGATAAGGCTCAGGGCTCCACGTTTACCGGTTCCAAGGGCGAGTGCAAGGTCTATGACTCCGGCTGCGCCGCCGGAACCACCGACTACTACACTGGCTGGTAATTTTTCTGCATCACGGATATTTGGCGGACGGGCGTCTTTACCGAGCTTTAGGGCAACGTAAGGACGCCCGTTCTATGTATGCGCTCGAGCTAACAGAGCCCTTACCGTGACGGTACGTCGCGCATATGGGCGCGGGGCACACTAGTTCATGAGAAATAAGGTCTTTCTCGTGGAGGAAGTGGTCTTGTGAACGCTCGAGATATTGCCATTGCCGCCGTCGCATTGGTGCTTGGCTGCCTTGGTCCTACGGCCGCGCTCGTTGCGGGCATGCAGGGGTCTTGTGGGGCTGCCTCTATCGTGGTCAGTGCGTTGGTCGCGGCCGCACTGCTGGGAAGTGCGGGTGTAGTCCTTTGTCGCGACGATGAGGACCAGGCGTCGGAGTCGCAGCTCTAACCGTCGGGACATCGACTACTGGTTATAGATGAAGATGAAAGCCGCCGTAAGGGGAGTGCTCCTTGTGGCGGCTTTGCTGTTGAGCCTGTTGACGTGGTGAGCCGGGCGCTACCAGCTTTTCTCGATATCGCGGATGCGCTGATAGAGCCAATCGTTTTGCGGCACTTGGATATCGTGTTTGACGGCCAGGCGGCAAATGGTGCCCGCGAACTCCTCGACTTCGGTTTTTCGTTGCGCGATGCGGTCCTGCGCCATCGAGGGCATACCGGTGGGGTCGATTCCCTCGATGAGGTGCACCATCTGCGTCAGGTCTGCCTCGGTCAGCTCAATGCCCTCGGCGTTGGCGACCGCAAGCGTTTCGCGCATGGCGGAAACAAAGCAGCGACGCTGCTCGGAGCCCGGCTCCGTGGCGCTTCCGTAGGTCCCGCCGTAGGCCATGCACGTCTGGTTGATGCCGTCGTTGAGCATGAGTTTGGCCCACATGCGGTGCGCAACGTCGCTCTCGACGGTATGGGCGATGCCGCAGCGCGTGTAGAGCTCGTCGATGGCGGTGACGGTTGCGAGCTCGGTGCCGGCCGCCGCGCCAAAGCGGATTTCGCCCGCATTGGTAAAGGTGAGCTCTCCGTTGAGGAACACGGCGTCCATGCCCTGGCAAATGCCAAGAACGGTATGCTCCCAGCCAAAGCGCTCGGCAATCTTCTGCTCGCTCGTAATGCCGTTGCACAGCGAGGCGATGAGCGTATTGGGTCCCACGACGCGCTCCATAGTCTTGAGTGCTTGGTTGAGTCCAGTCGTCTTGACCGTGAGAATGACCAGATCGGCGGGCGTTGCCTCGCTGGCGCGGACGGACTTGAGCGCGCAGGGCTTGCCATTGACGGTGGGCGCATCGCCCGCGTGACGCTCAAAACGGGCGTCATCCATAACGTATTCGACGGCGTCGTTGCCGAGTGCCTGGGCGATCATGCTGCCGTAGAGTAGCCCGACGCCGCCCTTGCCGATAAAGGTGACCTTGTTGATCTGCATGTGAATTATCTCCCCATATAAAAGGCGCCCGCGTAAGGGGCGCCTGATGGATTGTATGCCGCCAGCGCACCTTGTGCATGCAGGGTGGCGATTTTTAAATGAATGGATGCGTGGAGCTTACGCTGCGGGGCAGACCGCGAAAACGCGTGCGGGATATCCAACGCCATCGCGCACCTTGGGGAAGGTGCAGAAGATGACGGCACCTGTGGCGGGAAGCTCGTCCAGATGGTCCATGACCTCGATCTGATAGCGGTCGACCGAGAGGATGTACTGCTCGCCGGGGTAGGGGCAGGCGTCCTCACGTGTGGTCACGGTCGCCTCCTTTCATCGGGCTTTTTGCTGATGTTAAAGCGGTGTCGTGACGGCTCGATTTCTGCTACGTTACGATACATTCTCGATTGCGATTCCACGATGTTTCGGCTGCGTGACCATTGTGTTTCGCCTTGCCGGGGCGCTGATGGCGAAGGGAGGGGTCGTGCAATACCGTGTTGACCCCAAAAGTGGTAACCGAATATCCGCTCTGGGTCTGGGCTGCATGAGGTTTCCCGGTGCGCCGGGACACCCCGATGCGAAGACGGCCGATGCCATCATTTCCCGTGCGGTGGAACAGGGGATTAATTATCTGGATACCGCATATCTTTATCCCGGTAACGAGGTATGCGTGGGAGCTTCGCTTGAGCGCCTGGGTCTGCGCGACCAGATTTTGCTCGCGACCAAGTTGCCGCACGCTTCGTGCAAATGTGCGGAGGATTTCGACCGCTTTTTTGACGAGCAGCTGCACCGTTTGCGGACTGACCATATCGACTACTACCTCATGCACAACATCACCTCGCCCGCGCAGTGGGAGCGCGTGGTAGCGTTGGGTATCGAGGACTGGATTGCGCACCAAAAGGCTGCGGGGCGTATTCGCCAGATAGGTTTTTCGTACCACGGCAGTGCGGCGGACTTCCTCACGATGCTTGACGCGTATGACTGGGACTTTTGCCAGATCCAGTACAACTATGCTGGAGAGCGATACCAAGCGGGAACGGCGGGACTCATGGCGGCCGCCGAGCGCGGGCTCGCGGTGTTTGTGATGGAACCGCTTTTGGGTGGACGCCTGGCGGGCAAACTGCCTCCGCGGGCCCGCGCCGTGCTCGATGACGTACGCGATCCGTACCTGAAGACGCCGGCTGCTTGGGGCCTTTCGTGGGTGTGGAACCATCCTCAAGTCACGATGCTGCTTTCGGGCATGACCGATACCGCGCAGGTGGACGAGAACGCGGCATTGGCGGATCGCGCGCTGCCGGATTCGATGACGACAGAGCAGCTCGATACCATCGCGCGTGTGCTGGGAGAGTTTGAAAAATCGAATCGCGTGCCCTGCACGGGATGCGGCTACTGCATGCCGTGCCCCAAGGGCATTAATATTCCCGGTTGCTTTGGCGCCTACAACGCGAGCTACGCACATAGTTGGTTTACGGGGCTGTCTCAATACTTTACGGCGAGCGCGGTGCGGACGAACGAGCCCAAGCTGGTGAGCAATTGTGTCAAGTGCGGTAAATGCGCACGTCACTGCCCGCAGCACATCGATATTCCCGAGCGTCTCGACGATGTGCGCCGACGTTTCCAGCCTGGCCCCGTAACGGCCGCGCTTAAAGCCTTTTGCAAAACGCGCTCCTGATGCCCCTTTTATAACTTGCGGTGGAATAGTTCCTGTTTGCGGCAGAATAGGGGCCAAACAGGAACTATTCCACCGCAACTGAAGGGAGCTGTCGTGGGCCATCGGGATTCATGTGATGATTTGCGTGAGGTTCGTTGGGGCGTTTTGGGCGCTGGGCGCATTTCGCATCGATTTGCATCGTCGCTCAAGGAGGTGGACGGGGCACGGCTTGTGGCTGCCGCCGGTCGCACTCCTTCGCATGTTGAGGAGTTTTGCAGGGCGTTTTCGATTGATGCCGCGCACAGTTATGCCACGGCTGACGATAGCGGCGATGCGGCTTATGATGCGCTGATTGCCGACCCCGATGTCGACGCAATCTACTTGGCTCTTCCACATGGCATGCATGCGCATTGGGTCTGTCGGGCACTGCGCGCGGGAAAGGCCGTGCTGTGCGAAAAGCCGGCCGTTTTGAATGAAGAAGAGGCCCATGCGATCGCCTCCGTTTCCCGTGAGCGCGGCGTGCTGTTTATGGAGGCGATGAAGAATCGGTTTTGCCCGATGCGCACTCGCGTGAAGGACTTGCTTGCGTCGGGCGAGCTCGGCCGTATCGTTTCGATCGAAAGCGTGCAAAAACTTGATTATGGTGAGCCCCCTTCGAGTTATCTGCTCGATCCGTTGCAGGGTGGTTGTCTATATGACATGGGCTGCTATGCGGTCGGGTGGTTTGAGGATTTGCTCGCGGGTGCGTGCGATGTTTCGTCTCGTGAAGTTCGCTGGCGTGACGTATCGGACGGCCGCGTGGATTGGGCCGATGAGATCCATATGAGTGTCGGCGGCATACCCATTCATATGATGTGCGACGGTAAAGCAGCATATGAAAGCCGCTTAACGATTGCCTGCGAGCGGGGTTCGTTGGAAATCGAGCGCCTCCATCGCCCCGAGCTCGCCCATGTGAAGTACTCCGACGGACGAATGCTCGAAATAAATGCCCCGTTTGGGGTCGATGATTTCTATGGCGAAATCCAGCATGCGACCCAGCTCATCCGGGCGGGGAAGCTCGAGAGTCCCGTCATGCCCCTTGCCGCCACACAGCGCTGCGCGCGCATTATCGATGGAATCCGTCTAGCCCGCTAGGACTTGGCACTGACGCGTAGGGGATCATGACGCCGGCGCCCGTAGCCGTAGTGCTTGGTGGCCCGCATCTCTGATGACCCTTTTATAACTTGCGGTGGAATACGGTCTGTTTGCGCCAAAATAAGGCACCAATAGACCGTATTTCACCGCAACTGATGAGGGGGAGCTGGAGATGCTGACGATTGGGTGCCATCTTTCGACGACGAAGGGCTATCGGGCGATGGGGGAGACGGCGCTATCCATTGGTGCCAATACCTTTGCATTCTTTACGCGCAACCCGCGCGGCGGCAAGGCGAAAGATCTTGACATGGATGACGTGGCGGCCCTGCGCGAGCTTATGGAGCAAAACGACTTTGGCCCGCTTGTGGCTCATGCCCCGTATACCTATAATCCCTGCTCGGCCAAAGAACGGGCGCGCGAGTTTGCCCTGGAGGCCATGGCGGAGGACCTGCGGCGCATGGAGGCGCTGCCCGGCAACTATTACAACTTTCACCCCGGTGCGCATGTGGGGCAGGGCTCCGACGCCGGTATTCAGATGATCGTCGACACTCTGTGCCGGGTGATGATTGAGGGCCAGCAGACGACGGTGCTGCTCGAGACCATGGCCGGCAAGGGCACCGAGGTGGGCCGCAGCTTTGAGGAACTGGCGCGCATCATCGAGGGCGTTGCTGCCGAGCGCCCCGAGCTGTCGGCCAAGCTGGGCGTTTGCCTAGACACCTGCCATGTGAATGACGCCGGCTATGACATCGTCCACGATCTGGACGGCGTACTCGACGAGTTCGATCGTGTGGTGGGTATCGAGCGCTTGCGCGCCGTGCATATTAATGACTCCAAGAATCCCTGCGGCGCCCATAAGGACCGCCACGAATGCATCGGTAAGGGCTATCTGGGTAGTGAAGAGTTTGGCGGTGGTATGCAGGTTATGCAGAATATTGTATCGAATGGTCGTTTGCGTGCATTGCCATTTATTTTGGAGACACCGAACGAACTTGCAGGTTATGCGGCTGAAATCAAACTGTTAAGGTCGTTGCAGCAGTAATAACTGTCGCAAAGTAGAGTGCTTCATTCACGTTATAGGTTTGTTTCAATCAGTTTTCTAATTGCAGATTTGCAATTACGGGTGCATAATAGCCAACAGTTTTTGCAGACCTCTGAATTAAACGAGGTCACCGGAAGGAGACTGATTATGAAGCTGAAGAAGCTTGGCGCGTTTGCCGCCACGGGTGCTATGGCGCTCGCCCTTGCTCTGACGGGCTGCGGCTCGTCCAACGCCACCTCTGGTTCCGATGCCGGTTCCAGCAGCTCTGACGATGCAAAGGTCGAGAAGGTCGACGGATCCAAGGAGTACGCGCTGGTCAAGGACGGCACGCTCACCGTCGGTACTTCTGCCGAGTACGCGCCGTTTGAGTACAAGGACGACAACGGCGATTATCAGGGCTTTGACCTGGAGCTCATTAAGGCTATCGGTGACAAGCTGGGCCTGGATGTCGAGTACGTGAACAACGATTTCGATACGCTGGTTCCCGGTGTCGCCTCGGGCGCCAAGTACGATGTTGCCATCGCTGCTATCACCGATACCCCCGAGCGTGAGAAGGAGGTCGCGTTCTCCGATTCGTACTACATGGACGATCAGGCTATCGTGACCAAGGTCGACAACGCCGATATCACGGCCGACAACTACAGCGAGAAGCTCAACAACGCCGACGCTACGATTATCGTCCAGTCCGGTTCTACCGCCGAGGCCTTTGCCCAGGAGAACTTCCCCAAGGCCAACATTGTCCCCTACAAGGATGCCACCGAGTGCTTCAGCGCCCTGCAGTCCGATAAGGGCGACGCCGTGGTCACCAACCGCTCCGTTGCCAGCCAGCTGACCGCCGAGCAGTTCAACACCTGCCAGACCATCAAGCAGATCAGCACCGGCGAGGAGTATGCCATCGCCGTCAATCAGGGCAACACCAAGCTCAAGGACGACATCAACCAGGCCATCAAGGACCTGACCGATGACGGTACCGTTGATGCCCTCATGGCTAAGTACAACATCAAGTAAAATTACTACTTGATGAAGCACGGGCCCTTTCCGTTTTCGCGGAGAGGGCCTTTGCGCTTATGGAACGGATTCCGTTCGCCTTGTTTTGTCGGTAACTTATACGTTAGGAGCCACCTTGTCTCGACTGAATAAAGGGGCCATAGGTCAGCTTGCTTCGCTGCTCCAAAGACTAGCCTGCGTCCTTTCCGTGGCGCTCGCGCTGGCGTGCGCGGGGGCCTTCGTGCCTTCGACGGCGCAGGCGCTTGAGACTGCAAAGATCACTGCACGCCCCAACACTGGATCGGGTAGCGACGTGGTCGGCGGCACCGAGACGCGCATTACTTGGGAGGTCCAGGCCGATGCCGACGAAGAACTGAGCGGCCTTTCGCTCAAGTTTGCCGACGGTACGACGTTTGGTGCCGATGACACGCGCCTGACGATGCTTTCCGGCGACGACCTGATGGATCGCACGCCCATGAAGCCCACGTGCAAGGTAGACGGGCAGACGCTCAAGATTGACTTTGGCGAGACGGCACCTGCCGGCGGTTATTTCCGCGTCGAGGTCTATGGCGTGACGTTCCCCGTCGAGGGCGGCGATGAGGCCTTTAGCGGCACCTATACGCTCGCCGACGGCTCGACCAAGAAGATCTCCAAGATTCCTTCCGTTGAGATTAAGGGCGTCACGGCGTTTGATAACTTCTTGGCCGACCTTAAGGAACAGCCCTGGGTTGAGGCTTGGAATTCCAATATGTTCCTGCGTCTGTTCTTAAATCCGGTCATTTTGGTCCAGAGCCTGCCGATCGTCTTTAAGGGCTTCCTCATGTCGCTCTCGATCGTGCTTGTGGCATTTCCGCTGGCAATTCCCTTTGGTTTTGCGCTGTCGCTCATGCGCATCTCCAAGTCGCGCATTCTGCGTTGCCTTGCTGGCATCTATGTGAACATCATTCGTGGCACGCCTGCGTTCCTGCAGATCTACATTGCGTTCTTTGGCCTGCCGCTGGCTGGCGTCAAGGTGGATGACTACGTTCTGGGCGTGATCGTCATGGCCATGAACTCGTCCGCGTATCTGTGCGAGATCTTCCGCGCCGGTATCCAGTCGATCCCCAAGGGTCAAAACGAGGCCGCGCGCTCGCTGGGCATGAATGCCTTCCAGACATTGCTCTACGTTATGATCCCGCAGACGTTCCGCAATGTCCTGCCTACACTGACCAGTGAGTTTATCCTGCTCTACAAGGATACGTCGCTGCTTGCCGCCGTGGGTGTGGTCGAGATCGTCATGAACGCGCGTACGATTGTCGCCACGACGGGCTCCATTACCCCGTACGTGGTTGCCGCCCTGTTCTATCTGGTCATCACGTTGCCGCTTGCTCGTTTGGTGAGCGGTCTCGAGGCGAGACTGCTGGGTACGGCCGAGGCCAAGAAGAAGCGTCCTGCCAAGAGCGCCGGGCAGGTTGTCGCTACGCCCGCCGATCACATTGCCGGTCTATAAGGAGGTCCTGTTATGAGCGAAACGAATTCCAACGAGGTCGTCGTCAGCATTAAGAACCTCCAGAAATCCTTTGGCGACAATGTAGTCCTGCGCGATATCGATCTGGATGTGCACAGGGGCGAGGTCGTCGTAGTCCTGGGTCCTTCGGGATCAGGTAAGTCGACGATGCTGCGCTGCATCAACCGCCTTGAAGAGCCTACGAGTGGCTCCATCATGGTGGAAGGCGTGGATGTGTGCGCCAAGGGCGTCGACTTAAATAAGGTACGCACGCATCTTGGCATGGTGTTTCAGCAGTTCAACCTGTTCCCGCACCTGTCGGTCAAAAAGAACGTCATGCTTGCCCAACAAAAGGTGCTCAAGCGCAGCAAGGAAGAAGCCGAGAAAATAGCCCTCGAGGAACTCACCAAGGTTGGCCTGGCCGAGCGCATCGACTTTATGCCGAGCCAGCTTTCGGGTGGCCAGCAGCAGCGCGTCGCCATTGCCCGCGCTTTGTCGATGAACCCGCACGTTATGCTTTTTGACGAGGCCACGTCGGCGCTTGATCCCGAGCTCGTTCGCGACGTTTTGGGTGTTATGCGTGATTTGGCGCGCGACGGCATGACCATGATCGTCGTGACGCACGAGATGGGCTTTGCCCGCGACGTTGCCGACCGCGTGGTCTTTATGGACGGCGGCGTTATCGTGGAGGAGGGCTCGCCGAGCGAGGTCTTTGACCATCCCAAGAGCGAGCGCACCAAGGCGTTCTTGGGCAACATTTCCTAGATTGCATTGATATTTGAGCATAGTTTGAGTTGACGGGCTGTGGCGATGCTGCCGCGGCCCGTTTTGTATTTTGGCTAAAAGACAGCCGTTACCCCCCCCGTGGACTCTTCGGACACATGTTTGGTGAATTCTGTGGACGCGGTATGGGGCGCGTGTCAACCATGCGGCCTTTCATACAATGACATGTTGTTTGAAAAGAAGCCGGACCGCGGGTGCGCTTGGCGCATAAAAGGGAACTGGGTGGGAATCCCAGACAAGGCGGTTACTGTGTGCGGGGACGTTGTCTTTGCGAGTCAGATTACTTGCCCACGGTCTTCTCGTGTCGAGGGTCTTTTGGAAGCCGCTGGATTCCGGTGAACAAAAGATGACATCATATATTGCTCCTATGCGCCCCGCCTGTTGTGCGGGCCATTGTTGCGTGCTGTCAGGTGCGGGCGCCCCGTTGTGTCTCGTTTCCCTTTACATGATCGGCCTCGATTCTTGTTGAGGTAATGATCTTCCGATTCAAAGGGGAGTGGGATGCTCAATAACATCCGAACTGTTGCGAGGAAATTCCTCGTGGTGTTCATGGCGTTTATCTTTGCCAGCTCGAGCACCGGAATGACTGCATTTGCCGAGGAGGTGGGTGCGGGCGTAGCCGTGATGGCCGATCAGGTTGCCGCGGCGACCGATGCTGAGCAGGGCACGTCTAGCGAAGATAAGCCTTCTGCCGATGCTGAAATTGGCGTGTCCGAGGACGGCGACAGCGCACAGGAGCAAGAAAGCTCCGATGTTGCCGCGCCGTCCGTTGTGTCCAACGGGGAGACTTCGGCCGCGCAGGCCGAAGTGGCCGGAGCTTCTACGGGGGTAGCGCGCCCGGGCGAGACGGTTGTCGTCAACGACGCGGCCGATATGCCTTCGGTCATCGAAGCCGGCGCTACCGTAAAACTCGGTGCGAACATTTCGATGGGTGCCGACCAGCAGATTGAGACCGTTGCCGGCGTGTTGGACGGTCAGGGTCATACCGTCACCATTAGCGGCAAGGCCGTCGCGAACAACGTAACGGGAACTATCCAGAACCTAGGCGTGACGGGCTCCGTCTCGAGTAGCGATAATGTGGGCTCCATCGCCATGACGCTTTCCGGTACCGTTCAGATGTGCTGGTCCACGGCGAGCGTGAACCTGAGCGGTTGGATGGGCTATGCCGGCGGCCTGGTCGGCGGCATGGCGTCCGGCAAGATCGTCAATTCCTATTTTGCCGGTTCGGGCGTCGAGATGAATGGCGGGCTGGTGGGCGAGGCCCGGGCTGGCTCGCTTTCGAATTGCCTCTATACCGTAGGTTTTTCGCCTGCCGAGATGAACTATAGGGGCTTTGATAAGGGTAATGCTGCGAAAGCCTCTGACCTTTACCTTTCGTCTGCCGAATCTCTTACCGTGCTCAATGCCAATGCGCCGGCGACCGGGTTTACCTGGACGTCCAACGGCGGCCTGCCGATCTTGACGAGTGGATCTGCTCCCGTTGTCGTTAATAAGGATGCGCTCGCCGCTGCCATCGAGTCTGTCGAGGCGCTCAAGGAGTCCGACTATACATCCGATTCGTGGTCTGCCCTAGCCTCTGCCCTTGCGGACGCAAAGGCCGTAAACGACAATGCCGATGCCTCCCAGTCCGATGTAAATGCGGCGGTCAAGGCACTCAATGCGGCTAAGGATGCCCTCGAGAAGAAGAAGCCGACGGCCCCCGTCGCCCAGCCCGAGAGCGTCAAGCACATTAAATCGCAGGACGACTTCATTTCTATGAACGTCAAGGACGCGAACAACTACTATGTGCTCGACAACGATATCGTGATTGATGATGAGTATTTCTTTGGTCCTTCGGGTGAGCTCAACTGCACGTTTGACGGCCAGGGCCACACCATTACCTTCAACAATGGCGGTGGCGTCAAGTCGCTCTTCGCGAGCGTCGGCTCCATCGGCGTTGTCCAAAACGTCTCTTTTGCCGGCGAGCTTAAGAAAGCGGTCGACGGCAAATCGTTCGGTCCGCTCGGCAACCAGATTAGGGGCGCCGTTCTCAACTGCTCCACGTCTGTTACGGGCAAGGGCGTTGTGGGCTTTGGCCGTACGCTCGAAGGCGGCGTAATTTCTAACTGCGTGTCTACCGCTGCAGCGACCGGCGGCGTGCTCTTTGCGAGTTATGGCTCCGGTCAGCTCGTCAATACGTACTGGCAGGAAGGCCTTACCAACAAGGCTCAGTTCCCCGCGAGGGCGCTCGTCAACTCCTATGCTGTCGATGCCGACGACATGAAGACGGCGACCTTTGTCGAAAACCTTAACGTCAACCGTGGCGAAAACGGTAGCGCATGGGGCATGGGAGCCGATGGCTTGCCGTATTTTGGTGAGGACCAGGACTACGAATCGCCCGAGAGCCCTGCCGCAAACAATAAATACGAGGTGACGTTTACATCTGCGCGCACCGGCAGGACCGTGACTGCCGCCGATGGCATGCTCTACCCGTCTCCCGACGATGTCGTGGTGGGCGAGAACGGTGCCGCCTGCGTCTCGGGCACGCTTGCGCTCAAGGGTTTGTCTAAGGGTGCTAAGGTGACTTGGGGCACTCCGGACGCTAACAGAGGAGATATCGCCGTTAACGAGGAAACGGGCCTGCTGCACGTATACAACGATGCCGTGGGTACGGTGACCGCTACGCTTCATAAGGATGACGGCACCACCGAGAACGTTGCGACCGTCGTGGTGAAGGCGATCTCCAAGCCTATTGATGATTTCCAGATTTGGTACAACGGCGAAAACGTGACGGGCGGCACTATTGCGGTTACGGGCTCCGAGGTCAAGAACCTCGAGATCCGTGTTCATTACGCCGACGCCGCTGAGGGCGAGTACACCCCTGTTTCCTATACGCGTTTTCGCTTTGCGGGTACGCCTTCGAACGTGCTCTATTCCAATCCCGGATCGGCATGCTTCTACTTTAAGCAGGCGGGCGAGGCCACGATTTCGGTCTCCTCGCGAACGAACGTCGACCTTGCCGATAAGAGCGTAAAGGTTACCTCGACCTATGTGCCGGCGACGAGCATTTCGCTTGGCTACAACGAGGACGGCAAGACTGTTTATCTGCATGGCCGTAATCCGCTTGCCAAGGGTGCTTTCCTGACCGACAAGGCTGCACCGGTTGTGGGCCCGGAGTATGCGAGTGACCGTGCAAACTACACGGTCACCTCGAGCGATAGTGCAGTCGCCGAGTACACTACAAGCGGCGATATTGGATTTACGCCGTATAAGGCCGGCAAGACGACATTCGAGGCGACGGTCGAAAACCAGGACGGCAGCGTTATCTCCTCGGGCAAGCGAGAGGTTACCTACGCTTACCGAAACCCGCTGAAATCGGTGACCATCGCAAATGCTCCCGCGTCCATTAAGGCCGGCAAGACGGTCGGGCTCGACCTGAGCTATGTGGGCGAGAACGATGCCGAGGGCTGGAGTGTCTCCGAGCCCGGCATGATATGGACCGTGACGGGCGCAGATGGCCAGGATGCGTCGGATGCTGTGAGCATCGACCGTCGTGCTCTGGGTGACTGGAAGCACGTTGACGGTGCTCCCGACGACGGGCTGTTTGTAGCGAGCGGAACCTATGTTCTAACGGCCAACAAGGCCGGTACCTATACGGTGACGGGTACTCCGGTCGACCAGACTGCCGGCGCCAAGGCCGTCTCCTTTGAGATTACGGTTGACGGTATCGCCGCCTCGCCGGATAACGAGGCGCAGGCCGATAAGGGTGCCCTCTCTGCCGCCAAGTACTTTGACGCCAACCGCACGACCGATGCGTACACCTATGGCCAGGAATGGGAAATCTACGCCTTCGCAAAATCGGGGCGCAAGATCGACGACGCGCTTATCAAGAATTACAAGAAGTCTCTTGCCGACCATAAGGCCGAGTGGGCCGGTAGCACCGCCAAGGTAACGGATTGCGAGCGCGTTGCGCTTACGTTGGCTGCACTTGGCGAGAACATTACGTCTTTTGATGGCGTTAACCTTGCTGCCGTCATATGCTCGCACGGCGACCTTGCGGCTTCGGCGAATAACTTGGTCTATGCGTTGATCGCCCTTGACGAGGCGCGCGTTTCGGATGAAGCGCTGTCTGCATTCGGCTCGTCCTGGACACGCGCTCAGCTTGTTTGCACGCTGCTCACGTTCCAAAACTCGGATGGCGGCTTTACCATTGATACGGCTGGTGCAAGCAACGTCGATATGACCGCCATGGCGCTGCAGGCGCTTGCGCCCTATGTTGACGGCGACGCATGTGCCGCTGCCCTGGCTTCGAATGGTCAGCTCTCTGTTGCGTCCGCTGTCGACAAAGCGCTCGGCTTCCTTAAGGGGCGGATGAACGGTCTTTGCGATTTTGGGTCTGTTGAGTCGAATGCCCAGGTGCTGCTTGCTCTTGTGGCGCTCGGCAAGGACCCCGCAAATTCCAAGAACGGTTTTGCGACGGGCGCAAATAGTCTGATTACCGCGATTGCCGCCTATGAAGTTGCTGACGGCAAGGGATACGCTCACACCATGGGATCAGACGGCAAACCCGGCAATGCCAACGCGCTTGCCACCGTGCAGGTCTTGCGGGCCCTTTCGGCCTATAAGTTCGCGGGTGCCGGCGTGAGTTGGACCAAGATCGGCAATGTGAAGGCCGGCACCGTCAAGCCGAGTGATCCTAAAGAGCCTGTGACGCCCGAGGTTCCCGTACCTACGGTTCCGACGAAGAAGCCGACACCTGCGGTCGTGCCGCCCGCCTCGCAGGATGGCAACGGCACCGGTGGAAAGCAGGGCGCTACCACTTCGCAGGATGGCGCGAAGCCCCAGACGGCTGAGCACGCGGATTCCGCCAAGAGCGAATCCGGCAAGAAGTCTAGCTCTGACAAATCTTCTGGTTCGAAGGCGAAGACCGCTACCGCTGTCGCATCGCGCAAGGATGTCTCGGCTGGGCAGAGCGGCGTGAATCCTGTCGCCGTTGCCGGTGTCGCCGCGGGCATCTTGTGCCTTGCGGTCATTGGCGCGTGGTTCGTGCGTTCTCGTAAGAACGCGTAGCAGTTCAATATGCAGAGCGCCCGCCGTTTGACGCGCGGGCGCGACTATGCCGCCCATGGCGAGGCTTTATAGATGAACGGGCCCCGGGTCTATGACGACCTGGGGCCCGTTTACGTTGCGGTTGGCGTGGCGATGGGAGTTTTAAGCCAGCTCGGCGCCCAGGGCCTTGCAGGCGGCTTCGCCCTCGTCGTCAGGCGCGTCGAAGCAGATGACGGAATCGACGACATTGACGCCGGCCTCATCGGCGTCGGCCTTCCAATTGTCCATCCACTCGCCCTCGGCCCACGAATAGGAGCCAAACAGGACGACCTTCTTGTCGCCCAGTTTCTTCTTGACCTCATCCCACATCGGCTGGAACTCGTCGTACTCGAGTTCCTCGGAGCCCATGGCGGGGCAGCCGAAGGCGATGGCGTCGTAGCCGGCGGTCTTGTCGGCAGAGAAGTCGGCACAGGGGATGACCTCGGCCTCGGCGCCGGCGGACACCGCGCCCTCGGCGACGAAGTTTGCCATGGCCTCGGTATTGCCCGTTCCGCTCCAGTAGACGACGGCGATCTTGCTCATGTTGAGTCCTTTCGGTTGTGCGGCACGCGGCCGCGTTTTGTATGTTCTATCGGGCTGCCTGAACAAGCTGTTCAAGGGTACAGCCCTGCTGATAGATGTAGGTAAGGTATTGCGTGCATGCGCGATAAGCGTCAAAGGTCGCAAGCGCCGCCTCGACGTTTGAATACACCTTCCAAGCACCAAAAAACTTGTAGTTTTGGCCGTGCTGGGCAATAAACTGATGCACGTCTTCGTAGGGGTAGCCCAAAAAAATACCCAATTTCGTGAGGAAACTCGCATGCGCAGCTCTTATCGCACGCTTCGTTCTGAGCGAGAACGCAAGGTCCGCTGTCGCAGGCGCTTTCCGCAACGTTGCTGCTCGCCAGCGTAATGCGTGCGGCTAGATGCACAAGGGATGCGGACAGGTTGCCAACGTCGTAGCCTTCGGTGGCAAGAGCTGCTGCGGCTCGAGGGTCGGATAAGTAGCGCATGAGGGCGGCGGGGCGGTACACGTAGATCAGCGCTCCGCAGGGACGCCAGACCAGGACGCTCATGTGGATGCCGAGTGGCTCGAGCTCGCGGTTGCATTGGGCTATGACGGCAAGCAGACGCGTGCGACGCGCTTCGATATGAGGGTTGCCGGGCTGTTCGTTTTGGTTTGCGTAGGGACCGGGATAGGTAAAGAGTGAAGCGGGTTTGATGCCCGCGAGCGTGGGGGAGCAGTTGCGCACGACGGTCGTTTGAAACGTTGGAATGTCGATGGTTCGAGTCACGGTGCTCCTTTCGGTTCCTTATCTGTTAACCTAGGAAAACTTATACACGAAAGTAAGCCTTGGTCAACTAAAAAGTTTGAATTGGGAAACTATTTGACCGAACTGACACGAGTTTGGGGTAAGATGGGGGACACCCCATGGGGGTATTTGGCTAGAGCTTTAATGGGAGGGGAACATATGGAAGACCTGCTTAACCCTGCAAATCTTATCGTGCTTGCCGTAATTGCCGTCGGCATGTTTTTTGGATTGCGACGTATTGTCGCCTCGACGCACGGCAAAAGCTGTTGCAGCGATGGCGCGTGCGGTAAGAAGATCAAGAGGGCTGTGGTGACCGATACCGATGAGTCTCACTACCCCTATAGCGCAGAACTGCTCATCGGCGGTATGAGCTGCGACGGCTGTGCTCAAAACGTCGCGAATGCTTTGAATGCGCTGGATGGCATTTGGGCCACGGTGACGTATGCCGATCACACGGCGAACGTGCGCTCTAAAAACCCAATCGATCGCGAGGCGCTCGAGGGCGCCGTGAAGGGCGCAAGCTATTACGTCATGAAGCTATAGGGTCGGACGTATCGCTTGCGCCTAGGCACGGCCGCGCAGCTCGATATCCTGGATATCGTCGAATTTGATGGCGATGTCGCGGAGTTTGAGCAGCTTGAACGCGGGAAGCACCTCGTCGAGAATGCCGGTGCGGGCACGATAGCCATACGTATCGTAATAGGTGACGCGCACCAGGTCGCCGCGCTTGAGCCCCTCGAGCTTATTCGAAAGCTCGAGGGCTTTTTCTTCCGTCAGTTCACATTTGGGCTCAACGGTAATCTCTTGCTTGCGTACGAGCTCGTAGTATCCCGTGAGAGCGGCGAATGGCATAAACTGTGCGGCGCGGTTGGCGCGAACGGCGCCGTTGGCGGTAAGTTTGGGGTCGGCGACACGCCGCCTGCCCTCGGGGTCGGCCAGACGCTCAAAGGCGGTTGGCGGGCGTATAGGTTGTTCCTTGGGTTTAGGCACGATGTCCTCCTACCTGGTCGTTGCGTTCGCGCGCGGTGGCGCCGGCGGTAAAGCTCAGTCCTTTGACCAGGGCGTTCTTGCCATATTTGCCTTTTACGGCCAGCACGGCGCGTGCCAGGTCGCGCTCGCGCCCGTCGGCCTCGACATCGCTAAATAAATCGATGGTGGCAAACTCTTCGGGCATAAGGTTTCCGAAGCCAAGGTTAATACGTTTGACAGGTCGTTTGGGATCGACGGTCTGTGCCCACAGGTCATCGAAGTAGCCCATGATCTTCTTAAACGAATTGGTTCGTTCGGGTAGCTTTCGAGACGCGTTGGAATGGGCAAAGAGCACGGCATAACCGCCACGCGGCTTACCGCCGTGCTCGCCCACGAAGATGCCGTCAATCGCCTGTGCCTCGCGAACCATGCGACGGCGCTCGTCGTCGCGCTGGACGGGCTTGGGCGCGCGGGGTGCAAGTTCGGGGCCATCGCTTGCGGTCGGCTCGACACCTGAGGTGCTTGAGCGTAGGTGCCCGCAGCCGTCGATGTATTGCGCTGTGCCGCTGGCATCGAGCCGGCGGATATCAGCGCGCTCGCTTGCATAGCCCACAAACAGCGAGATGCTGTCGCAGACCACGTGCTTGTCGACCAGGTCCAGTACGGCTGCATCGACCATCTCGCGCAACACCGTATAGGCCTGTTCGTAGGCATAACCCTTCGAGAGCACCTGTCCGGTCGTGGTCGAGGTTGCCTGGGGGCGATAGGCCTGGATGTCGGCAATGGTTGTCGGTTCGCGCCCAAAAGCGTGGTCGATCAGGTACTCGGCATTGACGCCGAGCTCGTCATAGAGCAGGTTCTCGTCGAGGGCCGCGACGCCCATCAGGTCGTAGACGCCGTACTTTTCGAGACGCGCTGCCACGCCGGGGCCAATACCCCAGATGTCGGTGATGGGGCGATGCGGCCAGATCTCCTTGCGAAAGGTCTCGTCGTCAAGTTTCCCGATACGGCTGGGCGCGTGTTTGGCGGTGATGTCGAGCGCCACTTTTGCTTGGAATAGGTTGGGTCCGATACCGACCGTTGCGGTGATGCCGGTACGGCGCAAAACTTCGTCGCGCAGCATGCAGGCAAAGCCTTCGTCATCGGTGTGATAGAGGTCCAAATAGGGCGTGACGTCGATAAAGCACTCGTCGATTGAATAGACGTGGACGTCTTGCGGGCTTACGTACTCCAGGTAGATACCGTAGATCTGCGCCGATACCTCCATATAGTGCTGCATGCGCGGTACGGCTTTGATGTAGTCGATGCCGTTGGGAATTTCGAACAAGCGGCAGCGGTTATGGATACCGAGGTCCTTCATCGCCTGTGTGATGGCCAAGCAGATCGTCGTGCGGCCGCGAGACTCGTCGGCCACGACCAAGTTGGTGGTAAGCGGATCGAGCCCACGGTCGACACACTCGACGCTGGCGTAAAACGTCTTGAGGTCGATACAGATGTACGTACGCCGACCGTGCTCCACCGGGTCCTCCTCATCAAACATATGTTCCCATCGAATACTTGTTCGATAATACCAGACCTGCCAAAAAGGAACAGGTTTATTTTGCTCGGTAAATCGTTTGGCCTATCTAAAAGAAACCCGTCCTTTTTGGTAGGTTTACGGGGCGCTTACGCTAGGTCGTTAACCTTGATGTGATGGATACGCTGAAGGGATATAGATGACCGCCGATATGGGTGATCTTGCGCTTTTGGTACTGGCCGTGCTGTGTCTTGCAGTCTTTGCTTGCCTGCTGGTTAAGGTGCTTAAGCGACAGGCCATGAGAATCGACAGGTTGGGCTACGCGCTTTTCGTTGAGAAGCTTCGTTCGCCGGCGTTGACGGTTGCGATGAAATCCGTTTCGAACATGGCATCGCTACCGGTTGTCGTGGGCGTGCTGGTCGCCACGTTTATATGGGCGCCCTGTCGGATTCAGGTTATGTGCGCCGCTGTCAATGTCGGCGTCATCAGTGCCATCGATCAGCTCCTTAAGGTGTTGGTGCGCCGCCCTCGCCCCCAAGGATATCGGCTTGTGGAGGCTCCGGGACTCAGTTTTCCCTCGGGCCATTCGATGGCTGCTATGGCGTTTTACGGATATGGCATATGGCTCGTGCAGGGAGGAGCCGGCGGCCTTTCGTCTAACGTGTTTGCCGTGATGGCGCTTGCGTGCGTCATTCTCGCTGTTGGTGTCAGTCGCATTTATCTGGGGGTGCACTACGCTTCTGATGTACTGGGTGGATTTTGCCTGGCGCTAGCTTGGCTCATCTTATTTGTGCGCCTGGTGCCTCCGTTTATCGCGGCATAGCCATCTGTGCGTCCCGTTTTGATTGATTCGGGTTTTAACGCAGCCCTAAAGAGCACGAAACAGCTCGGAAAACCTTGCTTCGTAGCATGAGCCTAACGATCTGTTTCACCTTAAAAGCATGGAAGGGTTGTGGGGTAGATGGTCAACTATGGGTTTGGTATGCCAACGCGCCTTGTCGCGGATGGCGACGTGGCACGTTGGTGCGGGCGCCTGGTCGCCCACTACGGCGGCACCAAGGCACTGGTAGTGCTGGGCGGCGACAAGCATACGCGCGACGAGCTCGTTGCGGCGGCGCTTGGGTCGCTTGACCGGGCATTGTTGGAGCGCGCGCTGTTCCGTTGTGGCTCGGTTGAGGGCGAGGGGGGAGACGAACTGGTAGATGAGGCTGTTGCCTTGGCCACCGACGAGGGCGTCGACTTTGTGCTTGCGATTGGGGATGCCGACACGGCTGGATTTGCGCGCGAGGTTGCCCGTCGTATGGCGGTGCTCGATTCTGGCGAGGACGGTTTTGTTCCCCATGGCTGCATTGTCTCGGAGGGAAAGGTGCCTGCGGCTGTGGGTAGAGGCGAAGTGCCCGTCTTTGCCATTATCGCGCCTGAGCTCCTGGATGGCATTGGCTCTCCCTTGCGTGAGTTGCTCGCCAGTGTGTGCGCCGCCGCATAGTTTTGATAGGTAAAGCGTTTGACCTTCCAAAATAAACCTGTCCCTTTTTGGTCGGTCGCCGTTTGGGGGCGGATTGATAACGCTCGCTGATTACGGTCTTGACCTGAGCTAGAATAGTGGCATCTGAATGTCCGGGCGCATGGGGACACGCGCCCGTATGCTGAGGAGGACTTTATGGCAACTGTTGCCGCACCTATCGACGCCACGTCGACCGCCGCTTGGAAGGCGCTCGAGGCTCATCAGGAGAAGCTCGAGGCCGAGGGCATCGACCTCAAGGCCTGGTTCGCCGCCGATCCCGAGCGCGTGAACAAGCTGAGCTTTGACGCCGGTGACCTGCATTTCGATCTATCCAAGAACCTGGTGACCGACGAGACCGTTAAGCTGCTGTGCGATTTGGCCCGCGAGGTTAAGCTCGAGGAGCGCCGCGAAGCCATGTTCTCCGGCGAGCACATCAACACTACCGAGGACCGCGCCGTGCTGCACACCGCGCTGCGCCGCCCGGCGAGCGAGAAGGGCCAGCTCATCGTTGACGGCCAGGATGTTGTCGCCGACGTGCACGAGGTCCTCGACCGTATGTATGCCTTTGCCGAGCGCGTGCGCTCCGGTGAGTGGAAGGGCGTTACCGGCAAGAAGATCGAGCACCTGGTGTCCATCGGCATCGGCGGCTCCGATCTGGGCCCGGTCATGGCATACGAGGCCCTGCGTCCCTACGCCGACGCCGGCATCGACTGCCGCTACATTTCCAACATCGATCCCAACGACCAGGCCGAGAAGCTCAAGGGCCTGGATCCCGAGACCACGCTCGTGATCATCGTCTCCAAGACCTTTACCACGCTCGAGACGCTTACCAACGCTCGCGAGGTCAAGACTTGGATGCTCGAGCAGCTCAAGGCCCAGGGCGCCATCGACGGCTCCGATGAGCAGAACGCCGAGGCTGTGGCTAAGCACTTTGTCGCCGTCTCTACCGCACTCGACAAGGTCGAGGCCTTCGGTATCGACCCGGCCAACGCCTTTGGCTTCTGGAACTGGGTCGGCGGCCGTTACTCCGTTGACTCCGCCGTGGGCCTGTCCCTGATCGTCGTGCTCGGTCCCGAGCGCTTCCAGCAGTTCCTCGAGGGCTTCCACGCCATCGACGAGTACTTCTGCAACACTCCGCTCGAGCAGAACGCCGTTGCGCTGATGGGCCTGCTCAATGTCTGGTACGTCAACTTCTTTGGCTCCAAGAGCCATGCCGTGCTGCCGTACTGCCAGTACCTGCATCGCTTCCCGGCTTACCTGCAGCAGCTCACCATGGAGTCCAACGGCAAGCATGTCCGTTGGGACGGCAGCGCCGTGACCTCCGATACCGGTGAGATCTACTGGGGCGAGCCCGGCACCAACGGCCAGCACGCGTTCTATCAGCTGCTGCATCAGGGCACCGTGGTGGTTCCGGCCGACTTTATCGCCTTCGCCAACACTGCTAACCCGGACACCGACGGTGGCCAGGACGTCCATGAGCTGTTCCTGGGCAACTTCCTCGCTCAGACCAAGGCGCTTGCCTTTGGTAAGACGGCTGACGAGGTCCGTGCCGAGGGCACGCCCGAGCAAATCGTCCCGGCTCGCTGCTTTGAGGGCAACCGCCCGACGACCTCGATCTTCGGCGACACGCTGACCCCGTTCGCGCTTGGTGAGCTCATCGCCCTGTACGAGCACATCGTGTTTGTCGAGGGTACGGTTTGGGGTATCGACTCCTACGACCAGTGGGGTGTCGAACTGGGCAAGCAGCTTGCCAAGCAGATCACGCCTGCCTTCCACGACGACGCTGCCAAGGCCGAGCAGGACGCTTCGACCCAGGCACTCATCGAGTTCTATCGCGCTCACCGCAAGTAGTCTTTGTCTGCTGAGCTAGCTCATCGAAGAAGGGGCCCGTATCTGTTGGGATACGGGCCCTTTGCAATTTGCCATTTGTCCGCAATCGTTCGGTGTGTTTTGCATTCGTCCTCAATTAATCCGTGTGAGGGACGCCCGCCTCGGATATGATGAAGCGCGATAAAAGCGATGCAGGGAGGCATATATGGCAATCAAAGCCATTGCGATGGATATCGACGGTACGCTCACCAATGACCAAAAGGTCATCAGTCCGCGCACGCGTGAGAAGTTGCTCGCGGCGCAGGAGTCGGGCATTAAGCTTATTCTGGCTTCGGGCCGCCCCGCATGGGGGCTGCACGCCTTGGCGCAGGAGCTCGACCTTCAAAACCATGACGGTCTGCTGGTGGCCTTTAACGGCGCTCACGTCGTCGATGCCCAGACCGACGAGGTGCTGTTCGATCAGGCCATGCCGGCTGACGAACTGCACCGTCTGATTGATCATCTGCGCAATTTTGACGTGATCCCTATGATTTCGCTCGGTCGCGATTTGCACGTCGAGGACTCGTACCATTGCATGATCACGCTGCCTGACGGCTCGCAGAAGAATATCGTCAAGTATGAGCGCGACGCGTGCGATCTTAAGATTCGCGAGGTGGAGAGCCTGCATGAGGTCGCTGATGCTTATCCCGTGGACAAGCTACTCACTGCGGGTGACCCGGCCTATCTGCAAGCGCATCACGAGGAGATGTACGCGCCCTTTACTCAGACGCTTTCGGGCATGTTTACGGCCGACTGGTACTTTGAGTACACGGCGCCCGGTATCGACAAGGCCCGTGCGCTCGAGGGTGCCCTGCCCAAGCTCGGCATCGATGCCAGTGAGGTCGTGTCGTTTGGCGACGGCCAGAACGACAAGTCCATGATTGAGTGGGCCGGTACCGGTGTTGCCATGGGCAACGCCGTCGATGAGGTTAAGGCTGTAGCCCAGATGGTGACCGCCAATAACAACGAAGACGGTATTGCGGTGGCGCTGGATAAGCTGCTGGGTTAGAATCGCCGATAATGCATGGTTCGGGCGCCTGCTTACAGGCGCCCTTTTGTTAGGGAGGGTGCCGTGTCCGCATTTCCGTTCGACGCCGTTATCTTTGACATGGACGGCGTGATTGTCGATACCGAGTATTACTACCTGGGCGAGACTGCCGCGTTTGCCAAGGAGCTTGGGCTTAATCTGACTCAAGAGGAGTTGAATGGGCAGGTCGGTACCTCGCATCAATTCTTCCTGCATATGCTGGTCGATTGGTTTGAGCGCGCCGGTAAGGGGCATTTTACTGGCGAGGAAGCGTTGACCCGTTGGGACGAGTGGGCGCATAAGCGTCCGCGCGACTATCAGGCTTTGATTAACCCAGGCGCCGTGGATACGATTCGAGAGCTGCCGCGCCGTGGCGTTCGCGTGGCGCTTGCTAGCTCGTCTCCCATGGATAGCATCGAGGAAGTGCTCAATGCGTGCGGGCTGTCGGATGCCTTTGAGTATGTGGTGAGCGGCGAGCAGTTTAAGGAGAGCAAGCCCGAGCCCGACATCTACCTGCATGCGCTGGACCTGCTGGGGCTGCCCGCGAATCGCTGCTGCTGCGTTGAGGATTCGGTGCCTGGAATCACTGCCGGCAAGCGAGCCGGCCTGACAGTCATTGCCAAGCGCGAGGAGCGCTTTGGATTTAGCCAGGATGCCGCGGACAAGATTATCGACCAGCTGCCGGAACTGCTGGAACTCGCGTAGATCCTGGGCGGTACTGCTGTTACAACAGTAGCTCCGTTGGCATAAGAGAGAGGCGGCGGCATGGCTTTTAACGTGAGCGCACTGGGGTTTGGCGACAACGTCGTCGACCGCTACGAGCATATCCACACCATGTATCCTGGCGGCAATGCGGTGAACTTCGCCGTGTATGCCAAGAAATGCGGTGCCGCACGCTCCGCATACATGGGCATTTTTGGCAATGACGCTGCTGCCGAGCATGTCATTGCAAGCCTCGGGGATGAGGGTATCGAGCTTGACAAGTGCGAGCAGATGATTGGCGAGAACGGAGCGGCTCGCGTGACCGTCGTTGACGGTGACCGTGTCTTCCTTGGTTCCAACGAGGGCGGTATCCGTGGCGATGCGCGCTATGTGCTCGATCGTTTTGATCTGGCGTATATGAAACAGTTTGATGTGGTCCATTCGGGTAACTACTGCTTTACCGAGCGCGAGCTGCCTAAGCTGAAGGCAGCGGGTATTACCGTTTCGTTTGACTTCTCGGACGATTCGACCGACGAGTACTACGAGCAGATTGCTCCCTACGTTGACTTCGCGTTCTTTAGCGCGGCAGACGCTGCGAGCGAGGATGAGATTCGCGAGCGCCTTGCCTGGTTGAAGGGCTTGGGCCCATGTTTTGTGTCCGCAACGGCTGGCGCTGAGGGTTGCATTGCCTATGACGGCGAGCGTTACTATCGGCAGCATGCCAAGCCCGTGGCAGACATGAAGGACACCATGGGTGCGGGCGACTCGTTCCTGACTTCGTTCCTGATGTGCTATCTCGATTCCGCTAAGCGTGGCGAGGATGGTGCTGAGGCCATCGAGCGCGCACTCGACTTTGCGGCGGGGTTTGCTTCGACCGTATGCGGCATGGAAGGCTCCTGGGGCCATGGAGCGCCGATTTCCGAATAGGTGAGAGCAGTCCCGGTGAGTCGAATTGTCGCCTCCCTGGGACCCCGTGGGCAAAAAATGCCAAATATGAGTACTGTCACTAATTTAGTAACAGCGAAAAATAGCTTTTGAGGGCCTAGTTGAGTGCCTGCGGCCGATTAAAACCTGCTAAATATGGCTTTACCCATGCAAATAAGCCTTGATAATGAACGAATGTACATTATCAAGGCACTGTTTTGTTGCAAAATAATGTGACTAGCTTTGCAACAGTACTCATATTTGGCATTTTTTGCCCACCGGGGTCAGCGAAGGTCGAAAATGGAATGGGTATTTCCCAAAACAGCCGACTTGATGCTCTGCGTGTCGCATTTTTTGATTGCGGCAACGACTTCGGAGGTTCTCGCGAGCGAATCGACGAGTTGTCGCGCAGTGGTTTCCTTATTTTGCTCGGCTGGCGCATCGGTTTCGAGCAACAAGTGGTTGAGTGGAATCTGTCGTGCGTATTCGCGCCCGCGTTTGGTCGCAAGCATGCGTTCATTGATGGAAAAGAAGCTGCCTGCGTGGCGCGCACGGACGAGCTCATCCGAGGTACCGCTAAACCAGTGGAAGATGATGATAGGGGAGTTGGGATCGTCCTTTAGAAGGCCGCTCGACTCCAAAATGTCCAAGGCTGCCCCCGCCGCGCGAACGGCGTGAATGGACAGGACGCGCCCAGTGAGTGGGTGCTGCGATAGCGTCTGACAAAGCCGCTCAAATGCCTGCGTCTGGATTCCTCCGGTGCCTGCAAAGCGTGACGAGAAGTCGAGTCCGACCTCGCCGATAAAGCGCTCTCGGCTGGCGAGCTCGCAAAGCAGGTCGACCTCGGCGGCCCCACATCGGCCATCGGCAATCCACCAAGGGTGGAGGCCGACGGCCGCAATAACGTTGGGAATAATGCCGGCGCGTTTATTTGCCGTTGCGAAATCGCGCGGATCGACGCCGCAGTCAAAGAGCCCCAGTTCCATCGCTGCGGCTTCGTGGGCAACGGCGTCCGGGCTGGCCATCAGGTCGAGGTGACAGTGAGTATCAAAGGACTGCAGCTCCATCGCGGTGTGCCTTGCTAGTCCAGGCGCTGGCCGTCAGCGCGTACGCGTTCGGTACCGCGTCCACTGATCTGGCGAATGACCTCTCCGGCAATCATCTGACCCATGATGGGTGGCATAAAGCTGGCGGTTCCAAGTTCAGTGCGCTCATGGATGTTGGAAGGGTCACGGCGCTGAGTCTTGACCGATTCCTCGCAGCTAAACAGCACGTGCAGGCTTTTGATTCCGCGCTTCTTACATTCTTTGCGCATAATGCGGCTCATGGGGTCACGTACCGTATCGAAGATGTCGGCAAAGCGGAGGCACTCGGGATGGAGTTTGTTGGCCCCGCCCATGGAGCTAACCAAACGAATGTCGTGGTCCTGAGCATATTTGGCAATGGTGAGCTTGGCCGAGATGGTGTCGATGGCGTCGACGACGTAGTCGAGCTTGCCGCCCGTCTGCTCAAAAACGCTCGCAAAGAACTCGTCGATGTTGTCGCTCAGCAGGTATTCGGTGCGCTTGATAACGGTGGCGGCGGGATTGATATCGCGAATCATGGCTTCCATCACGTCCACTTTGCGCTTGCCGACGGTGCTGTGAAAGGCGATGGCCTGGCGATTGATATTGCTTGGAGCGATGATGTCCTTGTCAAGAATGACGAAATGACCAATGCCGCCGCGGGCAAGTGCCTCGCAGCAATTGGAGCCCACACCTCCGCAGCCGAGCACCAACACCGTGGCGTTGGCGAGTTTATTAAGTGCCTCGCGGCCCATGATGATCTCGAGCTTGGTGTCGCGTGTCTCGATGGCGGCTGCGGCAGTGGTTTCGGTCATAAATATCCTCCGATGGGGAAGCAGGTCGTGTTTTAGCTATCGCCATTATAGGTATTATTACGATTCCATTTGAACCCTTGGGGTTTGTTGAAATGGGATCGGGATTCGCATAAGATAAAGCAGATGGCACCCGTTGCAGCGGGTTGGCCAACTCCCAAACACGTTTGTAGCGTGAGAAGTGGCCGTCTTCGCATTACGCGGAGGCGGCTATTTTTTTGAGTACAAGATTAGACAGTTAGACAAACATCTAAATATCGAGTATAGTGTGCGCGTCATGAGAGATGATGAGAGGAGGTCTTATGCCGGGAGAGGGTTTTAAGGCGCTTGCCGATCCAACGCGACGGCGCATTTTGGAGTTGCTGCGCGAGGGCAATTGCACGGCGGGGGAGCTTGCCGAGCATTTCGATATCAGTAAGCCGTCGCTGAGCCATCACTTGGCGACGCTCAAAAACGCCGGGTTGGTGACCGATGAACGTCATGGCCAAAACATCGTTTACAGCTTAAACACCACCGTCATGCAGGACTTGATCGGTTGGTTTATGGGCTTTACAAACACGGAAGGTGATAAGGATGAATAACGAAAACAAGGGCATTCACCCCACGGGGGTATCGTCGCGCGTGTGGATTGCGCTGGTCGTTCTGTGCGTCGCCAATGTCGTAGCGCACCTCATGGTGATGCCGAGTCTGCCTGCGCAGATTCCCACGCATTGGGGTGCGAGTGGCGCTGTTGACGGTTGGGGCCCCAGCTGGATGGCGTCTGCGCTCGGCGCGCTGCCGCTGGTGCTTCTCGCAATGTTCTGCGTGGTGCCGCGCATCGATCCCAAGGGCGAGGCATATCGCAAATCCGGCAAATTCTACCAAGGCTTTGTAATTGTATTCACGGTGCTCATGTGCGCTATCAGCTGGCTGAGCGAGCTTACGGTATGGGGTATGGTGCCTACGACCGGAGCGGTCAACTTGCTTGTGTCTGGCTCAATCGGCGTGCTCTTTATCGGCATGGGAAACTACCTGCCACGCGTGAAACAAAACTACACGCTTGGTGTTAAGACACCTTGGGCACTTGCCGATCCGGAGAACTGGCGGCGCACGCAGCGCTTCGGCGGCGCCTGCTTTATGGTGCTGGGAGCCGGGCTCATCGTGATGGGCGCGGTGGGCACAGCGCTTTCGAGCGAGGTCGTTGCCGTGGCAATCACGGTACTGGCGCTTGGGTCAGTCGGGGCCATGTACCTTTACTCGTATCTGCTGTGGCGGAAAAAGGGGAGCAGGGGATAGCCCCTACTCCCACACTACAGTCCAGTTGAACGTAAAACGCATTGCGCGGTTTGGATGCGGCCATGTGGCGCAATCGCCCACATGGCCGCATGTTGCATACGGAGCACGCCGCCGCGCTACGCCGCCTGCTCAAACTGTGAGTTGTAGAGCTTGGCATAGGCGCCGCCTGCCGCCAGCAACTCCTTGTGATTGCCGGACTCGACCACATCGCCGTGATCCATCACGAGGATCAGGTCGGCATCGCGAATCGTCGAGAGGCGGTGCGCGATGACAAAGCTCGTGCGCCCCTGCATGAGTGTGTCCATGGCGCGCTGGACGTGCAGCTCGGTTCGGGTATCGACCGAGCTGGTCGCCTCGTCAAGGATAAGCAGCGGGGCGTCTTTAACCATGGCGCGCGCGATGGTAATGAGCTGGCGCTGGCCGGCCGAAACGCTGCCGGGTTCGAGCTCGGTGTCGTAGCCCGCGGGCAGGCTCCGCACCCACTTGAGTAGGCCGCATGCCTCGCAGACCTCATCGAGTCGCTCGTCGGTGACGCCGGTGGCATCGAACGCGATGTTTTCGCGAAGCGTGCCCTGGAAAAACCATGTGTCCTGCAGCACCATGCCAAACTGCTCGTGCAGGTTCTCGCGCGTGACGCTTGCCGTGTCGATACCGTCGATGTAGACGTTGCCGCCGCCCACCTCGTAGAAGCGCATGAGGAGATTGACGAGCGTGGTCTTGCCGGCGCCCGTGGGGCCGACGATGGCGACCTTCTTGCCGGCGGGCGCCTTGGCGCTAAAGTCGTGGATGATGCCGACGTCCTCGTCGTAGCCAAAGCGCACGTGGCGGAAATCGACCTCGCCGCGCGGGGATTCGATACGAGCGGTCTTGCCGGATTCATCTGCCATCTCGGGCTCTTCCAGGAAATCGAAGACGCGCTCGCACGCGGCAGCCATGGTCTGAACCGAGCTCGCGGCCTGCGAGATGTTCTGCAGCGGCTGGGTAAAGAGGCGGATGTAGAGCATGAACGCGACCACGGTGCCAAAGGGGATGGCGCCCGAGAGCGCGAGTAAGCCACCCACGATGCATACGATCACGTAGCTCAGGTTACCGACGAAAATCATAAGGGGCATCATCGCACCCGAGAGGAAGGCACTCTTCCATGCGGCGTCTTCGAGCGCGGCGTTGTTGGTGGCAAAACGCTCCATCTCGCCGGCCTCGCCGTTGCAGACCTTGACAACATCGAGGCCGCCCATGACCTCTTCGACCTGATCGTCGACGGTGCCGAGCGCTGCCTGCTGTCGCGCAAAGTAGGGCTGTGAGCGCTTGATGATGCCGCTCGTGAGCACCATGCCCAAAAATGCCGCGCCGATGCCGGCGGCTGCCATGATCCAGTTGGTGGCGAACATCATAATGACGGACCCCACCAGCTGGGCAAGCGAACTCACAAGCGTGCTGATCGACTGGTTCGTCGACTGCGCCACGGAGTCGACGTCGTTGGATACAAGCGACAGGACCTCGCCGGTGGGCTTACGATCCAAAAACTTGAGGGGCAGGCGGTCGGTCTTGTCGGACACGTCTGCACGCATCTTGGCCGTGGCGTATTGCGTGACGTTTGCCATGAGAAAGCCTTGCGCAAAATTGAGGACGAATCCCAGAACGTAGAGGATGACGAGGAAGAGGCCGACGGACTGAACGGCGCCCATATCCACGGTTCCGGTGATGCCGGCGGTGATGATATCGCTGATTTCGCCGAGTTTGCCGGGTCCGATAAGGTTGAGGACGGCGCCGGCGAGTGCGAGGACGCTCGCGATGGCGACGGTGGGAAGCCAAGCGCGGCAGTAACGAGCAAGGCGTTTGAAGGCGTGGCCGAGGTCAACGCTTTGGTGAGCGGTCTTTGCGTCGCTCATGCCGGGCATGCTGGAGTTAGGCATGGTCGATTTCCTCCTTGGAGAGCTGGGAGCTCACGATTTCCTGATAGGTCTGGCAGCTATGCATGAGCTCGTCGTGCGTTCCGGCGCCCACGCAGGCTCCGCCATCGAGCACGACGATAAGGTCGGCATCCCGAACCGTGCTCACGCGTTGCGCGACGATAAGCTTGGTTACGTCGCCGCAGCGCTCGATGAGTGCTTTACGGAGCTTGCGGTCGGTTGCGAAGTCGAGTGCGCTGAACGAATCGTCGAAGACGAGGATCTCGGGCTTGCGCGCGATGGCGCGGCCCATGGCAAGGCGCTGACGCTGACCGCCGGAGACGTTGCGGCCGCCTTGCTCAATGACGGCATCGACGCCGCCGTCCATGCGGCTTACAAAGTCGGCGGATTGTGCGACGGTGAGTGCCGTCGAGATATCGTCGCGGGTGATTTCGTGATCGGTCTTGCCGTAGGCGATATTGCTGGCGACGGTGCCCTTAAAGAGCGTGGCCGTCTGCGGAATATAACCGATGCGCTCATGGAGCTGCCCGAGCGTAAAGTCGCGTACGTCGTGTCCGTCGATAAGGACTTTGCCTTCGGTTGCATCGAAGAGGCGATCGACGAGCTGGACAAGCGTCGTCTTGCCCGAGCCCGTGGCGCCCACAACGGCAACCGTCTGGCCCGGTTCCGCCCTAAAGCTCACGTGGGTAAGACCAGGCGTGCCATCGTCGGGGTAGGTGAAGGAGACATCGCAAAACTCAATGCAGCCGCGCTCGTCGGGGGCGATTTGGGCGCTTTCGATGCCCGGCCCGTCGGTCACGGCGGGTGCGGCTTCGATGACCTCGCTCACACGCTTCGCCGCTACCTGAGCGCGCGGCAAGATCACAAAGACCATGTTAAGCAGCACGAAGGCAAGGACCACCTGCATGCCGTAGTTTGAGAACACAACCATCTGCGAGAAGAGCGTGAGGCGCGCGCCGGGGGCCGCGGCTTCGATCAGCACGGCACCGATCCAATAGACCGCGAGCGGAAGGCCCGAGGTAACGAGCGTCATGCCCGGGTTCATAATGGCCATCACGCGGTTGGCGGTGAGGTTGTTGTCTGTGAGTTCCTTGTTCGCATTCGCAAAACGGTTGCGCTCGTAGTTTTCCGCGTTGTAGGCGCGAACGGGGCGGATGCCTGTCAGGTGCTCGCGCAGCAGGCGATTGAGCACGTCGGTGAGACCTTGAATCTTCTGAAAGCGCGGAATGCAGACCACGACGGTGAGCGACAGTCCGAGCACGATGCTCAGCGCTGAAATGCCGGTGGCAAGTGTCCATTCCCAGCCATAGCCGACAATCTTGATGATTGCCCAGATGGCCATCACGGGCGCCTTGATGATGACTGAGAGGCCCATCGAGACGAGGTTTTGGATCTGCGTGATGTCATTGGTGCAGCGGTTGACGAGCGAAGCGGCACCGATGCGATCGACATCGCCCTTTGAGAGCACGAGCGCCTGATTAAAGACCTTGCCGCGCAGCGTGCGAGCAAGTCCTGTTGCGACGCGCGAGGCAAAGTACACGCAGATCACGTTGCAGACGAGCGATCCGCCGGTGCAAAGCATCATGTACAGGCCCTGTACGCAGATTTCGCCCATGGTGGAGCCGGGCGTTTCGGCAAGCGACGTGATATTTGCCATGTAATCGGGCAAGGTGAGATCGAGCCACACCTGCAGGACAACAAATACCAGCGTGACCAGCGCCTGTCGACGTTGGCGCCCGTCAAGGTATTTGAGCATTTTGAGCATAATGGAAATTACCTTTCACTATTAGATAAATAGCTGGATAAAACCCGCCGTTAGGCGGGCGGGTTTAAATCGGTACCATGGTCTGGGTTGCCGCCAGCGAGGTGGCGAAGACCTGGCGCCGGTTGTTTTATCGGACGAGCGGACGCGCCATTTTTTCGACGAGCCGTGCGAGTTCAATCTGCTCGGCGTCGCTTAGGGGCGAGAGCAACTTGCCAAGGTGCGCCACGGCCGCTTCGAAGTTGGCATCGCCGTATGCTCTGCCCTCGGGCGTGAGGCGCACGATCACACTGCGGCCGTCGTCGGGATTGGTCTCGCGTACGATATATCCCTTGCGCTCGAGCGTTTTGAGCGCGTTGGCGACGCGTGCGCTCGAGACACCCAGGGCATCGATGAGCTTTGAAGGGGTCGTCACATTGTCGTGCGAGGCGAGGTAGCCGAGTACGCCCATCTCGCCGCGCGAGGCGTTGAGTGCCTCCGTTCCTCCAACGTTGCTGATGGTGCCGAATGCGCGGGTTATGATTGCGGCGGGGAGGCTCGCGGCGTCATAGGTAGATTCGACGCTCGACTCGATCTGGGCTTCTGTTGTTGCTGCCATCGGTCCTCCTTTATGATTAGCTAATACTATTAGGTATTATGCTCAGGAGAAATATCTAACAGTATGAGATATTCTGAATCCATAATTTGACCACGAATGGGGCGATGGGTGTATGCAGCGGGGACGTGGTCTTTCGGTAGACGAAGGGGCTGGTACCGTGCCGCACGTGCTGGTCGTGCGACAATACGCAGCGTATGACCAAAATCCGCACATAGGGGAACGGCGACAGCCGGCCCCTCCGCATGAAAACGGAGTGATCATGGCAGAGTTTATCTACCAGATGTATCAGGCTCGTAAGGCCCATGGCGACAAGGTGATTCTTGACGACGTGACCCTGAGCTTCTATCCCGGCGCCAAGATCGGTGTCGTGGGCCCCAACGGCATGGGCAAGTCGACCCTGCTCAAGATTATGGCCGGCATCGAGGAAGTCTCCAACGGCGACGCTCGACTTACCCCCGGCTACACTGTAGGCATCCTGCAGCAGGAGCCGCCGCTCGACGACGACAAGACCGTCATCGAGAACGTGCGCATGGCGTTTGGCGACATGATCGCCAAGGTCGATCGCTTTAACAAGATCGGCGAGGAGATGTGCGATCCGGATTGTGACATGGATGCCCTCATGGCCGAGATGGGCAAGCTCCAGGACGAGATCGACGCCGCCGACGGCTGGGATATCGATTCCAAGCTCGGCCAGGCCATGGACGCCCTGCAGCTGCCCGATTCCGACATGCCGGTTAACGTGCTCTCCGGCGGCGAGCGCCGTCGCGTGGCCCTGTGCAAGCTACTGCTCGAGGCCCCCGACCTGCTGCTGCTCGACGAGCCCACGAACCACCTGGACGCCGAGTCGATCCTGTGGCTCGAGCACTTCCTGCACAACTACCAGGGTGCCGTTCTGGCCGTCACGCACGACCGTTACTTCCTGGACAACGTCGCCGAGTGGATCTGCGAGGTCGACCGTGGTCACCTCTATCCCTACAAGGGCAACTACTCCACGTATCTGGAGACCAAGGCCGCTCGTATCGAGGCCCAGGGCAACCGCGATGCCAAGCTCGCCAAGCGCATGGAGGCCGAGCTCGAGTGGGTGCGCAGCTCGCCTAAGGCCCGTCAGGCCAAGAACAAGGCCCGTCTGGCCCGCTACGAGGAGATGGAGGCCGAGGCCCGCGCAAGCCAGAAGCTCGACTGGACCGACATCCGCATTCCTGTGGGCCCGCGTCTGGGCAACAAGGTTCTGGAGGCCCATCACCTGCACAAGGAGTTCGATGGCCGTGTGCTCATCGACGATCTTTCGTTCACTCTGCCGCGCAACGGCATCGTCGGCGTGATCGGCCCCAACGGCGTCGGTAAGACCACGCTGTTCAAGACGATTGTTGGCCTGGAGCCGCTGACCTCGGGTGAGCTCGAGGTGGGCGAGACCGTCAAGATTTCCTACGTCGATCAGAACCGTGAGGGCATCGATCCCGACAAGAATCTGTGGGAGGTCGTCTCGGACGGCCTGGACCACATGATGGTCGGCGAGACCGAGGTCCCCAGCCGCGCCTATGTGGCAAGCTTTGGCTTTAAGGGCCAGGACCAGCAGAAGCGCGCCGGCGTGCTCTCCGGCGGCGAGCGCAACCGTCTGAACCTGGCGCTCACGCTCAAGCAGGGCGGCAACCTGCTGCTCCTCGACGAGCCCACGAACGACCTCGACGTCGAGACGCTGTCCTCGCTCGAAGCGGCGCTGCTCGAGTTCCCGGGCTGCAGCGTGGTCATTAGCCACGACCGTATGTTCCTGGACCGTGTCGCCACACACATCCTGGCGTGGGAGGGCACCGACGAGAATCCGGGCAACTGGTACTGGTTCGAGGGCAACTTTGAGGCCTATCAGGCCAACCGCATTGAGCGCCTGGGCGAGGATGCAGCCCAGCCGCATCGCATCCACAGGAAACTGACGCGAGATTAGCCGAGCTCAGGTGACCTAACGAGAAAGGGACGATAACCTTGAGGGTTATCGTCCCTTTTTGCTATTCGGCGGGTTCTTCGACCTTGTCGATGGTCCAGGCGGCGCCGAGGCCGCCGGTGGTGTTACGACGGATGCGCACGGTGACTTCGTGGCGCTCGCCGGCCTGCGTGTAGCGCAGCGGGAAGCTTGCGCGGTTGCGTGCGGCCTCGATGGAGCCGCGCTCGCGGGCGATCCAGTAGTACTCGCCGACGATGCCGAGTGTGTCGGCGCCGTAGGGGAGGTAGGTCGACAGCTGGTGCAACAGCGGGCTGGGGCAGAAGACTTCGGTTGCGAAGTCGACGGGGAAGTCCTCGGGAATGGCCGGTGGCGCGGGCGCAGGGATTGGTGCCGCAGCGGGGGCCGGAGTCGGTGCAGGTGCGGGAGCCTGGTCGCAAACGGGTGCGGGCACGGGTTTGGTGGCAGGTGCGGGCTCCAGTGTCGCTTCCGGTTCAGTCGCGGAATCTGCCGGTTTCACCGTATCGGGCGCGTCTGCAGTTGCGGTTTCAACTTCAACCTGCGCCGCATTCTCGTTCTCGACGCTTGGCTTTGCCTCGACGGGCGTAGACACCATTGTGGTGATGCCGGCGTTGGCGTTCTCGGGGTCGTAGACCACCGTGAGCGAAATGGCGGGCTGGGGTGCCTCGGGCTCCGGTGTTGCTGCGATGGCGCTCTGCTCGGCGGGCTCATCGGTTTGACCATCCTCGGCATCGTCGCCAAAGATATCGCTGTTTTGGAACACATGCGTTTCGGGCTCGTCGGCCGGCTCTTCGATTGCTGGCTCGGAAGTCTCGGTGACTTCCTGCTCGGACGTAACTTCGGAATCGGTCGTGGCGGCAATTTCGGTTTCGATTTCTATCGCTGTCTCAACAACGACTTCAATCTCCACTTCAGGCTCCGGCACGGCCTCGACCTCAACAACAGGCTCAGGCTCGGGACGCTTAGCGTGCTTGGGGCGCACGGCCTTGAGGTCCTTCTCGCCGCGCTTTTTCTTCTTGTAGGACTGCTTGGCACCCTTGGCGGCCTTGGGCTTGTCCTCACCCTTGGCAAGGGCCGCATCCCAAGCTTCGTTGGCGATGACGGTGGCATACAGGCGACCACCTTTAAAGACGGTTAGCTTAATGCAGTCGTCGAGCTCCTCGAGCAATTCGCGCGTGGACTCAAAGCCCAGGTCGCAGGCGGCCATATCGCCGGCGGCGAGCGCTTCCTCAACCTGCGTCATAAACGTTTGCTTGCCACATCCAATTGCATCGCGCAGTAGGCGATACAGATAGATATGGTTGCCCGGCGAAAGCACGGGCTTAACTATTGTCTTGCTCATGGCAAATCTCCTCTTTACACACGTAGAGCATCTTACCATCGCGCAGGGCTTGCCATGACGGCGCCCAAGGCAAACGGGCGCGAACCGTAGTCGATTCGCGCCCGCTATGCAGGTCGTCTATTTGTGGGATGGAGCACCTAGTTGCCCGATGCCGTGCCCTGGCTTGCACTGTCAGATGTTGTGCCAGATGCGGTGCCGTTTGAGCTGCTGGTGTTGTTGCTGTCGGTAGAGTCCGTTCCCGCAGCATTGTTGCCCGTCTGATCGCTCGTGCTCGGCTGCGAGCCGTCGGTTGTTTGGCTTGAGTCGGTCGTGCCGGACTGAGTGCCGTTGTTGATCGTAGAGGAATCGGTGCCCTGCGGCTGGTTTTGGGTGTTCGAAGACGAATCGTCAGAGGTAGAGCTGTCTTGCGTTTCACCCGTCCGCGCCTGCTGGTCCTGCGTCTGGTCGTTGCCATTTGCATCGCTTTCGGTCGTGCGCGATGAAAGGATCGGTTCGGGGCGCGCGCCCAAACCCTCGCCGGAAGTGGTGATGAGGATTGCTCCGGCGCAGGCAATGACCGCAACGATCGCAATGGCGACCGAGAAGATGATGACCTTCTTTTGCGTCTGGCTGCGTTCTGCCGCGGCCTTGGCGCGCAAGCTGTTAGGGGCAACGCGGGCCGTGGTCGCGCGTCCCGCAACCTGACGCATCTCCTGCGTGGTCGCAGCTCCGCCGAGGTGCTCGTCGGCATTGGGCTCAACGGGCTCGTAGGCGCCGGCGGGATAGTCGACGGCGGCGTGCGTACTTTTGATAGCCTCGGCGCTCGCAGAGATAAAGTGGCGGTAGACCTGCGAGGAGACAACGGTGATGACCGAGCTCACGGCGGCGCCAATCACCGAGCCGGCAATGCCGATTTTGGAGGCCAGCGCAACGCTTGTGGCCGCAGCTGCGGCACCGGCGATGATCTGGGGAATGGAAATATCATCGAACAGGCCTTTTTTGGGCGCGATGGCCATGGTCTGGCCGATGGAGTGATTCTCATGAACGCCGTTGTTGAGTGCGGCGGGAGTCATGACGCGGGTACGCGGTGCGTCGGTGTACTTGGTAGTCATACGGGGTCCTCCCGGTGTAAATCTGCTTCGTTTCATGTAGCCATCAGGGTACCCAGTAGATGTGAATCGCACGTGTCGTTTGCCGGATACCATCAAGTTATCAAGGGCGCTCGCTGTTTTTGGCATGAGTGCTTGATGCTAAACTGGATTAACGATTGCGAGGTGATTGCCGTGATGTATCCGTATATGACATTCGAAGACGGCACTGAGGTCGTCCATTCTGACCTGATTGCCGACGGCGACATCGAAAAGGTTATTGTGCATTTTGAGCGACCGACGGCAGAGGGCTTCGACTCCGCTCGCTGCGAGCTGCCTTCTTACAATTGGACCATGTGGGAGGGGCGCTTTACAGACGAGGAAAAGCGAGGCTTCGAGACTTTTCTGAGCAACAATGCCCATCTTCTATATCGGTATGCCGCAAGCGGAGGAGCTAAGGTTGCCTAGCCTATTTCTTATTGGCGGCTATCGCGTCTTCTTTTGGTCCAACGAAGCGGGCGAGCCAATCCATGTCCATGTTTGCAAGGGGGCGCCTTCAGATAACTCGGCCAAAATCTGGCTGACTCGCAGGGGAGGTTGCATTGTTGCTAATAACAAAGCGAAGATTCCCCGGAGCACACTTGACGACCTCTGTGAAATTATCGCCGCTCAGCATGAATTGATTTGCTCTAAATGGAAGGCATTTTTCCTTGTGGACGAGATTTCGTTCTACTGCTAAACGCCATTCCGGCCTCTCTTTTTCAATCTTAATCATGAGCCTGCCCCATCAGCGCTGATTGAACTTGACAGTACAATGGGAGCGGACTTTATCGCCGCCGCTTGTTACGGCTAAACGGATGTGTTGGAGCTCGCATGAACGATTTTCTAAACGGCCAAGTTGAGAACGATGGCTTTTTGCGTGTGGCGGCGGCGTCGCCGCGGATTCGCGTGGCCGATGTCGAGGGCAATGCCGAGGTTGCGCTGGCGGCTGTTCGCGAGGCTACCGAGCGCGGCGTTCGCGCGCTGGCGCTGCCCGAGCTTAACCTGACCGGCTATACCGCGGCCGATCTGTTCCATAACCGCACATTGCTGCATGCCTGCGAGGCTGCTCTGGTGCATATCCTCGATGAAACCCGCAAGCTGCCGATTGTCTTTACCGTCGGCCTTCCCGTTGCGGTGGCCGAAAACATCTACAACTGCGCGGCCGTGTGCTGTGCGGGCGAGCTTTTGGGCCTTACGGCTAAGAAGTATCTGCCCAACTATGGCGAGTTCTACGAGCGCCGCTGGTTTGCCCCGGCGCCTGCCGATCCCGTGTGGGTTGAATTTGCCGGTCAGGGTCCGGTGCCGCTTGGCTCGGGGCTTGTCTACCGCTGCTGTGATGAGGGCGCCGAGGACCTGGTGCTGGGCGTTGAGGTCTGTGAGGACCTGTGGGTGCCGGCGCCCCCTTCGACCGAGATGGCGCTTGCCGGTGCGACGGTGATTCTCAACCCGTCGGCCTCGGACGAGATTATCGGTAAGGCAGATTACCGCCGCAGCCTTATCTCTAACCAAAGCGCGCGCCTGTACTGTGCCTATGCCTATGCGGATGCGAGCGAGGGCGAGTCCACGACCGATATGGTCTTTGTGGGCGAGAACCTTATCTACGAAAACGGCTCCAAGCTCGCCGCCACCAAACTGCTTACCTGTGATATGGCCATCGCCGACGTTGATCTTGACCGCCTGGTTGCCGAGCGCCGTCGCTCGACGACGTGGACGCGCGCGGACGATGCACCGGAGTCCACGACCGTTGAATTTTCGTTTGAGGGCGTGCTGACGGACGAACCTGTCCTGCGCGATGCACTCGGCATCGACCGTGTCTTCCCCCGCGCGCCCTTTGTGCCGGCCGACCACGGTGATCTGGCCGAGCGCTGCGAGACCATCCTCGACCTGCAGACCGCCGGCCTCAAGACCCGCCTGGCCCATACAGGCACCAAGGCTGCAGCCATCGGTCTTTCGGGCGGCCTGGACTCCACGCTGGCACTGCTTGTGACCGTGCGCGCCTTCGATGCACTGGGGCTGCCGCGCACCGGTATCACGGCCGTGTCCATGCCCGGCTTTGGCACGACGCATCGCACCAAGTCGAATGCCGAGTCGCTCGCTCGCGACCTTGGCGTGAGCTTCCGCGAGGTTTCGATCCACGCGGCCGTGGAGCAGCACTTCAAGGACATTGAGCACGATCCGGCCGTGCAGGACGTGACCTACGAGAACAGCCAGGCCCGCGAGCGCACGCAGATTCTGATGGATCTGGCCAACCAGGCTGGCGGTTTTGTCATCGGCACGGGCGACCTGTCGGAGCTGGCGCTCGGTTGGGCTACCTATAACGGCGACCACATGAGCATGTACGCCGTCAACGCGAGCGTGCCCAAGACGCTTGTGCGCCATCTGGTGCGCTATGCGGCCGATGTCTTTGGCGGGCATATTGCCGAGGTCTTGCTCGATATCCTCGATACGCCGGTGTCCCCCGAGCTCCTGCCGCCCACGGGCGACGGCGAGATTGCGCAGAAGACTGAGGACCTGGTGGGCCCGTACGAGCTGCACGACTACTTCCTCTACTACCTGCTGCGTTTTGGCTTTGAGCCGGGCAAGATCTACCGCATGGCGCTCAAGAGCTTCGAGGGCGTCTACGACGTCAAGACCATTCACACGTGGCTACGCACGTTCTACCGTCGCTTCTTTGCCCAGCAGTTTAAGCGCAGCTGCCTGCCCGATGGCCCCAAGGTGGGCTCGGTCACGCTCAGCCCGCGCGGCGATTGGCGCATGCCGAGTGACGCTAGCTCGCGCCTGTGGCTCGCCCAGATTGACGCGCTCAATCCGATGGACTAAGGTTGCCAAATTGAACCAAAACAGCGGGTGCAAGCGTTACACTTTTGCAATCTGATGGCCCGTATCGCGCGGCGCTCTTGTCGGAGCGCCGCGTTTTTCATATCGAAAGGTGGCACCATGCAGGCATCGCAGCGTCTCGACCGCTTTGGCGCGGAGGTCTTCGCCTCGCTCAACAACAAACTGCTTGCGCTGAAGGCTCAGGGCAAGACCATTTACAACATGAGCGTGGGCACGCCCGACTTTAAGCCGTACGACCACGTGGTCGAGGCGCTCACGCAAGCGGCCCAGGACCCCGAGATGTGGAAGTATGCCCTGCGCGACCTGCCCGAACTCAAGCAAGCCGTGTGCGATTACTATGAGCGCCGCTTTGGCGTTTCGGGCATTACGCCGTCTATGGTGCAGTCGTGCAACGGCACGCAGGAGGGCGTGGGCCATTTGGGCCTGGCCCTGCTCGATCCGGGTGACACCATTTTGGTTCCCGATCCGTGCTACCCGGTCTTTGAGGCGGGCGCCAAGATCGCCGATGCCAAGCTCGAGTACTATCCGTTGGTCGCCGAGCATAATTACCTGCCCTATGTGGCGGGTATCGATCCCGAGGTGGCCGATCGTGCCAAGTATATGATCGTGTCGCTGCCCGCAAACCCGGTCGGCTCGTTGGGCACGCCCGAGGTCTACGAGGAGATCATCGCTTTCGCCCGCGAGCACGACCTGCTCATCGTCCATGACAACGCGTACTCCGACATCGTGTTCGACGGCGAGCCGGGCGGAAGCTTCTTGCAGTATCCTGGTGCGCTTGAGGTGGGCGTGGAGTTCTTCTCGCTTTCCAAGTCGTTTAACGTCACCGGTGCGCGTATCGGCTTTTTGGTCGGCCGCGAGGACGTGGTCTCTGCCTTTGCCAAGCTGCGCGGCCAGATCGACTTTGGTATGTTCTTCCCGATCCAGAAGGCTGCTATCGCCTGCCTGAACGGTCCGCGCGATGAGGTCGAGGCGCAGCGTCTGAAGTACCAGGAGCGCCGCGATGCCCTGTGCGACGGTCTTGAGGGCCTGGGCTGGGAGCGTCCCAACGCGCATGGCTCTATGTTTGTGTGGGCCAAGCTTCCCGGTGGTCGCACCGATTCCATGGCGTTTTGCGAGGAGCTCATGGAGAAGGCCGGCGTTGTGGTGACGCCGGGCGCGAGCTTTGGTCCTTCGGGCGAGGGGCACGTGCGCATGGCGCTGGTCTTGCCGCCCGACCAGATTGCTTTGGCTGTCGAGGCCATTCGCGAGGCGGGCCTGTATTAGAAAGGTATTTCGGCTCGTCAATAGCTCGAAACCGATTTCGTGCAGTTATTTTACGAATCCTGCAAACAATTTCGGTAAACGGTCGATTTTTGGCTGCGAATAGGAGCATAATCAAAGTCCCGATTGGATGTATTGGGATTACGGCAAGCCGCTCGGGTCGTTCCCGGGCGGCTTGCTTGTGGAGAGAGATGGGAGTTTCTAATGGTTAACGAGAAGAAGGTCGCTATTGTCGGCTGCGGTTTCGTTGGTTCGTCTTCGGCGTTCGCGCTGATGCAGAGTGGTCTGTTCTCCGAGATGGTCCTCATCGACGTGGACAAGAACCGCGCCGAGGGTGAGGCCCTGGATATCGCGCACGGCATGACGTTTGCCGAGCCGATGAAGATCTACGCCGGCGATTATTCCGATGTCGCCGACGCCGCCATGATCGTCGTCACCGCTGGCGCTGCCCAGAAGCCCGGTGAGACTCGCCTGGACCTGGTCAACAAGAACGTCAGCATCTTTAAGTCCATTATTCCCGAGATTAAGAAGTCCGGTTTCGACGGCATCCTGCTGATCGTCTCCAACCCGGTCGACGTTTTGACCTATGCCGCCATCAAGATGTCCGGCCTGCCCGAGGGCCATGTTATCGGCTCCGGTACCGTGCTCGACACCGGCCGTCTGCAGCAGATGCTCGGCGCCCACGTCGAGGTCGATCCGCGCGACGTTCAGGCTTACGTCATGGGCGAGCACGGCGACTCCGAGTTCGTCGCTTGGTCCAGCGCTCAGGTTGCCGGTGTGCCGCTGAGCACCTTCTGCGAGCTTCACGGCCATCTGGAGCATGAGGCTGCCGAGAAGCGTATCGCCGAGGACGTCAAGAACTCCGCCTACACCATCATCGAGAAGAAGCACGCCACCTACTACGGCGTCGCCATGGCCGTTAAGCGCATCTGCACCGCTGTCATGCGTGACGAGCAGACCGTTCTGCCCGTTTCCTCGCTCATGGTGGGCGAGTATGGCCTGTCCGACTTGGCCATCTCCATGCCGACCGTCGTCGGCCGCGACGGCGTTGTCTGCCGCGTCCCCGTGCCGCTGAACGATGACGAGCAGCATGAGCTCACCGCCTCCGCCAAGGCCCTCAAGGACATCATCGACAGCGTCGACTTCTCCTGCTAAATCAAGCTCGCTAGAGCGAAAAGCTACAATGAAGGCGTCCGGGTCCACACGGCCCGGGCGCCTTTTTGGTGCAAAGTAACCTGACCCCAATGCACCATAGTTGATGGGAGGGCCATGTCGGATTCGCCTAATTTTTTGACATATGCCCAGACGGTGTTTGATCCGTTTGAGGAGCGGTCGTTCTGCGCGGTGGATAGCCTGGTCTTTGCGTGGTTGTCCTATTTGCGTTTGCCGGGTGATATGGCGGAGCTGACGAACTGGCAGGGCCTAGACGTACGCGAGCTGCTGCGTGCCGAGTGCTACCGGGACATGATTGACGACTTGTGGGACCCGGAGGGGAGCAAGGCCTTGCTGGAGGCCGTGGCAGCAAGTCCTCGCTACCGTGGCGTGCACGTTTGCGGCTATCGTGCCGTGAGCGATGTGGTGGCGACAGAGCAGTTTGCAGCCATGGCGTTCCGGTTTCCGGCGGGGTTTAGCTATCTTTCCTTCCGGGGGACCGACAGCACGATTGTGGGCTGGAAAGAGGACTTTAACATGGCGTTCCGGTATCCTGTGCCGGCCCAGGAATCCGCGGCGCGTTATGTGGACGAGGCGGCGGATGCGATTGACGGGCCGCTTTTGTGCGGAGGTCATTCCAAGGGTGGAAACCTTGCGGTGTACGGTGCGGCGATGTGCTCCGATGTCGCCCGTGCGCGAATCGAACAGGCGTATTCCCATGATGGTCCGGGTTTCGTCGAGGAGTTTCTGAACGGCAACGCCTTTGCCGATCTTTCCGGTCGAATCGACAAGACGCTACCTCGGTCGTCGATCTTTGGCATGATGTTCGAGACGCAGGAGGACTATGCCATCGTTGAGAGCACCGAGTTCAGCCTGCTGCAGCACAATCCCTTTAGCTGGGTGGTTGATGGTCGCGACTTCGTGTACTGTGAGCGCCTGTCCGCCGGTGCTCGATACGTTGATGGCTCCATTCGCGAGATGCTGCTTGCAGTTTCGCCTAGCGAGCGCGAGCGTTTTGTAGATGCGTTGTTCTCCGTGTTTGAGGCTACGGGTGCTGAGCGGTTTGCGGATATCGCTGGGAATCTGCGCGAGAGCCTGCCCGTGATGCTCCAGGCTGCGCAAGGGTTTGACAAGGATACGCGACGCTTTGTCTCGCAGACCATCGTGGCAATTCTTAAGTGTGCGCTGCTGCCCAAACGTCCCGAGTTCAGCGTGCCTTCTAGTGGTAAGAGCCTGGCAGAACAGCTCGAGGTATGGCAGTCCGAGCTCCTGCGCTAGCCATTGGTGCAAAGCAACCTGTCCCCGATGCACCAATCTTCGATGCGCCTGGGGCGGGCTCGACCGCTATACTGGTTCGTGCTCAATTCAATCTAGAACGGAATGCCGTATATGAAAATCAATCATGCGATTCTGCATATCCTGGACTTTGACTCTGCCGTCAACGTTATGAGCCAGCGCGAGCTCGATATCGAGAGCCGTACCGTGCGCAACTTCGTGACCACGCATCTGCGCCGCGCACGTACCTCGGCCGACAATAAACGCGCCGCGTTTGCCGAGAACTCTGCGTTTGGCGGCGAGCTCAAGGGCTATTTCTTTGGCGAGCGCGAGTTCGTAGACCTGTCGCAGCAGATTGCGGAGTTCATTTCCTCCGAGCTTACCAAGGCCGAAAAAGCCGAGTCCACCGATGTGCTCGTGGCCGACTTTGACGACGATGAGGATGCCCGCTGGTTTGCCGTGATGCTGCTGGGCTCCAAGCAGGCCTTTATGCACGAGGTGGGCCGCGAGGAGGGCGAGGTACGCAACGACATCGCGCGCCACTATGCTATCCTGCCGAATCCTTCCCAAAAGGTGCCAAGCTATGCCATCGTGCGTGCGAGCACCATGGAGATCGGCTATGTGGACAAGAAGCGCAAGATTGCCGGCGAAGACCGCATGCTCATTCCCGACGGTCTGCTGCAGTGCGATACGGGCGTGTCGGGCAAGGAGGTCATCGACACCGTGACGCGCGTGGTCGAGGAAGTCGCCGAGGAGCACGGTGCCAATACGGCCGTAGCGCTCGCTAAGGTTAAGGCTGCCGTTGCCGAGAAGGTTGAGGATGACGAGGAGCTGCCGCCTTGGGATATCGTCGATGAGGTCTTTGAGGACGAGCCGGTCATCAAGGAGAGCGTACGCGCGGCGCTGACCGAAGAGAAGGTGCCCGAGCGTGTGCCCGTGGAGCGCAAGCAGGTCGAGCGTGCGGCCGTGCGCAACCACAAGATTCGTACCGATACGGGCATCGAGATCAGCTTTCCGGCCGAGATGGGCTCGAACTCCGAGTACATCGAGTTCGTCAACGAGCCCAACGGCCTCATTTCCATCGAACTCAAAAACATCGGGTCAATTGAGAATCGATAATAAAAGAGCGGGCTGAGGGACTGTCCCTTCAGCCCGCTATTCTTTTCGTTATTTCATCTATTTCTCTTGCTGTGGGATAGGCGGCGGAGTTATTGATCCTTCGAACAAATCCGCTAGTTCCTGAATGCTTCCTGCAGATTGCCAGTCGGTCATGCCTTGCTTCCATATCAACGTCGAAGCGTTTAACGAACCCGTGGTGCTCATTTGCTGAAGCGTTTGAATGGGAAAGGGCCCGGTGGCTTTGTCGCCATTGGCAACATAGTAGCTATTTCGGGGTAGGGGCGGCGGAGCTTGAACGCTGGTTCCCAACAGGCTATTCATGTTACCGGCAATATTCTGTCCTAGGGCGCCTCCGATTGCTATTCCAGCTGTGATTCCAGCCATATTCAATCCTGAATCTGAGGTTGCACCCCCAGTTTGGCCGCTTCGACCAAGAGCCTCTGCGCCCGCAACGCCGACAGCCGTTTGCGCCTCAATTTGATAAGCGGCCATATTGGAGGATTGAGTCTGCTTGTGAATGCTGTACTGAGACTCCTCACGTTCAATGCGGAGCTGCTCTGCCAGGTTCTGCATCTTTATTTGTTGGGCATCATGAATGGTTTTTATATCAGCCTCGGCCTTCGCCCTGGCGGTTGCGGCTGTGATATCGCGGGTGACTGCCATTAGCTGTTTGAATGTCTCGCTGTCCTTATCGATATCAATTGCAGCGACATCGACACTGGACAGTTCAACCCCAAATAGCGCATTGAGTTTTTCTGAGAGTGCCTCGATTGCTAGCTGGGAGATGTCATCCGTCTTGTTTTCAAGCTGTTGGATGGGGGACTGTTGCGTTGTGGCCACATTCGCCACGATGCTTTTGACTTGGCTCTGTTAGACCAGTATTGACATTCAACCCAATCGTCTTTTTTGCATTTGC
>CAVCRP010000009.1:0-60208 GCA_963604655.1 uncultured Ruminococcus sp.
GGCGTGGCCGCCGCGGCTGAATTAGACACTCACCATTGTCGGCCTAATCCGCGGTTTTTCATGTGGCAGGGGCTCTCAATGTTTTTATGTCCTGCTCATATCGTCTGTGGTGGTTTTGGTGCGCTATGAGGCGTTGGTCAGGCGGCTCCAGAGCTCGTCGATATCGATCTGGTCGCCGCCGCTCAGGTAGCCGGTGCGAATAAAAGCCTCGTTGTAGATATAGATGTCATGAGCGCTGTCGCCATCGTCTTCGGTGTCGTCGGCCATAATCACGTAACGGTGGCCGTCAAGCGCTTTGACCAGCCAATACAAGGCATCGTCAATCGTGCATTTCTCCTGCACCATCGCTGCGTCGCCAATCGCACCGATGAGTGCCCGTTCGCCCTTCGCATAGCCTCCTACCGAGAGTAGAATCGCGACGTTTTCGTCTCCACCGCCCGGTTCAAGCTCCTCGTATTCGGACTCCGAAAGCGGTATCGCGCTATTTGCAAGTTCGTCCACATCGTCCGAAACCTTGGAAAAGGTAAAGGCGAAAAATCCCGCGTCATCGACGGCGCCGTAGCCCACGTTCTCGCCTTGCCACTCATAATTTTGATGTTTGAGTAGGCGCACCAGATCGGCACCACCCAGGTTGATAGCGGCATAGACCGTCACGTTGGCATTGTCGTCCACGCAGGCGGCGTCCGCCGTGCTCGCCGCTTTGGCGCCGCCCGCGCCACCCGTTGCGCTCGAGCAGCCAGCCAGTGCGCAAGCCGCCGCGCCCGCGCCCGCCACAAAGGCCGCACGGCTCATCGTCATCTCGTTCATCATGTTTGTCCCTCGCTATGATATTGGCCGCATCGCACTTAGCCGAGCGCGCGTCCGGTCTTTTCCTGCCAAAATTCGTCAATCGTGGGGGCACCGCCGCCCTGGGTAAACGTACCGGTCTTGATGGCCTCCTCGGTAATGAGATCCAGGCGGTAGTCGCCGTTTTCCATCGGACTCACCATGGCGACGTGCCGCGCCATGTTGGACCCGTATACGCACGCGATCCACGAGCCCGAGGTGATCTGTGCCCGATCCTCGACCGGCACCGAAAAGCCCGCGATAACGTCCTCGCAGCTCGAATAGCCCGCAAGTTGCAGCGTAAACATCACGGTGCTCCCGGTTCCGCCCTTGTCGAGCTTTCCGATTTCGTCCTCACCGAGCCATTCGGTTGCGCCGTCCTTGCTGATATTGCAGACGCTGAGCACGCGGCCGGCCTCGTTCTCGTACATCTCGAGCGCATCTTGCCAGCTATAACCCTGTTGCGAGGCAAATTCCTGCAACTGCCAGCCCTTAAGCTCGAGCAACGCCGCGATGCTGATGTTGCGATGCGCATCCCAGCAGTCGTCCGACCACGTATCGAAACCATCCGTCGAGCCGCTGTCCGCATCCGTGCCGCTGCCCGCGTCGCTGGAATCGCCCGATGACGAGCCCGCGTCCATCTTGTCCTTCACCGGGCGATCATCGTTAAAACCCGTCGTATCCTGCGTCCGCTGTCCACCGCACCCCGCAAGTGTCAGCAGCGCCGTTCCCGCCGCCGCGACAAACGCCGTGCGCGAAATAACCGTCTCCCTCATCGTTGTTCCTTTCCCGTTCTTTATCACAATGCCGAGAAACACGCCCGGCATCGATTCAGACATAGCCCGCTCACGCTATTGACGAGGCAGTTCCGTCCAGCCAAAACCGGGCTCAAAGCCATCGCGTGTGCCGATCACATCGCCCGAGCCGTTCACCCAAGCCTGGTCTGCCATCACCGAAACCTCGACATCGGTGCCGTCGGGTCTGGTGTAATGGTTAACCCCGCGAATGGCATCGGAATACGAGGCCGCGCCCGTTCCCACACCCGCGCTGGAGAAATTGGCTGCGCTGGCGGCCATGTTCGCGGCGTGTTGACGATCGCTGCGGTCGAACCATGCCTGCTGGTAGCTGTCGAACGCCGCCTGCTGCGAGGCATGCATCTGCTGCCAGGCTGCAAACTGCTGTTGCTGCTGGGCGATATTCATCTGCGTACGTTGGCGCTGCTCAAGCACCATCTGCTGCTTTTGAGCGCATGCCTCGCGCGCAAGCTCCGGGTTGAGCCGCAGGGTCGATGCCATTGAGGCGAGCGCCGTAGAGGCCGCCTCGTCCAGACGGCCCCCTGGCGCAACCAAGCAGAAGCTATCCCTGATACGCCACTGCAACAGGTCGGCCGCTCCCAGCTTGAACGGCGCCTCGTCTGGACAATCGCCCTGATCCGAGGCCTGCTCCTGCGCGACACCCTGCCCCGCCGCCGCAGCCGCCTGGCGCTCGCGCAGGCGCTTGCCCAGAACGCCGCCGATGAGCCCGCTCGAAAGGCCCGTGCCCAGCAGCGCCTCGGCCCCGGCGGCGATGCCTTTACCCATAGAGCCCGCAACTCCGCCAATCGAGGCCACATAGCCCTCAACTTTGGCGGCCACCGCAAGCTCGGTGGGCACTGGGGCGCCCGCGATCCGGTATCTACGCATGCGGCACTCATAGATCACATCGCTCGGTTCCATCGAAAAGCCCTGAATCGCAAAATCGTTTGCCGCCTCGCGCTTTACGCGGGCACGCTCGCGCTCGATATCGACCGCCGCGCTCGACGGGTACGGCTGCTCGGCCACAACCTCCGCCCGCGCGCCCAGCTGTGCCGCACAGGCCTGGGCCAGCTCGTCGCAAGCTGCCTCCACGTGCATAAACGCCTTGCGCTCGGTTTGCGTGGGAACACGCTTGGCGACGGCGCCCGCATCCACGTAGCAGAGCTCGGAGCGGTACACAATCCGCTCGCCCGCGGGGCCCGCCGCCGTCACGCCAACCGAAATCGGGCAGTCGAAGCTACCGCTACGCTCAAGATGTGCCTCTTCGATACGCCAATCCCGCGGCAATGCCACCTGCGCGAGCGCCTGGCCTCCAGAAACATCGCATGCGGTATGGAGCTCGAGGTCGCCGACGCGGGGAGCACCCGCCGAGGCTGTGCCGCCAGACGGTGACGCGACCTCGGCACTCCGCGTTGGCGCATCTGCCGGCACGGCCACGCTCGGCTCGCAACCTTCACCCGCGCTACCATCGTCAGCCGCATCATACACAGACCCCGTGGCATCCGGGCCGCATGCAACGCCCTCGAGCCGGACGCCGCAACCCGGGCAAAACCGCACCGGCACACCGGCAACCCGAGGCAGTTGCGCCCCGCATGCCGGGCAGAATCTCAAGTCACTCATCCCGTACATCCCTCATTTCATTGGCTGTTCTTGATGGCGGCAAGCTGTCGCCACAGTTCCTCGGCACCGTCGAGGCGATATGTCGTCTTGTCGAGCACGATATTCTTGCCCTCGAGCTCCACCGATCGCTCCGAGCCGCCCCGATAGACAAAAACGAGCGTGCAACCGGCGTCGCTCATCCGCTCATCCACCCCATCTCCCACGATGCAGCCGTCGAGCGCGGCAAAGGTCGATGCGACCAGCTCGGCATCGTCGGTCTCATAGACCGTCCGTGCCTCTCCGTCCTCGATAAGCTTGACCGCCACCGGAGCGGCGGCACAATCATTGAGCGAAGCTTGTGCGGCAGTCTTTCCCTGAGCGCCATGGGCGCCGGCGCCGTAAGCTCGCATGAGTGTCACTGCCGCGGCAACAACAACCACGGCGATAAGCGCGCCCGCAATTTTATTAGACGCGCAACCCCGAGACGCCATAGGTGCACCCCTTCCGTTCTGCTTCGCTCAACATCACATTCATATGTCTTTGAGCGCCAAAACGGCAGGTGACAAATGTCTCATATTCGCATTTTCGCAGGTAAAAACCACCACAAAGGTGCCTGTCCCCTTTGTGGTGGTTGGCTAGTCTTGGGGTGTCCAGGACCAGAAGAAGTTGATGAGGGCCACACGCGAGGCGACGCCGGTCTTTTTGTTGATCGAGGCGATGTGGCGATAGAGCGTGGAGCGCGAAAGGAAGAGTGCCGCCGCAACGTCCTGAACGCTGTCGTCCGAAACGACCAAGGCCTCCAGAACATCGCGCTCGCGCTTGGTGAGCCCAAAGGTGGCAACGAAGCCGTCGAGCCGATCGTCAAACGAAAGCTCCGGCGCCTCCAGGGGCACCGCGTCGGCCTGATAGGGCGCACAGCTCACGCCAAGATCGTCGGTGGCAAACGCCAGCCCGCCATGCGTCGCCTCGCGCTCGCCGTCTTGCCCAAACTGTCCCAACAGCGAAATCGCGATACCGACGAACAGTACGAGCACGACGCCCACCGCCACCAGCACGTTTTGGCTCGAAATAATCGCCACCGCCGGAGCCGTCACGAGCATCGAGCAAACGTTGTTGATAACGCGGCCCATGCACGGCCACAGATACGCCCAGCGGGCATACATCGAAATCGCGGCGAACTTCGCGGTGAAGAACACCACGAAAAAGCCCGTGCCCAGGTAAAAGATAATCGTGGCGGCAAGCGTATTGCCACCGTTGCCATCGGTGAGAAGCACAAAGAACGAGAGCGTGGACAGCATAGCGGCACACGTCATGATGATATTCATATACGAACGCCCGCGCAGGTCATACAGGACGCCGGCGGCGAGGGCGCTCACAACCAGCAGCAAGCGCGGCCAGTCGCCCAGGTCGATAGCGCCGGCGGCATGCGAAGTCGTAAGGCCGGCATTGAGAGCCGCGAATACGCCGGTAAGGCAGGCGGTCGCCACCGTCAAGCGCACTACGGCACCTTGGAAGGCCGCCTTTGCCTCGGGATTATCGCGCCACTTGGCGCCATGCTCCGACGCATCGACCGACAGCTCGGCAATCTCGGCTTCGAACTCGGGCGCAGACTCATCACGCAATTTCGCTCGGCGGGTACCGTGAAGCAGCCCAACCAGCGCAATCGCACAGGCGATAAGGGCAAACTGTTGAGGGATGCCCGCAGGCATCACCATATGGTTGAGCACCTGTACCAAAATGCCCGCAGCATAAGAAACCGCCACGGCACGTGCCAGACAAGGCGTCTGCGCAAAACGCCGCGCCAGATTGGCATGGGCGGTCGATCCGCAGTAGCCCAAGGCGCAGCACGTCACCAGACCGCCCGCAATCACGACCTGAAACTGCGCCGCCATAATCAGCAGCAGCAATGCCGACACCAGCAGCACGCCCGTCATATCGCTCGTTGCATCGATTGCCTGGGGACGACGATAGTACAGGAGAGGACGCACAAAATAGCCAATCACGCTCGCGCCGACGACGATGCTCTCGTAGATAACAACCTCGCTCGCTGGCACAAACTCGGCCACGCGTACGTCAAAGAAGTACTCGCCGGCCAAAAACGTGAAAAAGAAAAGCGCCAGGCACAGAATCTCCCGTATGCCCCGGCGCAAATATGCGGTTGTGTCTCCCAGGCCCCTCATGGTAACCCCCACACGCTTAGATGTCCGGAGAACCATTTTAGTAGAGAACGGGTCTTACTACACACGCAATGCCGGAAGTATTACACATCAGACCTCAACCGCCCTCAACAGCAGTTGCGGTGGAATACGGACTGTTTACAGCCAAAAAGGCTGGATTTAGACCGTATTTCACCGCAACCAAAGGAGCCCTTCTCCGATCGCACACTCAGTTGCGGTGGAATAGTTCCCGTTTGTCCGGCTGGGGGCACTTTTTAGGAACTATTTCACCGCAACTTATTGAGGGACTGGGTTGCGTGCGATGGAGAAGGGGATGGAGGGATCGGAAGTGTTGGAGCTCGGGTGTTGGAGCTCGGGCGTTAGTACTCGGGAGTCAGGATCACCAGGGCGTCGTGCTCAAAGGGATGCTGAGCCACGCGCACGGTGCCGTCGCCGTTGTCGCGAACGGGCAGCTTGGCAATGCGTTTGTCCTCCATGTCGAGGGCCGTCGCCGACCAGCCACGCGCACTATCGAGCTTAAACGTGAGCGCCGTGGTGCGCGGCAGGTAGGTGACGACGCGATCGCCAATACGCGCCACACGAATGGCCTCGCGCGCGTCGTCAAGCAGCTCCTGCGCGGGGACCACGGCAAGGGCGTCGTCGCACGCCGTGGCACCCAAGCCGGCAAGCACATGCTCGATGGCGGCAAAGTCCCACACGCCCGCAAACTGCAGGCACTCCTGCCAGCGGAACGGCATGTCGAAGCCCTCGCCCAGCACCGAGCCCTGGCTCTTGCTGGTCTGCCAGTTCCACACGCCGTGGGCACCGTAGGTCACGCCGGCGCTGGCGCCGGCAAGGATCGACGACCACACGCTCGCACGGCAGTCCTGCGCGGTAAAACGCCAGTACACATTGCGCGATGCACCCATCTGCTCGTAGCAGGGCTCGGAGTTGACCATCGGCTTTTTGGGATAGTTGGCGATAAAGTCCTGCGACAGGCGCCAGGCCTCGGGCTGGCCCTCGTAATTGTGGCCAGGCTGGAACATGTAGAAGTCCAGGCGGTCCAGATATTGCGCGGGAATCGTGCGATTGCCGCGGTTGATGTGCATGGTACGCAGGGCCTCGGGCGCGCGCTTTGCAACCTCGTCGAGCGCATCCTCGTAATAGGCGATCGCCTCATCGGCGGCGAAATCCGTATCGCCCGTCACCACGTAGACGGGGTCGAACTCGCCCAGGTTCTCGACGACACGGGCAACATGGGCACGGACCTCATCGCGCGGCATAACCTCGGCACCGCAACGCTCGGCAATCTTGGCGCCCCAGGTACCGGGCACGTAGTTGCACCACATGAGCACGAGCGCCGGGCGGATGCCGTGCTCGACGGCAGCGCGGCACATGGCAGCGGCGCGGTCCCAATAGGCCTGGTTGGGCCGGGACCAATCAAAGTGCACGCCATCCTCGCTGGCATAGGGCCAAATACCCAGATCGGGGCAGCAGCGATCCCACTGCGGCAGCGTGTTGATCTGCAGCACGTTCATGCCCTGCTCGGCGCGGCGGGTCAGATAGTAATCCCAGTCGGCCTCGGGAATGCTGGTAAATGCACTCCAGCACGTATCGGCAAACCAAAAGAACGGCTTACCCTCGCACAAAAAGCCATCCCTACGACCGTTAACGGCCAGTTTTCCCAAACTCATCTGCATGTCCTTTCGTTTGATAAAGGAGTTGCGAACCGGCAGATTCTTTCGCGCCTGCACCTGGCGCAAAAGCCCCCGTCGTTTAGCAAGCCCTTGCGGGCGGGCATCTCCCGTCCCAATCAGTCTACCTTGCAGGAAAGGCCCCGTCGGGCTTGCGCCTGACGGGGCCCTGTCGTGTAGGTAAGGTCGCATGTGACCGAATGGCTTGGCCTTAGGCCTCCATCTCGGCGAGCTCCTCTTTGGAGAAGCCAGTGGCAAAGACGACGGCAGCGGCGATGACAAAGGAGATCGCCATACCGACGATAGCCCAGACGGTGTTCATCTGGCCACCCTGCAGGTAGTTGGTGAAGACCAGGAAGTTGGAGGCACCACCGGCCAGGTAGTAGGTAACACCCATGAGGCCGGAGAACACAGCGCCGATGGCACCGCCGATGAACATACCGAGCATGGTGCGACGGAAGCGCATGAGGATACCGAAGAGCGCAGGCTCGGTGACGCCGCCGGCGATGGCGGAGATGACGTAACCCAGGGCAAGACCCTTCTCGTCGGGGTTCTTCATCTTGAGGAAGGCACCGAAGGCGCAGCCCCAGACGGCGGCCATAGCGCAGTTGGTGGAAACGAAGACGAAGGGATCGTAGCCGGCGGCGATGATCTGAACCTGAGCGAGCAGGATGACGGGCATGTGCATGCCGCAGACCACGAAGAGCTGCCAGAAGGCGCCGAGGATGGCCATGACGATCAGGATACCGATGCCGCCAAGGTCGGCAAGACCAAAGAGGGCGTTGGCGATGAGGTTGCCGAGCTCGTTGCCGATCGGGGCAAGAACGATGAAGGCGATGGGAATGGTGACGATCATGGTGCAGAACGGCGTGAAGACCGTGGACAGCACGTCGGGCATGACCTTCTTAAAGAACTTCTCGACGAAGTAGAGAACGGGCACCGAGAGGATGATCGGCAGGACGGACTGCTGATAGTTGGCAGCGGCAATCTGGATGCCGTAGACGGAGATGATTCCGCCACCCTCCTGGGTCGCGACGCTCACGACGGACGGGGCCATAAGGGCGCCACCGAGGAGCATGCCCAGAACCGGGGAGGCGCCGAGCTTCTTAGCGGCGGCATAGCCCAGGTAGATGGGGATAAAGGTAAACGTGGCCTCGTACAGGGTGGTGTAGAGGAACGTGTAGGTCGGATCGGTGTCGGAAAGGACGCCGAGCATGGTGGGGCCGAGGACCGCAGCGATGGTGCGGAACAGACCGCCGGCCATGAGCAGCGGGATCAGCTGGGTCATGGAGCCCGACAGATAGTCGAGGATGATGTTCGGCAGGTTCTTGAGCTCGAACTTCTCCTTGGGAGCATCGAGGTTCTCGTCGACTGCGGCACCCTGCTTGACGCCGGAGATAGCGACGAACTCGGCGAGCACCTTGGGCACGTTCTGGCCGATGATGACCTGGAGCTGGCTGCCGGCGAACTGGCAACCCAGAACACCCTTGACCTTCTTGATCTTCTCCACGTCGGCCTTGTTGTTGTCCTTGAGCGTCAGACGCAGGCGCGTCATGCAGTTGGTGGCGACGGTGACGTTCTCCGCACCGCCCACGAGCTCGAGGACATCGGTGGCAATCTGCTTGTTATCTACTGCCATGGGACCCCTCCCCATATCTTCGTGTGCCTACTCGTTTGGGCATAGGCACGCCTTTGGTTCGGCGACTATAACCCCTTACGGCTGCCGAACCCTTGGATACGCTGTCGTAAACAAAGTGTTTACTGAACGTTTACGGGCTTTAGTTTACACGGAGCGCTGAATTTGTGGCAGTTTTGCCGTTTGCAGTCCGGTGAACGGTAGGAAATCGGGGGTGAACGTATTTGTGTGACAGGGCGTTACATATTGGAGTGTTTGATTCGATATGGTCATTTACGTGGTCTTTTACACTGATTAACACTCTCATACCTTGTCAACTCATTAACAAAAGCCCTGTTAGATAGCTGTAAACGAGTGTTTAGTAGTTAATTTCGTGTTCAGTATTACCGTTTACCGAGTTCATCTGCCTGTTCTGCAATTCTGCATTAAACTAAACATGTTTAGATTGTATTGCCGTAAGTGTTTACCGCTCGCGGCGCAAGGGAGGCAGCTTATGGAACTCAAATCGTGCAGCTACGCGACCGTCACCACCTTGGGCGACTTTGGCCCCTGGATCAGCAAGGTCGTGCTCGACCTGCCGTGCGCCGTGCGCGCCAACGATATCGACACGCACTCCTTCCATATATATGTAGAGCGTCACGAGCGCTCGGGCGAGGTCCTGATGCGCAAAGAGCGCGGCGCCGACCACGCCGCACCGTCCGTGGGCTACGTCGAGGTGCTCGCCGCCTACCCGTGCGATGAGTGCGGCCACAAGCTCGCCTTTGGTACCCACGTGGCGCTCGAGGTCGCCGAGCAGCGCCTGACCAAAAAGATCGAGGGCAGCGTGATGGGTTCGCGCCTGCTCGACGACCAGCTGCGCGTCGTACAGCTTACGGCCCTTCCCGGCAACGACGGCGACGACCCCACCAGCGGCCTGGTCTTCGACACCAGCCGCGGCGACATCTGCCCTGCGCTCAAAGGCTGGAGCAACGCCACGCAAAAGACCGCCGTCAATGGCATCGCGCTCGAGTACGGCTTCTTTGAACCGAGCTTTAAGGCCGAGGACTCGGCATGCTTCAATCCCTTCGCGCCCGAGGCCACAGTCGTGCCCCAAAAGGCTCCGCTCGTGGTGTACCTGCACGGCGCCGGCGAGGGCAAGGGCGCCACGCAGGGCGAGGGTGCCACGCGCGCCTACATTGGCAACCGCGTGACGGCCATCAGCCAGGCGCAGATCCAGCGCTATTTTGGCGGCTTTGCCTGGGTGCTCGTGCCGCAGTCGCCCACATTTTGGATGGACAACGGCGTCGAGCAGCTCGGCCACTCCAACCAGAGCATCTACTCCCCCGTGCTCAAGGCGCTCATCGATGAGTTTGTCGCCGAGCATGCCGATCGCATCGATACCAGTCGCATCGTGGTCGCCGGCCTTTCCAACGGCGGCTTTATGACGCTGCGCCTGTGCGCCGACTACCCCGATTTCTTCGCCGCGGGCCTTCCCTGCTGCGCGCCGTGGTACAACGCCACGGACGAGGACGTCGCCGCTCTTGCAAAGACGCCGCTGTGGTTCACGCACTCCAAGGGCGACGAGCTCGTGGCCCCGCAGGAAACCGCGCTGCCGCTCACGGCTCGCCTGCGCGCTGCCGGCGCCAACGTGCACCTCACGTACTTTAGCCATGTCGAGGACCTGACTGGGCGCTACCGCGAGGCCGACGGCTCGCCCAAGAAGACGTTCAACCATGGCGTGTGGATCCACCAATTCAACGACCTGTGTTATCAAGACTTCGACGGGGGCAACGTACTCATCGACGGCGAGCCGGTGGGCTGCTGGGAGTGGTCGGCCAGAGTTTCGAGGTAACCATCCCATCGGGCCCCTGACCTTTAGTTTTGTAAACGTCCTCGCGCATGAGTCCCGCTTATCCTGCTCCTTCGGAGCGACGGATAAGCGGGACCCGCGCTGCGGAATGTTTACAAAACTAAAGGTCAGGGCCCCCAGGTTAACGTTGTTCGAAACGCTGGGCGAGCGCTTCTAGCGGGCCGCCGGGTTGACGGCGATGAGGGCGGGGCCCCGTCTTGCCTTGCGCGTAACTGGCTGAATTGATTTTGATTGGAGCTGTTCCTATGTCCCAGAAGTTAACTCGGGTGATTGTTACCACTGATATGGAAGTCGATGATATGAACTCGCTTGTTCATTTGGCTCTGTATCTCAACTTGCTTGATGTTCAGGCTGTGGTGTATACGGCTTCGCAGTATCACTTTCTTGGGGATGGGGTTCATACGCTCGGCGAGGTGAATTCGCATTGGCGGACCAAAGGGCGGCGCTCTTATGAGTGGGCTGTTGTGCCTCATGAGCCCGATCCGCTAGCCGGCGAGCTTCGTGAGTATCGGCCGTTTCCCGAGCATTGGATTGAGAGTCTCTGGAGTAATGAATATGCCCAGGCTTGGCCGCAGTTGCAAGCAAATGCGGCCGCTGCCGGTGAGCCGCCGTTTCCCACGCCCGCCCAGATGATCGAGCGCACCTTTGTGGGAAATGTTGCCTTTGAAGGTGATGCGACTGAGGAAACTGAGGGGTCTCGCGTAATTGCGCAGGCGATTTTAGATGATGATCCGCGTACGTTATGGTTGCTCAGCTGGGGTGGTATGAATACGATCGTTCGCGCCCTCATGAGTATTGCCGAGCGCTATCGCGCCACGCCCGAGTGGCCCACTGTGCAGCAGCGGGTCTATCAGAAAGTGCGCGTGATGGGCGTTGCCGATGGTGTGGGGCAGGATAACTCGTGGCTCGACCATGGACGCGAGCTCTTTCCCGAGCTCATCTTTTGGCGTACGCCCTATATGTATGGCAACTATTTCGACGCCAAAACAGCTCAGCCCGATACGCTGCCGCTGTTTAAGGCTCCTTGGTCTGAGCGGAATCTCACGCAGGGCAACGGACCCCTCATGGCACGCTATATGCTCTATGGCGATGGTAAGGTCTACGAAAACGAGCCCGAGCGCTTTCAGTTTGGCAAGCATGCCCGTCTGGATTGGGGCCTAGAAGGCATGCCCGCGGTGCAGTTTGAGCGCGGCGATTTTATGGCCGAAGGCGACAGCATGACCTATATTCCGCTGCTTCCGTTTGGCCTGCGCGGTATCGACGACCGCGACTTCGATACGCTGCTGGGCCGCATGTTTCTTGATGGACACCCCGATGCGAACGCGCCCACCGGTTTTGCCGCCCTCGGCACGCCCTCAGACGACAATCTCAATCCCTATCTGCGTGCCTATCAGGAAGACTTTGCCGCCCGCGCGCAATGGTGCGCCCATGATCCGGCCATCTGCTCGCATCCGGCGCATGTTGTCGAGGTCACGGCCGACCGCAGCGCCGCAGCCGGCGAGCGCATCGACCTTGCGGCGACCATCGTCGACCCCGACGGCAGGGGCTTCGATGCGCATTGGGATGTCGCCGTAGACCCGTCGAGCTATGCAGGCGTCCAGGATCTGTCGCTGTGGCAAGAATGCACGGAGGATGCCACTTTCATCGTGCCCACCGACGCACGACCCGGCGACCGCTTTGTGCTCACCCTCACCGTGCAGACGCGCGCCGAGCGCCCCTGCACCCGCTACACCCAGGTCGCCGTGACTGTGGCATAGCAAGGGCGACGCCCACATTCGACAAAGAGTGTCCCCAGGCGCCAAACGAGCGGGGATTTTTGGACACCCAAATGACGAGAGTGGATAATCTCCCACTTTGGGCCCACAAACAGGCCAAAAACGGGAGATTATCCACTCTCATTCTACGGGTACTCATTGGGGACGTACTTAAATGAGTAGTTTCACTCATTTAAGTGCGTCCCCAATGAGTAGGAAAAATGGGCCATGTGTCCCAGTTGTGGAGACTCGTTGAGCCGTCTGGGTATCGTGAAAGATCGTGCACTCCCCCATCATCAAAAGTGACACACGCTACCTGTTGATGGGAGGCAGCCATGGGCTTCTTTGACAAGATGTTCGAAAAGAAAGAATGCGCGATTTGCGGTACCGAGCTGGGACTTCTAGGCAAGACCAAGATCAATGAAGGCTACCTGTGCAAAGAGTGCGTCGGCAAGCTCTCCCCCTTCTTTGGCGGCTATCGCTCCAGCACCGCGGACGACATCCGCGAGCAGCTGGCCTACCGCGAGGCCAATGCCGAGCGCCTGGCATCATTCAATCCCACGCGCACGCTCTCGGCTGGACGCACCAATATTATGCTCGACGAGGACGCGGGCCTGCTGATCATTACCTCTCAGACGCGCTGGCGCGACGCCAATCCCGACATCATCGAGTTCTCGCAGGTGCTCGGCTGCGATATGGATATCGATGAGCATCGCACCGAGATCTATCGCGAGACCAAGGACGGCGAGCGCAAGAGCTACGACCCGCCACGCTACGACCTGGATTACGACTTCAATCTGACGATCCACGTCAACACGCCGTACTTTACCGAGATCAACCTGCGCGTAAACGACTCCACCATCGATCAGCGCGGGTCCATCGAGTACCGCGAGGCCAAACGTCAGGCAACCGAAGTCCGCGACGCGCTGGTGCAGCTGCGCCAGGAGACGCGCGACAGCGTCGTGGCCGCCAAGGCCCCCAAGACCGCGGTCACCTGCCCCTTCTGCGGCGCGACCACCATTCCCGATGCCAGCGGGCGCTGCGAATACTGCGGCGGCGCCATCGGCGCATAGCCCTCGGCACGGAAAGGACCGATCATGGCCTTCGAGAGCGTTAACTATCAGTGCCCCGCGTGTGGCGGCCCGCTGCATTTTGCCAGCGCCGAGCAAAAGCTCGTCTGCGACTACTGCGACTCACGTTTTGAAGTCGAGGAAGTCGAGGCCCTGTATCGCGAGCGCCAGGACAAGGCAGACGCCAAAGCCGATGCAGCAGCCGCGGCACCCAAGCCCACCGCCGACGACGCGGTGCAAGAGCTGGCCCAGAACGCCGGCTATATCTGCTCGTCGTGTGGCGCCGAGCTGATCTCGGACGGCACCGTCGCCGTCACCACCTGCCCGTACTGCGGCAATCCCGCCGTGGCACCCGGCCAGCTCTCGGGCGACTTCTCCCCCGACCTGGTGATTCCGTTTAAGCTCGGGCGCGACGATGTCATGGCCGCACTCAAGGAGCACTACAAGGGCAAGATCTTGCTGCCCAAGAGCTTTGTCACCGGCAACCACATCGACGAGGTCCAAGGCGTCTACGTGCCGTTTTGGCTCTACGGCGCCCGCGTGGACGGCGAAGTGTACTTTGACGCGACCAACGAAACCGTGACCGAGGAATCCGACCGCACCGTCACGACCACCGATCACTATGACGCCTACCGCAAGGGCAACATCTCGTTTGAGCGCGTGCCCGTCGACGGATCGTCCAAGATGCCCGACGGCCACATGGACGCCATCGAGCCGTTCGATTACGACGCGCTTCGCCCGTTCTCGGTCGCCTACATGCCCGGCTACATCGCCAACCGCTATGACGAGGACTGCGAGACCTGCAAAGCGCGTGCCGAGCGCCGTATGGAAGAAAGCACCATCTCGGCCCTGCGCGAGACCGTCGTCGACGAATACGACGACGCCACGGTCGAAAGCAAGCAGCTCAACTACACCTGGGAAGACAGCGACTACGCCCTGTTCCCGGTGTGGATGCTCTCCACCTCGTGGAACGGCAAGAGCTACCTGTTTGCCATGAACGGCCAGACCGGCCGCATGGTCGGCGAGCTCCCCTGCTCCAAGCCCAAGCTCGCCATCGCCTCGCTGCTGTTCTTTGTGATCGGATTTGTCCTCTCCCAGATTCTCTTTATGGGCGAATACGCCTTCGATCCGGATTACCTCACTTTTGATATCGAGGGCATCCTCATCAACATCGTGGCGCCGCTAATCATCGTGATCATCGGAGACGTGCTACTGGTAGGCCAGCTCAAGACGGCCAACGAGGCCACCCACGCCGACGAGTACTGCGGCGAGCTCGACCTGACCGAGAAGCACGACACCTTCAACCACACCGAGACCACCGTTGTCATGAAAGACGACAAGGACGACTAAGCAATCCGACCAATACCACCCGGCCCTTGACGAGAAAGGAAGATCACCATGGGACTCTTGAAAGCTGGATTGGGAGCTGCCGGCGGCGTCATGGCCGACCAGTGGAAGGAATTTATCTACTGCGAATCGATGCCTGCTGACGTCTTGGCCTGCAAGGGCAGCAAACGCACCGGTGGCCGCAGCTCCAACACGCGCGGCGAGGACAACGTCATCTCCAACGGCTCGGTCATCGCCGTCAACGACGGCCAGGGCATGCTCGTGGTGCAAAACGGCAAGATCATCGAAGTCGCACTGGAGCCCGGTGAGTTCGTCTTCGATACCGGCAGCGAGCCGAGCGTCTTTAGCGGCAACCTGGGCGATTCCATCAAGGAGACCTTCGCCAATATCGGCAGCCGCTTTACCTTTGGCGGCGACGCGGGCAAGGACCAGCGCGTCTACTTCATCAACACCAAGGAGATCATCGGCAACAAGTACGGCACCGCCTCGCCCGTGCCCTTCCGCGTGGTCGATAACAACATTGGCCTGGACGTTGACATCTCCGTGCGCTGCAACGGCGAGTACTCGTACCGCATCACCAACCCGCTGCTGTTCTACACCAACGTGTGCGGCAACGTGACCGATAGCTACACGCGCGACAAGATCGACAGCCAGCTTAAGTCCGAGCTGCTCACCGCCCTGCAGCCCGCCTTTGCCAAGATTTCGGAAATGGGCATCCGCTACAGCGCCATCCCCGGCCACACCACCGAGCTCGCCCGCGCGCTCAACGAGGTCCTCTCTGCCGATTGGCGTGACCTGCGCGGCGTCGAGATTGTGAGCTTTGGCGTCAACTCCATCGCCGCCTCGCAAGAGGACGAGCAGATGATCAAGGATCTGCAGAAAGCCGCGGTCATGCGCGATCCCACCATGGCGGCAGCCAACATTGCCAGCGCCCAGAGCGACGCAATGCGCGCGGCAGCCGCCAACCCCAACGGCGCGATGGCAGGCTTTATGGGCATGGGCATGGCAGGTGGCATGGGCGGCATGAACGCCAGCCAGCTGTTCGCCGCCGGCCAGGCACAGCAGCAGGCCGCCCCGCAGCCGGCTCCGGCACCCGCTCCCGCACCGGCTCCTGCCGCTGCTCCCGCGGCCGGCACATGGACCTGCAGCTGCGGCGCCACCAACACCGGCAAGTTCTGCTCCGAGTGTGGCAGTCCCGCACCCGCCCCGGCACCGGCCAAGTGGTTCTGCCCCAACTGCGGCAGCGAAAACGGCGGCAAGTTCTGCAGCAACTGCGGAACGCCCAGGCCCTAGCCCCTCTATCTGGTAATTGGCGGGGGATCCGCCACCCCCGCATTTGCTTCTATGGGTTTCGTTCGATAAAGGAGGACACCATGAAGACAACGTTCAAAAAGTCCGTACTCGCATTTCTGACATGCGTCCTTGCGCTCGCCTTTGCCCTGACGGGCTGCAGCGGCGGCGGCAAAGACCCCAAGGCCAACTTCGTCGGCAGCTGGGAACTCTCGGGTGGAACCATGGAGGGCGAAGAGCTGACCGATGAGTACATGAAGATGCTCGAGGATTGGGGTGTGCACTGCGTCCTGATTCTCGATGAGGACGGTACAGGTGCCCTCGACCTGTTCCTTGAAGTCGTCGACCTTAAATGGGAGGCAAAGGACGCCACCACTGTAACCATCACCGCCGAAGACGAGTCGCATGACATGAAGCTCAAGGACGGCAAGCTCATCCTCGAAGAGGATGACGGCAATCTTGTCTTTACCAAGTCCGACAAGGACCTGTCCGGCACGGTGAAGAAGGATCGCGAGGCGGCCGAGAAGGAAGAAGAGATCGACGAGGCCGTCGAAGACGACGACGTCCAGAAGATTGAAATCTCCCCCGCCGTCACCGTTGCCGATGACGACCTGTGCACCATCACCATCACCGAGAAGTTCAAGGACGAGTGGGGCGACATCGGTTTTGTCGTCAACATCACCAACAAGAGCGACAAGGACCTGACCTTCTACGCCCCCAGCGGCAAGACCAACGTCAACGGCACCATGAAGGAACCCTGGTTCTCGGCTCACCTGATGCCCGGCACCAACGCCACTGAGGAATTCACGTTCTCGAACGGCACGCTCGATAGCCTTGACGACCTGGTCAATACGACCATCGGCATCGACGCCTACCTGACCGATTCCTACGAGGACGTTGCCTCCTACAGCGCAACCATCGCGTAACGGCACGTAACATCAGCCGCGGATTGGCGGACACATCCGCGCACACCAGACGGGGCCGCAGGAGATGATCCTGCGGCCCCGCCGCTTTATGCCGACAGCACTGCCCATACAAGCAGGCCGCCCACCGTTTTTAGATGCGAAACGGTGGGCGGCCTATCTTTGCGGCGCCGGAACACGGGTGAGCGCGTCGATTACGGGCGCTCCATGTTGGGAACGATGCTGCCCTCGGTCACCGCATGCACGGCCAGGCGCATGATGTTGTCGTAGCCGGTCTTGCTCAGGATCTCCGAGATGCGGCGCTTGATGGTGCCCTCGCTCATAAACAGCTCGGCCGCAATCTCGCGGCGGCTTTTACCCTCGCAGGCAAGGCGCAAGATCGACAGCTCGACATCGTCGAGGGCCGCCGTGCCCGAGAAGACGCTCTCGGGCGGCTTGGGAAACGTGCAGTAACCCGCCAGCGTGGAGCGCATCACGGCGAATAGCTCGTCGATACCGACGTTCTTATACACAAAGCTATCGACGCCCGCCTCGCGCGCCTGGTCCACAAAGGTGATCTCGGGCATACCCGTCATGATGATGACGCGACACTCGGGCAGCTCCTCTTTAATACGCGCCGCCGCCACGATGCCGTTGGAATCGTGCTCGGTGCACACGTCCATCAGTATCATGTCCGGGCGCTCCTTGAGTACGACATCGAGGGCTTCGGAAGCATCGGCGATTGCGGCGACAACGGTCATATCGGGCTGGTCGCCAACGGAGCGCGCGAGGCTCTCGCGCAGAATGGCCTGGTCTTCGACGATTAACACGCGGATCATGAGCTTCTCCTTTGGGACGTGTCGTTGGCGTTAAGCGGAATGGACACCGTAAGCGTAAAGGGCGGGGCGGCGTGGACCTCTAGGCTGCCACCCAGATCTTGCGCGACATGCCTCATACCTGGGATACCCGTTCCCTCGCGATACGATACGGGCGCAGGCGCGCCGTCGTTAGAAACGGTCATCCGCGCAACAGCACCGTCTTTCGACGTTTCCTGCCACAGGCGCACATGGACCTGATGGGCCTGTGCATGCTTGGTGGCATTGGTCGAGGCTTCGCGGATAATTTGCAAAAATGCGGCGGCGACACGCGCGTCGCTTGGCAGCTCGCCCTCCACATCGATCCGCACGCTCACCAGACCAAAGGCATGGACGATATCGCCCAGTTGCTCTGCCGGTTCGGTGTCACCCCTGCTATGCAAGTCGGCGGCAATCGAGCGCAGCAGCGGATCGATCTGCTCGAGTGACTCGTCATCCAGGCGCCCTTCCTCAAGATAACGATGGAGGATGGACAGGCGCTGACCGATCACATCGTGCACACGGGCGCGCATACGCAGATAGGCCGCATTGTCAGCAACTTTTTTGACTTCTTCGATCTGGGCTTGGAGCTCTTGGCCCGCAAGCTCAAGCAGGTGGTTGGCTTGCGCCAGGCGATCATGAGCATGCGCATACTCTGTTACATCCAGGCCGACGACGCGCTCGAACGGACGGCCCGAGACCGTAACGGAGTCACGCACGAACAGACGAATCTCGGAAGGAGAGATCTCGACCACGGCCCGATCCCTGCCAAAGCGATCAAGGTCGATATGGGCGCGATTAGCGCTGCTTTCGGGCATTTGCATGCTAAGTTTGCGCAGGTCGTTCCATGTGCTGCCCATGTCACCCAGATCGGTGGGCATATGAAGTTCCACCAGGTTTTTGCGCATGCAGTGGTTCATGAGCAGTGGACGGCCCCTCGAGTCCAGATACAGGATGCCCACGGGAATCACGTTGATGGTCTCGATCGTCGAGAACGCCGTGATGTCTTCCTGACGATTGCGAACGTCCATTAGGAGCGCCGCGATGGAGCGGAAGAGGAAGAATGCCGCCTCCGCGATAACAACCGCGGTCCACGCCGAGCCCATGATACGGACCGGCGGCGGCGTCACAGCGGCAACAAGCAGCAGCTCGATCAGCATAACGGGGCGACGATAGCGCACCATAAGCGCAACGCCATAGGCAAAGATCGCGGCGTTGAGCCACAGCACCCCGCCCATTCCCTCGGCACAAACGTAGAGCGGAGCCACCAGATACGAGGCACTCGATCCAAACAAGATAACGGCCGAGATAATCAAGTGAAGCACAAGGCTCGCCTCGTAGGCGCAAATCACCTTGCGGTTATAGGACGAGCGACGTGACGCGATGAGCGGAACGTGAATCGTCTGCAAGCATGCCGCGAGGGCAAAGACGACGTCGAGCGCGACAATCTGAGGCGGGATGAGCGGAATCTGCATGGTCACTCACCTGCCCGGGGCATCAAGACGATCATGCGCAGCTGACCGAGCTCGCCCTCAAGACGGTACGCCACGTTACGCCCTTGCAGCGCGCTTTCGAGCTCTTGCGCAGCGGGCGTCTGCGAAAGATCTTCATCATCGTTGGAAAAAAGCGTGGCGCGCAGCTCGACACTGCACCGGTCATGGTCGCCCAAGTGATACATAAGCGCCGGATGGTCGGTGGTGTAGGCAAAAAACGCAAAGTCATACACGCAGTCGTACAGGGCGCTTACCGTACTGGCGTGCATCGGGCGCCGTATGGCGATAATCGAAGCGCAATCGACATCGATGGTGCGCAGGTCGCTTGCGAGCTCATTGGCAATGAGTTGAATGCGGTCGCGATCAAAACCGCTCTCCCCGTGCTGCGCCAACGTGAGCGACCCTTTGCGCTTGCAATAGGCGACGAGCATCTTGGCGCGCTGCAGCATGCGGTAACGCTCGTGTGAAGACGCCTCGTCGGTCAACGGTGGCAGCGAGCTCAGCAGGTCGTACATCCCTTCGAGCGCACGGGCAAGCGCCTGGTCAACGTCTTGGACCAGCAGGGTCTCGGCCTCTTGGTCTGCCAGATGCGTCTTAAGGTCGTAGTCGGCCGTGAGCAGTTCATTTTGGCGTTGCAATTCCATGCGACGATGCGCCAGCTCACGGTTGAGCTCATTGAGTTCCGACACGTCCTGGGCAAGCAGGGCCGATCCGCCCAACAGCGGAAAGGCGCGATACATCACATCGGGATTGGAAACGACGGCAAAGGCGTGGGCATGCCCGTGCTCCTGGGCCCGCAGCTCCTCGCGCACACCCTCCGGCATTGGCTTTGACACCGGCGTGGCATAGACTTCCCGCAGGTCGCGCGTCAGCACTTTAAGATCGAGCGGCAGCGTGTCGAAGATGCCGGCGATATCGTGATACGACGGGATGACGCCGCAATCGAGGCAGATCTCCATCGTCACCACGCACAGCACGCAGTAGACGAGCGAAAAGTTGAGTTTCCACGCCCAAGGCACGCGTAGGGCGTATGAAATGGCAAAGAACGCGCCGCCCAGCAGCACGAGTGCCGCCGTGCCCGAAAAGCGCTGGATACGATAGGACGAGGACCGACCCACCAAAATGAAGAAGGCGACAAAGTTAAAGGCCGTCCACACCAAGACAGCGAAATAGCCCCAGCCGTACGTGTAGTCGTTGCTCCAGGTGTCGCTTGCGCGGTCAAAGTGGAATACCTGCCGGTGAAAATCGTTGGTGAGCACAAACCCGATGAGCAGGATGGCCACGACCCACAGGACCGTTCGATAGCGGCGGCCCGCACGGTGTTGTTCCAGCCCCGCAAGGCGCAAACCGCAGAGCTGGTAGAGCAGCGGAATGAGCGTCATGGGCACGTAGTACAGGTACCACAGCACGGTGGCATAGAACGGAGTGAACGACTTGTACTTGAGGATGACCTCGATCATCCACAGGGCGCAGATGGTGGCAACGGCAACGAGGCGCCGGCGCAAAACGTAATCCAAACAGCGCAGGTAAACCAGCACGCCCCAGATTGAAAAGGCGATCGCAGCGACAAGCAACGGAATCGAGCTCGAATGGACAAGCCCGTCCACGACCTCTTTGGACACCTCGCTATAGGCAGGCACGATGCTGGAGAGCTTGGGATCAGAGGCGAATAACGCCGGCAAGACCGCCAAAAGCATGAGGAACAGCGCGGTGATGGTACCGGCGATAACAAAGGCGCGGTGGCGATATACCTGATGCGTTATGCCAACGAGGAATCGCGGCATGGCGAAGAGCCTGCCGCCCCTGGGATCCGCCACCGGCGCGGATCGGGCGGTCGTGTGGCCGATATGTCGCTCACGGGTACCCATAGTGCCTTTAGTGTACCGACAGGCAGGCCCAAAAAACGGGCCACATGTCCCAAAATCCGTGGACGGCAGAACGTCTCTTATCGATATTGAGTCCTATTCCTTTTCACTTCTTTTGCAAGCTTTAACTTCTTTTGCTTTCTTTCACTTCTTTTAACAAAGCGCCCAGCGAGCGTGAATTGCTCGTCGGGCGCCTTGGTTAAGAGGCTATGGTAACCGGGAAAGCCTAGGCCAAATCTTCGCCGTTGGTGGCGATAACCTTCTTGTACCAGTCAAAGCTCTTCTTCTTGGAACGCTTGAGGGTGCCGTTGCCTGCATCGTCGCGGTCGACATAGATAAAGCCGTAGCGCTTGGACATCTCGCCCGTGCCGGCCGAGACCAGGTCGATCGGACCCCAGGTAGTGTAGCCCAACAGGTCAACGCCGTCCTCGGTCACCGCATCGCGCATCGCGGCGATGTGCTGGCGCAGGTAGTCGATACGGTAGTCGTCGTTGATGGAGCCATCCTCCTCGACAACATCCTTGGCGCCCAGACCGTTCTCGACCACAAACAGCGGCTTCTGATAGCGGTCGTACAGATCGTTGAGGGTAATGCGGAAGCCTAGCGGATCGATGGCCCAGCCCCACTGGCTCTCCTGCAGGTAGGGGTTCTTGGCGCCGGCGAAGGCGTTGCCCTGGGCGCGCTCGACATCGGGGTTATCGGCGCCGGCGGAGCAACGGGTGCTGTAATAGCTAAAGCTGATGAAGTCGACGGTGTTGGCGGCCAGGATCTCGCGGTCCTCATCCGTCATGCCCACATCGATGCCCAGACGCTCGAGCTTCTTGACGGCATAGGCCGGGTAGTAGCCGCGGCTCTGAACGTCGACGAAGAAATAGTTGCTCTGGTTGTCAATCTGCGCCTGACGCACATCGCTCGGACGGCAGCTGCAAGGGTAGTAGGTGCCGGCAGCGAGCATGCAGCCGATCTTGACCTCGGGGTCGATTTCGTGGGCGATCTTGGTTGCCCAAGCGCTAGCGACGAGCTCGTTGTGGGCGGCCAGGTACTCGACGGCCTCCTTGTTCTCGCCCTCCTCAAAGACCAGACCGGCACCCATAAACGGCAGGTGCAGGATCATGTTGATCTCGTTGAAGGTGAGCCAGTACTTCACCAGGCCCTTGTAGCGGGCGAAGATCGTAGTCGCGAGGTTCTTGTAGAAGTCGATGAGCTTGCGGTTGCGCCAGCCGCCGTACTCCTTGATGAGGTGGATGGGGCAGTCGAAGTGCGTGATGGTCACGAGCGGCTCGATGCCATGCTTCTGGCACTCGCGGAACACGTCCTCGTAAAAGGCCAGGCCGGCCTCGTTGGGCTCGGTCTCATCGCCGTTGGGGAAGATGCGGGTCCAGGCCAGGCTCATGCGGAAGGTCTTAAAGCCCATCTCGGCAAAGAGAGCGATGTCCTCCTTGTAGTGATGGTAGAAATCGATGCCGGTCTGCGCGGGATAGTAGTAGCCGTCCTCAAAGTCGAGCATCTTGCGCTGGCCGGAGACCACCGCGTAGCGCTCGGAGCCGTGCGGAGCCACATCCACGTTGGCCAGGCCGCGGCCGTCCACGTTGTAGGCGCCCTCGCACTGGTTGGCAGCCGTCGCGCCGCCCCACAGGAAGTCATTACGGAAAGCCATGCATCGATCCTTTCATACGCTGCTTGTCGTGATTTCAGTATCCCCACAAACGGGACGCCGCTCAACGACAGCAACGCAGGTCGACACTTCTTTTCGCATGCGGGTGCCCGGCGGCCGTTCAAGCCTGACACTTTCTGATACCCAACCACCGCAAAGGGGACAGGCACCTTTGTGGTGGTTTTGGTCGGTTTGTCTCGATCTGTAACAGTTAGGCCGTTAAAACCGGGCTTATTGTTACAGATCAAGATTTTTCGGACCGCCCCTGCAGTTTGTCTCGATCTGTAACAGGTAGAGACGATTTTACCTGCTAGATGTTACAGATTGAGACGGGATCTCTTAGTCCACGGTGATGTCGAGATTCTTGCCAACGAAGCCGACGTAGTAGCCTTGGCCAGCAGGCAATTTGACTGAATAGGAAAAAAAGGAAAAAATAGGAAAAAAAGGAAAGGAGACTCATGACTGAAACCATCTTCTCCCCCTCATTTGGAAATCGCCCGTCCTATCTGGTGGGGCGCGGGAGCGTGATTTCGACATTCATCTCCGGCCTTGAACAGGAGCCAGGCAATCGAGACCGCGCCATGCTCATGCTCGGCCAGCGAGGAAGCGGCAAGACGGTCCTTCTGTGGGAGCTCGCCGACCGCGCCCGCAAGCTCGGCTTCGTCGTCGCCACGCCCACCGTAGCCTCCGAGGACATGCTCGAGCGTATCGTTGAAAAAATCCAAGAGGCGGGCGAGCCCTATGCCAACAAACGCCATCTCCCTAAACTCACGGGCGGCAGCCTGAGCGTCTTCGGTTTCTCGGCCGGCCTTGAGTTCACACGCGATGTGCAGGAAACCAAGAGCTTCCAGTTCAAGCTCACGCAGCTGGCGCGCAAATTGACCGAGCAAGGACACGGCATCCTCATCCTTATCGATGAACTCCAGGCCAATTCGCCCGAGATCAGACAACTCGTCACCGCCTATCAAGAACTCGTCGGCGAGGGACTCAACGTCGCGCTCGTCATGGCGGGCCTTCCGGGAGCGGTCTCGGCAACGCTCAATGACCGCGTGCTGACGTTTCTTAACCGCGCGCGCAAAGTCACACTCGAACCGCTTTCAGTCGGAGATGTCGATACCTACTATCAGCGAGCTTTCGAAGAGCTCGGCCTTGATATCCCAAGCGATCTTCGGCTGGATGCCGCTCGCGCAACCCAAGGCTCGCCCTACATGCTGCAGCTCATCGGTTACAACATCGCCAATCGTTGTCAGGCAGGAGAACGCGTAACACAAGAGCAAGTCGACGGAGCTATCGAGGCGTCAAAGGTCGATTTCGAAAACGACGTGTGCGAAACGACGCTCGCCGCGCTCTCAGACCAAGACGTTGCGTTTCTCGCCGCAATGGCGGATGACGAAGATACCGTGTCGCGCATTTCCGATGTAGCCGAGCGCATGTCGGTCACACCCGACTACGCACAAAAGTATCGCCGGCGCCTTATCGACGCCGGCGTAATCGAACAGGCGCGCCGCGGCTACGTGCGCTTCGCCGTTCCTTATATGGCTGACTACCTGCGCAGTCAGCTGTAGGAAAACCACCACAAAGGGGACAGGCACCTTTGTGGTGGTTTTGACCGGTTTGTCTCGATCTGTAACAGTTAAACCGTCAAAACCGAGCCTGGTGTTACAGATTGAGATTTTCGGCCAGCCCCCTGCAGTTTGTCTCGTTCTGTAACAGGTAGAGACGATTTTGGCTGTTAGATGTTACAGATTGAGACGAAGCGCTAGTCGCAGGTGATGTCGAGGTTCTTGCCCGTGAGGCCTACGTAGCCACCCTCGGCTGCTTTGGGACTATCGGCGTGGCAGAGGACCCACTTGTCGGCCTTCCAGTAGCAGTAGCTATCGCCGACGGCGGGCATGTTGGCAGCGGCCTCGGGACGCGGGCCGTTGGTACCGGCGGGCAGCGCGACCATCACCTGGAAGCCGCCGTCGTCGACCATGCACGGCGTGTAGTGGAGCGTCGTGGCGTAAACCTCGACAAGCGTGCCGGCCGGCGCACGGAAGGCCTTGACCCGAGCGGTGTCGAGCTTGCCGTCGACGATCTGCTCGCGCTTGGCCAGCAGCAGGATAAAGTCGCGGGCACCCAGGTTGAACTCGCTGGCGCGGTGATACTCCAGGCAGTTGAGCTGCGTATTGTGGCCATTGCACCAGCCAAGCTGGAAGGGACGGCCGCCGTACATGAGCAAACCGAGCGCGTCAGCGCCCTCGACCTGCTCCAGCGCGGGCGCGGAGGCCACGTACTTGCTGCCCTCGGGAATGGGCGTGGCGGAAAGCGCCTCGACAAGCGGGGCGGTCAGGTCGGAGGGCACGTCATCCCACACGCGGCCGTAGGACTTGAACTCGGGATCGGTAACAGAGTAGATATGCATGTTCACTCCTGTTCGTAATTGTGACTATACGAACATTCTAGAACAAACACGTTCTTTTTTGAGCATTCGATACAAAAAAGCGCCCCGCAAAAAGCGGAGGCGCTTCCATTGCAAACATTACTTCTGCGAGCAGCCCTATGCTTGTTGATAGTGCAGGTGCTTCTCGTCGATATCGGCCAGGTCTCGGTCGAGGTAGCGGCGCGCGAGCCAGTTGGCCATGGGAAGGTTCTGATCCAGGTAGTTACCGCACTCCTCGGGAGCGGCGCCGGGGACATCGCCCTCAAAACCGGCGACGAACTCAAACAGCTCGCGCACGAGCGGCAGGATCTCCTCGCTCGTCACCTCACCAAACACGACCAGGTAAAATCCCGTGCGGCAGCCCATGGGACCAAAGTAGACGATGCGGCTCGACCACTCGGCATGATTGCGCAGAAACGTCGCGCCCAGGTGCTCGATGGTATGGCACTCGGCCGTGTTCATGACCGGCTCCTTGTTGGGCGTGGTCAGACGCAGGTCAAACGTGGTGACGGCGGCACCGGTCGCCGGGTCGCGGTCGATGCGGCTCACGTATACGCCGGGCTCAAGCAGCAGATGATCGACAGAAAAGCTCGCGATGCGCTCCATGGCAGATCCTCTCGGTAGTCAATTTGGGACGGGGCTCTTTTAGCTGGTGAAATGATCGCACTAATCATACCAGTCAAAAAAGCCCCGTCCCAAATTAGCTACCCGGGACGGGGACCAATGAGTTTTTAATCCCCGTCCCAGAAAAATCGTTCTAGGCAGTGTATGCGATTGTTGCCTCGACCGCGTGGCGCCAGCCGGCGATCTTTTTGGCTCGCTCGTCGGCGGGCATCGAAGGCTCCACGATGCCACGGGCGCCGTAGACGTCGACGACGTCGCGCGTGTACATGCCCAGCGCAATACCGCAGGCCCAAGCCGCGCCCAGGCCGCTCATCTCGTCGTTGCTCGCGATGCGGATGGGCGAACCCACCAGGTCGCTCTCAAACTGCATCAGGTACGCGTCGCGCGTGGGACCGCCGTCAACGCGAAGCTCGGACAGTGCCGCGCCCGAATCCTCGACCATCGCATCGATCACGTCGAAAATCTGATAGGCGATCGACTCGTCGGCAGCTTTCACGAACTCCGCGCGGCCCGTGGTGCGCGTCATGCCAAAGACGCAGCCCTCGGCGTCACTCGCCCAGTGCGGCGCGCCCAGACCGGTAAACGCCGGCACAAAGTAGACGCGGCTCGCCGGATTGGCGGCGTAGCACAGGTCGGTAACTTCCTCGGGGTTATTGATGAGCTCCAGATCGTCGCGCAGCCACGTCTTGACGGCGCCGGCGTAGCTCACGTTGCCCTCGAGCACGTACTCGGTCACGCCGTCCATGCGCCATGCGAGCGAGCTCGAAAGCCCGTGCGAGCTGGCGACGAACTCGTCGCCGACGTTCATCATGACCGAGCTGCCGGTGCCATAGGTCGCCTTGGCCATGCCGCGGCTATGGCAGCCCTGCGCAAACAAGGCGGCATGGCTGTCGCCGAGCACGCCGTGAATGGGCACGGGTGCCGGCAAAAAGCCGCCCAGGTCCGTCATGCCGAACAGGCCATCGGAATCGGTCACCTGTGGCAGGCAGGCCACGTCAACGCCAAAGGCCTCGCACACCGGCTCGCTCCAGCAGCCACGGCGCAGGTCAAAGAGTTGCGTGCGGCTGGCGTTGGACCAGTCGCAGCGGAACTCCGCGCCGCCCGTGAGCGTCCAGACCACCCAGGCATCGATGGTGCCCAGGCACAGCTCGCCCGCTGCAGCGGCCTCGGCAGCCGCGGGAACGTTCGCGAGGATCCAGGCCATCTTGCCCGCCGGGTAGTAGGGCGAGAGCACTAGACCCGTCGTGTCGCGCACCAGCTCGGCCACGCCCTCGCGCGCGGCCAGCTCGTCGCACAGCTCGCGGGCGCGGGCGCACTGCCACACCACGGCGTCGCACAGCGGCTCGCCCGTCGTGCGGTTCCAGGCAACGGTAGTCTCGCGCTGGTTGGAGATGCCGATGCCGGCGACGTCGGCAGGGTCGACCCCGGTCTCCTCCACCACGGCGCGCGCCACGGCCAGCACGTTAGCGGCAATCTCGGCTGGATCATGGCTCACCCAGCCAGCCTCGTTGACAATCTGGCGATGCGGGCGATCGGCACGATGAATCAAATGGCCGCCCTCGTCCACCAGCAGCGCCTTGGTGCCTTGCGTGGACTGATCGATTCCGATGATGTAGCGGCCCATGGCCACCCCTTTCAAAACGAATGTGACAAAGGGACGGTCCCTTTGTCACATTCCAGTTACTCTGCGGGCAGGAACTCGGCGACGGTCTTGGCAATGCCTTCGCCGGTGAGGCCGTAGTGCGCAAAGACCTCGGGGCTCGTGCCGGTGATGACCGGCGCGTCGGGCAGGGAGAGGCACTTGACCGGACGCGGGCAATGCTCGCCCACCACCTGCGCGACCATAGAACCCAGGCCGCCGAAGGGGCTGTGCTCCTCGACCGTCACGACGGCGCGCGTGGCACCGGCGGCCTCAATCACGGCCTCGGCGTCAAGCGGCTTGACGCAATACATGTCGAGCACCGTTGCCGAGATGCCCTGCTCGGCCAGCAGGTCGGCAGCGTCCACGGCATGGCGGACCATCTCGCCGGTGGCGACGAGCGTCACATCAGTGCCGCGGCGCACCCAGGTGGCGCGATCCATCTGGAACGGGCACTCGTCCTCGGTGTACACGTCCTCGACCGGGTTGCGGCCCACGCGGATGTAGGCCGGCTTGTTGTCGGCAACCAGGGCGCGCACGAGCTCGGCGGTCTGGAAGCGATCGCTCGGCAGATACACGCGCATGTTGGGAATCGCGCTCATGGCGGCGATATCCTGCGCGGAGTGATGGCTCATACCGAGGGCGCCATAGGAAACGCCGCCCGAGATGCCGATGAGCTTGACGTTGGTGTTGGAGTACGAAACGTCGACCTTGCACTGCTCATACGAACGCGTGGTCACAAAGGACGCCGGCGAGGCGGCCCAGGCCTTCTTGCCGCACGAAGCCATGCCGGCGGCGATGCTCACCAGGTCCTGCTCGGCGATGCCGACCTCAACGGACTGCTGAGGATACTGATCAAAGAACGGCGTGAGCGACGCGGAGCCACGGGAGTCGGAGCACAGAACGACGATATCCTTGTCGGTTGCGGCGGCCTCGAGCAGCGTGTCGCAGATAACCTTGCGGTTGGCGATCTTGTTAGCCATTGATGGCCTCCTTGTGGGCAGCGAAATCGGCGATGATCTGGGCATATTCCTCGTCGTTGGGCAGATGGTGATGCCAGCCAGCCTTGTCCTCCATGATGGGCGAGCCATAGCCCTTCACCGTGTTGAGGATGATGACCGTGGGCTTACCCTTGGTCTCGGCGGCAAGCGTCAGCGCGGCGTCGATGGCCTGGACGTTGTTGCCCGGAATGGACAGCACGTTCCAACCGAAGGCGGCCCAGCGCTCCTCCTGCGAGTCCTGCTTCATGACGTCCTCGGTGCTGCCGCTGATCTGCAGGCGGTTGCGGTCCACGAGCGCGCACAGGTTATCGAGCTGGTAGTTGCCGCCGCTCATGGCGCCCTCCCAGACCGAGCCCTCGGCAAGCTCGCCGTCGCCCATGATGGTGTAGACGCGGTAGTCGCGGCCGTCCATCTTGCCGGCGAGCGCCATGCCCACCGCCACGGGCAGACCGTGGCCGAGCGAACCGGAGTTCATCTCGATGCCCTTGAGCTTGTTGTTGGGGTGGCCGATATAGGGGCTGCCGAACTTGGAGAAGCGGGCCTTAACATCGTCGAGATCCAGATAGCCCTCGTGGCACAGCACCGCGTAGTAGGCCTCCATGGCGTGGCCCTTGGAGAGCACGAAGCGGTCGCGGTTGGGATCGTCGACGGTCTCGGGCGAAATGTTCAGATGGTTGGCGTAGAGGGTCATGAGCGCGTCGATGACCGACATGTCGCCGCCGATGTGGCCGCCGGCGCCGGCCATGATGATGTCGACGCAATCGCGGCGGAGGTCCCAACGCAGGGACTCAAGCTCTTCGATAGTTGCCATTTCTACTCTCCTCGCAGGTAGGCTTTGACGTCTTCTTCGATGGGGTCGTACAGGTCGGGCTGGATGCCGATGTACTTACATGCCTCGTACAGCACCGGCACCACGTTGGCATGGATGGCCACGCAGTGGTGGATGTAGGGGCCCTCGACGATCTTGGCCTCGAGGCGCTTGAGGTTCTCGACCTCGACCCACAGGTAGGTGCCCATACCGGCCGGGCCGTCGATGCCGCGGGCGTTGCCCAGCAGCAGCGAGTACTCGCCGTTGTCGCCGTCAAAGCGGGCAAGGGTGAGGTCGCCGTGCTTGGCCTCGGCCGTCAGCGCGCCAGGGTGATCGAAGGCCAGCGGGTAGGTGAGCTTGGGCTTGACGGCCGCGCAGCTGCAGGGCCAGGGGCCGCAGTGCTGCAGCAGCTCGCCGTTCTCGTTGTCGGGATGGCGGACGGTCCAGTCGGCGAACATGCCGCGGTGACGGCCCAGGTCGGCCGCCTCGACCATGAGCGCAGTGATGGCGCCGTGGATGTCGGTCTCGCAGACGACGGGGATACCCATCTCGTTGAGGATGGCGTTGGCGGCGCAGGGCATAATGCCCAGCTCGTCCTGCAGGGCGTTCCAGCACTGGATGGCGCCGGCGTTGCAGCCGTACTTCTCGACCAGGCGCTTCATGGCGATGGCGAGTCCTGCGACCGCGGGAACCTTGTCCTCGGGGATGCAGACCTCAAAGCTGTCCTTGATGTGGTCGAGCATGGCAGCCATGGCCTGCTCGTCGGCCTGGGCGTCGCGCACGGCCTGGACAAGCTCGGTCATGGGGATGGGCGAAAGCTGGATGTTGAACTTCTCGAGCAGCTCGCCCTCGTTGCACATGGTGGACCAGAAGTCGAACGGGCGGGTGGCCATCTGCAGAATGCGGGTATGCTTGAAGGTCTTAACGATGTTGCACACGGCCAGGAAGTCCCAGACGCCGCGCTCGAACTCGGGGTCGGTCAGACGGCAGTTGGTCATGTAGGTGAAGGGGACCTGGAAGCGGCGCAGGACCTTGCCGGTCGCGAACAGGCCGCACTGGCTGTCGCGCAGGCGGGTACCATCGGGCTCGGGGCGCTCGTCGCGCGGGCCCCACAGCAGCACGGGCAGGCCGAGCTCGCGGGCAAGGCGGGCGCAGACGTACTCGGTGCCAAAGTTGGCGTGGCACAGCATGATGCCGTCGACGCCCTCGGCACGGAACTTCTTGACGATGGGCTCGATATGGCTGTCGTCGAACAGCAGGCCCTCGTCGTTGATGTCGTCGATATCCACGATGTCGACGCCGATCTCGCGCAGGCGGTCAGCCGTAAGGCCGCGATACTTGATCGCGTCCGGCGCGCTAAAGATGCTACGGCGCGTGGGCACAAAACCGAGCTTGATCTTATCCATGTACGTCCTCCCCTAGTCACATGTTCAGTAAACAGACGCATGTTTCGTTTTGTTCTGTTTACTAAATGTTTTACTCTTTTGTTTAAAAGTTTAGCGCGAAAGTCTCGTAAACGGTAGAGAAATCAGCCTAAACGGTATGTAAACAATCTGAACATACAAGGGCAACAAAAAGAGGGCCCCGAAGGATCCTCTCTTGGTAGCGTTATGTTTACCGCCCTGGCGTGCTTTGACACGCCGCAGACGATGCCGTCTCCGCCTAGATTTCGCGCACGCTCTGGCGCTCGACAAAATAGGTCGACACAGCCGTTTTGCAGGTGTAGCTCTTGGGATTGCGGATGTTGCCCACCAGGCGGCGCACCGCGATCTCGCCCACCTCGTGCTTGGGAACGTGAACCGTGGTGAGCGGCGGGTTGGAGAAAGTGCCCAACGACAGGTCGTCAAAGCCGATGATCGAGACATCATCGGGCACGCGAATGCCGTGCTCGTTGAGCGCGCGCATGGCACCCACGGCGAGCACGTCGTTTTCGGCAAAGAAAGCCGTTGGCAGATCTTCGCGCGAGACGGTATCGAGCCACGCGCCCATGTCGCGATAAGCGCCCTCGAGCGTGGTGCCCAGCGTGACGTGCCATGTCGGGTTGGCCTCAAGGCCCGCGTCCTCAAGTGCTTGGCGATAGCCGCGCTCGCGATCCTTAAAGTTGCGGATACGAAGATCGCCTGCCAGATAGCCGATTTGCCTGTGACCCTTCTCGATAAGGTAGTCCACGGCGCGCAGCACCGAATCGGTATTGGCAATGACTACGGCATCAAAGTACTGGCGGTCGCTCCAGCCGTCGAGCACGATCAGGTGGGCGGCAGCGTTGGCGAACAGGGCGTAATCTTCCTCGCCCAGCTCGGTGCCCATCAGCACGATGGCGGCAGACGGATCGGCAATCAGGCCCTCGACCTGCGGACGCACGGCGTCCAGGTCGCTAAAGTCGAGCGAGACAAAGCTCGTGCTCATGCCGTGGCGACGCGCCTGGCGCTCCACGCCCTCAATAACCGCGGGATGGAAGGTGCTCTCGTCCAGGATGGCGCCCGTCTTGCGCGCGAGCACAAACTGGATGCTCTCGAGTTGCGTCGACTGCTGATAGCCGAGCGACTGCGCGCACTCCAGGATGACCTTGGCGGTCTCCTCGCTCACGCTGCGCTTGCGGTTGAGCGCGTTGGACACGGTCGCAGGCGAAAAACCGGTAATGCGGCTGATCTCGCGAACACTTGCTTTAGCCATTGTTCCCCCTAGCAACGGCCGCTGTCGAGCATCGTGGCCTGACCGCCCCGTGACTCGACAACTAAACGACCGCAAATTCAATCTAAACAGAATAGTAAATGTTTAATAGCTAGTTTAGCCTGTTGTCAAGCGAAGCGACGCGACTATTCCCCCAACGGGCGTATTTACTCGGTAGCTAATCTGGATCGGGGCACAGAAACCGTTTAGCCAAGGATGCGGGCCATGCGTGCCTTAAACTCCGCGAGGAAACGCGGGGCGTCCACGGTGAGCGCCACGAGCGCGCTCTTATCCGGATCGGACAGACGGTGCTCGTCACAGATAGTGCGGCCGCGGTACTCGCCCAGCAGGTCGACACGAAGATTGCAGCCGAGCGCACCCACGAGCGTGGGATCAATCGCCACGGCAACCGCCAGCGGATCGTGCAGCGCGCAGCCGCCCAGGTAGGGCGCGTTCATTTCGTACGAACCGATATAGTGCTCGACCATGCTCGCAAACGCGCAGCCAGCCATAGTGCCCGAGCCCGTCCAGCCGGCAACGTCGCGACGTGTGAGCACCACGCGGTGCGTCACATCCAAGCCCACCATGGTGAGCTTGCGGCCCGAGCGCAACACGGCGTCGGCAGCCTCGGGGTCGCCCGCCATGTTGGCCTCGGCGCCCGCGCTCACGTTGCCGGGCACGGTAAGCGCACCGCCCATCACGACCACGCGGCCGATGGACATCATCGCCGCCGCATCGCGCTCCAGGGCAAGCGCCAGATTGGTGAGCGGGCCGGTCGCAACGTAGACCAGATCGGGACCATAGGTACGCGCGGCATCAATCAGGTAATCGACCGCCGCATTGCCATCGGCCGACGTCGCGCCCACCGGCTCGTACGGCGAGGCGGGCACGCTTGCGCCGCCAATACCGTTCTTGCCGTGGATAAGCGTGGTGGACGCCGGCGGTGTATAGGGCTCAGTCGCCTTAATGGGACGATCGGCGCCCAGGTACACCGGCACCTCGGGACGACCCAACAGGTCGAGCACCGCCAGGCAGTTGTGCGCCGATTGCTCGACGCGCACGTTGCCAAAGCACGTGGTGATACCCACGAGCTCCACCTCGGGGCTCGCGATGGCATAGGCTAGCGCCATCGCATCGTCCACGCCCATATCCAGATCAAGGATCAGCTTCTTGGTTGCCATTGTTCTACTCCGCTTCTCCGTCTTTATCGTTTAACCAAACCAATGTTCAACTTCGGCACGCGTGGGAATTGATTGCTGAGCGCCCAGGCGCGACACCGTCACCGCCGAGGCGCGAGCACCCGCCGCCATGCACTCAAAGAGCGGCAGGCCCTCCAGACGAGCCGCCGCCAACGCGCCGATAAACGTATCGCCCGCGGCCGTCGTATCGACCACCGCGCTCGAAAGCGCCGGCATGCGCAGCGGCTCACCGCCATCGCCGAGCGTAACCGAGCCGGCGCCGCCCAACGTGATGACCGCAGCCCCGGCGCCCTTGTCGAGCAGCGCATTGAGCGCGGCGACGCAACTCGCATCATCCGTGGGCAGAATGCCCGTCAGTACCTGGCACTCGGTCTCGTTGGGGCAGACCAGGTCGACCGCTGGCCACGCTCCTGCCGGCAGGTCGCAGGCGGGCGCCGGGTTAAAGATCGTATAGAACCCCAGCTCGTGAGCGCAAGCAAGCGCCCCGGCCGTCGCCGCAAGGTCACATTCGCCCTGGGCGATAAAGACGCCGCCAGCAGCCGGGGCAATCTCGCTGGCATCGCCGTCGAGCTCGTCGGCCACCAAGCGCCTCAGTGCGCGGGCAACGTCCTCGCCCGCAAGCGCATGGTTGGCGCCCGGCGACAGCACGATGCGGTTGTCGCTCTCACAGCGAATGATAGTCGCAGTACCGGTCTCCACGTCGTCGAGACGTGTCACGAACTCAACGCCCACGCCGGCATCTTGGAGCCCTGCCACAAGCGCATCGCCAAAGGTATCGCGCCCAACAGCGCCGATCATGCACGTGCGCGCACCCATGCGCGCAGCGGCAACGGCCTGATTGGCTCCCTTACCGCCGGCGTTGGTGATAAAACCGCTGCCATCGACCGTCTCGCCCGCGCGCGGCATGCGCTCGCACGCCACCGAAAGGTCCATGTTCATGCTGCCGAACACCGCAACGATGCTGTGATCCGCCATGGAAACCTCCTCGTCTTCAGGCTTTGCGCCCACCGTCGACCAACGATTGTGCACTCTCGCACCCCCTATAACTTTAGTCCACTTTGATGTGGACGCGCGCTTGAGCTTGCGCCAGCAGCAAGCATTCACAGGGGCAGGCAGCTACAATGAATACGTGCTGATTATTCTCGTCATTGGATGATGTTTTATGGAACAATTCTCGCAATCGGGCTCGCGCGGTCGACGCCGCACGGGCAACGAGCCGGCGCCGCACGAACGCGTGAAGGGCGAGCGCCGTGCCAACGAGCCGCGACGCACCGCGAGCCCCCATCGCGCTTCTGCCAACAACGCGGGCCGCGCCAACACTCCCGCCGCGGAGCAGACGCCTGCTCGCCCCAAGTCCCGCTACATCCCTGCGCTCGACGGTCTGCGCACGCTTGCCGTCGTCGCGGTGGTGCTCTATCACCTCAACCTCACGTGGGCTCAGGGCGGCCTGCTTGGCGTCACGATCTTCTTTGTGCTTTCGGGCTATCTGATCACGCGCCTGCTGCTCAACGAAGTCGCCAAGACCGGACGCATCGACCTCAAGAGCTTCTGGATACGCCGCATCCGCCGCCTGTTCCCCGCCGTAGTGACCGTCGTGGTGGTGACCTGCGCGCTGTGCACCATCTTTAACCACGTGATGCTCACCAAGATGCGTCCCGACATCCTGCCGTCGCTGCTGTTCTTCAACAACTGGTGGCAGATTGCTCAGGACGTCTCGTACTTCAACGCCTTGGGCGATCCCTCGCCGCTCACGCACTTTTGGTCGCTCGCCATCGAGGAGCAGTTCTACCTGATTTGGCCGCCGCTGCTCCTTGCCATGGTATCCATGCATATGAGCAAGCCCAGCACGCGTCGCGTGGTCCTGGGCCTGGCTGCTGTTTCCGCCATCGCCATGATGGTGCTCTACAACCCTGCCGCCGACCCCAGCCGCGTGTACTACGGCACTGACACCCGTGTGTTCTCGCTGCTGCTGGGCGCCTGGATGGCCTTTATCCCCGATCGCGACCTGGCGCCCGTGCGCCTCGCGCATCGCCTGGGGCTCGACCGCCTCGTCGCCAAGCACGGCAAGAATGCCGAGGACAAGCAGAACGCGAAGACCGACAACGCAGCCGAGACCGCCCCGGCCCAGCCGAGCGCGCTCGTGCGCTTTTGGTCCTCGCCCGCATCCATCGATGTACTGGGCATCGTGGGCCTGGTTGGCCTTGCCGCCATGGTCGCGCTCACCAACGGCTACACGGCGTTCCAGTATCGCGGCGGCACGCTGCTGTGCTCCATCCTTACGCTCATGGTCATCGCGGCCTGCGTGCAGCCCCAGGGAATGGTGGCCCGCGCGCTATCCGCCGAGCCGCTCGTATGGGTTGGCAAGCGCTCGTACAGCATCTACCTGTGGCACTATCCGCTGTTGCTGCTCATGAACCCGGTCGCCAATATCAACGATACGCCCTGGTGGCAGTACATTTTGCAGGTACTGCTGGTGGTAGCCGTGGCCGAATGTTCCTATCGCTTTATCGAGACGCCGTTTAGGAAGGGTGCCTTTGGGCGCACTGTCTCCGAGTTCCGCGATGGCACCACCACACCTGCCAACTGGGTGCGCTCGCATATTCCTGCGTGCGCCGCTTGTGGCATCGTGCTCGTCATCGCGCTGGGCGGCCTGATCTTTGTGCCGGAGACCTCCGCACTCAGTGGCGAGGGCGCCGAAGTCCTCAACAAGGAAGCTAAAAACGCTGCGCCCACGGACCAACAGGCAGCCGACGACACCGACAAGGACAACGATGGCTTCCCCGATGGCTCCTACGACCTGCTCATGATCGGCGACTCCGTGTCGCTACGCGCCGTGGACGCCTTTGACGGCGTGTTCCCGCACAGCCATATCGATGCCGAAAAGGGCCGCCAGTTCGATGCGGGCCGCGCGACATTTGAGGGTTATATCCAACAGAACCTTGCCGGCAAAATCGTGGTCTTTGCCCTGGGCACCAACGGCTTGGTGACCGATGACCAAATCGATGCCATCATGGCCGATGCGGGAGACAAGCGCATTGTCGTGTTTGTAAACACGCGCAGCCCGCAGCCGTGGGTTGGCTCGACCAACCAGGCCATCGCCAACGCCGCCACGCGTTACAAGAACGTGCGCGTTATCGACTGGTACGGATACAGCGCCAACCGAAATGACCTGTTCGATGGCGACGGCACGCACCTGTCGACTACCGGTGTGACCGAATATCTCAACTTGATTCACGACGCGGTCAAGAAGGATCTGCCCGTGCACCCCGAGGATCACGTCAACGATCCTCAGCCCGCGGCCGTCAAGTCTGCCACTGACGCGCTCGTCAATGCCCTCGCCTTCAAGCCGCACAAGCTGGGCACCGACAAGTAATCCGGCAGCTAGGGACGTTCCTTTTATGCCGGCACCTTGGGACACTCCTGCGACAAGCGAAAGCCGCCCCTGGGCTGTCAATTCCAGTCCAGGGGCGGCTTCGTAACAACATGCCAAGGGGCTGTGGGCAAAAAAGGGCAAATATGAGTACTGTTGCTATTTTAGTAGCAGGCAAATCCGCCCAAAATAGCGTCCGAGCGACCCCTGCACACCACTAAAGCGGCCAACCTAGCTGGATTAGAGCCTGCTGAGGCGAATTTTAATGTACATAATCTAGATTGTGTACATTATCTTCTTGCACATAAATGCCATCACATTAGCAACAGTACTCATATTTGACATTTTTTGCCCACTGCCATATAACTAACCCCCTATAGCAAGCAAAAACAGGCCGCAGCCCATCGCTACGGCCCGCTCGAAGCCCCAAAAGAGACGCTAGGCGCTGTAACCCATCGCCTGCAGCACAAACATGACAACCGTCAGCACCGTAATCACGCCAATGGTCGCCCACGTGAGCACGTTCCACACGCGGCCGTTGCGGTTGGCGCCCATAATGTGACGGTCGGCGGCGATAACCACCTGGAACACCAGAACCACGGGCAGTAGTACACCGTTAATGACCTGCGAGGTCATCATAATCTGGAACAGATCGACGCCGGGCATAAGCACCAGCACGGCAGAGATACCGATAATGGCCGTAATGATGCCGCGGTAGACCGGAGCCTCATCCCAACTGCGATCGGCACCGCGCTCCCAGCCAAATGCCTCGCAGATGGCGCTGGACGTAACACCCGGTAGCACGCAGGCGGCCAAGAAGCTCGCCGCAACCAGGCCCGAGGCGAACAGCACCGTGGACCACTGGCCCGCGATAGGTTCCAACGCGCGGGCAGCATCGGCAGCATCGCTAATCTGAATACCCGCCGGGAACAGCACCGTGCCGGTCGTGATAATGATGAAGCCGGCGATGATATCGGCGGCAATCGAACCGCTTACGGTATCGATGCGCTGCAGCACGATATCGTCCTCGCCCGCGTTCTTATCGACCACGTTGTTCTGCGCCAGAAAAATCATCCACGGGGCGATGGTGGTACCGATTGTTGCGACCACGAGCGACACGTAGTTGGGATCATTCTGAATATTGGGCACGACCAAATCGACCGCGACCTCGCCCCAGTTGGGACCAGCCATAAACGCGGCGACGATATAGGTCACGAACACACAACTCACCAGCAGCAAAATCTTCTCGATGCGCTGGAAACTTCCCGACATGGTAAGCATCCACACCAGCAGCGCCACGAGCGGCACCGAGATGCTCGCCGGGACGCCAAAGAGGGCAAGGCCGCTCGCGATGCCCGCGAACTCCGAGATGGTCACTGCCGTGTTGGCGATCAACAGCGCCGCCATGGCCAACACGCTCTTGCGCACACCAAAGCGTTCGCGGATGAGCGACGCCAGACCCTTACCCGTGACACAACCGCAGCGTGCCGCGGTCTCCTGCGTCACGATAAGCAGCACGGTCATGACGGGAAGCATCCAGAGCATCTTGTAGCCATAGCTGGCGCCCGCGCTGGAATACGTGGCGATGCCGCCGGCGTCATTACCCGAAAGCGCCGCCAGCAGACCGGGTCCCATGGCGCCAAAGATGGCGGCAATGGTCAGCTTTTGCTTGGTGCTCGGCTTTTGCTTCGTGTTTTGCACGCGACCACCTATCCCATGACCGACATGGTGAGCAGCACCGCAGCGGTGCAGTACGCCACGCACGAGATCATGACGGCGATGACGTTCATGGCGGTACCCGACGTATTGAGGTCGTGCTCATCGCGCCAGAACAGCACCATCAGATAAATCACGGCACTCATGTTGCTGACCAGGCAGATGATGGCCGCAAGGTTAAAGCACCCGGTAAAGAGCTGCTCCTCGAACATGGGGGCATCGGGGAACGCGGCAGTGCGCACCAACTGCGCGCACAGGTAGGTCACGAGCGAAAGGATCAGACCCATGCCCGTGCTCTGGAAGAAGAATCCCAGGTACGGCTTGGGCTCGTCGTCGTGGCCGTCGTACTCCAGGAAGTAGTTCTTGACGAACGACACCATGCGCGAGGCTGCCAGTAGCACGAGCGGCATGGCGCACATGGGGAACACCACCAGGTGCGCGGAGCCGAGCGCTGTCCCCAGTACTGTTGCCATGATGCACGAGGCAATGCCCCACACGACGACCCAGTACTGGCGATGCACAAACCAGCTGAGCACGTTCGTCGAGTCGTCCGACGCGCTGTCGCCCGAGCCGATGCCGGCGATCTGCAGGTCTTCCTGATGCTCCTCGGCGATAACGTCCATGGCGTCGTCGAAGGTCACGATGCCCAGGATATGGCGGTTCTCGTCGCAGACGGGGATGGCGACCAGGTCGTACTTGGTCATCTCGTCCGTTACGTCTTCCTGGTCCTCGTCGGGTGACACATAGACCAGGTCGCGATAGGCGAGCTGGCCCAACGTGGCGTCGCGGTCGGCCACGATCAACGTGCGCAGCGAAAGCACGCCGGTCAGCATACCGCTCGGATCCTCGGTGTAGACGTAGTAGACGCTCTCGAAGTCCTCGTCGAGCTTGCGGATGGCCTCGATGGCATCGCCGACCGTCGCCGTGGCGGACAGGGCGACAAACTCCGAGGTCATGATACGGCCGGCGGTGTTTTCCTCGTAGCCCAGCAGGTTACGAATCGCCTTCTCCTCCTTGACGCCCATCAGGCGCAGGAGCTTCTCGGCCTTCTCGTAGCTGAGCTCGTCGATCAGGTCGGCGGCGTCGTCCGGGTCCATCATGGCCAGCATCGACGATGCGTCCGTGTCGGACAGGCCCTCGAGCATCTCGGTCATGAGCTCGTCGTCATCGAACTCCGAGATGGCCTCGGCGGCCTGGGCGGTGTCGAGCTGCGCGAACACCTGCGCACGCAGGCGCGGGTCGAGCTGCTCGATAATGTCGGCGATGTCGGCAGGATGGAGCTCGCCGAGCGTCTTGTGCGACACCGAGAGTTGGATGTTCTTAGTCGAACGGTCGAGCAGGTCCATGTAGGACCAGGCGATGATGTCCTCGCTGAGCGGCTTGCCCAGGTGCTTCATAAAGCCCTCGACGACATGCTCGAGCGCGGGGCTAATGGCGCGTAGCAGACCGCGGGCACCGACCTCGGCGCCCAGCAGGCGCAGCTGATTTTCGCCCGACATGGAAAACTTGATGTCGTTGACGCGCACGACCTTCATGCCCTGCGTGTCGACAATCTGCTTATTGAGAACATCGCGCGCCAGCAACAGCTCGGTCGGCTGCAGGTACGAAAAACGGATTTCGGTGGCCGACGTCTTAAGGTGTACACCCGTCTCGTCGATACGGTCGACCCATTTGCGCCAGCTGATCATGAACGGCGTCTTGCCGGGACCGCGGAACGCGAGCGACGTCACGTGCGGAAAAACTTCGCCGGTTGCAATGCCAAAATCGTTGACCACGCCGAGCTTTTCGCCGTCGACGTCCAAGACCGGCAATTTGAGCATCTCACTCAGATAATTCAATGGTGCTCCCCATCATTATTCCTCCGGACGCGGCCGCGCGTGCGGCGTCCGGGGGCTTCTGGATATGTATACGCATGCGCGGGCGGCACGCCGCTCGACGCTTACACCCCGTGCATGCGCAAAAAAGCACCTGCATGGGGTCATCGACTGTATGGTCGAGGTTTGGATTTCACCTGTAACCTTTCTCTTGACCCTCATTAACCGCAGTAACTATAGCATCAGCATCGCCCTGCGGCATCGATTTTATGCGCTGCACATTGCAGGCATACCAAACGCTGACGTATCCGTGACATAGCCATTGGGGACGTTCTTAAACGACTACCCAATGACTACTCTGTGGTGTCATCGTCCTCGGCAAGTTGGGGGAACACGGCGTCCTTGGGCATCGTGACCTTCGTCAGCGAGGTGAGCTTTTTGCTCAGCGACGTGTCCGTCTTGACCAGGTCGCTGAGCGTCACAATCTTGTAGCCGTCGGCGACAAGACCGTCGATAATCTGCGGCAGCGCCTCGAGCGTCTGCTCGGCGCATTCGTCTCTATCGGTGAGCAGCACGATATTGCCCGGCGTCACCGAATCGAGCACCGTTGAGACCTGCTCGTCGGCACCGTTGAGCAGCCAGTCGCCCGAGTCAATATTCCACGAGACCACGGCGGAGACCAGGTCCATCGCATCAATCCAGTTTTGCTCGTCAAAGGCAGCGTAGGGAGCACGCAGCAGCATCGTCTTCACGCCGGTCGCCGACTTAATCGCATCGGTGCCTTTCGTGATCTGTTCGCGTACCGCCTCACGGTCCTGACCCTTGAGCGAATCGTCGCCGTAGCTGTTGGATCCGATCTCGCACCCGGCATCGACAATCGCCTTGGCCGTGGCAGGCGAGGCCTCGGCTGCATCGCCCGAAAGGAAGAACGTCGCGGTGACGCCCTTTTCCTTGAGCACCTGCAAGATCTGCTTGGTAGCGCCGCTCGGACCCTCGTCAAACGTCAGCGCCACGTACTTTTCGTTGCCCTTGGGCGCCACGCTGGCGCACGCAACGACGCAATCGGTGGCGGGCACAACCTCGCCGCGGTCCTGTGTCTTGCCCGACTGCTCACCAACCCACACCTCGGAGCGGCCCTGAACGCCCCACGTCTGCACATACTCGATAGCACCCGTGCCCTCGACCTTGAGCTTGGGCTCGATAACCGTAGCCTGAACCTCATGCTTCTCGTAGGTGTTACGGCCATCCTTGACCGTCACCTTCTCGCCACCCTCAAGTTCGCGGCTATCCCATTTGCCCTGTTTTATGCGCTTGCCGTCCACCTTAACCGACAGCTTTTCGCCGCCATGGCGCTTGAGCACGCTGTCATCGACGGCCAGCAGGTCGCCTGCGTCGTAGGTGTCAGTCAACTCCTGGTCGTCGATGAGATTCTGCAGCGTAGAGCCCACGCGCACCGCGGTCTTCTCGCCGTTGAGCTCCACGTCCACGCTGCGGTTGACGTAGCCCACGACGGCAGCGATAAACAGTACGAGTGCGCAACCCACGGCGATGAGCGCATAGGGCAGACGGGACGGTCGGCGCGGCGAGCGCCCGTTGCCGATGCGCGCGCTGCGGTCGCTAAACCCGCGGCTATGGTTGAGGTACATCGCGCCGGGCTTACGGCGACGGCGGCGCTGACCGCTGGGCAGCTGCCCCAGGTCGCGGCGCGCCGTCGGACGCGCACCCGAACGCCCGTTTAAGTTGGATCCGTTTTGGCGCATGTGCCCTCCCCCATAAACACAGCAAGCCGGAGCAACAGGTCTCCGGCTTGCCTCCCATCATTTGGTACGTCGCTATTTTGTAGCTTTTGACGAGCCTCCGCTCGCCTTTTGGTATTCGTCCTTAAAGGCCTTGAACATACCGCGCGTCTTGCCGAGCTGCTTGCCCAGTGCGCGGCTGCCCTTGTCCACGGCGACCGATCCCTTGTCGTCGAGCACCTTGGCGCCCTTTTTGACCTTGTCGCCCACCACGACGCTGGCCTCGGCGGCCTTGGCGGCCGCACCGCCCGAATACCCGAGCGCCTTGACCTCGTCCGAGACAATCATCGCGCCGTTCTCGTAGCCGCGCAGCATCGTCGGCGGCACCTGCGTGTCACCAACCAAAACACTCGAAGCAGCACCGGCGGTCACATAGAATGCCTGCACGATGCCCGAGCGCGGCTTGAACTCGACGTCCGAGCAATAGCCCACGACGTCGCCCGATTCCGTGCGCACGTCCATACCGACCCAGATGATGCAATCGTCCAGGTTGATGTCGAGGCGCTTGGCGGCGGCGGCATCGTACGTGTCCTTAACGTCATCGACCGCAATGGCGCCCTCGTAGACACCAATGGCGTCGAGCGCTACGAATCGGTCGGGACGCTCGATCATGCCCGCGATATCGGACTGGCGAACCATAAAGCCGACCACACGCGTACCGCCCGGGGTAAAGACCGGAAAGTGAATCTTCCCGAGCTTTTTAGGGCTGCGCGGCGTGCCGTCCTTTTTGGTGCGCTTGTCCTCGGTAGGCTTGCGATAGATCTTGGCGCCGACAAAATCCCCGGCGCGCATTATGCCTCGGTCGAGGGCTCCGCAGCCCCGGCATCAGCCTCGACGGCGTTCTCGACCACGACGTCGGCGGCAGGCGTCACGTTGCCGCCCGAAATGGCGTCGTTGAGCTGCTCGCGCAGCTGGTCCATGCGCTCGCGGGCCAGGTCGACCTTGGCGCGTAGGTCGTCAGTCTTGGCGTCGACCATCGGGCCAAAGTCATTCACCGCGGCACGGGCCTCCTCGGCGCTGTGCTCGTAGGTGTCGCGCATATTGTCCCAGGCGTCGTTGGCGATATCGACAGCCATGGCGCGGGTCTCGGCGCCCGAGCGCGGGGCCAGAGCAACACCGATAATAGCGCCAGCAGCAGCACCAAAAAGTGCGCCGGAGACAAAGCTGAAAGTCTTACCCATGATCATTCCTCTCCTGCGGGCACGTCGGTGCCCACCGTTTGAATGCTGTCCATTATACCCGCAGCGCATCACTTGCCGCTCCGCTCATCTGCGTACGGCAAAGGCGCAGGTACGTGATGGTGATAAACGCGTAGGCCTACTCCTGAGGCATAGCCGGCATGGCCACCGTGGCACCCGGGTCCTCGCCGGCGCCGTCCACGAGCGGCAGGCCGCCCTCATGCGCAGGTCCTGCCGGAACCGTCGCCGCACCGCCAAAGACGGCAGCGGAGGCCTCGTGGTTCTCGGCAACCGCGCCCTCGGTATCAATCGCCACCTGGGGCTCGTCGTCAAAGTTGGGGACGCCCTGGGGCTCGGTGGGAACGGGCTCGGCGGTCGCATCGGCAACGGGCTCGGCGTCGACCGGCACATCGCCCTCGTCAGCGCCCTCGTCCTCGGCAGCATCTTCGCCGTTCGCAGCGGCAACGGCCTCGTGCGGGTCCTTGCCCTCGGCCTCGGCGCGCATGCCCAGCACCAGGTTGCGCAGGCCCGCGACCGTGCCCTCTACGTCGGGGGCAGGCTGGTCGGCGTGCAGGTACGCCCAGTCCATCATAAAGGTGGCCGACGACAGCGCACCGATGGCCAGTGCGTCGTCGGGGCACGAAAGCTCGACCTCAAAGACACGCTCGTCATGCTCGCTTACGCGCGTGCGGCCGCACGAGATGCTACCGGCAAGACCGGTCTCGTTCATGAGCTCGACCGTCACGTGCTCCAGCAGGTGGCAGAGCTCGGTCTGACCCATGCAGTCCTGGAACTCGCGGCCGGAATCGCCCAGGCACAGGTGCTTGGCAATCGCGGGCACCAGGTAGTACACGCGCGCCGTGGCCTCGATGTCCTCCGAGGTCATGAGCGGCATGCCGGGGTTCACCAGCACATGCGCGCAGATCTTGTCCTCGCTGACGGTGACCTTAAGGATGTTGAACAGGCCTGCCATAACTCTCCCCTACTCTTCCTTGTCCTACTCGTCGCCGTCGTGCGGATTCGCGGAACCCGCACCCGACGTCGTCGGCTCGTCTACCGAAGACTCGGAATCCTTCTTATCGGTTTCGGCCGGAGCGATCACGCGAATGAGCGAGATGCGCTGGCCACGCATCGACTGCACTTTAAACTTGTACCCCGCGACCTCAAACACCTCTCCGATGTCGGGCACCGAGTCGCAAAGCTCCAAAATCCAGCCGGCGATGGTCTCATAATCATCGCTTTCCTCGAGCGGCCAACCAAGCTCAATCGCGTCATCGCACGAAAAACGCCCATCGACGAGCCACTCGCGGCGCGAAAGGCGCGTGAGGTACTTGTTGTCGGGGTCGAACTCGTCCTCGATCTCGCCCACGATCTCCTCGACGATGTCCTCGATGGTGATGATGCCGGCCGTGCCGCCGTACTCATCCACGACGACCACGATCTGGTCGTGCGAGGTCTGCATCTCGGACAGCAGCGGCAGGATGTCCTTGGTGTCGGGCACAAAGGTGGCGTCGCGCAAAAAGCCGGCGATGGGCTGGTCGCCCTTGCCGTCGAGCGCGGGCTGGATCAGGTCCTTGATGTGCGCAATGCCCGCGACGTTGTCGGGATCCTCGTGATAGACGGGGATGCGGCTAAAGCCGGTCTGGCGCATGGTGGACAGCACGTCGGCGACCGTCTCGTCGTCCTCGCACATGGTGGTGTCCACGCGCGGCACCATGACCTCGCGGGCAACGGTGTCGCCCAGATCGAAGATCTCGTGGATCATGCGCTTTTCCTCGTCGAGCAGGTCGTCCTGCTCCGAGACCATGTACTTGATCTCTTCTTCCGAGACGTTCTGACGGTCGTCGGCGCTCTTGATGCGCAGGATGCGGGCCAGGCCATCGGAGCAAGCGCCAGTCAGCCACACGAGCGGACGGGCGATCTTTTGGAAAAACGACAACGGTCCCACGACCTGCTTGGACACGCCCTCGGCATTGGCCAGGCCGATGCGCTTGGGGACGAGCTCGCCGATCACGATGGACACAAAGGCGACGGCGACGGTGATGATGACCGGCGCCAGGCCGCGTGCGATGGCGGAAAGCGGCGCGATGCCAAAGCTCATGAGCCACGTGGCGAGCGGGTCGGACAGGCTCGTCGAGGCGACGGCGGACGAGGCGAAGCCCACGAGCGTGATGGCGACCTGGATGGTAGCCAACAGCTGATCGGAGTCGGCGGCGAGCTGGACGGCGCGCTCGGCGCGCTTATCGCCCTCCTCGGCATCGTGCTCCAGCACGGCGCGCTTAGCCGTGGTGAGCGCCATCTCGGACATAGAGAAGTAGCCGTTGATGAGGGTCAAAACGAGGGTGGTGATAAGGGAGATGGTTATGTCCATCGGGAGTTTCTCGAACCTCCAAGATTCGGGACGTTGGGTAGTAAGCGTAGGTGACGGATAGGGCAATTGCGCCGGTCGCCCGTGCGAGCGGGGCCGTGGGCGCGGTCGCTAGATTACGAAGAGGATCACCGCCATGAACTGGAAGATGCTGCCGGCGAGCACCCACAAGTGGAAAACACTGTGCAGATAGCGCACGTTTTTGGCGATATAGAACGGCACGCCCGCGGTGTAGCACACGCCGCCGACGGCGAGCAGGGCAAGTGCCACGGGGTTGAGCAGCGCCACAAGTTCGGGCAGCTTAAAGACAACGAGCCAGCCCATCAGCAGGTAGACCAGGCCGCTTACCCAGTGCGGTTGACGCTCGCGCATAAAGCACTCGAGGGCGATGCCGATAATGGCGATGGCCCATACGGCAAAGAACAGCACGGCGCCGCCGTCGTTTGCGAGCGTGATGAGGCAAAACGGCGTATAGCTGCCGGCTATGAGCAGGTAGATGCAGCTGTGGTCGATGATGCGGAACACGCGCTTGGCGCGCGCGGGTTGAATCGCATGGTAGAGCGTGGAGGCTAGGTACTCGAGGATAATGCTAACACCATAGACAATCGCCGCGGCCATGTGGGCCGGGCCTCCGCCGCGCAGGGCAGCGAATACGATCAGGAGCACCAGACCCGCAATACCCAGCAAGCAGCCGACACCATGGGTGACGGAGTTCATGATCTCCTCGCCCACCGTGTAGTGCGGAACGGCCGCGGCCTTGGGTCGCGGCTTGGAACTGTCGCTCGAATCGGACATGCCGGTTACATCCTCCAACGTAAAGAGTTCTCAACACTATATCAAAGCGTCTGGGTGCGTGCGAAATTTGCACCATACGTGACCCTTTGTTTACCCATTCTTTGCCTGTTGACGCATCAACGGTGAACGTCCATAATGCGCTTGCATTAAATGTTGATGTATTAACATCTTATAGGAGAATACCGCATGGCTCAAAACGCACATTCCCATCGAAAGCTCAAGATAGCCGGCATCGTTGCACTGGTGGTTGTCATTGCGCTGCTCGGATTTGCCGGCAACTTTCTGTTTGACTTCGCGCTGAATCCCCGCGCGCCATACACCATGAAGATGATGCAGGACGGCAAGGACGACAAAGAAGGTGAGCAGCCGGATGCCGAGGACACCGAGGCGCGGGCATGGTTTAAAAAGAATCGCGAGAGCAGCAGCCTCACCGCAGATGACGGAACCGAACTTGCCGCTTGGTATTTTGCCGCCCCAGAGAGCACGCACGACTACGCCGTCTGCCTGCATGGATATACCAACGAGCCCATCGGTATGGCCCGATACGTCAAGCGATTCCACGACCGCGGCATGAACGTACTCGCACCCGCCGCCCGCGCCCACGAGCGCTCCGGCGGCGACTATATCGGCATGGGCTGGCCCGAGCGCCTCGACATCGTCGCATGGATCGAGCAAATCGTTCAGGCTGACCCCGAGGCGCGCATCCTGGTCTTTGGCGAGTCGATGGGTGCGGCAACCGCCATGAACGTCGCGGGGGAATCTTTGCCGTCCAACGTGAAATGCATCATCGAGGACTGCGGTTATACGAGTGTTTGGGACGAGTTTTCTCTGCAGCTCAAGGACGTGTTCGGCCTGCCCAGCTTTCCCTTGCTCGATGAAGCAAACTTGGTATGCAACGTGCGCGCGGGCTACGACTTTCATAAGGCGAGCAGTGTGGAGCAACTCAAACACGCGACGGTTCCCATGCTGTTTATCCACGGCGACCAGGACACCTTTGTGCCGTACAGCATGCTCGACCAAAACTACGACGCGTGCGCCAGCAAGGTCAAGCAAAAGCTCACCATCCATGGCGCCACCCACGCCAAGAGTGCGCAAGTTGACCCCGAGCTCTACTGGAACACAGTCAACGACTTCCTCGACGAGATTTTTTAGGCAAAAAGCGGCGTCTGGATATTTATCTAACCCCCCTATTTTCGGAAGTATGCGGCAAAATCTGGAACTGCCGACCAGACCGCAGTTTTACCAACAATTTATCAGGGGTTTTGTTGCCAAAAAACGCCGTGTGCTCGGCGGTTTCGAAATTTGCCGCATACTTCCGAAAAACCGCCTGCAAGCACCGTGCTCGCAGGCGGTTTATGTTTGAGTTACGCAACAAAAGCGCGCGATTTGTCCAATAGCAAGGCGCTACTTGACCTCGATGAGCTCGTACTCGCTCGTGCCCAGGCCAATCTTCTCGGCGTGTGCGATGCAGGAGCGCCAGTCGGTGTCAGGATGCGTAATGCAGAAGGGATCCTTGGCCTGCTCGCCCTCCAGATGCTCGTGATTGTGCTCCATCTTGGCGGCGCTATCGGTGAGCTCGGTGTTGGGCAGCGGCTCGGATGCCATGACGGCATCGGCGCAGGCTTGGTCGATGGCAACCGGATCGAAGCTCGCGAACATGCCGATGTCGTTGACGATGGGCGTGTCGTTCTCGGCGTGGCAGTCGCAGTTGGGGCTGATGTCCATGGCCAGCGAGATGTGGAAGCTCGGGCGACCGTCGACGATGGCCTTGGTGTACTCGGCGATCTTGCAGTTGAGCACGTCGGCCGCGGCATCGTAATCGGGCTTGATGGCGTCCTGGTTGCACACGCCGATGCAGCGGCCGCAGCCCAGGCAGCGGTCGTGGTCGATGGCGGCCACGTGCACCATGCGGGTGCTGCCGTTGGCAAGCTCGCGCTCGCGGGTGTCGTCAAACGAGATGGCGTTATGCGCGCAGATGCGCTCGCAGGCACGGCAGCCCACGCAGTTGGTGGTATCGACGCTCGGCTTGCCGGCGGCATGCTGCTCCATCTTGCCGGCGCGACTGCCACCACCCATACCCAGGTTCTTCATAGCGCCGCCAAAGCCGGCCTGCTCATGGCCCTTAAAGTGGGTGAGGCTGATCACAATATCGGCATCCATGAGCGCCTGGCCGATCTTGGCCTCGTGCACATACTCGCCGCCCTCGACCGGAACGAGTGCCTCGTCGGTGCCCTTGAGGCCGTCGGCGATGATGATCTGGCAGCCCGTGGCATACGGGGTGAAGCCGTTCTGGTAGGCGGTGTCGATGTGCTCGAGCGCGTTTTTGCGGCTACCGACGTAGAGCGTGTTGCAGTCGGTGAGGAAGGGCTTGCCGCCCAGCTCCTTCACGACATCCGCGACGGCGCGGGCGTAGTTGGGGCGCAAAAAGCTCAGGTTGCCCAGCTCGCCAAAGTGAATCTTGATGGCGACGAACTTGTTCTCAAAGTCGATCTGCTCAATACCGGCACGGCGAATGAGGCGTTTGAGCTTATCGAGCTGGCTCTCACGAGCATGCGTGCGCAGGTTCGTAAAGTACACCTTGGCGGGTGCGGCGGGTGCAGTTGCGGTCATAGATCTATCCCCTCGGTCTATATGGCGTTGCAGACATAAGAGGATGGTACCCATTGGAGTGGGGTCAAAGTCAAGCGCAACGGCGGGCCACCCGACAGTTAGGTGTTCCTTTCCTGCCAGCAGTTGGGGACAGCCCTTGCCAACCCCGCCGGCGAGCCGGCGAATCGGCAAAGACTGTCCCCAGTGACTAGTCGTTTAAGAACGTCCCCGATGACTACTCTTGAACTTTGAGGGCCTCGGCTAAGGAGACGCGCCTGATGGAGCGCGTGTGCAGCAGCGCTACGACCAAGTAGGTTGCAAAGCCGATGCCCACGCACGCTGCCATGGACCAAGCGGGCACGTAGATCTCGATATTGCCGTTGTAGGCAAGCAGCATCGAGCGGAAGATGGCAGTGAGCGATCCAATAATGACCGGCAGGCTCAGCACGAGTGACGCCGCCACGCACAGCGTGATCGAGCGGATATACAGATGCGAGATCTCGCCGTCTCGATAGCCAAAGACCTTCATGTAGCTAATCGAGCGGGCGCTATGGTCGATGACGGCCTTGGTCAGCAGGTACATAAACAGCAGGAAGATGAACACCGCGAGCCCGACCATCATGCCGATCATGTCGCTCATCATGCCGATGAACTGGTCACCCACGGCACGCATGTCATCGGGCGTGGTGTCGCCAGCAAAGTATCGCGCGTCGAGGTCGAGCTTCTCGTCGCTCACGTAGCCGTTAAAGTAGGCGGCGTCGTTGTCGAACAGCCCGTTAAAGTCGTCGATGCTCATGTAGATATTCATGTCCGACTTGGAGCCCCAGCTGCAGTCCTTGCCCGCGTACTCCAGCGAATAATTCTTGCCCTCGTACTTGTCGTGGAGCGCGATCTTTTGCCCCTCGCTCCAGCCAAACTTGTCGAGCAGGCCGCCGCCAAAGACGACGCGTCCGTCGCCCACATCAAGGTTCTTCCAGTAACGCGAATCGGGCGAAACGCCGTAGATAGAGATCGTCTCCTGCCCATTTCCGTCGCCGCGGTCGTATTGCAGCTGGTAAACGGCGTATTTCTCGGCCTGCGCAATCTTTGCCGCACCATTGTCGGTCGTATTGACGGGATGAATATCGTCGTTGTCGATATCGATCTTCGAGGCCTTTTCGATCAGGTTGATGGTCTCGTCGCGGTCGCAGCCAAGAGCATCAGCAAGATCGTCGAGGCATGCGTAAAGCGCGTCCTTCTTATCCTGAACCGTTGCGAGCGCGTCCTGCGCTGCGGCCAGGCTCTCGGCAGACGGAGATGCGGTCGCGGCATCGGCTGCCGTCTGCGCCGCATCGGCCGCGTCGTCAAGTTCGTCATCGGCATCCTGAGCGGCGGAAAGCAGCGCGCCGTCAACCGACTGCAAGCGCTCGAGTGCCGACCACTGCTCGCGCTCCTCGGCAGTGCCCTCGAGCTCCAGCGGCGCCTTGAGCGTGTACTGGTGCTCGGCGACCAGGCTTGTCTCGAGGTTGTCCGCGTAGTGCGTCATCGTGGGCAGAATCGCCAGGCCAAAGAGCAGCAGCAGCGAGGCAAACGCGATGCCCACAAAGAGCGTGGCGAAATTGCCCAGATTGCGCAAGAAGATACGCAGGCGGAAGCGAGAGACGAAACCCATACGCTCCGGCAGCTGAAAACCGCGCTTGGTGCCCGACTTGCCGCCAGCCTCGTGACGAAGAAACTGCAGCGGCGTCTTGCCCATCTTGCGGAGCAGGCCCACCAGCGTAATGAGGATGAGCGCGGAGGCGGGAACCACGGCGCACTTTACAAAGATCTCCCAGCTCCAGTACACCTGGAAGGGCGGCAGGCTATACGAGCCGTAATAGAGGCTGCGCATGGGCTCGGTAAAGAACGCAACGCCGAGCGCGGTGCCCAACAGCGACGCGACAACGCCCACGACGGCGGGAAGCGCAAGGTAGTGCAGCACGATTTCGCGACGGCGATAGCCGCTGGCGAGCAGCGTGCCGATGATGGCGCTCTCCTCTTCGATGGTGGCGTCGGTGAGCACCACGAAGACGAACGCCATGATCACGATGATGATGTCGAGCAGCGTCGTCCACATCATAGAGTCGCCGTCCACATCGTCGCGCGCATAGCCAATGCCCTGGTTGGAATCGGCATCGGTCAGGTCGTCCACGCGCGCATCGGCGTCCACCAGCGCCTCGACCATATCCTGCTCGGCATCGATACGGTCCGCGGTGGAGAGGTCGCGGTCGTTGAAGGTAAAGGAGTAGGTGTAGGTGGGCGCGCCGCCGGCGTCCTCGAGCGCGGTAAAGCCGGCGTCGGTGACCTCGGCCACGCCATAGGTGATAGTGTTGACCGTAAAGTCCGAGTTGTTGAGGAACAGCGCCTGGCTATCGGGCTGGGTCATGATGCCGCAGATGGTGTAGGTGCGCCCCTCGAGCTCGACTTTGTCGCCCACGGCAAGATCGTTGTTGGTGGCAAAGACGCGGTCGATGGCCACCTCGTCGCCCGCGCGGGGCTGCCTGCCTTCGCAGTAGGACGCGATATCGACCTTGGTACGGCGCGCGTAGGTGCGCAGCGTGCGCTTGGTGCCGTCGTCGCCGGACGCCTTTTTGATGATGGCGTCGATGGAGAAGTTCTTGTAGAGCGTGACGCCGCCGACGTCCTCCGCCGCTTCCTCGGCGGCTTTGAGCTGGTCGTCGGTCGCCTCGAACGCCGTGGTCAGACGGCCGTCCTCAATCGTGTACTCGTCGCGCATGTCGTCGATGAGACAGCCGATGGAATGTGCCGCGAGCAAAAAGCCCGACGTGAGGGCGATACTTCCGCACATAAGCAAAAAGATGCCCAGGTACTTGCCGATATTGCGGCGCAGCTCGCGCGGGAGGCGCTTAGCGAGGGGAGTCATGGCATCGCCTACCAATCGAGCTCGGCCGCGGGCACAGGCTGGGCGTTGAGCTCGTCCTCGACAATGCGCCCGTCGCGCAGGCGCAGCACGCGATTGGCCATGCGGGCGATGGCGGCGTTGTGGGTGACGATGATGATGGTGCAGCCATAGGCGTGGTTAACGTCCTCCATGAGCTGCAGGATTTCTTTGGAGGTCTTGTAATCGAGCGCGCCCGTGGGCTCGTCGCACAGCAGCAAACCCGGATTTTTGACGAGCGCGCGGCCGATGGCGCAGCGCTGCTGCTGGCCGCCCGAGACTTGGCGCGGAAACTTGTTGCGGTGCTCGTAGAGACCCAGCGAGCGCAGCAGGTCGTCGATATTGAGCGGCTTTTTGGAAAGGTGCGCCGTGACCTCGATGTTTTCCTTGATGGTGAGGTCGGGCACCAAGTTGTAGAACTGGAAGACAAAGCCCAGCTCGCGCCGGCGATACTCGCCCAGATCACCGGCCTTGAGCACGGTAAGGTCGCAGCCGTCCACCAGGATAGAGCCGCCGTCGGCGTCCTCCAGGCCGCCGATCAGGTTGAGGAACGTCGACTTGCCCGAACCCGAAGGCCCCAGCATGACGCAGATCTCGCCGCGATTGATGGATGTGTTGATACCATCGAGCACCGTCAGGCGCGCATCGCCGTCGCCGTAGTGCTTTTTAAGGTCCTTGACCTGGACGTAGGCTTCTTGTGTCGCCATGCTATCCCCCACTGTTAGCCTTCTGCTACTTTATTAAGGTAATAGTAAACCTTGGTGAACTATTTTTGAACAAGGGGCGGCAAATATTTCAGGGTTAGTCATTGGACGTTCTTAAACGACTAGCCGCTGGGGACACCAAAGGGACTGTCCCTTTGCCAGGTCCCCGGTCATGTCCAACTTATTAAGATTGAAAAGTAACAGATGGGCGGCATAACGTTTCTGTTGGTTTGAGCAAAGTGAGGGGCCTCCCTTAACCTTCGAGTTGTCGTGGATTCGAGGAAAGGAAGACCCGAGATGAATCTTACCGTACCCGAGGCTCAACGTGGGCTTCGGCATCGTGGAGGGCATCGCCGTGGACACGCACGTGAACCGCATCGCGCACAGGCTCGCGCTCAGCCCGAAGACGCACGCCGCGGAGCCGCTGAAGACGGAGCAGGACCTGCTGCGCGTGCTGCCGCGCGAGTGCTGGGAGAACGTGAACCACCAGTGGATCAGCTTCGGGCGCGAGATCTGCCGCGCGCGGAACCCGCGGTGCGGCGAGTGCCCGATGACGAATCTCTGCCCGAGCGCGCAGGGCGGCGCCTGACGCGGCGGCTTCCGGGCGGACGGCGGGCGGCGCCCGCCGCCCGCCGTCCGCGTGCTACAGCTCGCGCCCGTTCGAGGCGATGACCTTCTGGTACCAGAAGAACGAGTCCTTGCGGAAGCGCTCGAGCGTGCCGTGTCCCTCGTCGTCCATGTCGACGTAGATGAAGCCGTAGCGCTTGCTCATCTCGCCGGTGCCGGCCGAGACGAGGTCGATGGGTCCCCAGGTGGTGTAGCCCATCACGTCCACGCCGTCGTCGATGGCCTCGCCAAGGGCTTGGATGTGGCGGCGCAGGTAGTCGATCCGGTACGGGTCGTGCACCGAGCCGTCGGCCTCCAACACGTCGCGCGCGCCCAGGCCGTTCTCGACCACCATGAGCGGCACGTGGTAGCGCGCGTAGGTCTCGTTCAGAAACCAGCGCAGTCCCGTCGGGTCGATCTGCCAGCCCCACTCGCTCTCGGGGAGGTAGGGGTTCGCCACGCCCGAGAACACGTTGCCCTCGGCTGCCTCGGCCGCGAGCTCCTCGTCCGTCGTAGCGCAGCTCGACGCGTAGTAGGAGAAGCTGTAGAAGTCCACCGTGCCCCGCGCGATGTCATCCAGGTCCCCGGGCTCGATGTCCATGCGCGCGCCCTTGCGCGCGAGCAGGGCGTCGGTGTAGTGGGGGTAGCGCCCCAGGACCTGCACGTCGCCGCAGAACCACGTGGCCTCCTCCATCTGCTGCTGCGCGGCGAGCACGTCCGCGGGAGCACAGGTGCGCGGGTACACCGCGTCGGCCGCGATCATGCAGCCGAAGCGCGCGTCCGCGTCCAGCTCGCGCCCGAGCGCCACCGCCCGGGCCGAGGCGACGAGCTGGTGGTGCATCGCCGTGTAGGCGGCGCTCGCCTCGGCGGGGGAGAGGAGCCCGCTTCCCGCCTCGAGCGCGAGCTCGGGCGCGCGCGGCGGGATGCCCGTGGCGAAGAAGTAGCCGTCCGTGGCCATGTTGATCTCGTTCACCATGAGCCAGTAGCGCACGAGCCCCCGGTACTCGCGAAAGATCGTCTCGCAGTAGCGCACGTAGAAATCGATCAGTCGCCGATTCGTCCAGCCGCCGTAGGCCTGCGTGAGGTGGTACGGGAGCTCGAAGTGCGAGATGGTGACGACGGGCTCGATCCCCAGCTCGCGCAGGCGGCGGAACTGCGCCGCGTAGTAGTCGAGCCCCGCCCGGTTGGGCGCCTCGTCGTCGCCCGCCGGGAAGATGCGGCTCCAGGCGATCGACATGCGGTAGCAGGTGAAGCCCATCTCGTGGAAGAGCTCGAAGTCGCCCTGCCAGCGATGGTAGAGGTCGATGGCCCGGTGCGAGGGGTAGTAGGTGAGCGGCTCGGGTTCAACGGTGTAGCGGCGCGGCACCCCGCGCGCGCCGGCCGTCACCATGTCCAGGATGCTCGCGCCCTTGCCGTCGTCGAGCCAGGCGCCCTCGCACTGGTTCGCGGCGGTCGCCCCGCCCCAGAGGAAGCCTTCGGGAAACGCCATATCCGCGCTCCTTTCCAAGCGCGGCCGCGCTCGCGCGGCCGCTGTCCTATACGATACCCTACGCCTTGTCCCGCCAGGTGGCGAGCGTGATGCCAAGCCCCGCGACGAAGCCCGCGCCGCAGATGCAGAAGTAGCAGATCACGGCGAACCACGAGTCCGGCTGCACGTAGTTCAAAAAGCCGAAGAGACCCTCGCCGCCGAAGGTGTAGGCGCCCGGGACGAGGCTGATGAAGATCGCGCCGGTGATGGCCGAGAGCGGCACGAGCACGGCGAGGACGCGCTTCATGTTGGGGATCACCACGCCGTAGAGCGCGGGCTCGGTCACGCCGCTGATGAACATCGGGATCGCGGCGCCCACGGCCGTCTCCTTCAGCTTCTCGTCGTGCGTGCGCAGCGTGATGGCGACGAGGATGCCCAGCAGGATCCACGTCGAGGCGTCCGAGGCGGGCCAGGTGGGATCGTAGCCATAGGTGAGCAGGTAGGAGTAGCACAGCGGGTCCAGGCAGTAGTGGACGCCGAACATCACCATGAGCAGGTAGGTGCCGCCGAGCACGGCGCCGAAGAGCGCCGGCGAGAACGAGATGATGGCCTCACAGACGATCATGAGCAGCTGCGTGAAGAGCTGGAAGATGGGGCCCACGACAAGGAACCCGGCGAGTGCCGTCACGATGAAGGTCACGAGCGGCACGAGGTTGAACTGGAGCGCCTCGTAGACGTGCGCGTTCAGGAAGTGGTAGAGCTTCGAGGCGATCCAGACGATGGGGATGATCGAGATGGCGGAGTACTGGTAGGTCATGGGCACGAGGGGGATGCCGAGGATCGTCTGGTAGTAGTCCATGCCGAAGATCTGCCCCAGGGCCTCGCCCTCGGAGAGCACATCGGCCTGCAGGCTCGGCATGCAGAAGAGCACGCCGAGGCCCACGCCGTAGAGGGGATCCATGTTGAAGCGCTTGGCTGCGCCGTAGCCCACGAAGACGGGGATGAACATGAGGACGCTGTCGCCGAACGACGAGAGCACGAGATAAAGGCCGGAGCTGTCGGACATGCCCAGCGCCACGGCGAGCGCGAGGAGCCCCTTCGTCACGCAGCCTGCGATGAGCACGCAGAGCATGGGCGAGAAGCACGAGGAGATGACGTTCAAGATGCCCATGATGCCCCGGGGCTCGTCCTTGGGCTTCTCAGCGGCGTCGAGCTGGAGCGAGGCGTCCACGTACCCCGTCTCCTCCACGACGGCGTTGTACACCGAGAGCACCTTGGGGCCTATGACGAGCTGGAACTGCCCCGCCGAGTGGCGGATGGCGTTCACGACGTCGATCTCCTGCAGGGCGTCCTCGTCAACGAGGCTCTCGTCCTTGAGCTGGAAGCGCAGCCGGGTGACGCAGTGCATCATCGACTGGATGTTGTCCTTGCCGCCGATGCCCTCCACGATCCTCCGTGCGGCGCCCGCGTAGTCCTTTCCTGCCATGGTTGATCCTTCCTTCTGGTCGGCTTTGGTATCCATAGCCCGCATCGCGCGCTGCGGGCGCCATGGACGCGTGAATCGACCGGGGGATGCAGTTTTGGGAAGGGCCCGCCCATATGCGGGGCACGCGGGGCGTGCGAAAAAGAAAACCCAAAGCGGCATCGAACGGTCGCGTCCGTTCCGATAACGCCTTGGGCAAGCCAAGTGGCACTCGTATGGCAGGAAGTCTAGCGCATCCGCCGCGCCCCGCGCAAGCGGTGGGACGCGATATCGCCGTTCACGGGCGAGGATCGACCGTTCGCCGGATTGGCGGGCAGGGCGCGCGCTACCGGCCGTCCCCCGGCGCCTCGACCTTCTCGCAGAGGCGGTTGATGTGGAGCGAGAGGTAGAGCAGCTCGTCTTCGGCAAGTTCGCCGCCGTAGGAGGTCGTGATGGCCCGCCCCACGTCCTCGGCGCAGGCGAACACGCGGGGGTACTCCTCGCGCATGGACTTCACGAGCGCCTCGTTTCCCTCGAGGGGCGCGGCGTCCCCGCTCACGCGCTCAAAGAGGTACTGCAGGTGCGTGGCGAAGCGCGCGAAGTTGAAGCTCTCGCGGTCGATCCGCACGCGCATCTCCTGCTCTACGATGCGCGTGCACTGGTCGAGCACGCGGTCGTTTCTCCGCACGCTCACGGACTTCGCCTTGGAGCTGGGAACGACCTGGCTCGAGATGATGCTCATCGCGATGCCGGCGGCCTCGCTCTCGGGCACGGGGATGCCGAAGAGCTCGCGCATCCGCTCGATCGCGAGCTTGCCGAGCTTGTACTCCATGGGGTAGGAGTAGCGGATGTCGTGAGCGAAGGGCATGCGGATCGCCATGTTGTCTTGGACGCGTTGGATGATGAAGGCGATGTGGTCGGCGAGCGTGAAGGCGAGGTTCGCGCCGAGCTCGTAGGAGACGAGCCCGCGGGCCGCGTCGGCGAGCTGCGAGGAGAACTCGAAGACGGCGGGGTCTATCTCGTTCAGGAGCGGCAGGTAGCGCGCATCGACGCCGTAGAAGGTGCGGGAGATCTGCGCCGGCGCGAGCTCGTCGGTGCCCTGGGGGTAGCCGACGCCCTTGCCGAGCGCGATCACCTCGCGGCCGTCGCCGTCGATGCAGAGCACGGCGTTGTGGTTGATGCGCTGGACAATCCGCACGGCGTCCTCCCTCCCGCTTCGGCGGCGCAGCGGCCGCCTCGCCGATGGTATCACGGACCGGGGGGACCTGACAAGCCGCCCGACAGGCGGGCAGTACCTGGACACCCGGGGACGTTCCTTTCCTGCCGGCAGTTGGGGACAGTCCTTGCCAACCCTACTGGCAAAACGGCCGATCGGCAAAGACCGTCCCCAATGACTAGTCGTTTAAGTCTGTCCCCAATGACTACTCTTGGTCGTTTAAGTCTGTCCCCAATGACTAGGCGGTTAGGCGTGGGACTTGGTGTGGGTGAGGGCTAGGCCAACGGCGGCGATGGCGGCGGCGAAGAGTACGGTGACGCCCAGATCGCAGGCGATGTCGCCCAGCACGGCAGACGTCAGGTCCGCGGCGAGCGCCTTGCTGATCGCGTCGTTCACCCAATACGTCGGCACAAAGTGCGCCGCCGTCTGCACGGCCGAGCCCATGAGCGACAGCGGCATCCAGGCGCCGCCCAAAAACGTCATGAGCATGCCGAGCAGGTTGCCCACACCGTTGAGCAGCTCCTCGCGCGCGCCCAGGCTCGACAGCGTAAAGCCAACGGCCAGCGGCGTGCACGCCAGGGCAAACGTTGCCGCCAGCGCCAGGCACACGCGACCCACGCCGACCTCGGCAACCGCGCTGGCAAAGCCCACGACGCCCATCATGCTCGACACGAGCCAGATGCAGACGGTGAGCACGGCGGCGGCCGCGAACACAGCGAGCGAACGCTGGCGCTCAGAGACCGGGCTGGCATCCATGCGGCGCACGCGCTCGGGCTCGTTCATGCCCGAAAACACCAGTCCCACCGACACGATGACCGACGAGATGATCGCGTACGCGCCAAAGTTGAAGTACGACTCGAGCGTGGTAGCAGCAGTCGAGTCGACCTTGACCTGCTCGATCTGGACCTCCGCGCGCTTTGCGGCCGCGTGCTCGGCGGCCCTTGCGACGTCACCGTTGGAGGCAGCGGGTTCAAGCGCCGCCGCAGCGCCCGCGAGCGAGATCCAGCGCGAGGCCTCGGCGGACGAAAGCGCCGCCGCCATGGTGCCGGAACCATAGGTCACGTCGAGCTTGGGCAGGGCCTCCCCCGCACGGGCGGCTGCAACAAGATCGTCCTCAAACCCCTCCGGGATAAAGAACACGCAATCGGCACTGCCCTTGGCGCTGTTGCTCTTGGAGAGCGCGTCGGCAAGGTCGTATGTGTCGTCGCCGACGCCCGTGACCAGGTCAAAGCGTGAGCCCAGGTGCTTGGTAAGCGCCCGCGAAAGATCGCTGTCGTCGCGGTCGACCACGATCACGTTGGTGTCGTAGGGCTTGTACTCGGTAAGCTGCGACGAGTTCCAGCTCACCGAAGCCGCGATGAATACGCCCATGAGCGAGATGAACACCGTATAGATGAGCAGGTAGAACGGGTGCGCCAGCGCCATGCGAAGCGCGGTCTTAAAGGTGCTCATAGCGGCTCCTTCCAAAGATCAGCGTAGCGGCGGCGACAAACACCAGGGCCATCAGGACGAGCGCGCCGGCGCGAACAGCGAAGGGCCCCAGGTCCTCAAAGAAATACAGGCGATTGAACATGTCGCAGATGAGCTTGACGGGGTTGAGCCAGCACTCGACCGGACAAGCGCGGGCGACGTCGTCGGCAAGCGCCATCGCCGGCTCGCCGTAGAGGCCGGCGAACAGGGCGCACGTGGTGGCAAAGCCCGTGAGGATGCCCGACTTGGATGCCTTGCCGCCCTTAACGGGAAGCGTGCCCACAAAAAGCCCCAGGCCCGTGGCGGCAAGCGCGGATGCAGCCCCGCCCAGCAGGCACAACCCCTCGCGCCCGCCAAAGTCGACGCCCACGACCAGGCGCACGTAGCCGATCGCAACCGCCATCGATGCAAAGGAAACCAGCCACGAGCCGACAAAAATGCCGGCCAGCGACGCCGTCTTGGAAAGACCGCCCACGCAGCGGCGCGCGCCAAGGCCCGACAGATTAGGCTGCAAATCGACGACGCTCAAGGCGGCAAACTCGGCAGACATCATCGCGACCAGGCCAAAAAGCGCGTAATAGTAGATGACCGTGCCATCGGGCGTGGCACGAGTCAGGCTCACGCGGCGGGTTCCGCCCTCGAGCGACAGGGCGTGCGCAACCGCCGCCGGATCGGCGAGCGCCGCCGGGTTGTCCTGGGCAATCTGGGACATGAGCTCGGCATTTTGCGTATACGAGCTTGCCACCGTTTCAAGGATGCTGCGGTCGGTAAGCACCGACGAGGCGCGCGAGCTGTCGTAACTCGATAGCAGCGTGAGCCTGGGCGTGCCCGCGGCATCAACCGTATAGATGCCCGCGACCTCGCCGGCCTTGAGCGCTTTGCGCGCGGCAGCCAAGTCTTCGTACTCGCTCACATCGAGCAGTTGATCGTCGCCTGCCTTGGCAAGCGAGGTCGCCACGTCCTTAAAGGACGAAGCACCCCAGGCTTCGTCAGCGACAACGGCTACCGGCACCGGGTCGACCTTGCCGTCGGAGCTCAGATTCGCAAACATAAACATGAACATCGTGGAAAGCGCGATAGGAAAGAGAGCGCCCCAGACCCACGTGCTCGGCCGGCGCAGCAGCGTCTTAACCGTGGTGATGATGGTGTTGAACATGGCCGCCCCCTAGTCGCGCAGCTCGCGGCCGGTGATCTCGAGGAACACGTCGTTGAGGGTCGGCGGTTCGGAATAGATGCGGCCGAGCGGCACGTCATGCGAGCGCAGCGCATCGAGAATGTCCGTCAGGTTGTGCGGGCTCGCTTCGCACGAAAACGTGAGCTGTCCCGCCGTTGCCGAAAGGTCCAGAACGTGCGGCAGGCTTGCGACGGCACCGAGCGCCGCACTCGGAACCTCGCCGACCTCGATTACAATCTTCTCGCCCATCTGAATCATGCGCTTGAGCTCGTCGTTAGTGCCCTGCGCCAACACGCGGCCGCCGTCCATGATCATAATGCGGCTGCAGATCTGCTCGACTTCCTCCATGTAATGGCTGGTATACACCACCGTGGCGCCCTCGTCGCGCAGGCGGCAGATGCCCTCCAGGATGGCGTTGCG
>CAVCRP010000010.1:0-56670 GCA_963604655.1 uncultured Ruminococcus sp.
ATCTCACTCAAAGGTGGACCCCTTTCGAACTACGGGGCCCCGATTGCTAGGACCTACAGAAGGGTGCGACAAGCACACAACGTTTAGGAACACTCGGGAGCCGACAGATACTAATGTGACGCTTATGCAATCACGTTCGTATAGGTTACGGGGAAATGAGTTCGATTTCAAGCGTGAACTGCCATTTTTTACTCGTATGGAGACTTTTTCGCAATCTTGTGAACGACTGTCTCCACAAGCTGACGATAAGCAGTTGGGCATACGGCTTTGGAGTAAAGTATCCCAAGCCAACGATTCTGGAACGATTTTTCGAGAAAGGTGCCCGCGTGCTCAAAGCAGTCGTTTTCGATATGGACGAAACGCTTCTTAGCATCAACCTCAACGCGTTCATCCTTCGATATTTTAAGGATGTCTCTTCGATGCTCGCGGATATCGGGCGCCGCAGCCGCGGTGGCACGATGGCACGCCTCGGCACCATCCTGGTCGACCTCAACGCCAATCGCCGCAGCAGCACGGACAATCGCACCAATCTTGAGTTTTACCAAGAAGAGGTCGAGCGCCGATGCGGCATTTGCCTCTCGGACCCACTTATCTACGAGGCGTTTACCTACTACGACCGCGAAGTTCTTCCGTACAAGAATGACGAACTCATCAACGCCCATGCCATGCCGGGCGCACACGCCGCGCTTCAGACCGTACAGGACGCAGGGCTGCGCTGCGCGCTCTTTACCAACCCCAGCTTTCCGCAGGGGGCCATCGAGTGCCGCATGGGTTGGGGCGACCTGGCCGACGCCCCCTTTGAGCTCGTCACGCACATGGGAAACGCCACCCGCTGCAAGCCTGATGCCACCTACTATCTAGAGCAGCTTCAGGTGATGGGACTCGAACCGCACGAGGTCCTTATGGTGGGCAACGATCCCAAACGCGACTTCCCTAGTCCCGCCTGCGGCATTCAGACTGCCTATGTAGGCCAGGGCAAGCCCAACCGAGTCACCTGGCGCGGAACCATGGAAGGCTTCGCCCGCGACTTTAACGCCGTAGTAGAAGCCTTCTACGAACACCAAGTAGCCGACGAACTGTCGTAAGGGATAGTCGTTGGGGACGTTCTTAAACGACTAGTCAAACAAGAACGTCCCCAACGACTACTCCGACAACGCCGGTGTTTTGGCAACGACAGCGAAAACCCGCCAGAGCGAGCAAGGTGCCTTGAAACGAGGCGGCATTGACCTTCTGGTCATGCCGCCGAAGTTGAAAGGCAGATTGCCGCTCTGGCGGGTTTGCAGCGTCGAGCTGTTACGCGGTTTGGTAAAACCGCGTAACTAGCAAACCTGGGTTTTGCCGATCATGATGTTGAGGATCTCGACGTCGGTATCTTTCATGCCCACACGGCCTACGTAGCCCATACTGGCGATTGTCTGCTCAACGGTATCTTGGATCAGGCCCTCGCCGGCGCGGAAGCCGCGACCCTGCATGGCCATATCATGGCCCAGAATCGCTGCATCGACGGCAGCCGAGATCTTGGCGGCACAGCTCGCCTTGGCGCCGTCGCACACGATGCCGCCCACGTTACCGAGCGTATTCGAGACCGTCGCGCCAATCTGCTCGCGCGTGCCACCGCACAGCCAGGTAATCGCAGCGCCGGCGCCGCACGCGGCGCAAATAGCACCGCAAAACGCCGAAAGCGCACCAATATAGCTCTTGATATGCACGGCGATAAGATCGGACAGCATCACGGCGCGCACCAGACGCTCGTGGTCGCAACGCAGGTACTCGGCATACTCCATGACGGGCAATGCGCAGGTAATGCCTTGATTGCCCGAGCCGCACACAATGGCGACCGGCAGCGCGCAACCGTTCATGCGGGCGTCGGACCCGGCGGCCGCACGGGCACGGGCACGGCAGGCGACGTCATCGGCACGAGCACCTAGCAGCGTACGACCCACCTCGGCGCCCCAAGCGTGCGCAAGGCCCTCGGCACTGATTGCGCCATTCAGCTCAATCTGACGCTCAACGGCAGCGCGGGCGCCCTCAATGTCACCGTCCTCGATAAAGTCGATGATGGAATCAATGGACATGGGCGTATCGGCGTTATCTGCCGCACGCTCGGCCACCACGCGCTCGGCGCAGGCGGCGCACTCCCCCGCCGACTTGCCGCATACCGGAATACCATCGAGCGTATGGCACGTGACATTAGTGTGGTGATCGGTAATCTCGACGACCGCGGTATGGCCCCCGGCCGTCGCAGTCACCTTGATGTAGAGGTTGGGCACACCCTCGACAAGCGACACATCGCAGTAGCCAGCGTCGGCGAGGAGCTCGGCCACACGAGCGCGGTCTTCATCGTTAACGCTCTCGAGCACCTCAAGCGCGCTCTTGGCGTCACCGCCCACGGCACCCAGCACGGCTGCAGCTTCAATACCGTGCATACCGCCCGAGTTGGGCACGGTCACGCTCTTAACGTTCTTGATGATGTTGCCCGAGCAGGCAACGTCCATATGATCGGGTTCGCAACCGAGCGTCTGGCTCGCCAACGCCGCTGCATAGGCAACGGCAATAGGCTCGGTGCAGCCGAGCGCACAGACAAGCTCGCGGTTCAAAACATCGCAAAACGCGGCATCACGAAGGGAATCGGTAGGCATAGGTATCTCCTGCTTGCATAACGGGCTGGTCTCTCAAAAAAGTTAGCTCCTTTATTTGATAACAATGCATCAAAAACCGCAACCACGGTTCCGGCGGACGGCGCTCAAGCACAAACTGGCGGCATTCATTCATGAAAAGCAGGTCTTGTTGCATGCTAAAGCGTTTGACCAAAAAACGCCCGAGCGTTTACACAAAAGTCGCGCTATCATGCAGTCGAACGCGGTAAAACCTTTAGCAATTCCGCCGCACGGACCAGAGAGGAACCACTCATGAAGATCGGTATCGGTAACGACCACGCCGCCGTCGAGCTCAAGAACATCATTTCCGAGCACCTGAAGGAGCGCGGCTGCGAGGTCGTGAACTATGGCACCGACACCTCCGAGAGCTTCGACTACCCCATCGCCGGTTACAAGGTGGGCAAGGCCGTGGCCAACGGTGACGTCGACCTGGGTATCTTGATCTGCGGTACCGGCGTCGGGATTAGCCTGGCTGCCAACAAGGTCGAGGGCGTACGCGCCGTCGTGTGCTCCGAGCCCTTCAGCGCCAAGCTCTCCCGTATGCACAACAACACCAACGTGCTGGCCTTTGGCGCCCGCGTCGTGGGCTCCGAGCTCGCCAAGATGATTGTCGACGAATGGCTCGACGCCGAGTTTGAGGGCGGCCGCCACGAGCGTCGCGTCAATCTCCTCAACGAGATCGACCAGACCCGCGGACTAAAGATTGTCGACGAGGCCTAAAGACTTACAAAGCCATACGCTAGCGCCAGCCCCCGCCCGGAAGAAACATCCGGACGGGGCTCTTTAGTAGTTTTCTATGCGTTTACCAAAAATCTACCGGAATAAAAGGGCGCCGCGGTTGGAATTCCGCGGCGCCCAAGCCACACGCTAACAGCTTTAAGGAGTCAAAGCTGGTTTAGCCAAAGAAGCGCTTGATCTCGATCTCGGCGTTCTCCAGGCAGTCGGAGCCGTGGATCACGTTGGCGTTGACATCGACAGCGAAGTCGCCGCGAATGGTGCCGGGCGCAGCATCAAGCGGGTTGGTAGCGCCCATAAGGGTGCGCATCTTGGAAACAGCGGAGAGACCGGAAACGACCATCTTGACGACCGGACCGCTCGTCATAAAGTCGCAGAGACCGCCAAAGAAGGGCTTGTCGGCCAGATGGGCGTAGTGCTCCTCGACGGTAGCGCGCTCGAGTGTGGTCATCTCCATGCGCTCGATGACAAGGCCGCTACGCTCAATACGAGCAACGATCTCGCCGATCTTGCGATCGCGCACCGCGTCGGGCTTAATCATGATGAAGGTCTTCTCGATAGCCATAAGGTAGCCTTTCAAGTAGGTTCGCGCGTGCCCAAGTCCCATTCCGGCACCCGCCTGGACTGCATCGTAACAGAGTTTTAGCTGCAGCTAAACAAAAAGCTGTTTATTGAAACGCTGCAATTTATTAAAGCGCTCCATATGTGTCACTTCTGTTTCGAAGCCCGATTAGAGTACCATCCGACCGCTCATCAACCACATGGAACAGAGCGGGCGGTCGGTTGCCACCCGCGAACGTACCCCCTTCACAACCTGCCCAAAGGTCCTACAGAAGTTCTCGACAAGCCCCTCCCCCATAGCAGCAAAATAGGGGCGCCCGCATCAGCAGACGCCCGTAAAGCTAAAACGATTTATCAATAAATGGACAATACGTCTTCAGCCAAACCTCTACTTTGCCCCGTGACCCATCTCGACAACCTTGGTTAGCGATCCAAACACGCCTTCGTCGGCCACGAGCTGCGCCTCGGCACGCTGCAGCTGCACGGCAACGGCGGCAGGGGCGGTACCGCCCTCGGTCGTGCGCGCGGCGACAATCGACGGGATATCGAGCGCCTCGGTAATATCGCGCTCAAAGAGCGGGCTTGCCTCCTGGAACACCTCAAACGGCAGGTCCTCAAGATTGCAGCCGCGCTTCTCACACATCAGGACCAGGTGCCCCACCACGGCATGTGCCTCGCGGAACGGTAGACCGCGCTTTGCCAGGTAATCGGCAACATCGGTGGCGGCAAGGTGCCCCACGCCGCACTCGCGCGCCATGGCATCCTCGTTGACGGTCCAGGTCGAAATCATTCCGGCCATAACGGACAGGCACTGCATGAGCGTGTGAGCGGTATCGAGCGCGCCCTCCTTGTCCTCCTGCAAGTCCTTGTTATAAGCGAGCGGCAGGCCCTTCATGGTTACCAGCAGCTGCACCAGGTTGCCGTACACGCGACCGCTCTTACCGCGGATAAGCTCGGCAAAGTCGGGATTCTTCTTCTGCGGCATGATGGACGAGCCGGTGGAGTAGGAGTCTGAAAGCGTGATAAAGCCAAATTCGGAGCTCGACCACAGCACGATCTCCTCGGAAAGACGCGACAGGTGCATCGCCATGACGGATCCGGCGTAATGCAGATCGAGCAGGAAATCACGGTCGGAAACCGCATCGAGCGAGTTGGGAATCACGCCCGCAAAGCCAAGTTCGGCAGCCGTCATCTGGCGATCGAGCGGATAGCTCGTACCGGCAAGCGCGGCAGCACCCAGCGGGCAGTTGTCGGCGGCATCAAAGGCGGCCTTCAGGCGCGTAAAGTCGCGCGCGAACATCCAGGAATACGCCAGCAGATGATGCGAGAGCAGCACGGGCTGAGCGTGCTGCATATGCGTGTAGCCCGGAAGAATCACCTTGTCGTACTTCTTGGCCGCATCCACCAGCACATGGCGCAGCTCAAGATTGGCCTCCATGAGCTCCTTGGCCAGCGCCTTGACGCCCAGGCGCGTATCGGTCGCCACCTGGTCGTTGCGCGAACGCCCAGTATGCAAGCGTTTGCCAGCCTCGCCGATACGACGCGTCAGCTCGCTTTCGATGGACATATGAATGTCCTCGTCGTTGATATCAAAGGTGAAGTTGCCGGCATCGATATCCTGTTCGATTCCGGTCAGGCCCTCGGCAATCGCCTGCTCGTCCTCGGCGCTGATAATGCCCTGGGCCGCCAGCATCTTGGCATGTGCCTTAGATCCGGCGATATCCTGCTTATAGAGATGTTTGTCAACCGGCAACGACGCGCCAAACTCCTGCGTGACCTCGGCCACGCCTGCCTCAAAACGACCGCCCCAAAGAGCCATGGAACCGTCCCCTTTCATCAAATCCCAAAACAAGCGCCCAAAGCAATGCGCCCTGTCGCTAAAGCGATTTCTCAACCGCTAGTTTTGTATATTCCCCACCATGTGCGAGGCCATATAGCTAATTTGCAAAGAAGTGACGCGCCATGCACTTGGCGCCCAACGTCTCCCTCCGAATGTTGCCCTGCGAACCATCGATCCAGGCCTTTAGGCTCATAGGAACGTCCTCGACCTTTGCAGCATCGAACTCGGGCGCGAGGGCAAGTAAAGCATGCGCGATAGCATTGAACATAATGGATACTCCCCATATATATAGGCGCAGGGCCGTCAAATTGATAGGAGGAGCCCCGCCGGACAACCCCGGCGGGGCTCGGACTCAGCCGCAGACGCGGCATCATATATGCGGGCGGAACGTAGGGGCCACCGATGTTAAGAAGTGTCAGCAAGCATAACGAAAGGTAGGGACCCCATGCGCCCGTTATGTATCACGCGGATGGGCCGCGCGGATACCAAAGGAAGGAGGCGCTAGGCCTGGGCGGCAGCAGAGCTGGGGCCCTGGACCTTAGCCCACGTCTTGAGCGACAGCGTATCGATCTCGATAAAGCCGGCGCTGGCCTTCTCGTCAAACGTAGTGTCGCGGTCGTAGGTAGCCAGACCGTAGTCATACAGGCTAAACGGGCTCTTGCGGCCGACGACATGGCAGTTGCCCTTAAAGAACTTCAGACGGACGGTGCCGGTCACGAACTTCTGGGTGTCGGCCATAAAGGCATCGAGCGCGTTTTTGAGCGGGCTGTACCACTGGCCGTTGTACACGGCGGTGGCCCAATCCTGCTCGAGCTTAATCTTGGTCTTGAGCAGGTCGCCCTCGACGCAGATGTCCTCGAGCGCCTTGTGGGCGGTGATGAGCGTCAGGGCGCCAGGAACCTCGTAGCACTCGCGACTCTTGAGGCCCACCAGACGATCCTCGACCAGGTCGAGACGGCCAAAGCCGTTGTCACCCGAAATCTTGTTGAGGGCGATGACGATCTCGGAGAGTTTCATCTTCTTGCCATCGACGGCGACGGGCTTGCCCGCCTCAAACTCAATCTCGGTGTAGGTCGGGGTGTCCGGCGTGTCCTCGGGGTTCTTGGTCATAACCCAGGCGTCGTCGAGCGGCTCGTTCCAGGGATCCTCCAGGTGACCGCACTCGATGGCGCGACCCCACAGGTTGTCGTCGATGGAATAGGGGTTATCGTTGGCGCCCTCGGGAACCGGCACGTTGTGGGCGTGAGCATAGGCAACCTCATCGGGACGGCACTTCAGATCCCACTCGCGAACCGGGGCGATAACCTTAAGCTCGGGGTCGAGGGCCTTGACGGCAGCCTCAAAACGAACCTGGTCGTTACCCTTGCCGGTGCAGCCGTGGGCGACGTAGGTCGCGCCAAACTCGTGAGCGACCTCGACAAGCTTCTTGGCGAGCAGCGGGCGAGACAGCGCGGAGAGCAGCGGGTACTTGTTCTCGTACATGGAGTTTGCGGCGATGGCCTTAGTCAGGAACTCATCGGAGAACTCGTCGCGCAGGTCGAGCACCTGGCAATCGAGAACGCCCAGGTCAAGCGCCTTCTGCTTCTTGGCATCCAAGCCGGTCTCCTCCTGGCCCACGTTGCCGCAGACGCAAACGACATCGAGATTCTTCTCGTCCTGGAGCCACTTGACACATACGGATGTATCAAGACCACCGGAATATGCGAGAACGACTTTTTCCTTGCTCATGGCTGTTTCCTTTCGCCCTTGGTAGCTAGTTAGAACATCGGTCAGTTGCAAGTCATTTCGAGGTCAAAAAACCGTGCAATATCAGGTTAAATAGCAAAAAGCAGCACAGCATGCTCTAGAAACATGCGTTTATATCGTGCTAAAACCCAACGACCTCAAAATGACTCTGTTGGGGCATTTCACCCCATACGAACAGAGACGATTGTTATCGTCGTCGGGAAATTGCGCGCTGGCGTCGGATGGCATTATCTGCAGTGGTGATGATCTTTACGAACTGCATCTGCCTCTCCTTTCACCTATCGCCGGGCGCAATTCTAATATCGTAAACGGTACCTTTTCTTCGGTAAGCGGTTGTATTTCCGTCTCCGTTTTCGATGGTCGCTATATTACGCTAAAGTGCCCGCAGCACAAGCGACAAATTCAAATTTCTGAAAAGTTTTTTCATTACTTTGTGAAGCGTGGTGCAAATACGCTCCGTTCCTGCGACAATACGCTCAGTTACTGGTTGATGGTTATAACGTCTGAAACAATTTCGAAACGAAAGGCGCGCTTTTATGCAAACTTACGAATCGGACACCAATATCGGAAGCATTAAGATTCTCGCCGTCGACATGGACAAGACGCTGCTCACCGACAAGCGCGTGTTGCCGCAGGGTCTTGATGAGCGCCTGGACAAGCTCGCCGACGCAGGCATTGTATTCTGCCCCGCCAGCGGACGCCCCGCCCCCAAACTCGAGGAAATGTTCGAGAGCATAAAGAACCGCCTTGCTTTTTGTCCCGACAACGGAGCCTGCGTCATCTATCGCGGCAGCTATATCTATAAGAGCAACATCGATGTGGCGCTGTATCAGCAGGTGCTCGCCCGTGCCTCGGAGGACCCGCGTGCCGTTCCCGTCTTGTGCTGCTACGACGAGTTCTATGTGCTCGCCCGCGACCATCAGTACCACGACGAGATCAGCGTGTACTACAACACGATCAACTACGTCGATAGCTTTGAGGGCCTTGATATCGAGTCCAACAAGATTTCGATCTTCTTCCCCGCCTACGATGCCGAGCCAGCGTTTCGCGAGGACTACAGCCCCGAGTTCTCGGACAAGCTCTACGTCACCAACGCCGGGCGCGAGTGGATCGACTTTATGAACCTGGGTGTCGACAAGGGCGCCGGCGTCGCGCATCTGTGCGAGCAGTTGGGCATTGATATCGCCGATGCCGCCGCCGTGGGCGATACGTACAACGACATCCCCATGCTGGAGCGCGTCGGACACAGCTTTATCGTGGACAATGCCGAGGAGCACATGAACGCGCATGCCAAGTGGCGCATTCCGAGTAACAACGACGGGGGCGTACTGACGCTCATCGACGCCATCCTGGCGGCTCGGTAACGTGGCTCGTCGGACCTGGCCGGGCGGCACGGATTAGTTTTTCGTTCGGTCAGGTCCTAGGCTCGCTCGGAAAGCACATTAAGTGCTTTCCGGCTCGTGCGGAATCTACGAAAAACTAATCCGCGCCGCCCGGCCAGGTCCTAGGTTTACTTTCCTGCCGCCAAGATGGCGTCTTGAGTGTCTAGATACTTAGCTGAAATGATTTGAGCAGAGGGGAGCCCCTTGTTGGAAGGGGCTCCCCTCTGTTTTGGTTACTGTGGGACAAATTAATCAGTAGTGTTTGTCCCAAATCTTAAGTATGTGGGGGCTTGCGCCTTGGGCGAGCTTGCCTTACGGAGTGTTTTCCTATTTCGCGTCGGCCCAGGTTATGCCGGTGCTGGCTTCGGCAATGAGGGGTACGCGGAGGTCTACTACGTGTTCCATGACGTCGCGGACCATGGCTGTCAGGCGCTCGACTTCGTCGACGGGGCACTCAAAGTCCAGTTCATCGTGTACCTGCAAGATCATGTGGGCGGCAAAGCCTTCTTCTTCCAGGCGACGGCTTACGCGAGCCATGGCGATCTTGATGATGTCGGCGGCGGTGCCCTGCATGGGGTGGTTCATGGCCGTGCGCTCACCAAAGCCGCGGAGCTGTGAGTTTTTGGCCTTGAGCTCGGGAATATGGCGTCTGCGGCCATACATGGTCTCGGCATAGCCCGTCTGCTTGGCTCGCGCCACCACATTGTCGAGGAACGTGCGCACGCCCGGGTAGGCCTCGTAGTAGCGATCGATCATATCGCGCGCCTCGGCCATCGAGATGTGCAGCGACTGCGACAGTCCATAGGCCTGCTGGCCGTACACGATGCCAAAGTTCACGGCCTTGGCGCGGCTGCGCAGGTCGGGTGTCACCTCGGACACCGGCACGCCAAATACGCGCGCGGCCGTCTCGGCATGGAAGTCCTCGCCCTCGTTGAAGGCGCGCACCAGATGCTCGTCGCCCGAAAGATGCGCGAGCAGGCGCAGCTCGATCTGCGAGTAGTCCACCGCCAAAAAGACGCTTCCCTCGCCTGCCGAAAACGCCGTCTTGACGGTACGACCCAGCTCCGAGCGCGTCGGGATGTTCTGCAGGTTCGGGTCGCTCGAGGACAGACGCCCCGTTGCCGTGATGGTCTGGTTGTACGTAGTGTGTACGCGACCGTCACCACGGCGTAGCGGGCCCAGCGTGTCCAGATAGGTGGACTTGATCTTAGACTTCTCACGCCAGTCCAAGATCAGACGCACGATTTCGTGGTCACGCGCAAGGTCGCTCAGCACCTTGGCGTTGGTCGAATAGTAGCCGCGCTTAGTCTTCTTGAGGCCCTTGGTCGGAAGCCCCATCACATCAAAGAGCACGTGCGACAGCTGCATGGGACTGCCAATATTAAAGGTCTCGTCACCCGCCAGGTCGCGAATACTGCGCTCAACCTCGGTAATCTGGGTCGCCAGGCCCTCGGACAGATTGCGCAGGCGGTCGGGGTCTACAAGCATGCCCGCACGTTCCATCTTGGCAAGCACCGGCACGAGCGGCATCTCGATCCCATCGAACACGTTGGCGGCGTTCTCGCGGGCCATGCGGTCGCGCAGCGGTGCGACCAGCGCCAGCGTCAAGGCCGCCGTGCGAGCGGCGGGTGCAGGAGCGTCCTCGCCGGCACCCTCTGCACCGCGCGCCGCAGGCAGCGCCATCTGCAGATAGGCATCGGCCAGATACACCTCGTCAAACTCGGAGCGGTCGGAATCCAACAGGTAGGCGGCAACCACGGTGTCGAAGATACGCGTGGAATCGACTGCCAGCGGATCCATGAGCTCGGTCTCAGAAGAATCGATGGGCGAAAGCTCATGCAGCAGCGCCTTCGTATCCGGGCTCGCAACGCGACCCTCCATAAACAGGCGCGCAAGCACGCCGGCAATCACGCCGTGGGCAAAGTTGAAGCCCTCAACCTCAGCCGCCGCGCCGCCGTCGCCCTCCTCGAGCGCGAACAGGCCCTTGGGCGTCGCCAACCACAGCGTGCGCGTCAGTCCAAAGAGCGCGCCCTCTTCCTTGTCGTCGTCCACCACGGCGGCAATCCACTCGCCTGCCTCGATCGCACGCGAAACCTCGGACGCAACGGCAGCAAGTGCCCCAGCATCGCCGGCAGCAGCGCGTGAAACCGCGGGCATCTCAAACGTGCTGGCAGTGGCAGCAGCCCCGCCCTCGCCGCCGATCAACGCCAAGAAACGGTTCTGCATGGCGGTGATACCAAGCGTACCCAGCGCCGCGGAAACCTCATCGGCAGAAAACGCCGGGAAGGACGTCGCCTCAAAATCGAGCTCAACGGGCGCATCGGTGCGGATGGTCGCCACCTTACGGCTCAGCAGCGCGTCGTCGATGTGTGCGCGCAGGTTTTCGCCCATCTTGCCCTTGACCTCGTCGGCGTGTGCGATGACCTCGTCCAGGCTACCGTACTGCGCAATGAGCGCGCTCGCCTTTTTGGGGCCGATGCCCGGCACGCCGGGGATGTTATCGGACGTGTCGCCCTTCAGACCATAAAAGTCGGGCACGAGCGCTGGCGTAATGCCGTGATACAGGTCATCCACGCTCTCGGGCGTCATAATCGCCACGTCGGACAGGCCCTTGCGGGTCGAGACCACGTTAACGTGCTCGGTCACGAGCTGATACATATCGCGATCACCGGTCACCAGCAACATGTCGCAACCGGCCTGCTCGCCCAAGCGCGCCATAGTGCCCAGGATGTCATCGCCTTCCCAGCCCTCGGACTGCAAAATCGGCACGTTGAGCGCGGCGAGCAGCTCCTTAATCATGGGAAACTGTGCGTGCAGATCGGGGTCCATGGGCGGGCGCTGAGCCTTGTACTGCGGCAGCATCTCCATGCGCACGCGCGGCTTGCCCTTGTCAAACGCCACGACAACGCCGTCGGGATTAAAGGCGTCAATCATCTTGAGGAACATATTCAAAAAGCCAAAGATTGCGTTGGTGGGACGACCGTCCGGCGCGTTCATGGTCGGCGGCACGGCGTGGAAGGCGCGATGCATGAGCGAGTTGCCGTCGATGACGGCAAAGGTACGGCGCTTGTCAGACATATTGAATACCTCGCTTTGGGCTGGGCACAGTTTGCTCACACCAGTTTACACGCTCCCCGCCCCACGGCCACCGCACATCAGGCTTCCCCGCCGCCGCGGGCCCGCGCGTGATACGATGGCTCACGGTACATCAACCAGCACGATCGATCCGAAAGGAGCCTGCGTCATGGAGCGTCCCTGCGCATGGAAAAAGTACACGCCACAGCAAATCGAGGAGCTCGAGGAGCTTTGCCGCGGCTATAAGCAGTTTTTGAGTGAGAACAAGACCGAGCGCCTGTGCGTCAAGGCCGGCATCAAGATGGCCGAGAAGGCGGGCTACGTCAATCTGGAGACCGTGATCGCCGAGGGCCGCGCGCTCAAGGCCGGCGACAAGGTGTACGCCGCCAACCACGGCAAGGACCTCATGCTCGTCAACCTGGGCACCGCCCCGCTCGAGCAGGGCTTTAACATCCTGGGCGCCCACGTGGACTCGCCGCGCCTGGACCTCAAGCAGAACCCCGCCTTCGAGGCCGGCGACATGGCTTATCTCGACACGCACTACTATGGCGGCGTCAAGAGCTACCACTGGGTCGCTTCCCCGCTCGCACTCGTGGGCGTCATCTGCAAAAAGGACGGCACCACCGTCGACATCAACATCGGTGACAAGGCCGACGACCCGGTCTTTACCATCTCCGACCTGCTGATCCACCTCTCGAGCGAGCAGATGGCCAAGCCCGCCAAGGACGCCGTCGACGCCGAGATCCTCGACGTGATCGTGGGCGGCCGCCCCGTCAAGTTTGACGAGGACGACAAGGACGCTCCCAAGGAGCCCGTCAAGCAGATGTTCCTGGATATCCTCAAGGAGCAGTACGACGTCGAGGAGGAGGACTTCCTCTCCGCCGAGATCGAGGTCGTGCCCGCCGGCCCCGCCCGTGACATGGGCCTCGACCGCTCCATGATTCTGGGCTATGGCCACGACGACCGTGTCTGCGCCTATCCGTCCATGCTCGCCCAGATCAACGTCGCCAACGTGGAGCGCACGAGCATCACACTCATCGTCGACAAGGAGGAGATCGGTTCCGTAGGTGCCACCGGCATGACGAGCCGCTTCTTCGAGAACACCGTCGCCGAGATCATGACGCTCGCCGGCGAGGATAGCCCGCTGGCCCTGCGCCGCGCGCTCGCCCGCAGCCGCATGCTCTCCTCCGACGTGTCCGCCGGCTTCGACCCGGGCTACGCCGGCAAGTTCGAAACCAAGAACGCAGCCTTTATGGGTCGCGGCCTGTGCTTTAACAAGTACACGGGCAGCCGCGGCAAGGGCGGCTCTAACGACGCCGACGCCGAGTATGTGGCCCTCATCCGCGACATCATGGACGAGGCCGGCGTGGACTTCCAGACCTGCGAGCTCGGTCGCGTCAACGCGGGCGGCGGCGGCACCATCGCATACATCATGGCTAAGTACGGCATGAACGTCATCGACTCTGGCGTTGCCGTCCTGTCCATGCACGCCCTGTGGGAGGTCGCTAACAAGGCCGATATCTACGAGGCCTATCGCGGCTACAAGGCCTTCATCGAGCGCGCGTAACCAACCCTTCATCAGTTGCGGTGAAATACAGACTAAACTGGCCCATAAACGGCCAAAACAGACCGTATTCCACCGCAACTTCCTTTTTGGCAGAGGAGAGTCCATGCTGCAGGTCGTCATTTCGCCCGCCAAGCAGATGCGCGCGGCCCAAGATGCTTTTGAAGTCCTGGGCATCCCACCCTTTGCGCGCGAGACGGCTCGCCTCCACCGCGCACTGCTAGATATCGAGCGGAATGAAGGCAGCGACAGCCTGCAGGCGCTATGGAACGTGAGTGACAAACTGCTGGGGCCTTGCCTCAACACCCTGCATGAGTTCGGGCCCATCCTGAAAAACGGCGATCTCGACAATCCCGCACTCGCCTGTCACCTCTCCCCTGCCGTCATGTCCTACCACGGCATTCAATACCAGAGCATGGCGCCCGAGGTGATGGATTCCGCGCAGCTCGCATGGCTGCAAAGCCACCTGTGGATCCTCTCTGGCCTCTACGGGTGCGTTCGCCCCTTTCATGCCGTGGAACCATATCGGCTGGAAATGGGCGCGAAGCTCGCCGTTGACGATGCCCCAGACCTCTACGCGTTTTGGAGCGACAAGCTCGCGCGGGCTATCGCCCCGGCAGGCTCAAACACCACGATCGTCAACCTCGCCAGCGTAGAGTACGCCAAAGCCGTTCTGCCCCATCTCGCGGGCGACGCCACGGTCGTCACGTGCCTCTTTGGCGAAGGCATCCGCAACGGCAAGCCCATCCAGCGCTCGACCGCCAGCAAAAAGGCACGTGGTTCCATGGTGCGCTGGATGGCAGAAAACAAGTTCGAGGATGTAAGCGGGCTCACCGCGTTTGACGTTGGTTATCGTCACTTTCCCGAGCTTTCAAATAAGAACACTTTGGTCTTCCTGAACGAACAGACCTTGTAGGACCACCGCTACTTTTGAATGTGCTGCCCAGGCACGGCGTCTATTCCGCCAAGCCGTCGGCTTTGGCAACTTCGTTTGTCGAGCCGTCCTGATAGGTAATCTTGACATGCTCCACCTCGGACACCGCAACACCCGTCGGGGGCTCCAAGCGCCATTCCGTCAGCGCGATATCCATAGTCGTAGGCACGTCGCCCTGATTCTTGAGCTTCACCGTCAGCGTTTTGAGCGCCGCATCATACGTCACGCGTTCGATTTCCTCACCAGGAATAGACCCACCGCTCAGCTGAAGCTGGACAAATCCATCGCGCGAATACCAATAGTCGCCCGGCGCGGCAACGGTATTGCCGCCCGTAACCTTCACTGTCATGATCGGCAGGGCATCGTCGGCCTCGAACTCCCATGCAGCGCCGCCGTGACCGCCAAACGTCCAGATACAAAAGGCAATCACCAGCACGGCAAGCACCGCAAAACCAATCGCGACAAGGCCATGGTGCGCACGGCTTTCCTCGGCCGATACATCCCATTGCGTCTCTCGATATAGATGCTTGTCTTCCATGTTCGCCTCCCCACAGGCACGCTCGTTAGGCCAATCGTACCCATTCGAGCTATACTTGAGCCCATTACATAAACGGGGAGCTTGCAGGACAGGACGGCAGGCTGAGACTGGGCGCGCCCGCCCTGACCCGCAAACCTGATATGGGTAATGCCAACGAAGGGAGCCGTGCCAATGAGCACACAGACCGAGTCCAAGCTCGTCACGCAAATCGACTTCGCCCGCGCCGGGCAGATCACGCCGCAGATGAAGGAAGTCGCCGAGCGCGAGCATCGCGACCCCGAGTACATCCGCGAGCGCGTGGCCGACGGCCGCATCGCCATTCCCGCCAACATCGTGCACATCAAAAAAGGCATGCGCGCCTTTGGTGTCGGCGAGGGCCTGTCTACTAAGGTCAACGTCAACCTGGGCATCTCGGGCGATAAAGCCGATGCCGCCGAGGAATGGAAGAAGGTCAAGATCGCCGAGGACTTTGGCGCCGACGCCATCATGGACCTTTCCAACTCGGGCAAGACGCGCCAGTTCCGCCAGCAGCTCATCGACGAGACGCCGCTCATGGTGGGCACCGTCCCCATGTACGACGCCATCGGCTACATGGAAAAGCCGCTGGTCAAGCTTACCAAGGATGACCTGTTCGAGGTCGTGCGCGCGCACGCCGAGGACGGCGTGGACTTTATGACCATCCACTGCGGCATCAACAAGTCGGTCACCAAGACCTTTAAGGAGACCGGCCGCTTGATGAACATCGTGAGCCGCGGCGGCTCGCTGCTGTTTGGCTGGATGGAGGTCACCGGCAACGAAAACCCCTTCTACGAGTACTTTGACGAGCTGCTCGAGATCTGCCACGAGTACGACGTGACGATTTCGCTCGGCGACTCCTGCCGCCCGGGCTGCCTCTACGACTCCAACGACGCCACCGAGACCGCCGAGATGATCGAGCTGGGCAAGCTGTGCAAGCGCGCTTGGGCCGCCGGCGTCCAAGTCATGGTCGAGGGCCCGGGTCACATGGCGCTCGACGAGATCGCCGCCAACATGAAACTGCAGAAGCGCCTGTGCCACAACGCCCCGTTCTATGTGCTCGGGCCGCTGGTGACCGATATCGGCGTGGGTTACGACCACATCACCGCCGCCATCGGCGGCGCTATCTCCGCCAGCTCCGGCGCCGACTTCCTGTGCTACGTGACGCCGGCCGAGCACTTGTGCCTGCCCAACGCCCAAGACGTGCTCGATGGCCTCATGGCCACTAAGATTGCCGCGCACGCCGCCGATATCGCCAAGAAGGTGCCGCACGCCCGCGACATGGACGACAAGATGGGCCAGGCACGCCGCAAGCTCGACTGGGACTCCATGTGGAAGTGCGCGCTCGACCCGGTCACCGGCAAGAAGCGCTACGAGGAGTCCCCCGCCGCCACCGAGGGCACCTGCACCATGTGTGGCAAGATGTGCGCCGTCCGCACCGTCAACAAGGTGTTCGAGGGTACGACGATCGATCTCGGCATGGAGGACTAACTCGTCACCGGAGCCACAATCGGTAACATGGTGTTCGTCAATTGTTGACGTGTGAACATTTGCTTACATTTGCGTAAAGATTGCATCGCCCGCCCGGGTTCGACATAGAGTCGGCCCGGGCATCTTTATAATGCTGGCTTAAAGACCCATTTGATTCCGACCGAACAAGGGAGCAAACATGGATCGCAGTAAGGTACCTGCCGTTCTATCCATCGCAGGATCCGATTCCAGCGGTGGCGCCGGCATTCAGGCCGACATCAAGACCATCACGGCGCACCGCCTGTATGCCGAGACGGCCATCACCGCCATCACCGCACAAAACACGCTCGGTGTCACCGCCGTGCAGAATATCTCCCCGGATATCGTCGCTGCGCAGATCGACGCCGTATTTGACGATATCCGCCCCAGCGCCGTCAAGATCGGCATGGTTTCCTCTGCCGAGATTATCGAGGTTATCGCCGACCGCCTGAGCGCCTGGAACGCGACAAACGTGGTCGTCGACCCCGTCATGGTAGCCACCTCGGGCGCACGGCTGATTGCCGAAGATGCCGCCGAGGCGCTCACCCGCCGCCTGTTCCCACTAGCAACCGTCATCACGCCCAATATTCCCGAGGCCATGGCCCTGCTTGACTACGAGGTCGACTCCGAGCGCACACAGCAAAATGCTGCCATGCTCCTCACCCGCCGCTTTGGTTGCGCATCCCTCGTTAAGGGTGGGCATCTTGTCAACGAGGCCAACGATGTATTGGCCGAACCCGCGCCGCTCGATGACGAGGGCAACCATCTGGGCGATCCGCTCACCACGTGGTTCCGCCACAAGCGCATCGAGACCGACAACACACACGGCACCGGCTGCACGCTTTCGTCCGCCATCGCCTGCGCGCTGGCCCAGGGCATGGATCTTGCCGATGCCGTCAATGCGGGCAAGGCATACCTGACAGGCGCTCTGGCCGCCGGCCTGAACATGGGCAAAGGCTCCGGCCCTGTCAACCACATGTGGCAGTACTGAGACAGTGGCCAAAAACCACCACGAAGGGGACAGGCACCTTTGTGGTGGTTTTTCCATTTTGACGTCTAGTCGTCGGCGAGCTGGATGCCAAGCAGACCCGACAACGCCAACGCTTGCTCGGCATTGACCGTCAGACCACGCAACTCATGGTAGTCGCCCGAAACAATGGGCGCCGCGAATGTACAGCGCGATACATCCACGCCGGAAAGCGGCGTCTTAAACACATCGACGTGCGTCAGGTCGCAGCCGTCTAGGCGCAACTGCCCCAGCTTGGCGCCCTGGAGTGTCGCCTCGATCAGACGCGTATCGCGCGCCGCCAGGGGCCCAATGCGTCCTTCCGAGAGGTTCGCGTAGCTCAAATCGCACGATGCAAACGACACGCTCGACAGGCGCGCCTTGAGCAAGTTGAGGCCCGGTGCCGAGCAGTCAACAAAGTCGCAGCGATTGAGCCAGCAGCCCTCCATGTTGCAGCGGATAAAGCGGCAGCCGCGAAACAGCACGTCGCGGAAGGTAGAACCGCCCCAATCCACACCGTCGAACACACAGGATCGAAATACGACGCCATCGAACGTCGCACCGTTCGCCACGTCATAAGCAAGATCCAAATCCTCAAAAGCGGTATTCGAGACGAGCTCGTCGCCCTCGGCAAACAGGTCAATAAGCTCATCCATGCCCATATGGCAACCGAGCCGCTCGTTGACGCGGACAAAACCACCACAAAGGCGCCTGTCCCCTTTGCGGTGGTTTGGGGTCGGACTACTCACCGAGCATCTCTTGGAGCTTGGCCGCCACGGCGTGACCCAGGCTCTCGTGACCCTCGGGCATCAAGTGCAGATAGTCGATATCCCCCGGCTCGGCAAAATCGGCGGCATTCATAAAGTCGCAGCCGAGCTGCTCGGCCACCCACGCGTAGTACTCGGCAAAATGCTCCGACGCCTCCACGGCATGCTCGCCAAACTCGGTCATATACACATCGGCAATCTGCGGCTTAATCTTGATGGGAGCCACCAGCAGAATGCGCGGGCAGGGCGCGGCATCAGTCCACGGAAACATGCGGACCGTGCGAACGAGCGCCATGGCACCGTCAGCGATATCGGTGGCCGTCACGTTAAAAGCGGTCTTGCAATCGTTAGTGCCCAGCATAATCACAATGGCATCCAGCGGCTTATGCGACTCCAGCAGCATCGGCAGCGCGCGAATGCCGTTGAGGTTGGTGTCCAGATGGTACATATCGTCGCGCACCGTCGTGCGGCCGTTCAGGCCCTCCTCGATCACATGCCAGCCCTTGCCCAGATCGCGCTGGGCCACGCCGCACCAGCGCACATCTTGCGCATAGCGCACCGCGGTGCCGTCGCGCATACCCGCCGGATCGTAACCATACGTGTTGCTGTCGCCAAAGCACAGAACGTTTTTCATCGTAAGCTCCCTACTCAGTAAAAGCCGACAGGAGCAGTTCCTCCCGCCGGCTTGGCATGTCACATCGCGCGCGTCGCCCTACAGGTACTTGCGCCAGTCGTCGTCATCCTCGTCGTCCTCGGCAGCGGCCTGGGCCTGCTCAGCAGCACGGGCAGCCGCGGCGCGAGCGGCAACCTGAGCATAGGACTCCTCATTGCGCTCCGGGAAGTTCGCCAGCACGTGCTCGAACTTGGCAAAATCCTCATCCCAGCGCGTAGAGGGCACGGCGAAGAAGACCTGCTTGACCTTAAAATCTCCTGATGCGAGCTCCTCGCGGAAGAGCCCTGCCACGGCCTCGGCGTCAAAGCCGTTGTTGTCGCAGCCCCAAGCGCCCAGCACGAGCTTCTCGCGACCCAGCTCATCGCAGATGGCAAGGACAAAGCGGATACGATCGCGCAGCGCGTCCAGCAGGGCGTCGTCGCTCACGCGGTACTCCTGGCGGGCACGCTTGACGTTGGGCGCGGCGGCAACGATCACGTCGGCGTACGCATGCACGTGGTTGCGGTCGAAGCGCACGGCGGGCACCACCAGCGCGCGGTTGCGGTAGAGCTCGCAGTTGATGTTGCGGCGACGGTTCTCGCCGTACCACTTACGCTGCTTATCGAGGACGTTGTACAGATACGAATCGGCGCAGAGCGTGGCCTCCTGACCCAGATAGCCCTGGATGTAGCCGCCGCCCGGGTTGGTGAACGAGGCAAAGGCGAGCACGGCCATGTCGCAGAACTGCGCATAGCCGCGACCATTATCGAGGATGGCCTGCGTGGCGGAAGCGTCGAGCACGGTGACCTTGGGCAGGACCGGAGCGGACTCCTCGGCAGGCGCAGGCTCGGCTTCGGCGACTTCCTCGGCAGGCTCCTCGACGGACTCGGGTGCCACTTCGGGCTCAACCGCAGTCTCTACCTCGGCGGCCTCCGGCTCCTCGGCAATCGGCTTCTCAACAGCCGCAGCCGCCTGGGCCTTGGCCTTCATCGCCGCGACAAAGCCGGCAGGCATACCGTCGAACTCACGCACGCCGGCAAGCGAGCGCTCGATATCCTTGGCGCAAGCCTCGGACACGGCCGCCACATGACGCTCGGCGGCCTTAGCGCGAGCCTCACGCTTAGGGTTCGGCTGTCCCGCGCGGTTGGGCCTGCGGTTACGGTTCCTGTTGTCGACGTCTGCCATAAGTGGTCACCTTTCCTGTCGCTGCCGCTATCGGCTTTTCCCATCCATGATACCCCGCCACGCATAAAAAAGGCGGCCCCGAAGGACCGCCTTTCGCATCGTTTTACCGCGCCCGACAAGAGCCACGCAAGGCATCGCACTAGTCGCGACGACCGAGGATGTTCAGGATGCGCAGGAACACGTTGATGATGTCCACGAACAGGTTGGACGCCATGAGCACCGCATTGGGCAGCGTGGGCGGCACCGTCGTGGCGACATAGGTGTCGTAGCCAATAAAGCCGGCGAACACCACGATCACGATCAAGTCGGTGATGGTCTGCGAGACGCCCATGAACATGAGTACGATCTCGACCAGGATGGTGGCAAGCAGAATGCCAAAGCCAATGCCATATACGCGACGGAAGAACTTGGGGAACGTTACGCCCAGCGCGCCAAAGACAAAGGTGATGGCGGCCGTGGCGATAAAGGCGGTGTTGATGGTGGGCAGGTCGTAGTTGGCAAGACCAAACGACGCCGTCAGGCCAAAGGTGCTCGCAAAGACCACGTAGCCCACAAGGGACAGGCCCACCGACTGCTTGCTGGCAGCAGCCGACATCATAACGATGCCGACAATGGTCAGGATAAAGGAGCCAAAGACCAGCGGCAGAGCGGCGCCGTTCATCATCATGCGCGCAAACGCCATGGTGCTAGTGAAGTAGGCGCCAGCGCCCATGGCGCAAAAGCCCAAGAAGATGAGGGCGGACATGGCAAGGTTGTACGCACGCGGCGACATCTCCTTGGCGCGGCTTGCGCCGGTCTCGATGGGACCGTTCTGATAGCCCTGGATATCGTTCATACTTCGTCCTTTCAAATAGCGCCGCGAAAGGCGGCGCGGCAGATGACAAGATTCCTGTCATTGTACCCGAATGCCATGCACTCTTACTTACGGCGCTCCCCCTCGAGTGTGCGGTCGAACGCCCACACCCACCAACGCATCACGTGCGTCTGCGAGCCATCCGGCCGTTCGCGCGTCTGATCCTCCAGATACAGCTCGGTCGCATGTCCGCCAAAACGAACCTTATAGGTTGCCGTACGGATACCGTGGACCGTCAGGCCAAAGCCTGTGGACGAGACGATCTCGTCAATCGTAAAACAGCGTCCGTCGACCCAGCAGACGGTGACCGGCACAACTTGTCCGCCCGCGAGGATGCGGGCCACAACGTCCACATACTGCTTGTGCACGCGTCGAGTTCTGCCATCTGTCTGTCGATATTCCATGCCATCTATTATCGAACGCATGTTTGCATGTTGTAAAGCGAACAGACTGTGGTTTTGGAGTGTCGGGGCGCACGTGCATGTCCTCATGACGTGTTAGCAAAAAGAACACCCGCGGTCAACAGGGCTAATGCTCAATTTTAGTGCTAAAAAATTCACTTCTCCCATCAGAACTCCGTAAAGAAACCCGCAGGAGGTGATACGATTTATCATGTTTTTGTAACGTGTCTGCAAACTTCGAGAAAGCCCTTACATGGACGTAACGTTCTCAACCTTCCTCGGCCAACTTGTGTCGAACCCAGTCCTTGCCGTCACCGTAATCCTTGCGCTCGGCGCCATCTTCGTCAACGGATGGACCGACGCGCCCAACGCCATCGCGACCTGCGTCACCACGCGTTGCATGCCCGCCCGCGCCGCCATCCTCATGAGTGCCGCGTTCAACTTCTTGGGCGTGCTCATCATGACGCACTTTAACGCGAGCGTCGCCAACACCATCTCACATATTGTCGACTTTGGCGGAAACAGCACCATGGCACTCGCCTGCCTGTGCGCCGCGCTCTTCTCCATCGTCGTCTACGGTGCCACGGCGTCGCGTTTTGGCATCCCCACTTCGCAGAGCCATAGCCTTATCGCCGGCCTCACCGGCGCTGCCATCGCCCTCGGCGGTGCCGGCAGCGTCAACGTCCACGAGTGGATGAAGGTCATCTACGGCCTGGCGCTCTCCATCGGCCTGGGCTTTGTCATGGGCTGGATCCTGTGCAAACTCGTCTCGATTCTTTTTGCCGCCGCCAACAGGCGACGCGCCAACGTCTTCTTTAAATACGCTCAGATCGCGAGCGCCGCGGCCATGAGCTTTATGCACGGCGCGCAGGATGGACAGAAGTTCATCGGCGTGCTCTTTTTGGGCGTCGCCTTCGCCAACGGCCAGACCGGCGTCGGCGATGCCGGCATTCCCATCTGGATTATGCTGCTGTGCTCGGCCACCATGGGTATCGGTACCAGCGTGGGCGGCGAGCGTATCATCAAGTCCGTCGGCCAGAGCATGGTTAAGCTCGAGAAGTATCAGGGTTTCTCCGCCGACCTCGCGGGCGCCGCAAACCTGCTGCTCGCGACGCTCACCGGCATCCCCGTGTCCTCTACCCACATCAAGACCTGCGCCATCATGGGCGTCGGCGCCGTCAAGCGCCTCTCGGCCATCAACTTCGGCGTGGTCAAGGACATGATGTTCACCTGGTTCTTCACCTTCCCCGCCTGCGGACTCATCAGCTTTGTCATGGCTAAGCTGTTCATGATGTTCCTCTAGTCAAACCGAGCGTCCATCCGGACCGTAATACTTCGCACACCCGTCTTCGCCTCGAAAGGACCCACTCATGGCAAAGAAACCCGATTCGTTCTACTTTGACAACTACGTCGCCTGCGCCGACCTCGCCGTTCAGGCTGCCGAGCTGCTCACCCAGATCTTCGAAAACTTCGACCCCGCGCAGATCCACGACATGCTCGATAAGATGCACTCGATTGAGCATGCGGCCGACAAGAAGCACCATGAGCTCGAGGATGCCCTGCTCACGGCCTTTATCACCCCGCTCGAGCGCGAGGACCTCGACCTGATGAGCTGCGCCCTCGACACCGTGCTCGACCGCATCGAAGGCGTCGTGCAGCGCGTCTACTTCACCAATATCCAGAGCATCCACCCCGATGCCATCGTGATCGCCCACAAGGTGACCGATGCCTGCCGCGCCATGAAGGACCTGATGGTCGAGCTGCCCAACTACCGCAAGTCCAAGACCCTGCGCGAGCTGGTCATCCAGATCAACACCATCGAGTCCGAGGCCGACGAGCTCTATATCAACGCCATGCGCAACCTGCACGTCAACGGCAAGGATCCGCTCGAGGTCATCGCTTGGCGTGACGTGTATGCCTTCCTGGAGTACTGTGCCGACTGCTGCGAGAATGTGGCTGATGTTGTGGATTCGATTGTCATGAAGAACAGTTAATTGGGGGTACATGTCCCACCGGTCGCGGGCCCGGCCACTAATAACCTTTTTCACTCCGGCTGCAAGCAGAGTCGTTCAAAAGGTTATTAGTGGCCGGGCCCGCTCCCTTATGCACCACCATTGGGAACTTTGGCTGATAGATTTAGCGCGATGGGGGTTTGGCTGAAGGGACCTTTGGTATCCGTTCGGACACTTTGGCCCTTGATGAGCGTTTGGCTGATTGCTGCTTTGGGTACTCTTTGGGTTACTTTTGCTTTGTTTGATTTTTAATTTTAGGAGGGCTTGTATGTCTTATTTGGATCTGGCTCGTGGTCGGTATTCTTGTCGTTCTTTTGAGGACCGTTCTGTTGAGCAGGCTGTGGTGGATGCCATTGTTGAGGCTGGGCGTATTGCTCCTTCTGCTTGTAATAATCATCCAGCCCGTGTGATGGTGCTGGATACGCCTGAGCTGTTGGAGAAGGCTGCTGCTTGTCAGCCTCGGTTTGCTCGTGATGGGTCTATCTTTGGAGCTCCGCTTGCCTTCCTTATTTGCAGCGTTACCGATGATGCTTGGGTGCGCCCGTATGACCAGATGAATTCAAGCGAAATCGATACGTCCATTGTGTGCGATCAGATGATGATGGCAGCCACGGAGCAGGGCCTGGGCACGTGTTGGGTATGCCATTTTAAGCCCGAGGTGGCAAAAGAGCAGTTCAACCTGCCCGAGGGCGTCTATCCCTATCACATGCTCGTCTGCGGCTATCCTGCCGACCATATTGCCGACCCCGAGCATCGCGAGGCCCGCACCATTCCCCTCCCCGACTTCCTCCTCAAGTAGAATTTTGGGACATGCGATAAAAAAGGACCCGCAACATGCGGGTCCTTTTTTATTGACTGATTGTAATCCGGCGTTAGTCCAGGTCGTCAGCGGCGAAGTTGTCGATCGGGGCAAAGGGATCGGCCACGGGCACAACCGGATCGGCGACGGGCAGGGGCTCGGCGGCAGGGACGGTCACAGCCGGAGAAGCGGCGGAACCAACCGGCGTGGAGGCCATGAGGTCGGCCGGGAAGGAGTTCTGAGCATCGTCCATGAAGTGCTGGATGAGCTTGAGATACTCGGCCTTGAACTCCTCACGGGAGGCCTTCAGGCGGTCGATCTCCTCGAGCTCGGCCTGCTTCTCGGTCAGGGCCTGGCGAATAACCTCGCGAGCCTTGGCGTCGGCCTCGTTGCGAATGCGCTCGGCGTTCTCGTTGGCATCGTTGACGATGTTCTCGGCGGTCTGCTGGGCGGCAATCAGGGCGGCGGAAATCTGGCGCTCCTGGGCAGTGAAGTCGGGGGCGGGGGCAGCCACAGGGGCAGCGGGGACGGCCTGGGCGGCAGCGTCCTGAGCCTGGGCAAGCTGAGCCTGCGCATCGGCAAGCTGCTGCTCGGTGGCGGTCAGGCGACCCTTAAGGTCGACAATCTTGGCGAGCATAGCGTCAACCTCGGAGGACAGCGTCTCCAAGAAGACGTCGACCTCGGCGGGATCGTAGCCGCGCTTGGCCTCAGAGAAAGTCTGAGCCTGGATGTCAGCAGGGGTAATAGCCATAACAATTCTCCTTTATCATCGCCTCGGCGCCATACGCCCGACGTAAGTTACTGAGTCAGTTCTATACGAGTATACCTATAAGAAGCTGCAGAACCAGCCTCTGCACCAACTGCAACGCAATAATCGCAATGACCGGCGAAAAATCGATGCCACCCATCGGAGGAATAAACCGACGGAATAGGTTGAGCCACGGACCGCACACGCTATCGAGCACCGCAGCGATATCCTGGAGCAAGCCGCCTTGCTTCATGGGGATCCACGTCATAAGGCAGTAGACCACAATAAGTGTGGAATAGAAGTTAAACAGCGTGTTGACCAGCTGAACGATAGTGTAGATGTTGATGAGAATCTCCTCGTCTTGTCTTTACTTAAGATAGCCGTCGGCACGGAGTTTCTTCAGGTCCGAATCCTTAACCTCGCAGCCAGCGGGCAGCACCATGAACACGCGATCGCCCACTTCTTTGACCGTGGCGCCCAGGCCGCAGGCGAAGCCGTAAGAGAAGTCCAGGACGCGTTTGGCAACCTCGGTGCGGACGCCTACGAAGATCAGCGCGACAGGCTGCTTGGTGCGAACGCGGCGCACAACGGTCTCAACGTCGTCATAGCTCTCGGGGCGCAGGACATAGGCCGGCAGCTGGGGCGTGGCGTTGATGATATTGCTTGCATAGGCCGAGGCATCGCTCGGTGCAGGCGCGGGCGCAGCAGCGGCGCGGGCGCGGGTATTCTCGGCATAGCTCGACGGTGTGTCATAGGCGCCAGGACGATATCCGCCGCCGGCAGTATCCTGCGAACGCGAAGGCGGGTTGTACGTCGTGGCGTGACGAGAATCATCGCCAACGAGCTGGCCGGAACGCGTATACACGGCAACCGACTCGGCCTCGCCACGACGCGTCTGGCCCAGCAAGCCATTGCTCGGCTCGTCCTGGGTGTAGAAACCCTCGCCCGAGGCACCGCTGTAGCCGTTGTTCTGATAGCCGTCGTCGTAGCCGTCATCGTAGCCGTAGTCGTCGTCTTGGCCATAACCCTGGTCGTAACCCTGCTGGCCGCCCAGGTGCATCTTATTTTTAATCTCGTCAAGGAAGCCCATGGTTGTGTCCTCTCGCGGTTTAGTGCAGGCGCCCCGATAATCAGTGCGCACTTCAGAGCCTTATTTTACTGCAAACTCCGGGCTAAATACTACCCTGCCCAGGCGAACGAGCGTAGAGCCTTCCTCAAGGGCAGGCTCAAAGTCCTCGCTCATCCCACAGGAAAGCTCGGGCAGCCTCAGATCGGGATGGGCCGCTTCCAACTCATCCCTCAGCTCGCGTAGCCCGACAAATGTGCGGCGTGCCACATCCTTGTTCCCCCGGGGCGCCATGGTCATAAGCCCCTGCACACAAATTCCCTCAAGCTCTGCAAGCTCGCCCATGGCGGCACGAATCTCATCGGGCGAAAAGCCGCCCTTCGATTCCTCGCCGCTCACATTGACCTCAATCAACACGCGCTGGGGAGCGGCAAGCTCGCCCGCCTCGATTTTGCGGACCGCGCGGCTCGAGACAGCCTGCGCCAAATGCAGCGAGCTTACCGAATGGATCAGCTCGGCCGAGCCCAGCACCGCATTGATCTTATTGGTCTGCAGGTTGCCGATCATATCGAAGCGCACCTCGGGCAGGTCCGGATGGTCCGCCAGGCCCGTGAGCTTACGGACGAGCTCTTGCGGACGGTTCTCGGCAAAGTGTCGATACCCTACCCGGATCGCAGCGACCGTCTCATCGACGCCAACGGTCTTGGACACTGCAATGAGGCGCGCGGCATCATGGGGACGGCCCGCGCGATCAAGCGCCGCATAAAACCGCTCAAGAATCTGCTCGCGGCGAGCGCGCATCAAGTCCAAATAATTATCCATTGCCAATCGCCTCCGCAAACAGCCAAACAAGTAGTCTCATGCTAACGCAAGAGCGCGACCCCGCATTCGCAAGGTCGCGCTCACTTAGGTATTTACAATCTTTCGACGAACGGGGCTACCCTACTCCTCGTCGTCCTCGGCGTCATCCTCGTCCTCGAGATGCTCAAGCAGGTAGCGAAGGCCCTCGCTCAGCTCGTTAGCAGGCACCTTGGCAACATAGCGTGCGTCGACAGCGGGCCTCATGATGACGCCCTCGCCCGAAGGCACGCGCATGCTCTCGAGTTCGTCCTCGTCCGCACGGGCAATATCGCCGGCATTCATGCGCTGGCCGGTCAGCAGGAACGTCAGGCGGCAGGCGGCATCGATGGAAATCGAGGCGATACGATCGAGATAGCGCGAAACCATGATGGCGCGGCGCAGATCGTCGTAGTTGCTGTCGTCGTCCATAAACTCGCCCGCGTCCATGCGGTTGAAGGTACGGAAGAACTTCTCATAGGCAGCGTGCACCGGCTCGTCCTCGACAGCAAGGTTGCAGATGATGGACATGTCGTTGGCGACCAGAGCGGAGATCGAGGAGCCCAGCACCTGGTAGACGGCCTCGGCCTCGGCATCAACCAAGGTCACAAGCTCCTGAGGCAGCGAGATATCGGCCTTGACCATATGGCTGGCGGCACGGCAGATCTGGCGAACCTTATCGGTCATGCGCTGCAGGTTAAAGTCGACATAGATGATCGTCTGAAGCAAGCGGAAGTCGGAGGCGACCGGCGACTGTGTGGCGATCAGGTTGTAGCACACGGCCTCAAGGTTGGCACAACGGGCGTCAATCGAAAGCGTGCGCTTCTTGGTCTTGACGGCGAGCTTGCGGTCGTCGGTCACATAGGCCTTCACGGCGTCGTGAAGGGCCAGATCAATGGCCTCGTAGATGCTCAGCATCTCGTGACGGGCCTCGATGAGCTGACGGGAAAACAGTTTGCGCATGGTTCACTCCAATCAGTTGGGTGCGGTCATGCCGCCCGCACAGTGAATACGCACCGGACCAGGTCCGATCGGTTTGGGACTAGTCGCACCGATCAGCCAAAGCGGCCGGTGATATAGTCTTCCGTCCGCGAATCCACCGGGCTGGTGAAGATCGCGTCGGTTTGACCATACTCGATGAGCGTGGCGGGGTCGCCGGCAACTTCCTGCAAGAAGAACGCGGTGTAGTCGCTAATACGAGCTGCCTGCTGCATTGAATGCGTGACGATGATAATCGTCATCTCGGGCGCCAGCTCGGCCATCAGATCCTCGACCTTAGAGACGGACGTGGGGTCGATGGCGGAGCAGGGCTCGTCCATCAGAAGGACATCGGGCTGCACCGCAAGCACACGCGCGATGCACAGACGTTGCTGCTGACCGCCCGAGAGCGCCAAACCATCCTTGTTGAGCTGATTGGATACCTCTTTCCAGAGGTTGGCGCGCTTGAGCGATTCTTCCACGATGTCATCGAGGTCGCTTTTGCTAGTCACGCCCTGCAGACGAGGGCCAAAAGCGACATTCTCGTAGATGGATTTAGGAAACGGATTGGGCTGCTGAAAGATCATGCCCACGCGACGACGGAGGTCGACCGGGTCGACGCCCTCGGCATAGATATCGTTGCCGTCGAGCGTCATGGTGCCCTCGACGCGCGTGCCCTCGATCAGGTCGTTCATGCGGTTGATGCAGCGCAAAAACGTCGACTTGCCGCAGCCCGAGGGGCCGATGAACGAAGTGATGGCATTTTTGGCGATGTTGAGGTCGAGCCCCGTCAACGCATGAAAGTCGCCGTACCAAAAGTTGAAATCCTTGGCCGTGATGGCCGCTTGCTCCAGCGTGGGAGCGGACTGATAAACGGACATGGGACTCCTTAGCTAGCGGCGCTTGCGCGACAGGAAGCGCGCAAACAAGTTGAAGGCCAAAATAATCACCATCAGCAAGAGCGCGGTGCCGTAGGCTGCGTTCATGTTGATGCCGTCGTTGGCGAGCAGGTACAGGTGAACCGTCATGGGACGGCCGGAATCGAGCGGCGAGATCGGCAGGTTGATGGCCTGGCCCATCGTATAGAGCACGACGGCGGTCTCGCCGATGGCGCGGCCGATGGCAAGCACGATGCCGGTGGCGATACGACCAAAGGCGGAAGGAAGCACGATCTTCGAGACGACCTGCCACTTGGTGGCGCCCAGGCCGTACGCGCCCCAGCGGATATAGCGCGGCACGGCGCGAATGGCCTCCTCGGTGGTGCGCATGACGATGGGCAACATCAGAAGCGCCAACGCCAAGGCCGCCGAGATCATCGAAAGGCCCAGACCCATGGCTTCGACAAAGAGCGCATAGCCAAACAGGCCCATAACGATGGAGGGCACCGAAGCCAGGGCATCGGCGGCATAGCGGATGATGTCGACGACCTTGCCCTGCTTGGCATATTCGGCTAGATAGACGGCAGCCAGCACGGCAATCGGCGTGCAGATGAGCATCGCGAGCGCCGTCACGTAAACGGTCGAGACAATCGTGGGCCAAATGCCGCCCTCAGCATTGACGCCCTGAGGCCAGCCAAAGATAAAGTCGAGCGAGATATGCGGCAGGCCGTTAATGACCACGTAGGCGATGATGGCGACCAACACGAGCGTGGTGATATAGGCCGCGGCGCGGAACACGCAGAGCATGATCTTATTGGACATGTCCTTATTGATGCGGCCCTTCTTGCCGTGGGAAAGGGCACGCTTGATGCGCTCGCGCGACGAGGTCGTATCGACCGTCGTGTCAACGGAATCGGACATGGCCTACCCCCTCTTCTTCTTGGAAATCAGGCGGACGATGCCCACCAGCGCGGCGGAAATGATAAACAGGACCACGCCCATGCCAAACAGGGCAGAGCGGTGCAGGCCCGAGGAGTAGCTCATGTCGAGCGCGATCTGGCTCGTAAGCGTCGAGATAGGGCTCGCGATACTGTCCGGAATGACCGGCGCGTTACCCACGACCATAAGTACGGCCATGGTCTCGCCGATAGCGCGACCCATGCCCAGCACGATAGCGTCCACGATACCCAGCTTGGCTGCCGGCAACACGACTTTGTAGATGGTTTGCCACTTGGTGGCGCCCATGGCATAGGATGCCTCGCGGATGCCCATAGGGATGGAGTTGAGGGCATCGATGGTGAGCGTCGTGATGGTGGGGACGATCATGATGGCAAGCACGAACCATGCCGTCAGCGCACCAAAACCAAGGCCACCGGTCAGCTGCGCGATAAGCGGGCGGATGATGATCATGCCAAAGAAGCCGTAGATAATCGAGGGGATGCCCGCCAGAAGGTCGACGGCGGGGCTGATGATCTTGCGTACGCGCTTGCTGGCGATCTCGACCAGATACACGGCCGTGCCCACGCCCAGGGGCACGCCCATAACGAGAGCACCGACGGTCACCAATCCCGAGCCGGCCAGCAGCGACATGATGCCGTAGTGGCCCTCGGAAGGCGCCCACGTAAAGCTAAAGAAGTCTGCCAGGCCAATATCGGTAAAGACAGGCAGAGCCGAGTACGTGGTAAAGACAAAAATCAGGATGACGGTAACGACCGCCAAGAACGCGCAGGCAAAGAAGATCCACTGCAGCGCCTTCTCCTTGATATAGGTACTGCGCGATACGAGCGCCAGCTCGCGCTTCTTGGGCGCCTGACCATTCTGCTCAGTCTGGGAGTTTTCCTGTGCTTCCATGCTACTCACTCCCCTTCTCGTCGTTGGTGACGGGGATAAAGCCCGCCTCGCGAATCTGCTTGTCCATCTTTTCGGACGTCACATAGTCGATGTAATCCTGCGCCTGCTGCGAAGGCGCACCCTTCACAAAGAAGTAAAGGTCGCGTGAGATGGGATAGCCGCCGCTCGCGACCGTCTTCTCGGACGCCTCAACATGATTGACCGAGACGGCCTTGACCGAGGTCTTGGCGTTGAGGCTATCGACGAAGCCCAGCGAAATGTAGCCAATGGCACCGCGCGAACGAGATACCACGTCGCGCACCTGGCCCGTGCCCGAAAGAACGGCGGAGCGGCGATCGAACGGGGTGCCGTCCATCACGATGGTGCGGAATGCTTCACGCGTGCCAGACGCCTCGTCTCGGTTGATGACCTGAATCTTCAGGTCCTCGCCACCGACCTCTTTCCAATTAGTAATCTTGCCGGCATAGATATCGCGGAGCTGCTCGGTCGAGAGGTTATCGACCGGGTTATCGTCGTTCACGATGACCGCGATACCGTCGTGGGCAATGACGATGGGAGTCAGGCCCAGATCCTGTTCGTCGGCATTGAGTCCACGGGAGGAGCTGGCGATATCGGCCGTGCCAGCGCTGACGGCTTCGATGCCAGCGGAAGAGCCCAAACCGGAAACGAGCACGTCGATGCCGGTCTCCTCCTTAAAGCCCTCTGCCGCAATCTCGGCGATAGGAAGGCAGGTCGTGGAGCCGGCCACGGTAATGGAAGAGGTAGAAGATCCCGAAGAACAGGCGCACAGCGTAAGCGTAAGCACAGCGGCGCTCAGGACCGATACGATCTTTCTCATAGCATCACGCCGATCGCAGCATGGCGCCCACAGGTGCCGTCCTCGTTACGGTAGGAATAAAAGCGGTCGTTCTGACGCACAGTCGAAAGCTGGGTATCCACGATATTATCCGCGTCCACACCGATATCTACCAACGCCTCACGAATGGCAGCGGAAAGATCGAGCATGCGAGAGGCACTCGCATCGATGCAAGAGAACTCGACGGCAAAGCGATCCATGAGTTCCTGGGATACCTCATATTCGTCAGCCAAGATATGGGGGCCGATATAGGCGGAAACGTCGCTCGCATCGCAGCCGGCAGCATCGCAAAGCGCCTGGCACGCCTTGGCAGAAATACGTGCAATCGTGCCCTTCCAACCGGAGTGCACCACGGCAAATCCGCCAGGGGCCACCAGCACCACGGGAGCGCAGTCGGCAAAGCAGAGCAGCACGGGCACGTCATGGGCCGTACAGACGATGGCGTCGCAGCCCTCGGCAATCTGCTCGCGAACAGCCTCAAGATCGTCGGCGCCGTTCGAAGTCACCGTAACGATATGGTCACCATGTACCTGATTGGGCACGAGCAGATTATGCTCGCACTCAGTGGCGCCCATAGCTTCGAGCGCTCGACGACGATTTTCTTGAACAGCAAAGGGGTCATCGCCTACATGCGAGCCCAGGTTGAGCGAGGAGTACGCATCTTCAGAAACGCCACCGGTGCGCTCGGTAAAGGCAAAGCGGACATCGGATGTCGCGCCCTCCACCAACGTAACTCCATCATGGTCGACACGCGAAACGTTGTCCGCACGTGCTGCCATACTAAAGCCTCCTAATAACACAAGTACCGCGGCGTCGCCGCGCAGTCCGCGTTTATACGGCTGTCATACTTCCTTAAAAGGATACCCGCAGCGGTAGGGACCAAACGTAAAGGGAACGTAAGGAGATTGGAGGCTTTCGTTTACAAACGAGAAACAAAACGGGGTGCATCCAAATGGACACACCCCGTGCAGGTCGTTGAGAAAAACGAACTAGAAGCTACCGCGCTTCAGGAAGTCGGGAAGCTCGAACTGGTCGTTGCCAAAGTTGGGCAGCTCGGTACCACCGACGTTGCGGGTCGGAGCGGCCTGAGCCGGGCTGGCAGCCGGAGCGGTGCGCTGCGGCTCAGCGGAGGCAGCGGCCTTGCTCTGAGACTGCTGAGCAGCAAAGAGCTCATCCTGACGGTTGACGTTGGAGTCGGAGAAGCCCGTAGCGATGACGGTGATACGCACCTGATCGCCCAGGGACTCGTCGACAACGGTACCGAAGATGATGTTGGCCTCGGGGTCGACGGCGTTGGCGACAACGTCGGCGGCGTCGCTGATCTCCTGGATGCCCAGGTCCTTGGAACCGGCGATGGAGAGCAGCACGCGCGTGGCACCATCGATGGAGCTCTCGAGCAGCGGGCTGGAGATGGCCTGCTGGGCAGCGTCGACGGCACGAGTATCCCCAGAAGAGGTACCGATACCCATCATGGCGGTACCGGCCTGCTTCATGATGGTCTTAACATCGGCGAAGTCCAGGTTGATGATACCCGGGACGGTGATGAGGTCGGTGATGCCCTGGGTGCCCTGGGAAAGGACGCCATCGGCAATCGCGAAGGCCTCGAGCATGGTGGTCTTCTTCTCGGCGATGTCGAGCAGCTTGTCGTTAGGGATAACGATCATGGTGTCGACGCAATCGGAAAGGGTCTTGATGCCCTCCTCGGCGCTCTTCTTGCGCTTGCGGCCCTCGAAGGTGAAGGGCTTGGTCACGACGGCGACGGTCAGTGCGCCGACCTCGTTCATCGCGATATCGGCAACGATGGGAGCAGCGCCGGTACCGGTGCCGCCGCCCTCGCCGCAGGTGATAAACACCATGTCGGCGCCAGCGAGCGCCTCGGCGATGTCGTCGCGGGACTCATCGGCAGCCTTGCGGCCAACCTCGGGGTTGGCGCCGGCGCCCAGGCCGCGGGTAAGATCGGTGCCGATGTGCACCTTGATATCGGCATCAGAGATCGCGAGCGCCTGAGCATCGGTGTTGATGGCGACAAACTCGACGCCGCGGATGCCCTCTTCGATCATTCGATTGACCGCGTTGGTACCGCCGCCGCCGACGCCGACCACCTTAATGACGGCAAGGTAGTTGTTGATCTCTGTCTCGTGCATGTCGGTCCTCCGAACAAAGGTTATAGCCATAGCATGGGTCGACCCCTGCGCACATTAACCTTCAGGTTGAAAGTAAATGCAAAGGTAAACCGTATTATGTTTGCACATTATGAACGTATCAGTCAAATAATTGACCGTGAAAACCAAACAAACCAGATAAACGGCGTGGTATGGCCTGTCAACAAAGGTCCAAACGCCGCTATGAGGTAGGAGCGTTCCTAAACGTATAGTTGCCCGGAGAGCGCACGTTGATATACGTCACGCCCTCTACCTGCGAAAGCAGCTTAGTGACAATGCGCTCCTTCTTGGCGATATCATCAGAATCACCCAGCGATACCTCGATGCCGTTATTGAGGTTTGCCGAGATGGCCTCGACCGAAGGCGTCGAAATATCCTTGACTTGCCCCAGAAACTCGCTCGAAAAACCACGCACGTAATCCAAGCCGGCCTTAACGGCCTTGGAGCTCACCGCCTGGCCAGAAACCGGAGCGACATCGGCCGATACATCGGTCAACAGCACGGCGCCGTAGTGCTTGGCCAGTGCCAGCGCGGCATCAATGCCGGTCAGGGTGTTTGAGCCCTGACCCGTCGTGATGACGTTGCCCTGGTCATCCACCTCAACCGAGGTCGAGAGTGGAGCGATCCAGGTATCATCATCGCCGATGGCCCAAGCAAGATCGTCCGAGCTGATATAGGCGATTGCGACAACCTTGCGCTCCGTCGGCGTAATGATGAGCGTATGGGGAAACTGGCGCTGGACATCCACGCCCGAAACCCACGGATTCTGTTTGAGATCCTCGGTAATCTGATCGGGGTCGACGTTAAATAGCGACGTACCCTCGGGCAAATCTATCAGTTGAATAGCATCGTGCTTGGTCACATGCTCGCTGCCCTGAATCTGAATGTCGGTAGCGGCAAACAATCCAGAGTTGATCACCACGATGGCAATGATGACGAGCACGGCCAAGGCGGCAAGAACGCCGCCCACGATTTTGCCTTTGCCCTTAACGGCAGGAACGGCGTCGGTCGTCTTATGAGCCATGGCCCCCAGTGAAGTCAGTGGGTTGACACCTTTTTTACTCGAAGGTTTCTTAGCGTCAGCCGGCACCGACGTCAGCGAACGCGGCTTCGATGCATCCAGCGTGCGACCCGAACGCGGCGCCTTGGCCCCCATCGAGGTTTTAGGCGTTGCCACGGGACGAGCGGACTTGGCGCCCATGACGGGCCTTGACGTCACCGAGGGACGCGAGGCCTTTTTTGCGGCAGGACGGTTGCCGAGCTGCGAGCCAACAACCGGGGTCTTGGCAGGTCGCACGTGTCCGGAAGACTTCGAAGGCGTGACGGCCTTGCGCTGAGGTTTGGCAGGTGCGCCGGAACGCCCTCCGGCGCGGCGGAAGGTGGGTTTCGATGCTCTAGAAGCCGAGGAATTTAACTTCCGGTCTGAGCTCGATGCCATACGCCTCCCTCACCTTTCCGTGCACATGTCTGATAACCGCGGCCACGTCATCGGCCGAAGCGGTTCCGTTATTAACGATAAAATTAGCGTGCACGGGCGAAACTTCCGCGCCGCCGATCGAAAAACCCTTTAATCCACAATCCTCGATGAGCTTGCCCACGCTCGCATCGGGCGGATTGCGAAAGACTGATCCGCAAGACGCACGCCCCATGGGCTGCGTACGCTTTCGCCGGGTTAGATACCGCTCCATGCGCTCCCGAATATCGGCTTTAGGAGCCGGCTTTAGCTTAAGAACGCACTCGAGGATAATCTCATTGCGAGGAAGGCTGCATTCGCGGTAGCCCCAGGTTATCTCGGACCCCGCATAGTGCTTGATGCCGGAGGAAGGGTCAAACGTTACGACGTCCTCAACGAGCGAACCGATCCACTCAGTACGCGTACCGGCATTCATAGATATGGCGCCGCCGACCGAGCCGGGAATACCGACGGCAAACTCAAGACCCGAGAGGCTGCGAGACAGGGCGTCGTTGACCAAGCGCGCGAACATCACGCCCGCGCCAACGGTCAGCGTACAGCCGTCCTCGGCAACAACCGTGCGCTGGAACTCACGCCCCAGTGAAATGACGGCACCGCGATAACCGGCATCGGCAACCAAAAGATTGGATCCCTTGCCGATAATCACCCACGGCACCTGTTCGCGGTCGAGCACCGCCACGGCGCGACGCAGGGCATGATAGCTATGGCACGTCACAAAGAGGTCGGCCTTGCCGCCGATACGATAGCTCGTATGGCGCGCAAGTCGCTCGTCCTCAATCACATCCGTGTCGATCATGCCCGAAAGCGCCATGACGGCATTAAACAGACCCATGGAGCTTAAGCGTCTTTCTTGGCAGTCAGATAATCGATAAACTCGGGGCCGACCGTCGTGACATCACCGGCGCCCATGGTAAGCAGCAGGTCGCCCTCGCCCACCATCTGCTCGAGCTCCTGGTTGAGCTCAAGACGGCTGGAACAGTACACGACTTCCTTGCCGGGATGCTTGGCACGAACGGTATCGGCGAGCATCTTGGAGGTAACGCCGGGGATGGGCATCTCGCCGGCCGAGAACACATCAATCAGCAGCAGTTTGTCGGCATTGGCAAAGGCATCGGCGAAATCGTCGCACAGAGCCTGCAGGCGCGAATAGCGGTGCGGCTGGAACACGACGTCGACGTGCTTGTAACCCAGCGACGAGGCGGCGGCAAGCGTCGCCTTGATCTCGGTGGGATGATGGCCGTAGTCGTCGACCACGGTGATGCCGTCGATATCGCCCACATGGGTAAAGCGACGGCGAACGCCCTCAAAGCTCGACAGGGCCTTGGCGGCAGCATCGATGTCGAGGCCCAGGACATGGGCGACGGTCAAAACGGCCGTGGCGTTGAGCATGTTGTGGCGACCGGGGTTGCTCTTGATCTCCACAGCGTGCTCGGTGCCGTCCTCAAAGCGAACGGTAAAGTCGCTCTGGATACCCTTGACGTCCGGATGCACGCAGACGATGTCGTTGGTCTCGGCAAAGCCATAGGAAAGCACGCGGCGCCCCGTCGACTTGGCGAGCTCGACCAGATGCGGATCCTCGCCGCAGACGATGACAGTACCGTCCTCGCCCACCAGGCTCATGAACTTGGCAAAGGTGGCTTCGATCTCCTCGATGCCCGAGTAGTGATCGAGATGGTCGGCCTCGACATTGGTCACGATGACCACGTTGGGGTTCAGGAACAGGAAGGAGCTGTCGGACTCGTCGGCCTCGGCGACAAAGTAATCGCCCGAGCCGTTTTTACCGTTGGTGTCATAGCCCTCGACGATGCCACCGATCAAGAAGCTGGGGTCCAGGCCCATGCGATCGAGCATGGTGGCGCACATCGAAGACGTCGTGGTCTTGCCGTGCGTGCCGGCGACGGCGACGGTGGTATAGCCGTGGCCCAGGGCCGAGAGCATCTTGGCGCGGGGCCACACGGGAATACCCAGCTCGCGGGCGCGAACAAGCTCGGGGTTAGACTCGGGAATAGCGGTGGAGACCACGACCACGTCGGGCTTGACCTCGTCGATCGTCGCAGCCTCATGACCAACGTGAACCTTCACGCCGGCGCGCGTAAGCTGGCGAATGTAGCGCGAAGTCTTAAGGTCGGAACCGGTAACGGCATAGCCGCGCTCGTGCAAAACGAGGGCGATGCCGCTCATGCCGGCGCCACCGATACCGATGAAGTGGGCGCTCTTAAACTCGGGCGCGGAGGTTGCAGTCTGGGAATCAGCCATGTGCTCGTGTACTCCTTGCGTAAACACTGCCTGTAACCCGTTAACTGTACCGCACCTACCGCATCCGCGCGAGGGCGACCGGCGATATCCCGTCTAACTAACGCAATCCCTCTACCGCGTCGGCCAAAAGTGAGGCGGCGCGGTCCTGTGCCAAGCCGCGTGCCGCCTGGCGCATGGCATCGCGCGCCGACGCGTCATCGACCAGGTGCAGCAGCTCCTCGGCAAAAGCGGGGGCGTCGATATCGGCATCGGCGCATAGCACGCCCGCACCGGCATCGACCAGATAGCGGGCGTTCGTGGTCTGGTGGTCGGCCGTCGCATGAGGATAGGGCACCAGCACCGAGGGCACGGCGAGGGCGGCGATCTCGGCCACGCTCGAGGCGCCGGAGCGCGAGAGCACCAGATCGGCCGCAGCCATCATGTCGCCCATGTTGTCGATGTAGGGCTGAACGCGATAGCACTTCGCCTCTTCGGGCGTCAGTGCCAGGGCGCGCTCGGTCTCCTCAAAACCGTCGGCCCCCGTCGAATGCAAAACGTAGAGGTTCTCGCGACCTAGCAGCTCGTCCTTAAGCGAGGCCACGCGCTCGTTGAGATGCTGGGCACCGAGCGAGCCGCCAAAGACGAGCAGCAGCACCGCGTCCTCAGGCACGCCAAGCGCCTCGCGACCGCGGGCACGATCGCCCTCAATGACCGAGCGACGCACCGGATTGCCCGTCATGAGCACATGGTCGGGGTCGCCTTCGCGCTCAAAGACGGAGCGCGCAGCCGGCACCGAGATGCACACGCGGGTGGCATGCGAGTTCATCATCTTATTGGCCAGGCCCGGAACAGAGTTCTGCTCATGCAGTAGATACGGAACGCCCGCATCCTTGCACCAGCCTAGCAGCGGAACCTCAACGTAAGCACCAAAGCCGATGGCGGCATCGGGCTTGCCGACCTTCGAGAAATAGCCGGCAAGCGCACGCTTCGCCTTGTTGACACGCCACAGCGAGGTCAGTGCGGTCCAAGGGCGGGAGCGATCGAAGCCCGTGACCGTGATGGGCACAAAATCGAACCCCGCCTCGGGAACCAGACGGCCCTCGAGCTTGTGCGACTGACCCACGAACACAACGTGATGTCCGCGGTCGCGCAACTCCTCGGCCAGGGCAAGCGCGGGGTTGATATGTCCTGCCGTGCCGCCGGCTGCGATAGCAACGGTCATCTTATCGGTCATGGTAATCCCTTCGTACACGCGGCCCCTGGTCGTCGGTGCGCAAACGCGCCGACGGGTCCGAATTCAAATCGATTCGATTATATCCGCCGCCCGCGTTGCGAGGAGTGGGCCGCTGTGGACGACCCTGTGGCGCCGTTCTCGGACGCGGACGGGCGGCAGGCTCGGACGCAGAGCCATCCAGAACGGTAAAACCGTTTCGCGAAGCTCGCTCGCCGCGCACGTGGGGCACGCCAGCGGTGCTCTCGTCCATAACGGCAAAGCTCTCGCGGCGACGGTCGTACTCATCGCGACGGGCGCTCTCATACGAAACGCGCAGGATCAGACCGGCGAGCATAAGCGACACAATAATCGACGAGCCGCCGTAGCTGATAAACGGAAGCGGCTTTCCCGTCATGGGAAACACGTTGAGGATGCCCAGCGCGTTAATCAAAAACTGCACCGCGAGAATGACCGCGGAGCCCGACGCCATGAGTGCCCCGCGACGGTCGGTCGCCTGCTCGGCAATGCGAAACGCCGAGTAGATCAGCATCGCAAACACCAAGAAGAACAGCACGGTTCCGACAAAACCGACTTCCTCGCCAATGATGGCCAGGATGTAGTCATTGTGCGCCTCGGGCAGATACGAGTACTTCATGGTTGAGTTGCCGATGCCACGACCGAACAGACCGCCCGAGGCAAAGGCCATGATGGCAAGCGTGGCCTGATAGCCGTCACCATACTCGTCGGCCCAAGGGTTCAAGGCAACCTGAATGCGCACCATACGGTACGGCTCTGCGACAAGCGCAATCACGATCACGAGAATGCCGAAGATTATCACGCCGATGATAAATTTGGGGTCGAGACCCGCAAACAACGCCATGCACATGAGGGTCAACAGGATGATCAGGACGGTACCGAAATCTGGCTGGATAAAGATCAGAAAGAGCGAAATGCCCAGGTAGATGCCCATCTTGCGAAGGAATTCGTTGATGTTGCCACCGGGCGAAAAGAAGCGGTCGAGCATGATGGCCGAATACGCAATGGCAAATGGCTTTAAAAACTCGGAAGGCTGGAACTGAATGCCGGCGATGTTGAGCCAGCGCGTGGCGCCACGGCTGCCGCTGCCCACCAAGAACACCAGCAGAAGCAAGAACATCATGCCGATAAGGAAGATCCTGAGCACATCTTCCCCAAACCAACCGTCCGGCAAGACGCGCACGATGGCAACCATAGCCAGCACGCCAACTCCGGCAAACGCGGCTTGTCGAAACAGGAAAAACGTCGCCGTACCATTCTCATGCAGTGCCTCGACCGAAGATGCCGAGTACACCATCAGCAAGCCGAAGCAAACCAAGCTAAACAAGCAAGCCATAAATATCAAACGGGGGCGCATGATGCGGGCGGGGACGCCGGCAATATAGCGCTCACCGAACGTCTGCCCGCCACGTCCGGAACGCGGCGTGCTACGCAGCGAGGAAGCACGGTCCGAGTCGGGCCTCCTCATATCACTTCGGGGGCTCTCCTCTCTCACCGGCAACCCCTATTCCGTTTGCGATTTCGCTGCTGCGGCAAGCTGGGCCACGTAGTCCTTAAACACGCGACCGCGCTCCTCGTAGCCCGAGAACTCGTCGAACGAAGAGCAGGCGGGCGAAAGCAGGATCACGTCGCCGCGGCTCGAGAGCGAGCGGGCAACGTCAACGGCATCGCGCAGATCATCGGCCTGGGCGATATCCACGTCACCATCGACATCGGCCTCGTCCATGGCGGCGGTAAAGCGCTCGCGCGCATCGCCAAAGCAAACGACCGAGCGCACGTTGTCCATAACGACGCGGGCAAAGTCCGCAAGCGGCGTACCCTTATCGTGGCCGCCGAGCAGCAAGATCACATCGTCGTCGGGAAACGCCGTCAGGGCCTTTTCGACCGCATCGGTGTTCGTTGCCTTGGAATCGTTGACGTAGCGCACGCCATCGATCTCGCCACAGGGCTCAACGCGGTGTTCGAGCGGCTGGAACGATGCCAAACCGCGGCAAATGCCCTCGGGATCGGCACCGACGGCCAGAGCAGCCGTGGCGGCACATAGGGCATTGATGACATTGTGGTGGCCCGAAATCTTGAGCTCGGACGTGGCGACAAGCTGAGTCTCGACGCCCTTCAGGCGAACGACCATCTTGCCGTCGCGCACAAAGGCGGCGTCTGCACCCTTGGGCTCGTCAAAAGCGACCTTGCAGATGCGGCGACCCGGTGTGTAGATGTACTCATCGAACTCATGGATGCCGGCATCCTCAACGTCGATAACCACGAGGTCGTCATCGACCATATTCTCGAACAACTTGATCTTGGCAAGCGCATAGTTCTTGTGGCTCTTGTGCCAGCCCAGGTGGTCGGGCGTGATGTTGAGCAGCACCGCCACGCGAGGATGAAGCTCGGCGGTCGTAGCAATCTGATAACTCGACAGCTCGGCCACAAACCACTCATTGTGTGCGCGGCCGTCGATCTCGTTCACCGGCGGCTCGCCGATATTGCCGACGGCCACGCTGGCTTCACCGGCGGCCTTGAGCAGATAATCTGTCAGCGACGTGGTAGTTGTCTTGCCGTTGGTGCCCGTGATGGCGATCCAATTTTGGGGAGACAGGCGATAGGCAAACTCGGGCTCGCCCATAATCTGAGCGGCATGCTCACGCCCAGCCTTAAAGAAGGCCGAAAACTCCGAGATACCAGGGCATGTCACGCACACGTCATAGGCATCCTCGACCTGCTCGGTGCCGTAGACAAACGACGCGCCCTGCGCCTCGAGCGCACGCGTGGCGTCATTGGGCTCGGAGCTACCGCCGCCATACACGGTCGTGGCGCTCACGCGCTCGGGGTGAGCCAACGCCCAACGGGCGACATCGAGACCGGATTTACCCTGCCCCAAAACAAGCAGGCTAAAGACATCAGCAAGAGGCATGAAAGACCACTATCCCAACTGGAAGAACAGGGCGAGGCCAACGGCGCCAAAGGCCGCGGCGATAATCCAAAAACGGATAACGACCTTGGTCTCGGCCCAGCCCTTCTTTTCGAAATGATGATGAATGGGCGCCATAAGGAAGACGCGCTTGTGCGTAAAGTGGAAATAGACAACCTGGATCATGACCGACAGGGTCTCGACGATAAACAGACCGCCGATGATGAGGGAAACGACTTCGGTGTTGGTCATGATGGAGGTGCAGGCAAAAGCGGCACCCAGGGCAAGCGAACCGGTATCGCCCATAAAGATGCTCGCCGGGTAACAGTTGAACCACAAAAAGCCCAGGCAGGCACCGGCGCACGCCGTGCAGAAGATGGACAGGTTCACGTCACCGTGCAAAAACGCCATGGCGGCCATGGCGAGCATGGCGATCATGGAAGTGCCGCCGGCAAGGCCGTCCAGACCATCGGTCAGGTTCACGGCATTGGAAAGACCAGCGATCATCAGCCAGCAGAATACAATGTAGAGCCACGGGAACGAAAGGCCGCAGATGGTGGTCGAAAGAACACCGAGGTCAATCGTCAGGCCGCCGGGAAAACGAATCTCGGGGGCGACGCCGCACCAATTGACGGCGAGCACGGTAAAAGTGACGCAGATGATGGTCAGACCGATCATCTTGGCGTGAGGCGTCAGGCCGAGCGAGCGACCATGCGTGACAGAGGTCAGGTCGTCGATGAGACCCAGAACGCCGGTGGCCAGCGTGGCAAGCAGCACGAGCACGAGCTCGGTGGTGAGCTTGCCCATCAGCAGGCAGGTCAGCGAGATCGCGACAAGAATGACGACGCCGCCCATGGTGGGCGTACCCTGTTTAATCAAATGACGCTTGGGGCCGTCGGCTCGGACCTGTTGGCCGATACCCTCGACCTTCAGCAGCTTGATCCACCACGGCATAAGCAGCAACGCAATGGCGGCAGCGATGCCAAGTCCCAAAAAGGCCTGATACGTAGGATACGAGGGATTGCCGAACATGGGCTAGCACACACCTTCCACAAAGCGGTCGAGCTCAACAAAACGGGAACCCTTGACCAGTACAACATCATGATTTTCAAGCGCGCCGCCCATGCGGTCGAGCACCTGCTGATAATCGGAGAACACCTGGATGCGGTCCTCATCCATACCCATCATACGTGCGGCATCGGCCATGAGCTGAGCCAGCTCGCCGCCAACGCACGCGAGCATGTCGAGCTTCTTGGCGGCGGCATAGGCGCCCACGAGCTCATGCATGCGGGGAGCCTCGTCGCCCATCTCGCCCATCTCGCCCAAGATCGCCATGCGCGAACCGTCACAGATGAGCGAGCACAGCAAATCGAGGCCGGCAGCCATAGACTCGGCACTGGCGTTATAGGAGTCGTCGATGATGCGTGCTCCGCTCTTGGCGCGCTTGATCTCCTGACGGTGACCGGTGATCGTAAGGCCCCTAAAGGCAGCATCGATCTGCTCGGGCGTCACGCCCAGACGATAGGCGACCGCGGCGGCCTTGACGGCATTGGGCACGGACTGCACGCCGGGAATGGCCAGCATGGTATCGACCGTGTCGCCCTGACCAAAGTCGAGCGTAAAGACCGGATGCCCCTCGTCGTCGACGCGAATGTCACGTGCGCGGACCTCGTCGTCGTCCGAGACACCGGCCAGCATCACGTCAATACCCGCAGGCTGGGCGAACGTATCGCGAATGAACGGCGTAAAGTCGTCCTCACCGCCCAACACCAGCAACGGCGAGAAGTCGCCGGCGGCGCACATGCCCTGGACAATCTCGGACTTGGCGCGGGCGATGTTCTCGCGGCTGCCCAGAATACCGATGTGGGAGGTTCCGATCTTGCTCACGATGGCAAGATTGGGGTTGGCAGACTGGGACAGGCGCTCAATCTCATGAAAATGGTTCATGCCCATCTCGAGCACCAGGACCTCGGTATCGGCCGGAGCGGAAAGCACCGTGAGCGGCATGCCGATCAGGTTGTTGAAATTGCCCTTCGTGGCCCAGACGCGATAACGTTTGGCGAGTACGGCGGCGAGCACGTCCTTGGTCGTCGTCTTGCCAATCGAACCGGTAATGCCGACGACCAGGCAGCCAAGCTCCAAGCGATATACGTGCGCCAGGCGCAGCAAGAACTCCACGGGGTCGTCGGTCAGCAAGATGGCGCATCCCTTGTCCTGCGCCAGCGAAACCAGCTCGGCATCAGGCTCGCGCGTCATCACGACGGCACCGGCACCCGACTCGATGGCACGGGAGGCAAAATCGTTGCCGTCGACCTTTTCGCCGGGGAAGGCGACAAAGATCGTCCCCTCCTCGACCTGACGCGAGTCGATAACGCACCCGCGGCATACCCGATCGACTTCTTCCGTCACGGTTCGGGCCCCCGTTGAGGCCACGAGGTTGTTGACGGCGATCTCTATCATTGCAGCTCCCCTGTAAACCTAATAATGCTATCGGCGTATTGTATCCCAGTGCCATGCGCGCGTGGTGCAGGGCATGTGAACACCCTTCAGATCAAACGGCAGACCACGCTCAAGATTGTAACCCCCTACTTCGTGCGCGGGATACCCAGCACGTCGAGCGCGTTGGCCATAATGGACTGGAATGGCACCGCGGCGGCATCCGAGCCGCTCGGCGTTCCATCGAGTGTGATATAGCACAGCACCTTGGGCGATTGTGCCGGCGCAAAGCCCATAAAGGACGACATGTAGTTCTCCTTGAGGTAACCGCCGTTCTCGTCAGCACGCTCGGCCGTACCGGTCTTGCCCGCCACGTCATAGCCATCGACCGCACCGCCGACGCCCGTGCCTTCGGACACGACCGTCTGCATGCACGATGTCACCTGGGCGGCAGCGTCGTCCGATATCGCACGCTCGCCTTCGCCCCAGTCCTTCTCATCGCCCTTGCTGGACTTATAGAAGTGCGGAGTCATCATCACACCGCCGTTCGCGATGCCGCCCACGGCACGTGCGACCTCAATCGGCGAGACGGACAGCGCCTGGCCAAAGCTCATCGAGCCCAGCGTGGCGCCGTCGTACTGGTCGCGCCCCTTGACGATACCCAGACTCTCACCCGGAAAATCGACACCGGAGCTATGACCGATGCCCCACTTGTCCACATAGGTGGCAAAATCATCGGCACCGATCTTGCGTCCCACCAGGACAAAGCCCACATTGGACGAACGGCGCATCATCTCGCGCACGTCCATGGTCATGGTGTAGTCGCGCTTATCGGCGTCGGTAACGGTGTCGTCGCCAACCTTAATGCTCGCCGGCACCTCAAACGACGTGCTCGAACGCACGGCGCCCAAGTCGAAGCCGGCACCGGCCACAAGTGTCTTAAAGACCGAGCCGGGCTCGTAGGCATCGGTAACCAGGCGCAAGTTCATGTCCTCGGTCTTGGCGTTTTCCAGATCGGTCTGGTCATATGTCGGATACGAGCATGCCGCCAGAATCTCGCCCGTCGTGGGATCGGTGACCAGGGCCGAGCCATTCTTGGCCTTGGTCTTTTCGACCGCCTCGGCCAGGGCGTCCTCAGCGGCACGCTGGATATTGACATCGAGCGTCGTCACGATGTCCACGCCGTCAACCGCCGCCACCTTTTTATAGGCGCCGCCCGCGATATAGCTACCGTCCCTCGCCCGCTCGCGCACCAGCGAACCGTTCGTTCCGGTCAAAAGCTTGTTGTACTGCTTCTCAAGGCCCGTCAGACCGTCGTTGTCCACGTTTACCACGCCAAGCACCTGCGATGCCAGGTTGCCGTAGGGGTACACGCGCTTCATGGCCTGCTCAAAGAGCACACCGGGCAGATTCTTCTTCTCCAGCGCCGCAGCATCGTCCTCGTCCACCTGGCGTTTGATATACACCCAGGTGCCATCGGACATAACGAGATCACGACAGGTTTTCTTATCGATGCCCGTAGCTTTGACCAGTGCCGAGACCGTCTTGTCAACGTCCTCGATAAGCTGAGGATTCACGGCGATGTTGCGGCATTCGACCGACGACGTCAGCACGTTGCCGTTACGGTCGTAGATGGTACCGCGCTTGGCATACAGCGTCTGCGCAAGCAAGCGACGTGCATCGGCACGGTCGCGTAACTTATCGGCTTCCACGATTTGATAGTCGGCAAGGCGAAGGACGCCCAAGCCCAAGCCAAACCCGATGAAGCCCATGACGGCTTTGCGACGGGGCAGCGGCGTGCCCGTGAGCCATTCGGTCGACGAGCTCTTGCGCGGTCTGGTGTTATGCATTTGAGGACCACTCGAGCTACGGAGACGCGACGCGGGGTCGTTGCCATAGGACGGCCTCGCGTTGTAAGATGGCCGACCCGTTCCTTGATAACCAGAACGTCCCCGCGATGAGGGACGTCCAGAACCGCGACCCCCGTCGGAACCGCGGCGATAGTCATTTGTCATACTCAGCTACCGTCTTGTTACTGAGCGGTCGCGGTCGAGCTAGCGCCCGCGGCTGCATCCTGCGAAAAATCAAGTGTAACGCTCTCGCTGGGCTCCACCATGCCATAAGCGCCCGCAAGGTCGCGAATGCGCGTGTCGGCACCATAGACCGAATGCATGACCTCCAGGTCGGAGCTCTCATCGGTCGCCTTCTCGAGCGTGTTGGTAAGCGCGGCATTGCTGTTGAGCACCTGGGCCGTAACGCCGGCGAGCGCCACACGGGCGACACCGATCGTCATGAAGATGGCCGCAATGATGCAAAACGTTTTAAGAACGCTCATGAAAACCGGGCTTACCGCCTGGTTTGCCTGACGGCCCGCGCCCGTGTAGACATCAAAGCGCGGCGTGCGCTGCTCGCGGGGAGCAACGGGGGCCTGCGGTGTCTCACGATAGGCGGGCATGGCGCTCATATCATAGGCGAGTGCTGCGTTTGAGGTGTTGTAGCCCATGATATGCCGCCTCCCATCCCGAGTACGTTGGTAGTGTGTTTAAGCTTCGTTTATGGTGCGAGCGGGAGGTCCAATATCGCGCGGTCGCGTCTACAGACGCTGCGCCACGCGGATCTTGGCTGATCTCGCCCGAGGGTTGCGCGCAACCTCATCGGGTTGGGCAACCAGGGGTTTGCGGGTGATGACCTTGAGTATCGGCACGTTGCCGCACACGCACACCGGAATCTCCGGCGGACACGTGCACCCCTGGCTCATCTCCTTAAAGTGGTTCTTTACGATACGGTCCTCGAGCGAGTGATACGAGATGACGCAGATGCGTCCGCCCGGGTTGAGCCACCTTGTGGCGGCGTCTAGCCCTCGCTCGAGCACATCGAGTTCGTGATTGACCTCAATGCGAATGGCCTGGAAACTTTTCTTGGCCGGGTGTCCGCCATGCCGACGAGCGGCAGCGGGGATACCAGCCTTGATGATCTCGACAAACTGACCGGTGGTTTCGATCGGCTCATGCTCGCGGCGGCGCACGATCTCACGCGCGATCTGCGAGGCGAACTTCTCTTCGCCGTAGACGCGTAGAATCCGGGCGAGGTCGTGTTCGTTATAGGTGTTGATGACCTCAGCTGCGTTTAAGGTGTTGTTACCCGGATCCATCCGCATGTCCAATGGGGCGTCCTCGTTGTACGAAAAGCCCCTACCAGGGATATCGAGTTGCGGCGACGAAACGCCCAAGTCGAACAGGAAGCCATCGACCCCGGGCACCTCGGCCGAGCAAAGCAGCTCGTCCAAGTCGCCGAAGTTGCCCTTCAGCAGCTGGTGCGGTACGCCGGGAACCTCGCGGTCCAGACGGGCGCCAGCGGCCTCGAGGGCCATGTCGTCCTGATCGACGCCGAGCAAAAGGCCGGTCTCCCCCACCTGCGCGGCCATCTTTACCGAATGGCCGGCACCGCCAAGGGTGCAGTCGCAGACGACGGAGCCGCTCTTGAGCTGCAGCGACTCAAGCACTTCGCCGAGCATGACAGGTTCATGCCGATATTCTTGTGTCAAGATCCCACGCTCCATCCGTTACTCGTGCCTTGCCCTTACGAGAAGAAGAGGTCCAGCAGGGCCTCGTCATCATCGTCCTCATCGGCCGTAGCGCGGTCCCAAACCTCAAGGTGGTCGTAGTTGCCCACAACCGTGACCTCGCGGTCGAGGTTCGCCTGCTTGCGGAGAGACTCAGAAAGACCGATACGACCCGCGCTGTCCACATCCATCGACGTGGTGCGCTTGTTGATCGCCCTCATGAGCTTCTGGTCGTTGATGTCACGCGGGTTAAAACCCTCGTGGCCCTCACGACCCGCGAAGAGTCCTTCGACCCACTTATCGAAGGCCTCGGCAGAGAACACGTACAGAGCATCGACATCCAGGGCTTTAAACACGCGAACGTGCTCTCCAAGCTCCTCACGAAGGGGTGCAGGCAGGGACAGACGACCTTTTGCATCGAGATTGCGCTCGTATGCACCCGTCATTCCCATGTGCGCCCTCCCCTCGGTTACTCAGATGGCACGTACGCGGGGAACCACCCCGCCTGTCGACGTCATCAATAATATGGGGAACCGCCCCATTTTTCAACACCTTTCCCCACCCCTTCCCCCACCCCGCCCCACCACTCCACCTCCGATATGCTGTAAAACACCCCCGAGCATATGTTCGAAAACACAATATGTTGTGTTTGCAGCAAAGGCGGGATGCCACCTGTAGAACCACGCCCGCGAACCTCAACCTTCAAGTTGACCTTGAGGCGATTTTTACGTCCCTTTACATGCCGTTCACATCGCCCCCAAACTCCCCCACCCACGGCACACACGGTCCACCACCGCGTCGGTGTCTGGCGAAAAATGGGACGGGCCCCAGATTGCCCATGCGCGCAAAAGTGCGTCTCGGCAATCTGGGGCCCATCCCCCTTACTATGTATAAATATGCAGTTCAGCGGGGTACTAGCGATGTGCCAGCGGATGCGCCGCCAGATAGACCTCGGTCAGTTGCGTGCGGTCGACATGCGTGTAGACCTGCGTGGTCGAAATATCGGCATGGCCCAAAATCTCCTGCAGCACACGCAGGTCGGCACCGCCCGCGAGCATGTGGGTAGCAAAGGAGTGGCGCAAGGTATGGGGATGGAGCCCCACCAGCCCCACCTGACGCCCATACCGCTCGCATATCGCATGCACGGCCTGGCGCGACAGGCGACGTCCGTTCTTATTTAAAAAGACCGCCGAGGTCTCGGTCCCGTGAGCATGGACGGCCAGGAGCGTGCGCCCGTCACCTATATAGTGTGTCAAGGCGCGAGCCGCGCTTCCCACCAACGGGGATAGACGCTCCTTGGAGCCCTTACCACGCACCAGGACAAACCCGTCATCGATATGGATATCGCCCACATCGAGCCCAACCAGCTCACTCACGCGCAAGCCGCAACCGTAAAGCACTTCCAAGATGGCATGATCGCGCAGTCCCATCTCGCCCTCGGGAAAGTCTTGATCGAGCAGTGCCGAGACATCCTCCACCGAAAGGTATTCCGGCAGGCGATCTGCCTTTTTGGGCAGGCGCAACGCCGCCGTCGGGTTTTGGGCCACGGCCCCATCGCGCACCAAAAAGGCATGCAGACCCTTCACGGCAGCAAGCGCGCGCTCCACCGAGGCATCGGAATAGCCTCCGTCGCGGCGATCGGCAACAAAGCCCTCCACGACCTGACGGCTCACATCTTCAAAAGACGCAATGTCAGCCCGCTCCAGATAGGCGCAGTACGTCGTCAGGTCACGACGGTATGCCGCAATCGTATTGTGCGCCAAACCCCGCTCGACCGCGAGGTAATCGAGATACTCCCCCGCCGCCACAGCGAGCGACGAGGGAGTAGCTTCGGTATGTTCTTGGTTCGCCGGCACCCTTAGTCCGTAGCGAGGTTCATGGGCGTCACCTGCAGACGATCGACACCCTCGTGCTGACCGATCGAGGCGCGCACGAACTCGCGGAACAGCGGCTGCGGATTGGTCGGGCGGCTCTTGAACTCGGGATGAGCCTGAGTTGCCACATACCACGGATGCACGTCGCGCGGCAGCTCGACCATCTCGACCAGACGCTCGTCGGGCGAAAGACCCGAGATAACCAGACCGGCATCCTCGAGCTGGTCACGGAAGGCGTTGTTGAACTCAAAGCGGTGACGGTGACGCTCGTAGACGAGATCCTCGTCATAGGCCTCGCGCGCGAGGGAATCGGCAGCAAGCTTGCATGGATAGGCACCCAGGCGCATGGTGCCGCCCTTCTCGGTCACGTCCTCCTGCGAGCTCATCAGGTCGATGACACTATACAGGCCATCCGGATCGAACTCGGAAGAGCTGGCGCCGGCAAGGCCGACGACGTTGCGGGCAAATTCGCACACGGCCACCTGCATACCCAGGCAAATGCCCAGATACGGAATCTTGTGCTCGCGGGCGAACTCGGCCGCGAGGATCTTGCCCTCCAGGGCGCGCTTGCCAAAGCCGCCAGGGACCAAGATGCCCGAGGCGTCACCCAGGACCTCGGAGACGTTCTGCTCGTCGAGACTCTCGCCATCGACCAGCTGCACGTCAACGTGGCGATCGTAGAACACGCCCGCGTGGTGCAGGGCCTCGATAACCGACAGGTAGGCATCGGGCAGCTGCGTATACTTGCCCACGACGGCGATCTTCACCTTGTCGGCGTGCTGGTTGGCATGGTTCTGCTTGCGCAGGAACTCGTTCCACGCACTCATGTCGCGCTCACGCGGGTCCAGACCCAGACGCTCGCAAATGCGCAGGTCAAAGTCCTGCTCGGCAAGCAGCTTCGGAACATCGTAGATGCTCGCGCAGTCCTCGTTGGTAAAGACACAGTCGGTGTCGACGTCGCAGAAGCTTGCGATCTTGCCGCGGATGGCATCGTCGATATGGTGGTCGGAGCGCAGAACGATAATATCGGGCTGGATACCAAAGCTGCGGAGCTCCTTGACGGAGTGCTGCGTCGGCTTGGTCTTGACCTCGTGGGCGGCGGCGATATAGGGAACGAGCGACACGTGGATGTAGCAGACGTTCTCGGGGCCAGCCTCCTTGCGATACTGGCGAATGGCCTCGACAAACGGCTGCGACTCGATGTCGCCGATGGTGCCGCCCAGCTCAGTGATGACCACGTCGGAGCCGGTCTGCTCCTCAATACGACGGAACTTATCCTTAATGGCGTTCGTGACGTGCGGAATCACCTGCACGGTGCCGCCCAAAAAGTCACCGCGACGTTCACGGGCGATCAGGCTCTTATAGATGGCACCAGTCGTAAAGTTGGAATCGCGGGTCAGGTTCTCGTCAATAAAGCGCTCGTAGTGGCCCAGGTCCAGATCGGACTCGTAGCCGTCCTCGGTCACAAAGACCTCGCCATGCTGGAACGGGCTCATGGTGCCGGGGTCGACGTTCAGATACGGGTCGGCCTTTTGCATCGTCACCTTGTACCCGCGCGACTTGAGCAGACGGCCCAGCGAGGCCGCGGTAATACCCTTGCCCAGAGACGAAACCACGCCGCCGGTCACGAACACATGCTTGGTCATATTGAGTTACCTGCGCTTCCCGTAGAAGTTGTCCATACACATCTTACGGGTCTTCATTGTAATACTCGCGACGCGCGCCGCACGCAATTTTTCTTACGCGCAATCGCATTTCTCCATCTCGAAACAAAACGCCGTCCGGTTGCCCAGGCGGCGTCGCTATGGCAAGGGTTACATGCTGCTATCGATCAGCAACCTCGTCCTCAAGCATTTCTTGAACGAGCATGCCGGTACGGACGCCCTCAAGATACCACTCACCACGTTCGGTGAGGCAAATGCCATTTGCAAGCTGACCGCCGTCGTCGCTATAACGCGAGACGACATCAATCATGCCTTCGGAATCCAAGCGATCGATTGCCGCGCGGGCACGATACGGCGAAACCCCCACGCGCTCGGCAAGCGTTTTGCGCGAGAAACCATACGGCCCGCCATTGTCTTCGGTTTGCTGGTCGATCTCCATCAACACCAGCACCTCGACACGCTTCATATCGTTGACACTCGCACGACCCTTGCCCGCCATAGCAGCCTCCTCAAACCGAGCACGAGCATCTAACGCGCCGTGCGCGACCGACACACCTCACGATGGCAGGTAATATCCATCATGCGGCATCCCGCTAAGGATGAAACAGTTACGGTTATTGTATACCGCTCAAATTGTTTCTAGGCAGGTAAACAGCTATTTTTCGCCGAAATAGACGCTTTATTGATCAAAAAGCCGTACCGGGCGCTAACCCGATACGGCCAAAATGCAATGCAATTACCGCGGTGCTTCAAACTTAGCGATGGAAGAAACCGCGGCGCTCAAACTTGGGCTCGCAGCACACGTTGATACCCAGTTTGCGCAGTACCGTCTCGTCCGTCGGCGAGATAATCACGCTAAAGAAGGCATCGCAACCGCGCAGCTGCTCCAGGCCCGAAAGGACGCGAGCGGCCGTCTCGCTCGTGGCCGAGGTGATCGACAGCGCCATAAGCGTCTCGTCGGTGTGGAGGCGCGGGTTTTTGCTGCCCAGGAAATGCGTCTTGAGCTTGCTGATGGGCTCGATCGCCTCATCGCTAATGACCTCGAGCTCAAGGTCGACGCCCGAGACATGCTTGAGGGCGTTCATAATGAGCGAACTTGCGGCGCCCAGGCGCGTGGAGGTCTTACCGGTCACCACGGAGCCATCGGGCATGACCATGGCACCCACGGGACCACCCGTCAGCTGCTCCCTGGTGAGGGCCGCCGAGCGCGCCGGTGAGTAGTTCTTATCGATGCCGGCTTTCTTCATAATAATCTTGAGACGGTCGACTTGCTCATCGCCCACGCCGGTACGGCGCACATTTTCGACCGCGGTAAAGTAGCGGCGGACGATCTCCATCTTGGAAGCGTCGCGGCAGGCATCGTCATCGGTGATGGCAAAGCCGACCATATTGACGCCCATGTCCGTAGGGCTCTGGTAGGGGCTCTTGCCCAGGATCTTTTCCATCAGGGCACGAACTACCGGGAAGGCCTCGACGTCGCGGTTGTAGTTGACCGTGGTCTTGTTGTAGGCCTCAAGGTGGAACGAATCGATGATATTGGCGTCGTCGAGGTCAGCCGTGGCGGCCTCGTAGGCAATATTGACCGGATGCGTCAGAGGAAGATTCCAGACCGGGAAGGTCTCGAATTTGGCATAGCCGGCGGCGGTACCGTGCTTATGCTCGTGATACAGCTGCGAGAGGCAAGTGGCGAGCTTGCCCGAGCCAGGGCCGGGCGCCGTCACGACGACGAGCGGACGGGTGGTCTCGACAAACTCGTTCTTGCCATAGCCGTCGTCGGACACGATCAGGTCGACGTCGTGCGGATAGCCCTCGATGGGATAGTGGAGCTTGGCGGGAATGCCGAGCGCGTTCAGGCGGTTGCGGAACACATCGGCAGCGGGCTGGCCGGCGTACTGGGTGATGACCACGGCCGCGACAGCAAAGCCGTTGCCGCGGAACAGGTCAACCAGGCGCAGCACATCCTCGTCATAGGTAATGCCAAGGTCACCACGAGCCTTGTTCTTCTCGATGTGGTTCGCGTTAATGGCGATGATGACCTCGACGTCGTCGGCTATGCTCTTGAGCATGCGAAACTTGCTGTCCGGCTCAAAACCCGGCAGCACGCGGCTCGCGTGATAGTCGTCAAACAGCTTGCCGCCAAACTCCAAATACAGCTTGCCGCCAAACTGCGAGATGCGCTCCTTAATATGAGCGGCCTGCAGCTCGATATACTTCGCGTTGTCGAAACCCTGGCGCATATATGGCTCCCGTCCCGTTTCGTAAATAAAGTTCCTACGCGATTATAACGGAGCCAGCCCCCACCAACACCCAGGCAACCAACAGGCACCAACCAAACACGCGCTCGATAAGTTGCGGTGGAATAGCTCCCGCTTAGTCCCTCAGGACACACAAACAGGAACTATTCCACCGCAACTTCCCCTTTTGGTACAAAGTAACCTGACCTCTTTGCATCAATAATGGAAACATCGCAGGTGGAGCATAAGTCAGCGAGCGCCCGCCAGAGCGTGCAAGGTGACGCGAAAGAGGAGGGAATGGCGCGAAGCAACCTGACACCTTTGCACCAACGATGGCAGCGCCGCAGGTGGAACAAAAGTCAGCGAAAGCCCGCCAGAGCGAGCAAGGTGACGTGAAAGAGGAGGGCATAGGCCTTTTGGCCATGCCCGACGATTGAACGTCAGATTGCCGCTCTGGCGGGCTTGCAGCGTCGAGTGATTCCGGCGTTTGGTAAAACGCCGGAACATAAGTGCGCCCCCTCCCGCGCACGGAACGGAAGGGGGCTAAAGGTAGGAGTCTACCGGTGGGTTTACCCCACCGGACAGACGATGACCAGGTGATCCTTTACAGGATCGTCAAGGTTTCCGTGGGGTACCCGTTGGGTACTTAGATCAACACGCAGGCGACGGTCAGGATGATGGCGCAGACGACGGAGAGAGCGACGATGAGCTTAAGGGCAAACTTGAGCCAGGTCGTCCACTCGATCTTGGCCAGGGCGAGACCGCCCATGATGGCGCCGGAGGTCGGGGTGAACAGGTTCACGACACCGATGGCGGCGGAGAAGATCATGACCATGACCTCAGGCGAGAAGCCGAGCTTAACAGCCAGCGGTCCCATGATGGGCATGGAGACGGTAGCCATACCAGAGGTCGAGGGGATCAGGAAGGACAGACCGAAGTAGACCAGGAAGCTCATGGGAGCGAAGATCACGCCGGACAGGCCAGCCAGAGCATTGGCGGCAGCGTCGAGGACGTAGACGTCGAGGCCGGTGTTAGCCATGAGGACGGAGATACCACGGGCGAGAGCGATGACGAGAACAACGGACATCATGTCGGCAGCACCGGTGATGAAGGTGTTGACGATCTGCTTCTCGGACAGGCCACCGATGATACCGATCAGGACGGCCATAAGGAAGAACCAGGTGGAAGCCTCGTCGAAGTACCACTGACCAATGGGCAGGCCGGTGATCAGGGCAGACCAGCCCTGGACGACGGCGTTACCGTCGGCATCGTAGACAGCGCCAGCGTCAAAGAAGTTGGCGACGCCCTCGTTGAGGTCAGCCAGCGGGATGAAGCCGACGATCATGACGACGAAGGTGAAGGCGAAGGCGATCAGAACACCCTTCTGACGACCGGTGAGCTTGACCTCCTTGTGGACCTCGGAAGCAGCCTTGCCGTGAGCCTCTTCGGCGTCCTTAAGCTCCTGCATCGACAGGATGGTGGAGCCCTTGTCGGCCTTGACCTTCTTGGCGTAGCTCATCACGAAGACGATGGACATGGCGGTGGTAACAATCCACAGGACGGCACCGAGGCCGATGATGATGGACTGATTCACGGCAATGTCAACGCCGGTCAGAGCGTCGACGGCAGCGCCGACGGCGAACGGGTTAACCGTGGAGCCCAGGCAGCCGCAGCCAGCGCCGAGCAGGACGGTAGCGGCACCGACCATGGGGTCGAAGCCAGCGGCCATCATGGTAGCGGCGAGCAGGGCGTAGAAGGGAACGGTCTCCTCGCACATACCATAGGTGGTACCACCGAGGGAGAAGATGAGCATCAGCACGGGAATGAGCATAATCTCGTTGCCCTTAAGCTTCTGCACCAGAACGGCGATGCCGTTGTCCAGGGCGCCGGTCTCGGTCATCATGCCGAGGAAGCCGCCCAGGATCATAACGAAGAGGCAGACGGGCAGAGCGTCAGCGAAGCCCAAGATCGGGGCGGTGCAGAAATCGCTCAGACGGGCGGCAGTAACCGCGCCGCCGGACGTGCCGGAGACGATAACGGTAATTACTGCGACAATTGCCAGCAGAGCAAGAAGAATGGTGAACGATGAAGGCATACCGCGCTTTTTCTTAGCGGTCTCAGTCATAGTTCTCATCCCCCCTTCATAAATCATTTACTGATCTCGCCCGAAGCGGCTCTTCCGTGCCGTGCCTGCCGCTTGATGCGAGATTATTACCAGATAAAACCGCTCGGGGTGTGCAGCAATACACCCCGAGCGAGATGCTAGATGCTCTTACTTGAGCGTGGCGTACATGACAGCCTTGATGGTGTGCATGCGGTTCTCGGCCTCGTCGAAGACCTTGGAAGCGGGGCTCTCGAAGACCTCGTCGGTGACCTCCTGCTCGGTGATGCCGAACTGCTCGCACTTCTCGGCGCCAATGGTGGTGTTGGTGTCGTGGAAGCTGGGCAGGCAGTGCAGGAAGATGGCACCCGGGTTGGCCATAGCCATGACCTCGGAGGTGACACGATACGGGGTGAGCTGAGCGATGCGCTCGGCCCAGACCTCGTCAGGCTCGCCCATGGAGACCCACACGTCGGTGTAGATAACGTCGGCACCGGTGACGCCGTCCTTGACGTCGGTGGTCAGCTTGATGGTGCAGCCGTTAGCCTCAGCGATGGGCTTGCAGGCCTCGATGACGTCGTCAGCGGGCATGCACTCCTCGGGGCCGCAGGCCACGAAGTTCATGCCGAGCTTGGAGCAGACGACCATGAGGGAGCGAGCGACGTTGTTCTTGCAGTCGCCCATGAAGACGAGGGTCTTGCCCTTGATGTCGTAGTTGAAGTTCTCCTGGACGGTCAGGATGTCGGCGAGCATCTGGGTGGGATGCCACTCAGTGGTCAGGCCGTTCCACACGGGCACGCCGGACTTAGCGGCGAGCTCCTCGACGTCGTCCTGGGCAAAGCCACGGAACTCGATGCCATCATACATGCGGCCGAGAACGCGGGCGGTATCCTCGATGGACTCCTTCTTGCCCATCTGCGACGAACCCGGATCGAGGTAGGTGACGCCCATGCCCAGATCCATGCCGCCGACCTCGAAGGCGCAGCGGGTACGAGTGGAGGTCTTCTGGAAGAGCAGAACGATGTTCTTGCCCTCGAGATAGCGGTGCGGAACGCCAGCGCGCTTCATATCCTTGAAGTTCTTGGAGAGCTTGAGCAGGTACTCGATCTCCTCGGTGGTGAGGTCGAGGAGCTTGAGGAAGCTACGGCCGGAGAGGTTAACACCCATGGTTCGTTTCCTTTCGAAGAAATGAATTACGTAAGTATTAGTTTCGCCCGTTTGACGGGCGAAACCGGTGCGGTTGTAGGGAGACCGCACCGGAAACGGAAAGACTTAGAGGTCCTCGCGCCAGAAGGGCATGCTCATGCAGCGCGGGCCGCCGCGGCC
>CAVCRP010000011.1:0-56645 GCA_963604655.1 uncultured Ruminococcus sp.
GGACTTGCAGCGACGGACCTCAGGACGCTCTTACACCACGTCTGCGCGCGCGACCGGGGGACCCTTGCTTTGGCGGTTTACTTCCCCTGCACCATGGTGAGGGAGATTTTCTTGCGGTCGCGATCGACCTTTTCGACCCACACCTTGACCGTGTCACCGACGCGCACCACGTCGCTCGGGTGCTTGACGAAGCGGTTGGCGAGCTTGGAGATGTGTACGAGGCCGTCCTGGTGCACGCCCACGTCGACGAACGCGCCAAAATCCACAACGTTGCGCACCGTGCCCTTGAGTTCCATGCCGGGCTCCAGATCGTCGATGGAAAGCGCCGAGCGGCTAAAGACCACCTCGGGCGCGTCGTCGCGCGGGTCGCGGCCGGGCTTCTTGAGCTCGTTGACGATGTCGATGAGCGTTAGGGTGCCGCAGTCCAGGTCGCTTGCCAGCGCCGAGATGCTGCCCAGGCGACGCTCGATATCGGGCACGCCGCCGCGGCTGAGCTCGCTTGCCGCAACGCCGGCGCGCTCCAGGACGGCCGTGGCCACCTCGTAGCTTTCGGGGTGGACGCTTGTCGCGTCGAGCGGGTTCTTGCCGCCGCTGATGCGCAGGAAACCTGCGGCGTTGAGGTACGCCTTGGGTCCCAGCTTGGGGACCTTCTTGAGCTGGCGGCGATCGGTAAAGGCGCCGTTTTCCTCGCGGTAGGCCACGATGTTTTTGGCTACGCTCGGCGTAATGCCCGACACGTAGCCCAGCAGGCTTGCGCTCGCGGTGTTGACGTCGACGCCCACACGGTTGACGACGTCTTCCACCACGTGGCCCAGGGTGCGCGAAAGCTCGGCCTGGTCAAGGTCGTGCTGGTACTGGCCAACGCCGATGGACTGGGGCGGAATCTTGACGAGCTCTGCCAGCGGGTCCTGCAGGCGACGGCCCAAGCTCATGGCGCCACGTACGGTGACGTCCAGGTCAGGATATTCCTGACTGGCGAGCTCGGAGGCGGAGTACACCGACGCGCCGGCTTCGTTGACGATGGTGTATCGCAGCCCGGGCGCCTGCTCGGCAATGAACTCCGAGACGACTTCCTCGGTCTCGCGGCTGGCGGTGCCGTTGCCGACGACGATGGTGTTGACGCCGTCCTTCTTGACGAGGCGGGCGAGCTCGCGCTTGGTGCCGGCGACGTCATGGCGCGGCTTGGTGGGATAGACCACGCCGTGGTCGAGTAGCTTGCCGGTCTCGTCCATGACGGCGACCTTGCAGCCGGTGCGGTAGCCCGGATCGAGCGCGAGCACGCGGGCGCCGCGCACGGGGCGCGCCGAGAGCAAGCCCTCGAGATTCTTGGCAAAGACGTTGATGGCCTCGGTCTGGGCACGAACGGTGAGTTTGGCGCGGGCCTCGCGCTCCAGCGAGGGGGCCATGAGGCGCTTGTAGCCATCGGCGATGGCGGCGTCAAAGACGGGAGCAAACACGCCCTGGCGACGGGGCCAGCGGCTGCCGAGGCGTGCCGTAGCGGCAGCGCCGTCGACGTTCACGCGCACGCGGAGCTTGCCCTCGCGCTCACCGCGGTCGATAGCCAGCACGCGGTGGTTGGGTATACGGCGCAGCGGCTCATCATAGCTGTAGTACGGCTCGTAGGGGGTCTTCTCGGCGGGGTCGGTGGCCTCGACGACGATGTCGGCGGTGTTTTGCGTAAAGGCGCGCAGGTCGGCGACGTTCTCGGGATCTTCGGCCACCGTCTCGGCCACGATGTCGGCGGCGCCGGCGAGCGCCTTTTCGGGCGTGTCGAAGCCGGCCTCCTCGTTGACGTAGTCCGCGGCGGCGTCGAGCGCGCTGCCCTTGGCCGAGGCCTGCATGATGATCATGTTGGCGAGCGGCTCCAGGCCGGCCTCGCGTGCCTTCTGCGCGCGGGTCATGCGTTTTTTGCGGTAGGGCTTATAGAGGTCCTCGACACGCTGGAGCTGTGTGGCCTCGCGAATCTGCTGCTCGAGCTCGGGCGTGAGTTTGCCCTGGGCGTCGATGAGCAGGATGACGTCCTCTTTACGCTGCTCAAGATTGCGCAGGTATGACAGGCGCTCGTCGAGGGCGCGCAGGGCGACGTCATCCATGCCGCCCGTGGCCTCCTTGCGGTAGCGCGAGATAAAGGGAATGGTGTTGCCCTCGTCGATGAGCTTGACGGCCGCCTCGATGTTGGCGGCCTTAAGGTTGAGCTCGCGGGCGAGCTGGGCGATAAGATCCATGGGACTCCTTGCGTTTAAGGTGCGTTTGCAGCACAGAGCTACCAAGGATACCACCTGCCACTTCGCCCAAAAAAGACTGTTTTGGCGCGGAACCACGAAAGCGGCCTATCTACTACGTTTGAACCGTGTGGGTCGACCATCCCCCGGTTTTCCGAAAATGCGCAAGCCGTTTACCTCGGTTTTTATTTCGCGAAATTCGGTATGGATGAGGGTGATTGGTTAAACGTAGTAGATAGGCACATTTCGTGGCGAACGAATCAAGCTAAGGTGCAAAAAGTCCCCCGTCCCAGAAAAATCATTGGCAACGTAGCAAAATGCCCCGCGGGCAGGAGGCTGCTCGCGGGGCAAAGAAGAGGGGCTTATTTGTGGCGGACCGAGGGGCCCGGCATGGGGTTTCTGCCGCGGCCTGTCCTAAGGTGCTACAGCTCGACGAGCTGGCCGGTCTCGGCGGCCTCCTTGATGGCGTTGAGAAGCGTGAGCGTCTTGACGTTATCGGCGGGGGTTACGACGGGCTCAACTTCGCGGCGGACGACCTTCACAAAGTGCTTGAGCTGCATCTTGTGCGGCAGCGCCGGGTCGACGGCCGGAATCTCCATCTGCAGCGGCTTGTGCCAGTTGGAGGCGCCGTCGTAGGAGAACTGATGCAGGCGGGGCAGCGAAAGGGCACCCAAGGTTCCGCCGATAAAGTAGGCGTCGGCGTCGAAGGGGCGGTACTGCGGATCCTCGCGAGCGGTGGCCTCCCAGTTCCAGGGGCTGGCGGTGGCGTCGGAGATGGTCATGCTCGCAAGCGCGCCATCGGCAAAACGGACGTTGACCACGGCGGAGTCCTCGGTCTCAAAACCGCGGGCGGCGCTGGACTGCATACCCTGGACGGCAACGGGCTCACCCAGCAGATAGCGGAGCAGGTCGACGTCGTGCACCAGGTTGACCAGGATCGGGCCGGCACCCTTTTTGCGGCGCCACTCGACATCAAAGTACTCGTCATTCTTATAGATCATGTAGTGGAAGCTCGACACGGTGAGCTTGCCCAGCTCACCGGACTCGATGATCTCCTTGGCCTTGTTGACGAAGGGGTTGTGGCGACGGTGCTGGCCCACGAGCACGGGCACGCCGGCGGTCTCGGCCTCGGCGGCGAAGGCCTGGGCATCCTCGAGGTCGTTGGAGATTGGCTTTTCGACCAGCGGCACGATGTTGCGCTTCACGGCCTCGCGGGCAACGCCCAGATGCAGGTCGTTGGGGGTGGCGATGATGACGGCCTCGGGCTTGACCTCGTCCATCATCTGGGCGGGATCGGTGTAAAACGGCATGCCGGCGGCCTCGGCCGTGGCACGGGCGCCCTCAAAGGCGTCGGCGATGGCGACGAGCTCGGCCTCGGGCTCCTCGGTGACAAAGTGGATGTGGTTGCGGCCCATGGCGCCGGCGCCGATAACGGCAATGCGGACGGGGTTGAGCTCAGACATTTCGACTCCTTAATACTGGTGACCGGTGGAATGCGACAAAGGGACTGTCCCTTTGTCGCATCGGTAAAACTAGGCGGACTTCTTCTTGCTGTCGGAGACCATCATGTAGACGGTGAGCACGACGGCGATGGCGGCAATCACAATGGCGCCGTAGAAGGACTGCTGGTAGGCGGCGCTGCCGGCCTCGGCGTGATACAGCACGGCGGTGATGGGCTGGCTGATCCAGGTGGAAGCGGCGTAGCCCAGGAACATGATGCCGTAGTTGACGCCGATGTTGCTGGTGCCAAAGGCGCCACCGGTGAGCGGCGGGTAGATGACGAGCAGGGCGCCAAAGCTAAAGCCGAGCAGGGCGAGCGCCACAAAGAACATGCTCTGCGTAAAGCTCATCGACATGATGACGAGCGCGACGATGGTGACGACAAGGCTGATGAGCAGCGACTTGTAGGCGCCGAGCTTGTCGATGATCTGGCCAAAGGACAGACGGCCGACCAGGTTGGCGCAGGTGTTGACGGAGACGACCACGCCGCCGAGGGCGACGGCCGCGGCGCTCGTGGGGTCGGCGAAGAGCTGGACAGCGGCGATGGAGGCAACCTTGCCCACGAGCAGGGTGCCCGCGGTGGCGGCGAAGGCGAAGGTGGCGATGAGGACCCAGAAGCGCGGGGTTTTGACCATCTCGCCCGGGGTGAGGTCGCCGAAGGTGCCGGCGTGCGCGCCGCCCTTGGGGACCTCGAAGCCCTCGGGCAGCCAACCGGCCTCGGGGGCCTTCAGGAACAGGGCGGAGGCGGCGATCGTCACAAAGAAGATGACGCCGAGTGCCTTAAGGGCGCCAAAGATGCCAAGGCTCGGGATGAGCAGCGAGGCGAGCACCGGGGACAGCACGGCGGGGCCGGCGGTCGAAGCGGCCAGGGTGATGCCGGAGGCGAGGCCCTTTTTGTCGATGAACCACTTTTGGCCGGTGGTGAGCGCGGGGTTGTAGCCCAGGCCGTTGCCGATGGCGGCGACGAGCGAGAACCACAGGTAGAACTGCCACGGCTCGGTGACGGTGCCGGACATGAACCAGCCCACGCCGTAGCACACGGCGGCAGCGATCACGACGTTGCGCGGGCCGATCTTATCGGAGATGCGGCCGGCGAAGATGCCCGTCACGGCCATGATGGTCTGGAAGACCGGGAAAGCCCAGGTAAGAGCGCTGGACCACTCGGGATAGACGGCGAGCAGGTTCTTGCTCACAACGGAATACAGCGCGATGGAGCTGATGAAGAACATGGTGACGCACGCGGCGGAAAGCACGACGGCGCGACCCTTGTTGGAGTTGGTGGAAGCCATTGGACTCTTTCTAATCGATACGGGGGAGGGGAGGGGCAAACGCCGCTGAGGTGCTTGCCCCGCGCCCCTTTCTACCGGGCTGGTTTACTGGTCAGTCGGCTTGGCGACGCCGGACTCATCGGACCAGAGATCGACACCCTTGTCCTTAAGGTAGTTGTCGGCATAGGCGCGACGGCCGCCGGGCTTGGCGGTGAGGTCGCCCATCATGTTGGAGAAGCCGCCGTCGACCTTGATGGCGTCGCCGGTGGTAAAGTCCGAGCGCGTGGACGCCAGGAACATGACGGCGTTGGCGATATCGCTGACCTCGCCGATGCGGCGCGTGGCGATCAGGCGGCTGCGGCTCTTCTCGACCTCGGGGTCGGCGTAGAAGTTGGCCGACATCGGGGTCTTAACGAAGCAGGGCTCGACGCAGTTGGAGCGGACGCCGTAGGGGCCCCACTCGGCGGCGAGCATCTTGGACATCATGTTGACGCCGGCCTTGGTGGAGCTGTACACGCCCGAGAACGTCTCGGGGGAGTGGCTGGCGACGGTCGAGATGTGCACCAGGCGGCCCTGGCCGGCCTTGATCATCTCGCGACCAAAGCGCTGCGAGGTGATGAAGTAACCGGTGAGATTGACGTTGAGCACCTGCTCCCAGTCGCTCAGCGGCAGGTCCTCCATGGCGGCGAAGCGCAGGATGCCGGCGGTGTTGACGAGGACGTCGACGCGACCGAAGGCGGCGATGGTGGCGTCGACGGCGGCCTGAACCTCGGCCTCGTCGGTGGCGTTCATCTTGTAACCCTCGGCGTGGATGCCAAACTCGGCAGCTAGGTCGGCGGCAGCGGCCTTGACCTTCTCCTCGTCCAGGTCGAGCATGACGACGTTGGCGCCATTGCGGGCGAACTCGCGGCAAATCTCGGCGCCCATACCGCCGAGCGCGCCAGTCACGGCGCAGACATCGCCCTCGAGCTTAAGCCAATTGCTCATAGGAACTTCCCTTCTTGTGCCTCCCGGTGGGCCGCTCCCATTAACCGACCCACGTGGTTTCCGCTGGTTATCGTATGCTTTGCATTTGCGCAGGTGAATTGCATATTTGTTAGAATGGCGTTAACTGTAGGTTTATACTGTGCGATGCAGGCTATTCTCAATTGAGCGCGTGACCTGCGAAAACAACCCCCTGTGGCACCATGCGGTCACGGGTGCGAAAACGGGAGATTGACGTGTACGATCGACGACTTGAGGCCATATCGGCCGCCGCGGAGCTGGGAAGCTTCTCGCGTGCGGCGGCAAAATTGCGCGTGTCGACTCCGGCGCTCGTCAAGCAGGTATCGGGCTTCGAGGCGGAGTTCAGTATTACGCTGTTTGAGCGCTCGCATTCGGGCGTCAAGGTGACGCCGGCGGGTGCTCTGCTGGTGGACGACGCACGCTCGATCATGCGCCAGTCCGAGGACGCCCTGCGCCGTGCTCGACGTGCGGCGGGTGACGGCGGTGCCGTGCGCCTGGGCGTGTCGATGATGTGCCCGGGGCGCCAAACGCTGTCGATGTGGACGGGCATCCACGATCTGGAGCCGTCGCTGCGATTTGAGATCGTGCCGGTAAGCGACCTCTACGACGAGCGCGAGACCGTCATGCGTAGCTTGGGCCGCGAGGTCGATGTGGTGCAGTCGAGTTTTTCTACCCCACGCTGGGGCGACACCTGCCAAAAGCTCCGCATCGTCAACGTGCCGTTTTATATCGACGTGCCGCGCACGAGCCCGCTGGCGCGCAAGACGCGCATCACGGTTGCCGACCTGGAGGGCATGCGCCTGCGCGTGCTCCGTCACGGCAACGACGCCATGGACAGCCTGCGCATCGACCTGTTGGCCGACGGCGGCGTGGACGTGATCGACGTGGACAGCTTTGACTTTGCGCTCTTTAACGAGGCGGAGGAAAAGGGCGACGCGGTGCTCACCTGCGGCGCGTGGTCGGGGGTGCACCCGGCCTTTGTGGGCGTACCGTTCCTCTGCGGCCGCGATGTGCCGGTCTTTCTGCACTACCCGCTTGAGCCCACCTTACAAGTGCAAAAGTTCGTCAACGCCATGGCCCAACTCCTCAAGTAGCTAATTTGGGACGGGGCTTTTTTAACTACTCTCGCTGTCCTAGAAAAATCTCAGCAAACAAATGAGGTTCCGGCCATAAGGCCGAGACCTTACATGCTTCACCTTCAGTTTTACGTTTCAAGCGGAGCAGCGCAGGAGGCTGGGGCCACGGGGTATAACCTCCGCGCGCAGTTGCGCAGCGAAGCGAGAATGTTTGAGCACGGAGGTTATACCCCGTGGCCCCAGCCTCCGGTGGGAGCTACTCCGTCAAAACACGACAGCTTTTTCTAATGACATGAAAGATGCCGCTCGGGACATATAAGATGCCGCTCGGTAAACTCACCGCAGAGCACGGTTGTCTTTTCGGGGGGGGGATACCATTTCTTCTACACGTACGTAGAAAAGGAGTGTCTATGCAGTGCTATTCAAGACGGCAGATCGTTAAACATATGGGATTGGCTGCAGGATGTTTGCTGCTATCCCCCTTGAGTGGCTGCTCAACAAACGACAGGCCAATCGATTCCGCAGATAACACTGCATCAGATAAGGAGCAGTTCGATTGGCTTGAAGCGACGGGGACGTATACGCCCTCCGACGCTTTCAAACAAAAGGGGCTTTGGTTCACTTTTGGTAATGACTATGCAGACGGACGTGAGAGCGTTGCTAAAGACACATCGATAACGGCAATCTTTGAATTTTACGGAGACGGAACGGTTACATGTTGGAATGTATACGACGAAACGGGCTCTTCGGTGATTCGATTTAGGGACCTTGAAGGTCTTTCGGATAAAGAAGTTCTCTCGATGGCTAAAGAGCATTGGCCCATATCGCAGGACGAATTTGAAAGCAAAAAGCAAAATGTGATCGATGAGCTCTCTTCTAGTTACGAGGACCTAAAGGCCGAGGCAGCGGATAATCCTGACTTGAATGTTGAAAATGCCTACTTCTCGCGTTTTTTTGAAGACCTTAAATCTATGTCGTTGCCAAAGGAACCAGAGGGCAAATCCTATTCGCTTAAGGTTCAAACAGACGACACAGGCAACAACACGGAATATGAGAAAGTATGCTTGCCGACATGTGGATATCCTAGGGTGCTTAGCCTTAGCGGGGGAGGTGCCGCAGCATGGGGCAGAAAGGAGCTCTGGTATTCACTCCTTAGAGCCGATGACGATACTAAGTACGAATCCATATCTAACTCGTACCTCAGCTGCTACGTCAATCGAGAGGTTAATCTCATCGAAAGCGACACCAGCGATGATGTATACAGCTCAACTTATCAAGGATTTGGCGGAATAGTTACCCGAACAGGTGGCTCAGCATCTTTTGTTCTTGATGAGCCAACTTCCGATGAAGTCGAAGCTGACTGATTATAGGCATTTCCTCTTTGCTCAAGCAGCTCCAGGGTTTCACGTTAGAACTAATATTTAATCTACGTCAATTAGTGCTCATTGCCACACAGGCAATGAGCACTTTGATTTCCAAAGACTTTGCATGACAAAGGGGCGTTCCTTTGCTGCGTCCACTGTTGACGGCTACACTCAGAGAGCGTCCCAAATTAGCTATCATTTTATTTGGCAAGCAATATCTGCAGGTAATCGCGCTTTCTGTGGAGGACGCGGTCGATATAGACCTTCTGGTGATAGCGGTAAAACGCGAGATAATTGTCACAGATCACGAACCGGTAATCGGAGCGTAGGGGATGGATCGATGAAAGTGGCGTGCCCGACTCCGGGAAGCTGGAGAGCAGGTCTATCCGAGCGAGGATGCCCTCTACGATTCTCTCCGCTGCTGCGGGATTGTCCTTTTCGACGGCAATATAGTCCCAGATGTCGTCGAGATCTTGCAGAGCCAGCGGAGAGTAGACGACCTCGAAGCTATGCATGGCTTGCGGCCTTGCGGCGGAAGTGCTCGGCGACGTTGTCCGACGAGACCCATCCGCTCTCATCACCCGAGCTGCGTCCGCGCTCAAGCTCGGACATCAGTGTGCTAATGGCGCAAAATCGGTCGTAATCTTTCATGTCGAGCACAGCGTAGCAACCGTGCCCATTTTTGGTCAGAAACACCGGGGAACCCTCGTGGACATCGGAGAGCGCCTCGTTGTAATTGCGCAAATCGGAAACAGGTTTAATGGCAGGCATATAAGGCTCCAATCGATGTACGGGAACTTACGATAAATTATACGTATAATATGCAGCACCCGCCAGCCAAAACACCCCCACACAAAACGAGCCCCTGGCCAACTGGCCAGGGGCTCACCAACTTTAATTTCGTTTTAAATGACGGGCGATTGCGTGCAGGGGGTCTCCCAGGCGGGCCGGGGTGTAACCTCCGCGCGCAGTTTCGCAGCGAAGCGAGAATGTTTGAGCACGGAGGTTACACCCCGGCCCGCCTGGGAGACCCCCGTGGAACAAACCTGCCTACTCCAGCTCAAACGCGCCGGTATACAGCTGGTAGTAATACCCGCGCTTGGCGATCAGCTCGTCGTGGTTGCCGCGCTCGATGATGCGGCCGTGGTCCAGGCAGATGATCGCATCGGAGTTGCGCACAGTGGACAGGCGGTGCGCGATGACAAACGTCGTGCGGCCCTCCATGAGCTTGTCCATGCCCGCTTGCACGATAGCCTCGGTGCGGGTGTCAATGCTCGATGTGGCCTCGTCCAGAATCATCGCCGGCGGATCGGCGACGGCGGCGCGCGCAATCGAGATCAGCTGGCGCTGGCCCTGCGACAGCTGGGCGCCGTTGCCGGTGAGCATCGTGTCGTAGCCGTCGGGCAGGCGGGTGATAAAGTCGTCCGCGCCGGCGAGCTTTGCCGCCGCGATGCACTCCTCGTCGGTGGCGTCTAGGTTGCCGTAGCGGATGTTATCCATCACGGTGCCGGTGAACAGGTTCACGTCCTGCAGCACGACGCCCAGCGAGCGGCGCAGATCGGCCTTGCGGATCTTGTTGACGTTGATGCCGTCGTAGCGAATCTTGCCGTCGGCGATGTCATAGAAGCGGTTGATGAGGTTGGTGATGGTCGTCTTACCGGCACCGGTGGCGCCGACAAACGCGACCTTCTGGCCCGGCTTGGCAAACACGGACACGCCGTGCAGCACCTCGTGGTCGGGCGTGTAGCCAAAGTCGACGTTGTCCATGACCAGGTCGCCGCGCAGCGGTACGTACTCGATCTCGCCGGTTGCGCGGTGCGGGTGTTTCCATGCCCACATGCCGGTGTGGTGGTCGGCCTCCTCGAACTCCCATGTCTCGGGGTTCACCTGCGCGTTGACGAGCGTCACGTAGCCTTCGTCGGCCTCGGGCTCCTCGTCGATGAGCTCAAAGATGCGGTCGGCGCCGGCGAGGCCCATGACCACGGCGTTGATCTGCTGCGAGATCTGACCGATCTGTCCGCAGAACTGCTTGGTCATGTTGAGGAACGGCACCACGACGGCGATGGACAGCGCCATGCCCGAGATGCTCAGGTTGGGCACGCCCAGCGCCAGGAAAATGCCGCCGGCCAGTGCGACCAGCACGTAGAGCAGGTTGCCCAGGTTCATAAGGATGGGCATGAGGATGTTGGCGTACATGTTGGCCTTCTGCGAGACCTCGAAGAGCTTTTCGTTGCGCTCGTCAAAATCGGCCTCGGCGGCAGACTCGTGGCAGAATGCCTTGACGACCTTCTGGCCGTTCATGACTTCCTCGATATGGCCCTCGACCACGCCGAGCTCGGTCTGCTGTGCAATAAAGAAACGCGCGGAGTTGGAACCGAGCAGCTTGGTCATAAAGGTCATAAAGACGACGCCGGCCACAATGACCAGGCACATCCACACGCTGTAGTACAGCATGATAAAGAACACCGTGACGATGACGATGGTCGTCATGAGCAGGTTGGGCAGCGACTGGCTGATCATCTGGCGCAGCGTGTCGATGTCGTTGGTGTAGTGGCTCATGATGTCGCCGCGCTGGTGCGTGTCGAAGTAGCGAATCGGCAGGTCCTGCATGCGGTTGAACATCTTCTCGCGCAGCTTCTCGAGCGAGCCCTGCGTGACGATGGCCATGGCGCGGTTCCAGAAGAGCGAGGACAAGATGCCGACGCCGTAGATGCAGGCGAGGGTGGTCACGAGCTGTGCGATCTTGGGCTGCGCGGCTTCCCAATCGCCCGACTGCCACGATTCGCTAATAATCTGCAGGGCGCTCTGAAGGAAGGTCGCGCCGATGGAGTTGATGATGGCGCAGAGCACCACGCCGACGACGACGAGGGGCAAAAGCACGGGGTAGAAGCCAAAGAGCGTCTTGATGAGGCGCGACATGGTGCCGCCCTTGCGGTTGAGCGCGCGCTCGGCGGTCGTTGCCTTACTCATGTGCCTCGCCTCCTTCCTGGGTCTGAGCTTGCGTTACGGATGCCTCGGTGTCGGCCTCGCTGGCCCCTTCGCCCTCGGCAGACATCTTGTTTTGCGAGGTAAAGGTCTCGCGGTAGATCTCGCTTGCCTTGAGTAGCTCATCGTGGTTGCCGATCTGAGCGATGCGGCCGCCCTCCATGACGATGATGCGGTCTGCGTCCTGCACGGAGCTGATGCGCTGGGCGATGATGAGCTTGGTCGTGTTGGGCAGATAGCTTGCCAGCCCTGCGCGAATCTTGGCGTCGGTCTTGGTGTCGACGGCGCTGGTGGAGTCGTCCAGGATCAAGATCTTGGGGCGACGCAGCAGGGCACGCGCAATGCACAGGCGCTGCTTCTGACCGCCGGAAACATTGGAGCCGCCCTGCTCGATCCAGGTGTCGTAGCCCTTGGGGAAACCGTCGACAAACTCATCGGCGCAGGCCAGATGTGCCGCCTCGCGGACCTCCTCGTCGGTGGCATTCGGGTCGCCCCAGCGCAGGTTCTCGGCGATGGTGCCGCTAAACAGCACGTTTTTCTGTAGCACCATAGCGACCTGGTGGCGCAGCGCGTCCAAGTCGTAGTCGCGCACGTCCATGCCGCCTACGCGCACGGTGCCTTCGGTGGCGTCGTACAGGCGGGCGATGAGGTTTACAAGCGTGGACTTGGCCGAGCCGGTGCCGCCGATGATGCCGATGGTCTCGCCGCTCTTAATGTGCAGGTCGATATCGTCGAGCGCCTGGCGCTTCGCATGCGCGGAATACTTAAAGCTCACGTGGTCAAAGTCGATGGAGCCGTCGGCGACCTCGAGCACGGGCTCGGCGGGATCGGCGATCGTGGGCTCGGCGGCCAGCACCTCGGTAATGCGGTGCGCCGATTCGTCGGCCATGGTCACCATGACAAAGATCATCGACAGCTGCATCAGGCTCATGAGGATCTGGAAGCCATAGGTAAAGATCGAGGAGAGCTGGCCCACGTCGAACAGCGTTCCCTGGCTCGTGATGATGAGCTTGGAGCCCAGGTAGATGATGACGACAAACGCGCCGTTGACGCAGATGTTCATCATGGGGTTGTTAAAGGCGAGCAGCTTCTCGGCGCGGGTGAAGTCCATCTGGACGTCGCGTGCGGCGGTCGCGAACTTCTCCTTCTCAAAGTCTTCGCGCACATAGCTCTTGACCACGCGCATGCCGGTGACGTTTTCCTCGACGGACTCGTTAAGGGCGTCGTACTTGTGGAACACGCGCGAGAAGATGGGGCGCACCTTAAAGATGATAAAGAACAGTCCAAAGCCCAGCAGCGGAATGATGATCAGGTAGACCATGGCGACGCTGCCGCCCATGATAAATGCCATGGTAAAGGCGAAGATCAATACCAGCGGCGCGCGCACGGCGATGCGGATGATCATCATAAAGGCCTGCTGCACGTTGTTGATGTCGGTGGTCAGACGCGTGACGAGCGAGGAACTCGAGAACTCATCGATGTTGGCAAAGCTGAAAGTCTGGATCTTGTAGAACAGGTCGTGACGCAGGTTCTTGGCGAAGCCGCAGCTCGCATGGCTGCAGGTGACGCCGGCAGCGGCGCCAAAAGCAAGGGATGTTAGCGCGATAAGCACCAAAAAGCCTGCGGTGGGAAGCATCTCGGCTACGGTGGCGCCGTCTTTGATGGCGTCGATCAGGTTGGCGGTGATAAATGGAATCAGCATCTCGCAGAGCACCTCGCCAAGCACGAGCAACGGCGTGGCAACGGTGACTTTCATATAGTCGCGAATGCTTCCCATGAGGGTTTTAATCATCCAGTTCCTCCCAGGTTACACGGATTTTCTCGAGCATTTCGGCGAGGTCCTCGCGCTCGTCGTGAGTGAGGGCGCTAAAGGCCCGTTCTCTAAAGCGGATGCGGGCCGCCTGGTCGATGCGGGCGTTTTCTCGGCCGGTTTCGGTCAGGCGAATGGTGAGTTGCCGTCGATCCTTGGGGTTACGGCTGCGTTCAATGAGGCCGTTGACCTCGAGCTTGGACAGGATCTCGGAAAGCGACCCCGGCTTGAGGTCAAAGTGCATGCCGAGTTCCTGCTGCGACATCTCGCCGCCGGGCTGCTTGGCCAGCAGGCAGATGATGGGCGCCTTGCCGGACACGCCTCCGCCATGAAAATGCATGTAATGGCCGCAAAAACCCAGGCCGCTCAGGATGCGCTTGGCGAGTTTGTCTTCGGCGCTGACCGCTTCGGGTATGTCTACCGGTTGCGACGGGTCACCGCCGGGCTCATGCGGAAGGACGAGTGCTTCAACACACATATCTAAGCCTCGCTCCTTTCTTTAGCTAGGTAGAGAGATTGTTTTGTACCTAAGTGATTCTAGAGGTACCTAACTGATTGTCAAGGTACCGAATCGATTTTGTGGCAGTGCTGGGATGCCGGTGCCAGGGGAATCTTGGACAGTCTTTGCAGCGTAGATTCAGCGGGCCACGGCGTATCCCGGAGTTTCCGATAGGGTTCATTAAGGGGGCGAGACTGACAGTTGCCGGTTTCGCCCCCTTGGCTTTCCGGGACTTAGAGCGGCTCGTCGCCGGTTCGGAGGATGGCGAGATATGGCTCATATGAAAACGTGCGGTATCGTTTCCTGCTCGTATCGCGTTGGACAAGAATGCCCCAATCGGTAAATTGGGATATAAGGTTGTTTGCGCTCGATCTGCTAATCTGCATTCGTTCAGACACAAAGGCGGTGTCGACGATCGGATTGCCCTCGAGAAGGTCGAGTAGCATAAGGGCGTTCGTCGTAGCCCTTCCCGCCTTTTCGCGAATCAGCCTTTCGGTTTCCGAATGGAGGTCGACAAGCTTCCGCATCGAATCCCGTGCCTCGCGTGCGCTTGCAAGCAAGCAGGTACTGAAAAACGAAACCCATCCCTCAAAATCGCCTTTCTGCCTTACGCGCATAAGCCAATCGTAGTATTCGCTCCTGTGTCGTTTGAGCTCATACGAGGGGTAGATGACCGGCTTGGTGAGCGCCCCATCATGTATGAGCGAAAGGAGGATGAGCAGACGCCCGAGGCGTCCGTTGCCGTCGAGGAACGGGTGTGTGGTTTCAAACTGGTAGTGCACCAAAGCGGCCTTGATGACCGGATCGATGTCGTTACGCTCGTTGATGAAAAGCTCGAGGTCGCCAAGTGCCTCCTTCATATCCTCCGTGTTGGGAGGGACATACGGGGCCTCATTGAGCGTGCAGCCGTTTGGTCCGACCCAGTTCTGAGTCGTCCTGAACTGGCCCGGCGTCTTGTCGGAGCCTCTGCCATTTCCAAGCAATGTGGCATGGACGGATTTGAGCAGCCTCATACAGAGTGGCAGTTCCTCCATGAGCTTGGTCGCCTGCTGCACCGCTCGAGTGTAGTTGACGACGTCGGTTAGGTCCCGGCTCGCATTGGATTCGTTTGACGGGTCAAGAACATCATCGAACGTACATTGCGTACCCTCGATTTGAGAGGACAAGAGCGCTTCCTTGCGAACGTACATAGAAAGGTACATGTCGATGTTCGGAACAAAGCGAGACATGCCCTCAACCTCGCCGAGTATGGCGCGGCAATCGGAGACAAGCCGCATGGAATCAGCGGATAAATTGATTGGAAAGAATGAATCCATATTGGCGGGTCTAAACGAATCATAGGCGAGGGCTCCTGAAAGGTTGTGCCTGACGTTTCCCTGTCGTCCGGGTGTGATGGGTGCGAGCATCGTTAGTGTCCTAAGAACAAATTTGAGCCAAAACTTGTTCTTAGAATTTTATAGCGCCTTCTAAGGCCAAGTTTCTGTAATAAGAAGCGTCAGAAAAACTCTAAGAACAAAATTACGCCCAAACTTGGTCTTACATCCGAAGGCAAGACTTAGATTGCACTGCGCTACACTTAGTCGCACTGTGGCGCCGTTGCGCTGCGCCCGATCCAAGGGGGACACTCATGAAGAATACTCAGCTGCTGCTGATTAACGATATGTGCGGCTACGGCAAGGTCGCGCTTTCCGCCATGCTGCCGGTGCTGTCGCACATGGGCTACCGTATCCATAACCTGCCGACGGCGCTCGTTTCCGATACGCTCAACTACCCCAAGTTCTACATCCACGACACCACCGAGTACGTGCGCCAAAGCCTCGCCATCTGGGAGGAGCTCGGCTTTGAGTTCGACGCCATCTCGACCGGCTTTATCGTGACCGAGGAAGAGACGCGCATCATCTCGGACTTTTGCCACCGCCGTGCGCAAAAGGGCACCAAGGTGTTCGTCGACCCCATCATGGGCGACAACGGTAAGCTCTACGCCGGCGTGCCCGAGTCCACGATTGGCCTTATGCGGCACCTGCTGGAGTGCGCAGACTACGCGGTACCCAACTATACTGAGGCGTGCCTGCTTGCCGATAGGCCTATCGCCGAGCAAATTACGCCCGATGAGGCCCGTGACCTTGTGGACGCCGTGCGCGAGCTGGGTGCCAAATCTGTGGTCATTACGAGCGCCGTAGTCAATGGCACGAACGCGGTTATCGGTTACGACCATGTGGCGGGGGAGTACTTTACGATTCCCTTTGAGCTCATTCCGGTTTATTTCCCGGGCACGGGCGACACGTTCTCGGCGGTGCTCGTCGGCCGCGCGATGGCCGGTTGGAGTCTGCAGCGCGCGACGGCCGATGCCATGCGTGTGGTGGCTGAGCTTATCGAGCGCAATGCCGACCAGGAGGACAAGTCGGCCGGCCTTCCCATCGAGGCCTGCCTGGATGTGATTGACCATGAGTAATGCTGGCGAGGGCGGCGTCAAGCCTGCGGGCGAGAATAGGCCGCTCGGCGCGCCGCGTGGCAAGCGGCCGCGTATCCGCGTGAGCTGCGTGGACCAGTTGGGTGCGTGCCGCTGCCACCATGGTCACAAGCCCGGCGACGTCTTCGACTTCGATCGCGATCGCGGCAAGATGTGCTCCATGGCCTGCCACGTGGGCTTTCCCTATATCGATATCCTGCGCTATGGCGGAACCGTGCCTGGCAACGAGCCCGGCACGGCAAAGTTCTGCTGCCCCGAGGTCGATACGCTGAACGTTTGGCTCGCCGAGATCGTTGACGAGTAGTCGAGCGCAATGTGTCAAAGGGACAGCCCCTTTGACACATTCGCCGGTGGTGCCCCTTCTTTTGCTTATAATCTCAAATCTCTGCATTTCATCTGATTTTAGGTATAAAAATTCTACGTTTCATCGATAATCAAGCATATAAAACTTTGCATTTCATTCGATGACACCGAGGGGAGAGCCTATGCTGCGCAGGAAAATAGCGGCAGAGCTGGAGCGTTGGCTGAAGTCTTCCGAGCAAAAGGCCTTGTTCATTACGGGTTCTCGCCAGATTGGCAAAAGCTATTCGATTCGCGCATTTGGCAAAGCCAACCATGCAACCTACATCGAGCTTAACCTCATGGAAAATCGCCAGGCAAAAGATGCTCTTCTCGAGGCGCGGGATGCCGATGATTTTATCAGCAGGGTGACGCTTCTTTCGGGAAAGTCGATTGCACCAGGCAAAACGCTCGTGTTTATCGATGAGGTCCAGGAGGCCCCCGACATCATGACGATGGCAAAGTTCCTTGTTGAGGACGGGAGGTGCCGCTGGGCGTTTTCGGGGTCAATGCTCGGGACTCAGTTCAAGGGCGTCAGGTCCTATCCCGTGGGGTATGTTCACGAGCTTAGGATGTTCCCGCTCGATTTTGAGGAGTTTTGCTGGGCAATCGGGGTGAGCGAGGGGGCTCGCCAAACGATACGTGACGCGTGTATCAGCGAGAGGCCCGTTCCTGATTACATTCATGACGCGATGATGGCAAACTTCAGGACCTATACCGTTGTCGGCGGAATGCCGGAGGTCGTGCAGCGTTTCCTTGACACGCAGGGCGACCTTGCCTCTGTTCGTCAGCTACAGTCAGAGCTCAACGAACAGTACCGGCGAGATATCTCCAAGTATGCAAGCGGGCGAGCCCTTCAGGTGCAGAGCATCTACGATCAGCTCCCTATTATGCTCGAGGGCGAAAACAAGCGCTTCGTGCTCAATTCCATTGACCCCAAGGCTCACTACGAGAAGTATCAGCGAGATTTTGTATGGCTTGTCGATGCCGGCGTTGCTCTCAAAGCCGATATCGTAACCGAGCCAAAATCGCCCCTGCTCAAGACGGCACGGCCATCGCAGTTCAAGCTATATCAATCGGATACGGGCATGTTGATGGCGCGCTACCCCGTTGGAGTCGCCCAAGCGGCGTATCTTGATAGCAAGGAGCCCAATCTGGGCGGCGTTTACGAAAACGTGGTGGCCCAGCAGCTGGCTGCCCAAAATCGCCAGCTTTACTACTATCAGACAAAAAAGCGCGGTGAAGTGGACTTTGTGGTCGATGGACCGGATGGGACGGCTGTTCCGATCGAGGTTAAATCGGGCTCCTATTACCACGCGCACGCTGCGCTCGGTCATGTGCTTGATACGGCTGAATATGGCGTAAGGCTCGGGATTGTTTTCTCGAGAGGCAACGTTGAGCGCAACGGAGCGGTTCTCTATTTGCCGCTATATGCGACCTGGGCCCTTTCGGATGTTTTGGGCGACTCCTGCGCCGAGGGGATAAAGCTGGAGGTCAAGCCGGTCTAGGGCCAGTCCCGGATGTGACAAAGGCGTGGCCCGCGACCTCGATTGCCTACAGCTGCTCGAGCATGGCCGTGCAGCCGGCGAGCACATCGCGGTAGGTGGCGTCGAAATTGCCGGTGTACCAGGGGTCGGCCACGTCGCCGGGGCGATCGGTCCAATCGAGCAGGCGCGAGATCTTGCCGTCAGGGTCGTCGCCAAAGATGCGACGCAGGCCACGCGCGTTCTCAGCATCCATATAGACAATATGGTCCCAGTCGCCATACTCCGCGCGACGCACCTGACGTGCACGATGTGCGACGACGGGAATCCCGACTTCGCGTAGCTTGGCAACGGTACCGTGATGCGGCGGGTTGCCGATCTCCTCGGTCGAGGTCGCGGCAGAATCAATGACAAACTCGCCCGCGCGCCCGGCGCGGTGCACCAGCTCGGTAAACACCGACTCGGCCATCGTCGAGCGGCAGATATTGCCGTGACAGATAAACAGTACACGTTGCATAGAACGATACCTTTCATATAGAAGGCTGCTAAAGAGTCGAAGCCGGGCGCATGCCAAGTTTTATTTCTTGGCCAGTTTGAAGTAGCGCTCAAATATCAATTCGAAAACGTAATAGAACATCAATCGACTGTCGAGGTCCATGCTGCCCAAGCGGATTTCTTTTTGCACGGTGTAGATAGGGTAGTCGGCTAGTTTCGAGAGAGAATTTCGAGAAAACCCGGTGAGCGTGACGACCTTGCATCCGCGCGTTTTGGCTATCGATGTGGCGTCAATAGACACCTGCGTCTCGCCGCTTACGGAAACGCTGAAGACCAGGTCGTTTTTGCCGAGGAGTTCTGCGTAATGCCTCATGACGTGGCGTTCACTGAGCGTATCGGTATTCTTGCCCATTATTTTGAGCTTTTCAGCCATTTCGAGGCACGGGTACTTCGAAAAGCCCGAGCAGAAGAACACGATATGCGAGGCGTCCTGGATAAGACTCACAACCGAATCGATGACCCGGTCGTTAAGCAAATCTTTGGTCTGTACGAGCTGGGTGTCGAGAGGAAGTGCCTCGATAGTGAATCGATTGCGGTCGAGCGAGGCGGAATACGATTGTTTGAGCTCCGTAAACCCCGAGAAGCCAAGCTTGTGGGCAAGCCTGACGATTGTATTGGGAGCGACGAAGAAACGTTCAGCAACGCTCTTAAGCGTGACATCGTCAATATCATCACGCAGCTCGATGATGTAGCGCATGATCTCGCCTTCGAGATCGTTGAGCTTGCTCTCGCCAGCCCGCACATGATCATAAAAAGATTCTTGATCTTTCATAAGATGTTTCAGCCCCTCGCACCTTGCCGTACATATGGTACCGCTTTGTGTAGCCAGGTGAGAAATCGGTAATCGGTCAAGATTTCCTATTGCCCATGAACTGGGCAAATGTGCGTGTCTGCCTACACATATCTGTGTCGTGAGCGAAATCATGTGTCCCCGTTTCGCATTGGCCCACACGGGGACTCTCAAATGACCTTATGTCGCAAAATATCAATCGAAACGAAGCAAGCCGAGGACAACCGCGGAGCCCAAGGTCTTCGAGAACACCGATCAGCCAACCCTGGAGGGACGGAACATGAAGGATAAGCTCAATATTGTGATCGTTGGCGGCGGCTCCACGTGGTGCCCTGGCATTCTTAAAGCCCTGACCAAGCACATGGACATTCTGCCGCTGAACCGCGTGATGCTCTATGACATCGATGCCGAGCGTCAGCGTCCGATCGGCGAGTTTGGCAAGATCCTCTTCGCCGAGGAGGAGCCCGGTGTGGAGTTTGGTTACACCACCGATAAGGACGAGGCGTACACCGACGTCGACTTTGTGCTCTGCCAGATTCGTACCGGCGGCTACGAGATGCGTAGCAAGGACGAGAAGATTCCGCTGCATATGGGAATCATCGGCCAGGAAACGGTGGGCCCTGGCGGCATGGCTTACGGTATGCGCTCCATGCATGACATGGTTGAGATCGTCAACGACGTTCGCGCTCATAGCCCGGAGGCGTGGATTATCAACTACACCAACCCGGCTGCTATTGTGGCATATGGTCTCGAGCGCGTCCTGCCCGATGAGCATCGCGTCCTCAACATCTGCGATCAGCCCGTCAACCTCATGCGCTCTTACGGTCGCCTGCTCGGTCGCGATATGAGCAAGACGGAGCCCGTGTACTTTGGCCTCAATCACTTCGGTTGGTTCAAGCACATCTACGATGAAGAGGGCCATGACCTCGTCCCGCAGATTAAGGAGTACACGGAGAAGAACGGCTTCCTTCCTGCCGATGCCGAGCAGCGTGACCAGTCCTGGCTCGACACCTACGCCATGGTCAAGGACATGCTCGAGGACTTCCCCGACTATCTGCCTAACACTTATCTGCAGTACTATCTGTATCCCGAGTACAAGGTCGCTCACCTCGACCCCGACTACACTCGCTCCGACGAGGTTATCAACGGTCGTGAGAAGCGCGTGTTCGCCGAGTGCGAGCGCGTTGCCAAAGTCGGCACCGCAAAGAACTCCTCGGTTGTGCAGAACGATGCTCATGGCGATATGATCGTGGAAATCACGTCGGCCATTTATCGCAACACCAACAAGACCTTCATTGTCATGGTTCCCAACAACGGGATTATCGAGGGCATGCCCGATGACGCCATGGTCGAGGTCGCGGCGAGCGTTGGCTCCAATGGCCCGCATCCCTACGCTGTCGGTAAGATCGGCACCTTCTATCGCGGCCTTATGGAGAACCAGTACGCCTATGAGCGCCTGACTGTTGAGGCTTGGATGGAGGGTTCCTACGAGAAGGCCCTGCAGGCACTCACGCTTAATCGTCTGGTCGGTGACGCAAAGAAGGCTCGCAAAGTGCTCGACAAGCTCATCGAGGCCAATAAGGATTACTGGCCGGAGCTTAAGTAGCTAGTTCCATAGCGCTTGATAACTGTTATGGGGCGTGTGGGCTGTAGAGCTGCACGCCCCGTTTCTTTAAGAGGGGTATCCCATGAACAAAGATGAGCTGCTGGCAAAGTTCCAGCGCCTGGGCAAAGTCCTCATGACGCCTGTCTTGATCCTGCCAATCGCCGGCATCCTTCAGGGCTTTGGCAATGCCTTTACCAGCCCCACCCTTACGGCAGCTGTTCCCTGGCTTGCTGCTCCGGGCTTTGCGATTTTCTTTTCGATTCTCAAGGCCGCAGCCGGCATCGTTATGAACAACATCCCGGTTATCTTCTCGATTTGTCTCGCCTATGGCTTCGCCAAGTCCGAGAAGGCTACCGCGGCGCTTTGTGGCTTTTTGGGCTACATGTGCATGAACTCCGTGATGGGCACGTTCCTTACGGCGACTGGCGTTATCGATCCCGCGAATCTTACGACGGGCCAGAGCACGATCCTCGGTATCACCACGCTCGACACTGGCGTTATCGGCGGTCTTCTGGTGGGTGCAATCGTCGCATGGTTGCATAACCGTTACTACAAGATTGAGCTGCCTGCCGTGTTCTCCATCTTCAACGGTACGCGCTTTATCCCGGCGGTGACGCTGCTCTCATGCAGCATCCTCGCATTGGTCATGTCCTTTGTTTTCCCGTTTATTCAGAACGCTCTCGGTGCGCTGTCCGAGTTCATCAAGACTACGGGTGCCTTTGGTGCATTTGTCTACGGCGCCGGCGAGCGCATGCTCCTGCCTTTTGGCCTGCATCACTTTGTCTATTTGCCGTTCTTCTTCACATCGCTCGGTGGCGTCGAGACCATCGACGGCCAGACTGTTCAGGGCGCTATCAATATCTACAACGCGATCCTGGGCTCTCCCAGCACGCCGTTTAACATCGAGGTCAGCCGTTTTGTCATGAACGGCAAGGTTATCTTCGCCATGTTCGGCCTGCCTGGCGCTGCACTCGCCTTCTACAAGACGGCGCTTCCCAAGAACAAGAAGAAGACCGCAGCACTCATGATCGCCATCGTGGTGCCTTGCATCCTCTCCGGCATTACCGAGCCGCTCGAGTACTCCTTCCTGTTTATCGCGCCCATCCTCTACGTGTTCCACGCTCTCATGGCTGGTCTTGCCTATGCGCTGACCTATATCCTGCAGTTCAACGTGGCTGGCTCCGCGTCCTTCGGCGGCCCGCTCTTGTCGTTGATCTTTAACGGCATTATGGGTGCAGCCAAGGGCTCCAACTGGCAGGTTATCCTGTTCCTCGGCCCCATCTACTTCGTGGTGTACTACTTCGTCTTCAAGTTCATCATTCTTAAGAAGGACCTTAAGACTCCCGGCCGCGAGGAAGAGTCCGACGATGAGGCCGCAAAGGCTCCCAAGACTGTGATCAGCGACCTCATTCCCGCCATCGTTGAGGCAGTGGGCGGCGACAACAATATTAAGTCTGTCGAGGCCTGCTTCACCCGTCTGCGCATCCAGCTTAATGACTGTGACAAGGTAGTTGATGACGCCGAGTTTACCGAAAAGCTCGAAGCGCGTGGCATCGTGCATGTTAACGGCGGCGTGCAGATTGTCTACGGCAATATGGCATCTAACTACGCAACTCAGATGCGCGAGCTACTGGGTATGGAGTAAACGACTCAAACACACAATCAAGATTAATACAGGTTGGCGTCCGATCCTTCAATCGGGCGCCAACCTGTGCTGTTTTGGGGTGAATGGGCAAGTACATGACGTGCCCGTTGCTCTCTTTTGGCGCTGCCTATCGTGTATTCGGACGCCTTGTGACGGTGAGGTGCGTTCTTTTCGGTTCTAGCGTGTTTGCGGCTAGCGCTGCGCCCGAAGTCGATTTGCACAGCTGATATACAGAGCGTTAACCGCGCTTTGTAGGCTCATGCCCTCAACCAAGGCGGTCGAGTACTCGCTGAGTGACTCCGCGCTCACGGGTAGCAAGAGCTCGCGCGCCCCGTTGTTATCGAATGCCATGTTGCTCGATATCCAAATAACGCGGCAACCTCGCCGCTTGGCCTCAACGTAAAGATTGAAGATATGGCTCGTCTTCCCTGAGAACGATACAAAGATGGCTAGATCGTCGGGTTGGAGCAGACAGAGCGACGTTTCCTGTCCCTTGACGGAGCCGAATGAGAAGCACAGTCGGTTTACGCGGCTCAGCTTTTCGCAGAGTGAGCGGGCGGCGAGATTGGAGAATGAGCTTCCGTATACGTAGACATTTTGCGCATCGAGAAGCCAGTCAACGGCCTGCTCGAGTCGATCCTCGGTGAGCAGGCGTTTTGTTTCAAGCAAAGAGGTCTCTACGATATCGAAATACCAGGGTATATCGATTTGCTTATGCGCCCTTGCCTCGGTTGTCTCGCGCTGGAGCCAAGCGTTGAAGTCGTCAACTTGCTCTTTGAACGATCGAAAGCTCGAGCCGTTTACGCGCCTGCAGAAGCGCGAGATGGTCGCGGGCGATGTATTGCACGCGCGGGCAAGTTCTTCTATTGAGAGCTCTGGGATCTCGTCGTGATGGGAAAGGGCGTAGAGTGCGATGTGGGCGTCAAGGCTGCCGCCCTTCTCGACGTCTTCGATACAAGACCTGAGGTTCGAATAGACCTCGTACATCGACATTCAAATCACTCCAAACAATAATGCCCCGGAGCGGATATGCCATCTCCGGAGCATTGTGGTGAAGCTATGGGACGGATTTATTCCATGCCCAAGTATTCTCTCATTTCGACTTTGTAGACAGAAGCTTTATTGCCGTAAACGATCTGAACACCGCCGCCAACGTGCACGATGGCGCTGGCGCCGAGGTCTTTGGTGAAGACGCTATCGTCCTTGACCAGGGCGGTGTCTTTGAGGCTGAGCCTCAGGCGAGTGAAGCAGGCGTTGACACCCGAGATGTTATCGGCGCCGCCCACGGCTTCCACGATCTGCGGGATGAGCTCGCTTACCTGGACAGGTGCTTTGGAGTCGATGGCCGACGTGTCATCCGCTGCCTGTGTGTCATCATCCTCGCGGCCCGGGGTTTTGAGGTCAAATTTCTTGATAAAGGTGCGGAACAGCACGTAATAGATCCCGAAGTAAGCGATGCCGAGCGGAATAAGCCAGAACCAGTTGGAGCCTTTATCGGCGTTCATGATGCCGTTGAAGATCCACGAGAGGAGCGGTCCGCCGAAGGCGGAAGGTCCGGGCACATTGAACTGTACTAGGTAGGTGAGTACATACGCGATGCCGCACAGCAGGGCGTGGACCACGTAGAGTACGGGCGCTACAAAGAGGAAGGAGTACTCGAGCGGTTCGGTTATGCCCATGATGGCGGCCGGAATAACGGCGGCGATCATGAGAGAGCCGACCTTCTTTTTATTCTCGGGACGGGCGCAGTGGTAGATGGCGAGCGCCGCCGCAGGCAGGCCGCACATGGCGAACAGCACCTTGCCGTTCATGACGTATTTTGAGATGTCGATGTCGTACATCATGCCGGGCGTGTTGAGCATGGCGTTGTAGATGTTGACAGCACCCTCGACGGTCTGGCCGTCAACCTGGATGCTACCACCCAAAGAAGTGAAGAAAAACGGCAGATAGATGAAATGATGCAGGCCGAAGGGCAGAAGCATGCGCTCGGAGAAGCCATAGATGAACGCGCCAAACACCCCGGTGGAATCGATGAGTGTCGAGGCGGCCTTTAGGCCGGTTTGCACAAACGGAAACACGAAGGCGAGCGCAACGCCCACTAGGCTTGCGAAAACGACGGTGAGGGCGGGGACGCAGCGTGTGCCGTTGAAGATGCCGAGCACCGGCGGAAGCTGCACCTTATAGAATCGGTTGTGGATCCACGCGACTACCAAGCCGATGATGATGCCGCCGAATACGCCGGTGTCGAGTGTGGTTACGCCCAGGATGGCGTTCTGACCGGTCTGCAGGTTGGCGGGATCGATGGTGCCCAGCAGGATAAGCAGCTGACCCATGATCGTGTTCATGGTCATGTAGCCGATGAAGCCTGAGAGTGCGGCGGTCGCCTTCTCGGCCTTGGCGTAACCGTAGGCGATGCAGATCGCAAAGAGAACCGAGATGTTACCATTGATAACGTTACCGGCTGCTTTGATGAGCGTGCTAAAGATCACCATTGGCTCGGTGCCCAAAAACGGGCAGAGCGAGATGAGGTTAGCATTGGAAAGGGCGGAGCCCAGACCGACCAAAATGCCGGAAACGGGCAGGAGGAGGACCGGCGCCATGAGCACCTTGCCGAGTCTCTGGAACTCGCTGTAGAGCTTGCTTTCTTTCATGATGTTCCTTCGATGCGCGGGGAGTTAGGACAGGGTCGGCCAATAATCGCCGTTCGCTTCGATCAGGTCGTCGAGGATTTGGCGCGCGACGGTAGTCGAAGGGACGGTCTTGTTGATTGCGATGGCTTCGAGCGCCTTCTGGTAGGAATGCTCGTAATATGCGTCGACGGCGAGCTTCTCACTGGCATTCTGCTCTTCGATAAGCCCCTTGTAGAAGGTGGGGATAGCAGGCTGGCTGATGGGTTCGGGGCCCCAAGAGCGCAGGTAGGCGGGAACCTCGACCATGGCGTCGTCGGGCAGATTGGGGATGGCGCCGTTATTCTCGACGATTACGAGATAACGTTCGCACTTGTTGTAGGCGATAGAGGCGGCTGCGTCGACGATAAAGTCGCCAAAGACCGTGAAGCTCTGTACGGGGCTCTTGTAATTGGCGGGATCTGCCAGGTACTTGTCGTGCTCGGCAAACATCTCCTTCTCGCGTCCGTTGATGACGTTGTCGGCGCGCGTCCAGTTGGGGTCCATGTCATCTGCCATGTCTTTGGAGTACAGGTAGTACTGCAGGTAGCTGTTGGGCAGATACTCGGGATAGTCCTTCACAATCTTGACGTATTGACCCCAGGTGTGCATCCAGTCCTTGTCCTTGTGATGCTTGTCGCTCACGGCCATGCCGTGCTCGAGAATCATCTGACGGAGCTCCGGCAGACGATCGCGTCCCTGCTTGTCGTAGATTTTGGTAAACCAGCCAAAGTGATTGAGTCCAAAATACATGGGGTCGATATCGCGCCAGCTGGGAAGTCCGAGCATCTTAGAGTACGAGAGCAAGATAGCCGTGGGCATATCGCAGATGTTAAGGATATGGTCGTTGCCAAACTCGCGACGTGTGGCCTCGGCGACAACTGCGGCAGGGTTGGAATAGTTGAGGATCCAGGCGTCTGGACTGTATTTCTTGGCGTAGCGTACGAGGTCGAAGACGCCGGGGATGGACCTGATGCCATAGGAGATCGAACCGCCGGCGCCGCAGGTTTCCTGTCCCACGCAACCGTACTTAAGAGGGATGCGCTCGTCCTGGCGACGCATCTGAAGGCCACCCTGGCGGATTTGCGCGAAGACGAAGTCGACATCGGTGAATGCCTTTTCGGGATCGGTCGTCACGACAACTTCGATGTCAGGAGCTTCCTGCTCGATGAACTGCTTCATGATGTCGTAGACGAGATGCATGCGCTTCTCGTCGATGTCGTACAGGGCGAGTTTACGCAGCGGTAATTCGTTTTTCTTCTGCAATAGGCTCTGGATGATGCCGGGAGTGTGGGTGCTGCCGGCCCCGGCGATTACAACTGCTTTCTTGTCCATGTGGTAAACCCCTTTCGTGTGGATTGACCATTTCAGACTACGAAAGCTTTACCTGCGATTCTATCGATTTTCAGATTGCGAAAAACGATAGCGATAATCTTAACAGGATGCGTTTTGCGTGGTTAAATAGCGCCGGGAAAGATACTGACTTGGGCGGCAGACGACGTGTTGCATGGCTGCAGGAGCGAGCGCCAGGCGGTCAAAAGATGGTGGGCGGTGCTGCGGCTTTTAGCTGCAATTGCGCTACCCGCGGTGGCGCTCCCAGCGAGCCAACTTAATCGTCACCAGCGTAAGCGCCCAGGCCACAAGCGAGAACGCGGCGCCCACGGCGCCCACGTACGCAATGCCAATGCTGCTTACCACGGCGCCGCCCACTGCAGTGCCAAACGAGATGCCGACGTTAAACGCCATGGGCTCAACCGAACTTGCGAGTACCATCGACTTGGGATGGCGGCTGCGTGCCACGTCCATAAAGTGCGTGATGCACGACACCGAGAACAGGTACATGAGCAGCGCCAAGCTAAAGACAAAGACCAGCGCGAGCGGCATGGTGCCGCCCACGGCAAACAGCCCGAGTAACGCCGCAGCCTGCAACACAAACGTCACGAGCAGCGCCTTCATGCCAAAGCGCGCATCGATCCATCCGCCCAGGATGTTCGAGATCAGGCAGAACACGCCATAGGCCATGAGCGTGGTACTCGCCTGAACGGTGCCCATACCCAGCACCTGCTCAAGATAAGGCGTCACGTAGCCGTAGAACACATAGACCGAGCCTACGCCAAACAAAAAGATGAGCATGCCGGTGATGATGCTCGGCTCGCGTAGAAGCCCCGCCTGCTCGCGAAAGGTGGCAGGCTCGTCGGTTTGCCCAGTGCGCGGCATAAACGCCACGAGCGCTCCGCAGATCAGAACGGCAAAGGTCAGCGTGCCGTACATGGCCACGTGCCAATCGAGCGTGTCGGCCACAAACTTGCCGATCGAAGTGACAAAGACCATTGCCACGGAAAACGCACCGTACACGACCGAGATGGCAAGCGAGGTTTGCTGCGGGGACAGCAGCTCGGGGATGTACGTCACACCCACGGCGAGCAGCGCACCCGAGACAGAGCCCAGGACAATGCGCGAGATAAACAGTACCTGGAAGTTGGGCGCCAACGCCATGACCAGGTTGCCGAGCACAAAGACGATGCTATAGCACACGAGCAGCTGGTAGCGGCGAAAACGCCCCGTGCTGAGCGCGAGCACCGGCGTCGCGATGGCGTAGACGAGCGCGAACACGCTGATGAGCTGGCCCGCAGTGGCAAGCGAGATGCCGAGCTCCGTTGCCAAGTCGCTCTCGATACCGATGACCACGAACTCGGAGCAGCCGAGCGAGAATCCCAACAGCACGAGCAGCGCCAGGCAGAGCTTGGTGCGCGCGGGGGAGAGCGCGGCGGCGGTTGATTTACTTTTAGACGTGGTTGCGGCGGTCAAGGTTGTCACTCCAATGTCGCATGAATAAGCGGGATTCAATCCCTGCAACTCTAACAGAATGCGACAAAGGGACAGTCCCTTTGTCGCATTGCGCTGCCGGCCAGTCGCCCAAACCGTCACAACATTCGGCGAAAATCTCGAAAACGAGGAAAAGCGTCGAATGTTGTGACGCTTTTCCTGTCTGTGCCGGCGAGCTCCCGTGCCATCTGGGGGTATAAGGCTGGCAAGTGTTTATTTGCGAGGCTTAAGGGGCGCCCCGTATGGATATCGATAACTTTGAATGGTGGTATAGCGAGGGCGAGGCTCCGGACGAGGAGTGGGACGAGCCCGCGCCGCGTGACGTGTCGAGCGACGAGGACGAGGCCGGCAACGATGCTGCTGTCGAGCCGGACTCCGCCCCCGACTCCGCCGAGCCTCTGACCTTCGAGCAGGCCTGGGCCCAGGCCGAGGCCGACGAAGCGAAGGCCGACGCCACGGCCACGCTCGGCGAGCCGGCGGACATGTCCATCTCGCCGGCAAAGACCCCGCAGCCACGCCACAACATCGACCCTGGCAGCACGGCTTCTTTCAGTATCCTCGACGTGCCCTCGCAGGGTGCCCAAGCGCCCGCGCCCACGCATCGTCCCAATCTGGCCCGCGAGGAAGACGCGGGCCGTCGCTCTCCGCTCGGCCCCATCCTCATCGCCTTCATGGCCGGCGTTATCGCATGCTCGGTAATTGGAAACGTCTGGAGCCATGTTGAACAACAACGAAAAGACGCCGCCAAGGTCGAGATGTCCGTCGAACAATCGCTCAGCCGCACGCGCTCGGTGCATGTATCGGTCGAGGTCAAGGACGGCGCGACGTGGGACACCGCGCGCGGCGACAGCCAGATGCTCGTCCATATCGTGGGTCGCACGCTCAAGGGGCAAGCGATCGACGAGTACCAATACGTCAATTCCGAAGGTGACGGCATCGAGCTCAAGCCCGGCGACTACGAGCTCACGGTCGATGAGCCGCCCGTCGCCACCGACGGCACGCGTTACCGTGCCTCAAAGCGCATGGTTCCGGTGAGTTTTAATTCACAGGCGCCCGATACGGTCGATAGCACGCCGCAGGGCGGGTTTGACCTTTACGCTATTGCTCAATAACTGCACCTGTCGCTCAACCCCGCCGCCAAGAGTGGGACAATAGCCCTCGACACTATTGTTTACTTTTGGAGGAAGTAGCATGTCTACCGTCACTACCATCAAGCGCGGCGGCCTTACCGCCGCCATCGATTCCATGGGCGCCCAGCTCACGAGCCTTGCCCTCAACGGCAATGAGTATCTGTGGCAGGGCGATCCGGCCTTTTGGGGCAAGCGCGCGCCCATCCTGTTCCCCATCGTGGGCTCGCTGCGCAACAACACGGCGACGTCTGCGGCCGGCACCTGCGAGATGCCGCGCCACGGACTCGCTCGCATCGTCGAGCACAAGTTGGTCGAGGTTTCGGAGGACGGCTCCTCGGTAACGTACGAGATTACTGACACGCCCGAGTCGCTCAAGGCGTTCCCGTTCCACTTTAAGCTCAACATGACCTATGCCCTGACCGGCGACGCCACGCTCACGCAGACCTTTGCCGTCACCAACACCGGCGACGTGGCCCTGCCGTTCTCGGTGGGCGGTCATCCTGCATTCAACGTGCCCGCCCCCGGTGCCGAAGACGAGGCGTTCGAGGATTACGAGCTGGCGTTTACCGAGGCTTGGACTAACGAGGCCCCCATCATCACGCCCGACGGTCTTATGACGTTCGAGGGCAGCTACAAGGCTCCCGATAACTCGGACGTGCTGCCCATCACGCACCGCAGCTTCGATAACGATGCCATCATGTTCACCGATGTCCCGGGTTCCACGCTCACGCTGCGCGGCCGCAAGTCGGGCCACGGCGTCAAGATCGACTTTGAGGGCTTTAAGTACATCGGCGTGTGGTCTGCCGCCAACGACGCCCCGTTTGTGGCGCTCGAGCCCTGGACCGGCCACACCACCATGGACACCGAGGACGACGTCTTTGAGCACAAGGTCAACACCATTACCTTGGCACCGGGTGAGACGGACGTTCGCAGCTTTAGCGTTACCCTGCTCTAGAGGTTCCGCCGTTCTAACGAACGACGGACCGGTCGACGCTGCGCGCCACCCAGAGCGACAATTTGTCATTCAAAAGGCAAGGCATGACCAGAAGGTCTATGCCTTGCCTTTTTCATGCCAAGTGGTACATGGGGCAGGCTGCTTTGCGCCAATCGTCCTCGTGTGTCTATTAATTTTTCGAGCTTGTGCTGCGCTGCTGGTCGCTGGCGTATATCCTGTTAAGTCGTCAGCATACGATTCAACAGGGAAGGCAGATTATGCATTCTCCCCATCAACGCGACGCGCATCCACAGCCGGTATGCAGCCGTCGCATCTTTTTGGGTAGCGCTCTCGCTGCGAGCGCTTCTGTCGTCGCCGGCGCACTTGCCGGCTGCCAGCGTCCCTCCACGCTGGAAGTAGTTCAGCCCACGACGGGCGGCGGTCGCGATGACCTGTCCGATTCCGTTATCGGCAAGGATAAGATCCGCATCGGCATGGAGGCGGCCTACGCCCCGTACAACTGGCAGGTTTCCGAGGCCAGCGAGTTCACGATCCCCATCGACAACGTGCAGGGCGCCTATGCCGATGGCTACGACGTGCAGATCGCCAAGATCGTTTGCAAGGCTCTCGGCGGCGAGCCCGTTGCCGTCAAGCAGAGCTTCTCGGGCCTTATCGACTCGCTCAACAACGGCCAGATTGACCTCATCATCGCCGGCATGAGCGCCACGCCCGAGCGCGAGGAGTCCGTCGGCTTTTCCGACCCGTACTTCATTGGCTACTTTGGCCTGTTCGTAAAAGAGGGCTCGCCCTACCAAAACGCCACCAAGCTCAGCGACTTCAGCGGTGCCACGGTGCTCGGCCAAAAGGACACCATGCTCGATACCGTCATCGACGAGATTCCGGGCGTTGTGCACAAGAACCCGGTCGATTCGGTCCCCACGGTGTTCTCGAATCTGCTGCAGGGCACGTGCGACGCCGTGACCTACAACACGGAGAACGAAAAGGGCTATATGGCCCAAAATCCCGGTATCGTCCCCATCCACTTTGCCGAGGGCGAGGGCTTTAAGCAGGAGGTCACGGCAAATGTCGGTTGCCGCAAGGGCTCGGACAAACTGCTTAAGCTCATCGACAAGACACTCAAGGGCATTAGCCAAGAGGAGCGCGACCAAATGTGGGACGCGTGCCTCGACCGTCAGCCGGCATAGGGAGGCAGCATGAAAGGCATCAATCGTCTGGCCTCCTTTATCAAGGCCGACCACCGTTATGTGTACCTGGGCACGAGCGTTATCGCGGCGCTCGGCTTGGCATTTAGCCAGCGCAACCCCACGCCGCTGAGCTTCTTGGCGCCTACGGGCGTGTTCCAAGACTGCCTCTGGGCAATCCTTTGGGCCTGGCTCGTCGTGTCGGCGGCGGCGCTGGTCACCAAACTTATGCACTGGAACGACTATCGCGAAACGTCGCCGTTCGCATCCGAGCGTTTCCGTCGTGGCGCACGCTTAGGCAGCTACGTCGTGGTCGCCATCGCGGCGATCTTCTTTATCGACCGTTGCGTCATGTCGTTTATCGACCTGGTGCAGGTGAGCATTGTCTCGGACTCCAACCCCAGCGACTTTTTGTCGAGCCTGGTCTACATGACCTACAAGAGCGGCGACTTCTTTATCCGCGGCATCGAGATCACCATTGCACTTGCGACCTTCGGTACCGTCATCGCCTTTTTCCTGGCGCTGCTTTTTGTGTTCCTGCGCATTCAGACCTTCGATCGCGTGGACAACGACCTGGTGCGCTTCTTTAAGAGCATCGGCCGCGGCTTTGCGACCATCTACTCCACCATCGTGCGCGGCACGCCCATGATGGTCCAGGGCCTGCTCATCTATTACGCGGGCTTCACCGTTTTGCGCGGCATGGGCTTCGAGACCGCCCAGGCCAACCAGATTTGGAGTACCTTCACCGCCGGCCTCGTCACCATCTCGCTCAACTCCACCGCCTACATGATGGAGGTCCTGCGCGGCGGCATCGAGTCCATCGATCCCGGCCAGGCCGAGGCGGCGCGCTCGCTGGGCCTGTCGCAGTGGCAAGCCATGCGCAAAGTCGTGTTCCCCCAGGGCATTAAAAACGCGATTCCGGCGCTCACCAACGAGCTCATCATCAACATCAAGGATTCGTCGGTGCTTTCGGTCATCGGCGTGTTCGACCTCATGTACGCCACCACCACTGTCGCCGGCGTGTACTACCGCCAGATGGAGGTCTACTGCGTGGCGCTCGTGGTCTACCTGATCCTGACGCTCGTGGCGAGCCGCCTGCTCGAGGCCTTTGGTAAAAAGCTCGGCGCCGAGGCTCCGGCAACGCTGCCCAGCTCCAACTAGGCTCAAGACGAGGAGAATCATCATGGCAGATACCGCCACTACCGGCACCGCGGCCGCCGCACAGACCAATGAGCCGCTTATCCGCGTCGAGGGCCTGCGCAAGAGCTTCGGCTCGCTCGAGGTGCTCAAGGGCATCGACCTGTCCGTCAATCCCGGCGAGGTCGTCACCATTATCGGCGCCTCGGGCTCGGGCAAGTCGACCTTCCTGCGCTGCCTCAACCTGCTCGAGACCCCGGACGCGGGCCAAATCTGGTTCCACGGCCAGGACCTTACGGCCGAGCGCTGCAATATCAATAAACTCCGCGAGGACATCGGCATGGTGTTCCAGGGCTTTAACCTGTTCAACAACATGGACGTGCTCGACAACTGCACGCTCGCGCCCGTCACGCTCAAAAAGATGAGCAAGGCCGAGGCCGAGAAGGTCGCGATGGAGCATCTGACGAGCGTGGGGCTCGAAAAGTTCGCGCACGCCGCTGTGGGTCGCCTGTCCGGTGGCCAAAAGCAGCGCGTGGCCATCGCGCGCGCCCTGTGCATGAATCCGCAGATCATGCTGTTCGACGAGCCGACTTCCGCACTCGACCCCGAGATCGTGGGAGAGGTGCTCGAGGTCATGCGCAAGCTTGCGGCCGACGGCATGACCATGGTCGTCGTCACGCACGAGATGGCCTTTGCCCGCACGGTGTCCGACCGCGTGGTCTTTATGGACAAGGGCGTGGTGCTCGAGGACGCCGCGCCGGCCGAGATCTTCGGCAACCCCAAACACCAGCGCACTCGCGAGTTCCTCTCTCGTTATCTCGAGGACAAATAACCGACCGCAAACGCTTGCGTTGCAGGGCCGCTCCCGTGGGGCGGCCTTTGTCGTCACAATCGAAAGGATGTCATGGCCGAGGTTTGGCGCTTCTTTGCGCATGAGGACGATTTTGCCGATATAGACGAGGCGGGCGCGTGCGAGCGCTTGGGCCGCGTGCTGTCGTTTCCGACCATCTCGAGCATGGATGCCGAGGCGGTGGACTGGCAACCTTTCGACGACCTGCGCGCGTATATGCAGCAGGCCTGGCCGCGCGTGTTCGCGGCGGGCGAGGTCGAGCTTATCGACCATTCGCCATTGGTGGCGCTTGCCGGCAGCGATCCGGCTCTTAAGCCCATTATGCTCATGGGCCACATGGACGTGGTCCCCGTGGTGCCGGGTACCGAGGCCGACTGGACGCACGACCCCTTTAGCGGGCACGTGGACGACACCTACATCTGGGGCCGTGGAGCGATCGACATGAAGGACCAGGTCGCAGGCATTCTCGAGGCTGTCGAGTATGCGCTGGCGCACGGTTGGCAGCATGAGCGCACGCTGCTGCTGGCCTTTGGCCAGGACGAGGAGACGACGCAGTACGGCGCAGGCGCCATCGGCCGCGTGCTCGAGGAGCGCGGCATTGAGCTTGAGTACCTGATCGACGAGGGCGACTACCGCATCGTTCCGGCTGCCGAGTACAGCGCGGGCGAGGGCTGGCTTATGCACGCCGACCTCGCGGAGAAGGGCTATGCCGACATTGTGCTCAAGACAAAGAGCGCGGGTGGACATTCTTCCAATCCCTACGGCGGCACGTCGCTCGAGGTGCTCAGCCGTGCCATCACCGCAATCTGCGATATCGAGTGGCCGACGCGCGTGACCGATTTACTTGCCGCCCAGCTCGTCGAGTTGGGGCTCTACACGGCCGATGAAATTGCCGCCAACGGGGATGCCATTGTCTGCGATTGCCTCGCCAGCAAGAAGCTCTATCCGCTGGTGACGACCACCTGCGCGCCCACGCAGATCGAGGGTGGCAGCACCGGCGCCAACGTAATGCCGCAGGATATGTGGGCCAACATCAACTTCCGCATGCTCGAGGGCACGAGCGTGGCCGACGTTGTGGCGCGCTGCCGTGAGGCGGTTGCCGGGGCGGACCTTGCCGGTCGTGTCGAAGTGGAGCTGGGCCCCGGCAGCTCCGAACCCTCGCCGTCCCCGCGCATCGGTGGTCCCGGCCTCGAGGCGGTTCGCTCCATCGCCGCCCGCTATTTCCGTGATCCAAAGGGGACGGAGGAAAGCGGATCATTCGAGCCAGTGGCAATTGTGCCCTCGACCGTGATCGGTGCGACCGACGCTGCCAACTACCAGCGCATTTGCCCTGAGTGCATTCGCTTCTCAGCCTTTGTGGTTGATGACGACGAGTGTGATCGCGGCGTCCACGGCACCAACGAGCGCATCACCCGCCGCGCCTACCTCCAGGGCATCCGCTTCCTCGTCGCTCTACTCCAAACGCTCTAGCCAAAAAGCAAGCCCTTGGTGCAATGGGGTCAGGTTTGTTTGCACCAATCATTCCGTGCGGGTTATATGCAGGTTTGCCTGGGCACGCTATCATGTTTGGGTTAGACAGCAACTATGTACCCCATACGCGAAGGGATGCGCATGTATCTGAAGATCGACATGTTCTAGCCGGGCTTACCCCCGCAGTGGCGCCGCGCGCCCCATCAACTCTGCCGATTTTCACCTTCACGCATATAAAGGAGTCCCGCCATGCGCGATAAGCTCGAAAAGATTATCAAGGCCTACGAGGAGCTCGAGAAGAAGCTCTCCGACCCGGCCGTCGCCTCCGATATCAAGGAGTTTACGCGTCTCAACAAGGAGTACGCGCACCAGTCCGACCTCATTGCCGCCTCGCGCGAGTACATCGGCGCGCTCGATGACATCGAGGCTGCCAAGGAAATGCTGCACGATACCACCGATGCCGATGAGAAGGAGATGCTCCAGATGGACATCTCCGAGAACGAGGCAAAGCTTCCCCAGCTCGAGGAAGACATCAAGTACATGCTCATTCCGAGCGACCCCAATGACGACAAGAACACCATCGTCGAGATCCGCTCCGCCGCCGGTGGCGACGAGGCAGCCATCTTTGCCGGCGATCTGTACAAGATGTACCAGCGCTTCTGCGAGTCGCGCGGCTGGAAGACCACCGTGCTCGACTCCAGCCCCAGCGAGGCCGGCGGCTTTAAGTCCATCGAGTTCAAGGTCGAGGGCGACCGCGTCTACTCCGTCATGAAGTTCGAGTCCGGCGTGCACCGTGTCCAGCGCGTTCCCAAGACCGAGTCCCAGGGCCGTATCCAGACCTCCACGGCAACCGTCGCCGTGCTTCCCGAGGCCGAGGAGATCGACGTCCAGATCAACCAGTCCGACCTGCGCATCGATACCTACTGTGCCTCCGGCCCTGGCGGTCAGTGCGTTAACACCACCTACTCCGCCGTGCGCATCACCCACCTGCCCACCAACACCGTGGTGCAGTCGCAGGAGCAGCGTTCTCAGATCCAGAACCGCGAGGTCTGCATGCAGATGCTGCGTGCCCGTCTGTACGAGATGGAACTCGAGAAGCAGCAGGCCGAGCTCGGCGCCGAGCGCCAGAGCCAGATTGGCCACGGCAACCGTTCCGAGAAGATCCGTACGTACAACCAGCCCCAGGACCGCGTGACCGATCACCGTATCGGTTTCAACTCCACCTACAACGGCGTCCTTCTGGGCGATCAGCTCGGCACTGTCATCGAGGCACTTGCCGCCGCCGAGCGAGCCGAGAAGCTGGCACAGGCTGTTTAGTAGGTTACGCGGTTCTACGAACCGCGTAACCGGTCGACGCTGCAAACGCCCCCAAGCGGCAATCTGACGTTCAATCGTCGGTCGCGTACCAAAGTACGCTTCCCTCCTCTTTCACGTCACCTTGCTCGCTTAGGGGCGTTTTCGCTGACTTATGCTCAACCCGCGGCGTTGCCTTGCCTTAGATGCGGCAGTTAGGGACGTTCCTTTTCTGCCGGCAGTTTGGGACACTCCTTGGGTAGTCATTGGGGACGCTCTTAAATGACTACTGTGGGTAAATTGCTTTTTGATTTTATTTGGTTTGATTTGTCAGCAAATGAACTGTTTTCCTGCTAAAACCTGATTAAAGCGTCGGTCTACAGCCAAAAATAATGCTCAAAATATTGTCCAAGAAGTTGCGTGGCATTTTTTGACGCGACGTGCGTCAAGCGATTTGGCAAGTGTTTGGTTAGATATTGGTCAGGTTTGGGGCAACCTTGCCAAAAGCTTGACGGATGCAAATTTAGACGTCGACGAATGAGCACTTTGAGCGAGCCCGTCTCAAAAATCTTGGCTGATTATCGATAATCGCTTCCAATCGTCCCTTGCCAAGCGGTGGCCTCGCGTACAATCTGCTCCGACATTCGCGCGCCGCCTGGCGCTTAAGAGGGGAGGACCCCATGGCAAACGAGATCTGGACCATCAAGCGTTGTCTCGAGTGGACCAAGGAGTACCTGGCCGAGCGCGGCGAGGAGCATCCCCGTCTTTCTGCCGAGTGGCTGCTATGCGCGGCTACGGGTCTGGCGCGTATCGACTTATATATGCGCATGGACGAGACGCTCGACGCGGCTCAGCTGGAGACCATGCATGCGGCCGTCGTCCGCCGTGCCAAGGGCGAGCCGCTGCAGTACATCACGGGCAGCACGCAGTTTCGTATGATCGACGTTGCCTGCGCCCCCGGTGTGCTCATTCCGCGCCCCGAGACCGAGATGCTTGTCGAGGAAGTCCTCAACTACCTGGATGCCGAGGTGCTGAGCCCCGAGGCCGCTGCCCGTCAGCGTGTCGAGCTGCCCTGGAACGACGAGGTCGAGCAGGCCCGTAAGGCCGAGGCTGCGCTGGCCGATGAGCGCGCGACCGCCGAGCGCCGTGCCGCCAACCTCACGGCTGCCGACGAGGCGGCGCTGGGCAGCGACGTACTTGGCAGCCGCGCCTATGCCGAGGAGCTGGCCGATCGCGAGGCCGAGGAGGCCGCCGCGCAGGCGGCCGAAGCCGAAGTGGCAGATACCGATGACGTGGAAGCCTCCGAGCCCGAGCTCGACGAATACGGCATCGCCATCGAAGGTGACGACCAGGAGACGACCTCCGCGCAGAACGCCGCCGCGCCCGCTCCGGCAGAGCCCCGCATCGCCCGCGTCCTCGAGGTCGGCTGCGGCACGGGCTGCATCTCGCTCTCGCTTGCCTGGGAGCGCCGCGGCCACGTCACCTGCACCGCTACCGATATCGAGCCGCGTGCCATCGACCTGGCAACCAAAAACCGCGATGCGCTTGGCCTTGCGGCGGACGAGGTCGCGTTCAGCCTCACCAACCTGGTAAGCTCCATTCCCCGCGAAGAGTGGGGCACCTTCGACGTGCTCGTCTCCAACCCGCCCTACATTCCCACCGATGTCATGCGCTCGCTGCCGCACGAGGTCAAGGACTTTGAGCCCGATTTGGCGCTCGAGGGCGGCGCCGACGGCCTCGATATCTTCCGCCGCCTGCTCAACGCGGCACCCTACATGCTGCGCGCCGGTGGCCTCTTTGCCTGCGAGCTCTACGAGGGCGCCCTCGATACCGCCGCCGAGCTCTGCCGTCAGGCGGGCCTTTCGGACGTCCGCATCGTCCACGACCTCACCGATCGTCCCCGCATCGTCCGAGCCATCGTCACTGAGCCAAAACAACGTCAGTAATATTTATTAACTGATTCACCAAAAACTATAAAGAAGTTTATAATTAGGACGACTGAAAGAGGTCGGCCCATGCAGCCTCCTACCTTTCGGGAAATCATTGCCCTACTCAAGCACGATGGATTCGTTAAGGTCGCACAAGTTGGTAGCCATGCAAAGTACGTATCTGGCGACCGCGTTGTCACGGTAAATGGCTCCGGCGGCGATCGCCCAAAGAAAGGCACGTGGGCAAATATTCGTCGCCAGGCAGGCTGGTAAACGGAGGTCACGGTGAAGCAACGATTTACCTACGATTGCGTCCTCATAAAAGAAGACGACGGCTACTGTGCCAGCTTTCCGCAGGTCCCCGGCGCCTTTGCCGATGGCAATACGCGCGAGGAGGCAATAGCCCATGCCAGCGAGGCGCTCATGACGTTTTTAGCTGACGACCTCAACAATGGCATAAATCCAGCAGCATACGAACGGTCTGCAGAAGTCGTGGCCCTTTCGGTAGAAATCGACCATGAGGATGCCCGGGAAGCGGCTTGCCGAACGTTTAAAGACGCGGCGGCGGATCTCAAGGTCTCCGCTCCGCGCATTACTGCCTTGGTAAAGGCTGGCAAGCTCGATGTCGAGCTTGTTGGCGGTAGGCGGATGATTACGATTGGCAGCATTGAGCGCTACGCTGCCCAAGAGCGCCACGCCGGCAGACCAAAGAAGTTCGTAGCCGTCCAATAACCCCCTCACTTTCACCGACTACTACAGCCGCTCACCAAACCAACATGCGCTCTGGGCAAATAGGTTGAACGTTTCGTGCGAGAATGCCCCACAGTAAACAAACTTGCACCAGAGCGTAAGGGGCTGGCATACACATGCAGACGGTCTATCGGGTAAATGAGGGGGCGCGCGAGCCGCATTGGCTCGCCGTCGAGCGCACAGCCGAGGTGCTCAGTCGCGGCGGCCTGGCGCTGATCCCGACCGAGACGGTCTACGGTGTCGCCGTGGCGGTCAACGCCTTCTCGGATGCCGTTCCGCAAGATACAAGTGAATCTCTGCCGTGGCCGCGCGACCCGCAGGCCACCGTCAACGGCGCCGCGGTCCCCGCGCTCGATACCGGTTATCGCCGTATCTTTACCCTCAAGCGGCGCGAACTCACGCAAACCGTCGCCTGGCTGGTCGATGGGGCCGAGGCGCTCGACCGCTATGGCGTGGATATCCCTAACGAGGCCCGCGTGCTCGCCCGAAGATGTTGGCCGGGTGCCCTGACTATCGTGGTCAAGGCGGCCCCATGCGTGCCGACCTTTATGCGCGCCGCCGACGGCACCGTCGCCCTGCGCGCGTCGGCCTCGCCCGTGGTGCAAGCGCTCATCCGCGCCTGTGGCAGCCCGCTTGCCTGCACGAGCGCCAACACGCACGGTGCACCCGCGCCGGCAAGTTTTGTCACGGTGGAGGAGCGTATCCTGGAGGGGGTCGATGTGGCCGTCGACGCAGGTGAGACCACGTGTCGCGACGCCTCAACCATCGTGTCGTTTCAGCACGGCGAGCTCCAGATCCTGCGCCAAGGCGCGCTTCCCGCATCAGAGATCGAACGGGTCCTGTCCGACCCGATGCAATAGAAAGGTGTAAGCGATGTTGTTGAATCTAGGTAGCCTGGGTATGGAAGACGCCTCGTTTAGCTTTGGCGGTTCCTACATCATGGCGCTCGACTGCGGCACCACCTCGGTACTCGCGACCATCGTTGACGAGTACGGCTGCATCGTCGCCCAGGCGCGCCGTAGCGTCAAAACAAGCTTCCCGCGCCCCGGCTGGGTGGAGCAGGATCCCACGGAGGTGCTTGCCAGCCAGATCGGCGTGATGATGGAGGTTCAGTTTAAGAGCGGCATCCATTCTGACCGCATTGCCGCCATCGGTATCTCCAACCAGCGCGAGACCACGGTAGTGTGGGACCGCATAAGCGGCCAGCCCATCTATAACGCCATCGTGTGGCAATGCCGTCGCACCGCGCCTCTGATCGACGAGCTGGTCGAGCAGGGCGCAGAAGAACTGGTGCGCTCCCGCACGGGGCTCACGCTCGATCCGTATTTCTCGGCCTCCAAGGTGCAGTGGATCCTCGACAACGTCGATGGTGCGCGTGAGAGCGCGGCGGCGGGCGACCTCATGTTCGGCACCATCGACACCTGGCTCATCTACAACCTCACCGGCGGTCAGGTCTTTGCCACCGACTACACCAATGCCAGCCGCACCGCGCTCTTTAATATCCATACGCTCGATTGGGACGACGATCTGCTGGCGCTTTTCGACGTCCCGCGTTCCATGATGCCCGAGGTTCGTTGGAGCTCGGGCGACTACGGCCGCGTCGCGAGCGACATCATGACCAACATGCCACCCATCATGGGCGTGGCGGGCGACCAGCAGGCGTCGCTGTTCGGCCACTGCTGCTTCCATCCCGGCCAGACCAAAAACACCTATGGCACGGGTTGCTTTATGCTCATGAACACCGGCGACGAGATCGTCGAATCCAAGAACGGTCTGGTCTCCACGATCGGTATCGCCGCGGACGGCAAAATCAGCTATGCGCTCGAGGGTTCTATCTTTGCCGCCGGCTCAACCATGAACTGGCTGCGCAACAACATGGGCATCATCTCGAGCGTGAGTGAGTCCGCGCAACTCGCCACTTCGATCAGCGACAACGAGGGCTGCTACTTCGTCCCCGCCTTCGCAGGCCTGGGCGCTCCCTGGTGGGACCCGCGTGCTCGCGGTATCGTGTGCGGCCTGACCGGCGCCTCGAGTCGCGCGACCATTGTACGTGCGGCCTGCGAGTCCATGGCCTACCAGAGTTATGACGTGCTGCGCGCCATGGAGCAGGACGTGGGACTTTCGATTGAGCGCCTGTCCGTCGATGGCGGTGCCTCGCGCAACGAGTTCATCATGCAATTCCAGGCCGATCTGCTGGATATCCCCGTGCTGCAGTGCGAGACGGTGGAGACCACGGCGATCGGCGCCGCGTACTTGGCGGGCCTTGCTGTCGGCTATTGGGAGGATTTGGAGGAGCTGGAGCAAAACGCTCAGATCGTCAAAGTCTTCCATCCTCACATGTCCGCCGAGCGCCGTGAGAGCAACCTCGCTGGTTGGCGTGATGCCGTCAAGCGTTCGCTCAACACCGCTCAGTAGGGTTGCGACGAGCTGCTCGATACAACAAACCGTTAAACTTATGCACGGCGCGCGGCAACAACGTCGCCATGCGTCTTGTCAGCAAGGCCATCTTCCGGCCGCAATGAAAGGGGCATCAACCCATGACCGTCACCTACGATACGTCCCGTGTGACGCTTGTCGACCATCCGCTCGTCCAGCACAAGCTGTCGATCCTGCGCGACAAGAGCACCGGCACCAACCAGTTCCGCCAGCTCGTGCGCGAGCTCGCACTTTTTGACGGCTACGAGGCCATGCGCGACCTGCCCATGGAAGACGTCGAGGTCGAGACCCCCATCACCACCGCAACGTTTAAGCAGCTCGCCGGCAAAAAGCTCGCCATCGTTCCCATCCTGCGTGCGGGTCTCGGCATGGTCGACGGCATCCTCGACTTGGTACCCTCCGCTCGCGTGGGCCACATCGGCATGGAGCGCGACGAGGTCACCCACGAGCCGCATGAGTATTACTGCAAGATGCCCAAGGATATCGACCAGCGCATCTGCCTGGTTGTCGACCCCATGCTCGCCACGGGCGGTTCGGCCGAGATGGCCATCAGCTACCTGCGCGAGCGCGGTGTCAAGGATATCCGCATGCTGTGCATCGTCGCCGCGCCCGAGGGCCTCAAGTCACTGACCGAAAAGGACCCCGACGTACATATTTATACGTGCGCCATCGATGACCATCTCAACGAGGCCGCCTACATCGTTCCCGGCCTGGGCGACGCCGGCGACCGCATCTACGGTACGCTCTAGTCGTTGGGCCTTGTCGGCTACGGTCACAAATACGAAGAAATGGTGCGCGCGGGCGAGCAAAAGTCGTCCACGCGCACTTCTGTTAACGGACGTTTTGCCCTGAGGGGTTCGAAAAAACGTATTACCGTACCTGCGGCATAAAGAAGGCCTTAAGAAAACGTACAGGTGCGTATTAACCGTTTGTTTTACGGTTGTACTTTAGCGATTGGCTCGTACAATAGTCACCAATGTTTGGCTGGGACTGTGCTGTGAGGCGTTAAAAAGGAAAGCGAGGAAGCCAGTGTTTCAGATAGCCGATCTGCTCGCTATCGTTGCAGGCGCCATCGCGGGCGCAATTGCCTTCCTTCCCTTTGTCTTTACGCTCAAGCCGGTTCTTGACGATAAGCAGAATGCGGACATGCTCAAGGGCATGGTGAGTCTGGCGGTCTCGGCAATCGCCCTGCTCGTCTTCACCTTGGTTGTGTTTGTGTTGTTCGGAGAGGCATTTCGCATGTTCCTCCTGGGCGAGGCGATCGGCTTCGTGGCCTTTATGGCCGCCTGCACGGTTCGTGTCGCCAAGGCGCTGCGAGATCCTCATGAGGTCGAAAGGTAAGTCGTGGAAATTTTTGAAAAGCTGCCTGATGAGATTAATCATCTGGTCAGCGAGTTCAGCTCCACCCCTGTCGTGGGCGATCTGAGCTGCGGCATCACGCAGTACTCGTTTTGGCTGATCGTCTCCACGATCGTGCTCCTGATCGTCCTGGCCGTGTTCAAGAAGAAGCAGACCCTGGTTCCCAAGGGCTTCTTCGTCAACGGTTTCGAGTACATCATCGAGTACGTCGAGAACGATATCGGCAAGGGCGTCGTGGGTGAGAACTGGAAGAAGCACTTCCCGTTCCTGTGCTCGCTTTTCCTGTTCATCCTGATCAATAACATGATCGGCCTGATCCCGGGAATGAAGCCCGGCACCGGCGCAATCGGCTCCACCGCCGCGCTCGCCATCTTCGCCTTCGTGTACTTCATCTACTACGGATGCAAGGCTCACGGCGTGATCGGCTACATCAAGAGCCTCGCCCCGCAGGGTGTGAGCTTCCCGATGAACGTGCTCGTGTGGGTTGTCGAGCTCTTCTCGACCTTCCTGCGCCTCATCACGCTCGCCGTCCGTCTGTTCTGCAACATGTTCGCAGGACACGTGGTCATGGGTTCGTTCGCCATCATGGCGAGCATGTTCATGCAGCCGCTGCTTCAGCAGGTTTCCGCGGCCCACGCCGTCGGAGCCCTGCCTTCGCTGGCCTGGCTTGCCATCCTCATCCTGATCTATGCGATCGAGCTTGTGGTCGGCGCCATCCAGGCTTACGTCTTCACGGTCCTTACCGCCGTGTATGTCTCCGAGGCAGAGGAGGTCGCGGAGGAGGAGTAGTCTTCCGCCCGCGCCTAAAGGTAAGGCAATTCGTTAAACCGCCGGTGCCCGTACCCATGGAGCCCGGCAGTTATAAAAAGGTTATCCTGCGTGAAAAAAGACACGCACGACAAAGGAGGAATCGTGGGAGTTATCGGTTACGGTCTCGGTGTTATCGGCGCTGGTCTTGCTATCGGCCTGTCTGCTCTGGGTGCTACGGGTGCTATGGCCCGTCAGCCTGAGGTCCAGGGCCGCGTGTTCACCGTCTTCATCATGGGCTCCGCCTTCGGCGAGGCTCTGGCTCTGATCGGCTTCGTTGTCGCGCTGATCGTTAAATAGCACGGAGCGTCAAGTATGAATCTTTCATCCCAGAAGAGCGCGATCGCACTCTCCGCGTCCGCGGCCGCGCTGCTCATGCCGGTATCCGCGTTCGCCGAGGACGGCGCTGCCGGTGCGGACATCCTCATCCCTAAGATGGCGGAGTTCATCCCGGCGCTTATCGCCTTCCTGATCATCTGGATCGTGCTGGCCAAGGTCGCCCTGCCGGGCATCATGAAAACCATGGAGGAGCGCGGCAAGAAGATCGAGGAGAGCCTCGACGAGGCCGAGAAGACCAAGCAGGAGGCTATCGCCAAGCGCGCTGAGTCCGACTCGATCGTCACCGACGCCCGTCGTCAGGCTGCTGATATCGTTCTCGAGGCCCGTAAGGACGCCGAGTCCGAGCGCGCCCGCATCATCGAGGCCGCTCACAAGGAGGCCGAGGAGATCATCGCCAAGGCCCATACGACCGTCGAGGACGAGCGCAAGTCCATCTACGCCGGTGCCGCGAGCTCCATCGCCGACCTGTCCGTTGCCGTCGCCACCAAGATCGTGGGCGAGGCACTCGAGGACGAGGCCGAGCAGAAGAAGCTCATCGAGCGCTACATCCAGGAAGCAGGTAGCCTGAATGCCGACTAGCCGCTATCAGGACAAGGTGCTCGAGACCTACGCGCGCTCCCTTTTGGAAGCCGCCAAGGCCGAGAACCATGTGTTCGAGGACCTCGAGATGATCGAGCGCCTGGCTAGCGCCAGCCCCGAGATCATCGCCGTGCTCGACACCATGTCCAAGCGCGACCAGCTCGACCTTCTTCCCAAGGTGGCAGCTGCCTTTAAGTATGTTGCCGAGGAAGACGAGGATGTAGTGGGCGTGACCGTCACCACGGCGATCCCGCTCGACGACGAGCTGCGTCAAACCATCACTAAGAAATGCGAGCAGGACTTCGGCCGCAAGGTATTCCTTATCGAGCAGGTCGACCCGTCAATCGTGGGCGGCCTGGTGCTCGAAGCCCGCGGCGAGCGTCGTGACATTTCCGTCAAGACGCAGCTGCGCATCGCGCAGGAGACCCTCGCAAACTCTGCTAATTCGTACGGAGGTGAAGCCTAATGTCCGAAACCCTCAATGCCCAGGATATCGCCAAGAAACTGCAGGAGCAGCTCACGAGCCTCTCCGCGACGGTCGATACGCATGAGGTTTCAACGGTCGACGAGGTAGGCGACGGCATCGCGCGCGTCTCCGGCCTCAAGAGCGCCATGGCAGGCGAGCTTCTGGAGTTCAAGAGCTCCGATACCGGTGAGACCGTCTTCGGCCTTGCCCAGAACCTTGACCGTGACGAGGTCGGCGCCGTTCTGTTCGGTGCCGTCGACTCCATCAAGGAAGGCGACGAGTGCCGCACCACTGGCCGCATTATGGATATCCCCGTGAGCCGTGCCATGCTCGGCCGCGTCGTCAATCCGCTCGGCCAGCCCATCGACGGCCTGGGCGACATCGTCGCCACGCATCGTCGCCCCATCGAGTTCAAGGCCCCCGGTGTCATCGACCGTACCCCGGTGTGCGAGCCGGTTCAGACCGGCCTGTTGGCCATCGACTCCATGGTGCCTATCGGCCGTGGTCAGCGTGAGCTCATCATCGGCGACCGTAAGACCGGTAAGACCGCCATCGCCATCGACGCTATCCTCAATCAGCGCGGCAAGGGCATGGTCTGCATCTATGTCGCCATCGGCCAGAAGGCCTCCACGGTTGCCAACATCCGCGAGACCCTCGCTCAGCACGGTGCGCTCGACTACACCATCATCGTTTCGGCCACCGCTGCCGATTCCGCCCCTATGCAGTACATCGCGCCTATGGCCGGTGCCGCTATCGGCGAGTTCTTCATGTACAACGGCGAGGACGGCAAGCCCGCCAGCGAGACCAACCCCGGCGGCCACGTGCTCGTCATCTACGACGACCTGTCCAAGCAGGCCGTGGCCTACCGTCAGATGTCGCTGACGCTGCATCGTCCGCCCGGACGTGAGGCCTATCCTGGCGACATTTTCTACCTGCACTCTCGTCTGCTCGAGCGTGCCGTCAAGATGTCCAAGAAGAACGGCTACGGCTCCATGACGGCACTGCCGATCATCGAGACCCAGGACGGCGACGTCTCGGCCTACATTCCGACCAACGTCATTTCCATTACCGATGGTCAGATCTACCTGCAGTCCGAGCTCTTCTTCCAGGGTCAGCGCCCGGCAGTCGACGTGGGTATCTCCGTGTCCCGCGTCGGTGGCGATGCACAGACCAAGGCCATGAAGCAGGTCGCCGGCAACCTCCGTCTGGACCTCGCTTCGTACCAGGAGCTCGCTGGCTTTACCCAGTTCGGCTCCGACCTCGACGAGGCTACTCAGAAGCAGCTGACCCATGGTGCCCGCATGACCGAGCTCCTGAAGCAGCCGCGCTACCAGCCGTTTGAGGTTGGCGAGCAGATTGTTACGCTGTTCGCTGGCAACGAGGGCTTCCTGGATGACCTGGAGATCGCCGACGTGCTGCCTTTCCGTGCCGAGCTCATCGAGTACATGGACAATGGCTTTGGCTCGCTGCTCGACAAGGTTCGCGCCAAGAAGATCGACGATGACACCAAGGCTGAGCTCCTGCGCGTCATCGGTGACTTCAAGCAGCAGTTCATGGCCAAGCGCCATGCCGATACGACTGGATCAGAGGAGAACTAAGCCCTATGGCCAACCTTCGCGACATTAAGAAGCGAATCTCCTCGGTTACCACGACCAAGCAGATCACGCGCACGATGGAGATGGTCTCTACGGCCAAGATCCGTCGTGCCCTCGATCGCTCCAAGCAGGCCGAGCCCTATAAGGAGGCGCTGACCGACGTCATGCTGACGGTTGCCGGCGACGCCTCCTGCTCGGGCACCGATCCCATGCTGCAGAAGCATGAGAGCGTCAAGCATGGCCTGATTGTCGTCATTGCTTCGGACCGCGGCCTTGCCGGCGGTTTCAATACGACGGTGGAGCGCACGGCCGAAAAGCTCGCCGCTTCTTGGGCGAACGACGGCATCGAGTGCGAGATCATCGCGTGTGGGCGCAAACCGGCCACGTATTTCCGCGACCGCGCAAACGTCGCCATGCACTTTGAGGGCAACTCCTCCGAGCCCGATTTCAATCAGGCCCGCATGATCTCCTCTCATATCTGCGATGCGTATCGTGCCGGTGAGCTTGACCGCGTCGAGCTTGTTTACCACCACGCCAAGAACCGCGTGGATCAGGAGCTTCGCGTCGAGCACTTGCTGCCGCTCGATCCCGAGATGATCGCTATGGCCCACGGTCCGCGTAAGAACGAGACCGACGCCCCTAAGCGCATCTCGTCCACGTTCGAGTTCGTGCCCTCTCCCGAGCATGTTCTCGGCAAACTTGTGCCGTCATATATCCTGACGGTCATCTACCAGGCCCTGATCGATTCGGCGGCCGCCGAGCAGGGTGCGCGCCGCAAGGCCATGCACTCCGCGACGGAAAACGCCACCGCGATCATCTCGACCCTTACCCGCACGTATAGTCGCGTGCGCCAGGCTTCGATCACGACCGAGATCAACGAGATCGTTGGCGGAGCCTCAGCATTGGAGGAACAGTAATGGCTAATAACACCGTAAAGCTTGCGGTCGAGGAAGCCACCAAGAAGACGACTGCCGGTGATGGTCGCATCGTGCGTATCATCGGCCCTGTCGTCGACGTCAAGTTTGACGGCGCGGTGCCCCCGATCTACAACGCGCTCACGGTCGAGGCCGAGACCCCGATCGGTCACCTGAGCACGATCCTCGAGGTTGAGAGCCAGCTTCCGGGCGGCGTCGTCCGCACGGTCGCCATGTCCTCGACCGACGGCCTGCAGCGCGGCCTCACCGCCACCGATACCGGTGAGCCCATGAAGATGCCCGTTGGCCCCAAGACGCTCGGCCGCATTTGGAACGTCATGGGCAAGCCCGTCGACGGTAAGCCCATGCCCGAGGTGGAGGAGTTCTATCCCATCCACCATGCAGCGCCCCGCTTTGACGAGCTCACCACCAAGACCGAGATCTTCGAGACCGGCATCAAGGCCGTCGACCTGCTCGAGCCCTACATCCGTGGCGGCAAGACGGGTCTGTTCGGTGGCGCCGGCGTTGGCAAGACCGTTCTGATTCAGGAGCTCATCAACAACCTCGCCCAGGAGCACGGCGGCACCTCGGTGTTCACCGGCGTCGGCGAGCGTACCCGTGAGGGTACCGACCTGTTCCTCGAGATGAGCGAGTCTGGCGTTATCGACAAGACCTGCTTGGTCTATGGTCAGATGAACGAGCCGCCTGGAGCGCGTCTGCGCATCGGTCTGGCTGGCCTTACCACCGCTGAGTACTTCCGCGATCGCGGCCAGGACGTTCTGCTGTTCATCGACAACATCTTCCGCTTCTCCCAGGCCGGTTCCGAGGTTTCCGCACTGCTGGGTCGTATGCCGTCCGCCGTCGGTTACCAGCCTACGCTGGCTACCGAGATGGGTGACCTCCAGGAGCGCATTACCTCGACCAAGACGGGTTCCATTACCTCCGTCCAGGCCGTCTACGTCCCTGCAGACGACCTGACCGACCCGGCGCCTGCCACGACGTTTACGCACCTCGACGCCACCACGGTTCTTTCGCGTAGCATTTCGTCGCTCGGTCTGTTCCCGGCTATCGACCCGCTCGCGTCTTCCTCCGACGCTCTCGATCCCTCGATCGTCGGCGAGGAGCACTACCGTGTCGCCGTCAAGGTCCAGGAGCTTCTGCAGGAGTACTCCGACCTTCAGGACATCATCGCCATTCTGGGTATGGACGAGCTGTCCGAGGAGCAGCGCCTTACGGTCAACCGTGCCCGTAAGATCCAGCAGTTCCTCTCCCAGTCCTTCCACGTCGCCGAGAAGTTCACCGGCAACCCCGGTGTCTATGTCCGCGTCGAGGATACCGTCCGCTCCTTCGCCGAGATTGTCGACGGCAAGGCCGATGACCTGCCCGAGCAGGCGTTCCGCTATGCTTCCACGATTGAGGACGTGCGCGAGCGCGCCCGCAAGATGGGGGAGAACTAGGTTATGCGTATCCGCATCGTGTGCCCCGTGAGCTGCGCCTATGAGGGCGACGCTGCGTTTGTGTCGATTCCGTCCACGGATGGCGAGTTTGGCGTTCTGCCTGCTCACTCCAGCGAAATCTGCACGATCGACCGCGGTTACGTTCGCGTTTCCGATAAGGCCATGGGCACTGTCGACCACACGTTTGCCGTGGCCGGCGGCTATGCCCAGGTTGCGGACGATGTCGTGACCGTCCTCGCCGAGCGCGCTTGCGATTTGGCGACCGTCGACGCCGACAAGGTTAAAGCTGATATTCAAGGTTTTGAAGAGAAGCTGGGTAATTTGTCGGAGGATGATGCACGCCGCGCCTACCTCTATAATGAAATCGCATGGTGTAAGCTCAAGCTTGCCCAATAGTCAGACGTTTTAGCGTTCGACCATTTGCGAACACATCATGCCCGGGATGGCCCAGCCACCCCGGGCATGCTTTTTGAAAGGGTAGACCTTGGATATTATCCGCGTTGAGGGTGGCCACGCCATCGGAGGTTCCGTGCCTGTTTCGGGTGCCAAGAACTCCGCGCTCAAACTTATGGCGGCAACGCTTCTGGCGCCGGGCAAGACGACGCTGCAGAACGTGCCCGATATTTCCGATGTCCACGTGATGGGCAAGGTGCTCAAGGGTATGGGCGCTACAATCGATGTTCTCGACGAGCACACGCTCGAGATCGATACCTCCCAGGTCGATTCCTGGGAGGCGCCCTACGAGCTCGTTGCCAAGATGCGCGCTTCCACCGCCGTCATGGGACCCCTGCTGGGCCGTTTCCATCGCGCCAAGATCGCCATGCCGGGTGGCTGCAACCTGGGCGCTCGCAAGATCGATATGCATATCTTGGGTCTTGAGGCCTTGGGCGTCGAGTTCGATACCGCCCACGGCTATATCAACGCCAACGCGCCCCAGGGCCTGCACGGTACCACTGTCACGCTCGAGTTTGCCAGTGTCGGTGCGACCGAGAACCTCATCATGGCCTCCGTGCGCGCGCAGGGCACCACGGTTATCGACAATGCCGCTCGCGAGCCCGAGATCGTCGATCTTGCCAACATGCTCAACGAGATGGGCGCCAAGATCGTCGGTGCCGGCACGCCCGTCGTGACTATCGAAGGCGTGGAAGAGCTTCATCCCGTTACCCATCGCGTTGTGGGCGACCGCATCGAGGCCGGTACCTTTATCGTCGCCGGCGCGCTGATGGCCGACGATCGCGGTGTCGACGTCACGGGTTTTTGCCCCATCCATTTGGGCATGGTGCTCAAGAAGATGGAGCTCATGGGCATCGATTGCGAGCGTACCGATGATGGCGTCCACGTGAATCGCGCCGAGCGCATCAAGCCGGTCGATATCCAGACGCTTCCGTTCCCCGGTTTCCCGACCGACATGCAGGCGCAGATTATGGTGCTCTCCGCCCTCGCCGACGGCAGCTCCGTCATTACCGAGAACATCTTCGAGAATCGCTTTATGTTTGCCTCTGAGCTGGTGCGCATGGGTGCCGACATTCGTATCGAGAGCCATCATGCCATGATTCATGGTGTCAAGGGCTTCTCGGGTGCACAGGTTACCTCGCCCGACCTGCGTGGAGGTGCGGCCCTCGTCGTAGCTGGCCTGATCGCCGACGGTACGACCGAGGTCTCCGCCATCCATCACATCAAGCGTGGCTACGAGCAGTTTGTCGAGAAACTGCAGGCGCTCGGCGCGCATGTCGAGCATGCCACCGTCCCCGATCCCGTTATCTACTAATACAGGTTGCCTATGTTTAACAAGAAGCCCCTCGCGGATACCACCACCCGAAGACCCTCAACTGGTGCGCAGGCCAAGATCTATAGTCGCGATAACGTGGCTCGCTATTCCGAGCGCGCTCGCCAGCGTCGTCGCAGCCACAACGTTCGCCGCGTGGCGCTTATCGCCGTGCTCGGTGTGCTGCTGAGCGCCACGACCGCTGCCGGCCTGTGGTTTGCCACCATTATGGGCAAGCTCGGCGATTCTAATGTCATTACCGACAACCTGCGCCAGATTCTGGTGGATACCGACGAGGCGAAGGATCCGTTCTACGTGCTGCTTCTTGGCACTGACGGCCGTCCGGGCGAGGATACGTACCGTGCCGACTCGATTATCCTGGCACGCATCGATCCCACGCAGAAGCAGGCGACGCTCATTTCCGTTCCGCGCGACACCAAGGTCGTGTACAAGGGCGAGACCATGAAGATCAACGCCTGCCATACCGTTGGCGGCGCCGAGGCCATGGTCGAGGCGGTCAACGAACTGTGCGGCGTTCAGATTTCCCATTATGCCGAGGTCAGCTTCGACGGTATGCAGGCGCTGATTGATTCGGTTGGCGGTATCGACATTAACGCAACCGACGATGTCGACGACCCTGAGCACCTTGATATTAAGATCACCGCTGGTCAGCAGCATATGGATGGCGCCACCGCCCTTACCTATGCCCGTTGCCGCTACACCTATGCCGACGGCGATTACACGCGCATGCGCCACCAGCGTCAGGTGCTTGGCGCCCTTGCCAACCAGATCCTCAATAACTTCGATGCCACGAAGATCTTTGGCCTGGTCAATTCGCTGTCCGATATGCTCGTAACCGATATGAGCGTTCAGGATATCGTGTCTACGGTCAACGCTATGCGCGGCATGGATGTCGACGGCATCTACTCGGCCAACCTGCCTTCTTACGCAGACGATACAACCATGATTGACGGCCAGAGCTATGTCTTCGTCTACGAGGACGAGCTCAAGGAAATGATGGAGCGCGTTGATGCCGGCAAGGACCCTAAGGGCCCCAATACCATGGGCCTGTCCGACGGTTCCAGCTCCACGATCGGCGACCTGAGCAATAACACCTCCGATGACTACGCCAACGGTACCGCCACTTCGTCGGGTAGTTCTGACGATTCGAGCGACTCAAGCGATTCGGACTATTACGAAGAGCCCACCGGCGACGGCAACGGTTACGAGGCCAATTATTAGAGTTACGGCGTTTTACCAAACGCCGTAACTGCTCGACGCTGCGCGGGCCGCATTTGGACAATCTGACGTTCAACTTCAAGGGCGCGACCAGAAGGTCAGCGCCCTTTCGTTTCACGTCACCTTGCCTCAAATGCGACCCGCTCGCTGACTTATGCTCAACCTACGGCGTCATCTCGCTCCAAAGGCACCTTGCTCGCTCTGGCGGGTTTTCGCTGTCGGTGCCATAACATCGGCGTGGCCGTTGGGTAGCTAAAAGACACGTCCCAAATTAGCTACTCCATTGCACCAAAAATCGCCCCGTTCTCGGTTTTGAGGACGGGGCGACTTTGTTGAACTGGATTGTTCGAGTTCCTTATGCGAAGCGGGCGACGAGCTCCTGCAGGACGTCAGTCATCTTGACGAGCGAACTGACCGGGACGAACTCGTTGACGCCGTGGTAGCAGTAGCCGCCCGTGGAAAGGTTGGGGCAGGGCAGGCCGCGGAACGACAGCTGCGCGCCGTCGGTGCCGCCACGAATCGGCAACACTTGGGGCTCAACGCCGCAGGCAAGATAGGCTTCCTTGGCAACGTCAATAAGCTCCGGGTAGTCACATACGATCTCGGCCATGTTGCGGTACTGCTGCTTGATCTCAACCGTCACGCGCTCCTCGCCTAGGCGCTGGTTGAGCAGTGCTGCGGCGGAATCAATCAGCTCGAGCTTCTGCTGGAACTTGGCGGCATCGTGGTCACGAACGATATAGCGCGCCGTGGCGTGATCGACAGTCGCAGACACGCCCTCAAGATGATAGAAGCCCTCGTAGCCCTCCGTATATTCCGGGCGCTGCGCATAGGGGAGCAGTGCGTTAAAGTCGCAGAATAGATTGCCCGCGTTGACCATACGGCCCTTGGCATCGCCGGGGTGGATGGACTGGCCCTCAAAGCGGGCGGTCGCCTCGGCAGCGTTAAAGCACTCCCACTCCAGCTCGCCGACGGGGCCGCCGTCGACCGTGTAGGCGTACTTGCAGCCAAAGGCCTCAATATCCAGCAGCTCGGCGCCGTGGCCGATCTCCTCGTCGGGACAGAAGCAAATGCCGAGCGCGGGGTGGGGCAGCGAGGGATCCTGAGCGATCCGCGCGACGAGCGCCATGATTTCGGCGACGCCCGCCTTGTCGTCGGCGCCCAGTAGCGTGGTGCCGTCGCTGCAGACCAGGTCCTCACCCACGAGGTCGTTCAGGGCGGGAAGCTTGGCGGCGCTCATGGCAACGGGCTTGCCGTCAACCGTGCCGCAGATCAGGTCGCCGCCCTCGTAGTGCACAATGTGCGGCTTCACGCCGGCTCCTGGGGCAACTTCAGTGGTGTCGAGATGGGCGATTAGGCCCAGGGCGGGCTTGTCCTCGGCGCCAGCACTCGCGGGAATATGCGCGCAGACGTAGGCATGTTCGGTCACGTGGGCATCTTCCGCACCAAGCTCGTGCAGCTCCTTCGCCAACACGTTGGCAAGGTCAAATTGAACGGTGCTCGAGGGCACCTGGTCGCATTTTGCATCCTCCGACTGCGTATTGATCTGGACATAGCGCAAAAAGCGCTCAAGGACGTCGGGGCTCGTGGTGTTGTTTTCCATAAAGACCGCTCCAATCTTGGTCGTCGTGTGCAACAAGAACTCTAGCACGGTATGCCACGGCATACCGCGACGCTTGGATGGGGTAGAATCACCCATTGAATGTAGAAGGGACGGAAGGTCATGGATACGACAAATAGCTCGCGCGAGCTGCACCTGACGGTGGCGAACGAAGACTACTTGGAGTGCATGGTTCGCATCGAAAGCGAAGAGGGGGAGACCAACGGTGTGCGATCGGTCGATATCGCGCAACGCCTCGGTGTCTCCAAGGCATCGGTCAATAAGGCGGTCTCGGCGCTTAAAACGTCCGAGCTTGTCGAGCAATCGCACTACGGCAAGGTCATCCTGACCGAGCGCGGTCGCGAGGTCGGTACGGCTATCTGGTACCGCCATCGCCTCATCCGCACGTTTTTGGTCCAGGAGCTCGGCGTCGATTTTGAGCGCGCCGATTCCGAGGCGTGCATGATGGAGCACGCGCTTTCCGAGGACACGATGAACCGCTGGCTCGCTTATCTCGAAAAGCAGGGAATTTGCGTCGAGGAATAGCGGGATATATGGATACGAGTTACTACAACCGCTTTGGTGCCGAGGAGCTTACGCGCCGTTTGTCGAATGAGACCCTGTTGGCGCAGGGCCCCATGGGCAGTGTGCTGATGTGCGAGTACGATGCCGCCGACATTCCACCGGCGTTTTGGAATCTGGCAGAGCCGCAGACCGTTTCTCGTATCCATCGCCTGTATGTCGCCGCCGGCGCGCAAGTGCTCATCACCAATACCTTTCAGGCATCAAGCTATGCCCTCAAGCACGACCAGATCACGCCATCCGTGGCGGAGGTCAATCGCGGGGCCGTCGATGATGCCCGCCAGGCGCACCCTCAGCTACTGTTGGGCTCGATGGGCCCGATCGGTATTGAGTGGTTTGCCGAGGACTCTGCCGAGTATCGTGAAATCCGAGGTATTGCGCGCGAGCAGGCGCACGCCTTGCTCAATGCCGGTGTTGACGGTCTACTGATCGAGACGGTGACGTCTATCCGCAATTTGCAGCCCATACTTGCCGGCGCCCGAGATGCCGCCGACGGCATGCCTGTTCTGGTGAGTTTTGTCGTTGACGATAAAGGCGACCTGTTAGGCGATGGCCTCAACATCGAGGCAGCCGTTTTGTACGCCGAAAAACACGGCGCAAACTCGGTTGGCGTCAACTGCTGTTCGCTTGCGGCCGCGAGCGCCGCGGTGCCCAGGATGGTTGCATCGGCAACTACTCCCGTCACGGTGCGTCCCAACGTGGGCGACCCGGTTCAAACTCAGGATGGCCCCGTATGGCACGAGACCCCTGAAGCCTTCGCTCGGGCATGCGTCGAATGGAAGTATGCCGGTGCCGCAATGGTTGGCAGTTGCTGCGGCGCCACGGCGATCACTACGGCGGCGATGGCCGAGGCGCTCGATATATAAAGGTCAAAACCGCTCTATACGGGGCGGTTTTTTTATTGCCTGTACGCCCTCGGCAGCATTTGCCCAAATGGTGAATGCCGGTGCCGGCAGGTTGCTGAACGCGCGTTGCGGGTATACCTCATGCGTACCATGATCTAAACACTGTGAGGTGTCTGCGCGTGTGCGCGATAATTCATTTTGGAACTGACGGTTGGCGCGCTCGCGTCGACGAGGACTTTACCGCCGACAACGTTGCCCGCATTGCCGATGCCGTCGGCGAGTTGTGGCAAAAAACCAATCCCGGCAAAACGGTATATATAGGATTCGACACCCGGCCCCAGGCGCACGAGTTCGCTGAGCTTGCGGCGGGCGTGCTTGCAGCTCACGGATTAGACGCCGTGCTCGCATCTCGACCTGTCCCGACCCCTGCCCTTACGTGGGCGGCGGCATATGACGGCGAGGCCTGCGGCGCACTCATGGTGACGGGGTCCCATCATCCACAGGGCTATCTGTGCCTTAAGCTGCGCATGGGAGACGGCTCGACGGCCAACCAGGATGTCATCGAAGAGCTCGAAGAGACCATGGCTCCCGAGTCGATGGGGATCGAGGGGCGCTATCGCACCGCAGATATTATCCCTGACTATATGCAGGCGGTGGCATCGTTTGTCGATGCCGAGGCCATTCGAGCTGCCCACCTGCGTGTGGTGGTTGACCCCATGGGCGGTGCGGCCCAGGGCTATCTTGCCGACCTGCTGCGCGAGCTTGGCGTCGAGGTCCACGAGATACATGCCGGACAGGCGTCCGGTCAAGAGGATATTTGCCCCGACCCGGTCGAGCCGTGGGTGGATGCCTGCGAACGAACTGTTGTCGAGGACGGAGCATGCGCCGGTTTGGTGACCGACGGCGATGCCGATCGCATTGGGGCGGTCGATGAGCGCGGTAGATATATACATCCACATCAGATCATGGCGCTCGTACTGGGCGATCTCGTGCAGTTCCGCAATCTTGAGGGCCGTATCGTCGTTAATCTCTCGTGTTCGACGCTCGTGCGCCGTGTTGCCGAGGCACTCGGTTGCCGCGTGACCGTCAAGCCGGTGGGTTTTAAATATATTGCGGCAGAAATGAAAAAGGGCGGCGTCCTCATGGGCGGTGAGGAGGCCGGTGGTATTGGCATCGCCGCTCATATGCCCGAGCGCGATGGAATCCTTGCCTGCCTGATTCTGTGTGAGCTTATGGCAAAAACGGGCGCGCCTTTGGGTGTTCTGGTCGATCAGCTCGAGGCCAGTTTTGGCAAGACGAGCTACGGTCGACGCGATTTGCGCCTCGAAGCCGAGGACGCCGAGTCGCTACGGACGCTGCTTCCGGGTATAAATCCCAAGTCGATATGCGGCAAGGTCCCACAGAGCGTGAGCCATATGGATGGTTTGCGTTTGGCATTTGAGGATGACACGTGGCTGCTGGTTCGTCCGAGTGGGACCGAGCCGGTTGTGCGTGTGTACGCCGAGGGCTTTTCGGTGGAGGAGCGCGATGAGCTACTCGATGCCGGTTGCGCTTTGGCTAGGGGAGCCTATCCGCTCTAGCCATGAGACCGCTCTCCATAAAGACGCACTCGGTGAATGGTAGGGAACGGCTGGCAAACGTCATCCGAATCCCAAGATATGTAGGAAATGTGTGCGCCCAGATTCCCGCCCCGCACGCCCCTCCGGTCTGGCAATATATCTCCTTGCCGCGCGGCCCGGTCGAACCGGATCGGCCGCAAGGCGTGCACCTTGAGAACCGGATACTGCGAGGATGGACACGATAGAGTGTCGCATCCGGGCAGACATCGAACCATTTGAAATGGTCTAACTTGGATTTG
>CAVCRP010000012.1:0-55208 GCA_963604655.1 uncultured Ruminococcus sp.
ACATCGACAAGGCGATCGCCATCATCCGCGGCACCAAGCTCGAGGCCGAGGTCGTACCCAACCTTATGAAGGGTTTCGACATCGACGAGACCCAGGCCGAGTTTGTTGCCGAGCTCAAGCTCCGCAACATCAACGAGGAGTACATCCTCAACCGCACCAAGGACATTGCCAAGCTTGAGGGCGAGATTGCCGAGCTTGAGGAGATCCTCTCCAGCGAGGAGAACATCAAGAAAGTCATCAGCGACGAGCTGGCAGCGGTCAACAAGAAGTACGTGATGCCGCGCCGCACGGGCAGGATCGAGCCCCATGAGGTTATCGAGGTGAGCCTGGAGCCCGAGGTCGAGGAGTACCCGGTCACCATCATGCTCTCGCGCGATGGCTATCTTAAGAAGATGACGGACCGCGTGCTCAAGAAGGCGACCACGCTCAAGTACAAGGACGGCGACAAACCCTTTATCGAGTTCCCGTCCTCCAACACCCACGAGCTGCTGGTCTTTACCAATAAGAGCCAGGTGTACAAGTGCAAGGTTGCGGCGTTTGAGGACACCAAGTCGGCCCAGCTGGGCTCGTACCTGCCGACCGATCTTGAGATGGAACCCGACGAGAGCGTCATCTGGGTCATCGACCCCGAGGATTACAAGGCCGATGTGCTGTTCGTCTTTGAGAACGGCCGCGTGGTGCGCGTCGCGCTTTCTGGATACGTCACCAAGACCAACCGCAAGCGCCTGAAGAACGCAATCTACGGCGGCAGCAAGCTGCTGTATGCGCAGGTGCTCAAGGAAGACCGCGACCTCGCGCTGGTCTCGAGCGACTACCGCCTGATGAACTTCAACACGTCGCTGCTCAAGACCAAGACGACCACCAACACGCAGGGCGTCCAGGCTTTCACGGCCAAGAAGGGCCGCTCGGTCACCACCGTCGGCACGACCGAGGACATCCTCGGCGCCGGCGTCTCGGCCGAAAAGTTCACCGCGCAGAGCCTCCCCTCAGCCGGTGCCCTCATGAAGGAAAACGACATGCCGAGTCTGTTTGACTAACGCGATTGGTTAAAACCGCGGAAGTCGTACCGCCACGAATCCGTAAAAGAAAGGGCCCCGAGGTGCGATTAACTGCACTCCGGGCCCCTTTCTTTTACCATTTACTCGCAGAAGTGCACTCTCACGCCAGCTTGCGGGCGAGCTCTCGCACCTCTTCCAGCTTGGGCGAGGAGGCCATGCTGTCGCGCTCGGTCATACCGCTGATGGTGACAATGCCCTGGTCCTCCCACTTGCAGTACGCGCAGGTTGACTTGTACATAGCGATCGCCGCATCATAGACACCCTCGCTGTGACTATCGAGCAAAAGGGCCGTCTTGGTGAACGGGAATCCCGTGGCACCGAAGGCGTACAGGCGGTCGATGGCGGCCTTCTCCTGCGCGGTGATATCAAACCAGTAGATAGGCGAGGCGAAGACGACCATATCTGCGTCTTTCAACGACTCGATCACGTCGGCCATGTCATCCTTCTGCACGCAGACGCCCTCATGGGCGAAGCAGTACTGGCATCCCAAGCAGCCGGCGATCTTTTTGCCGGCAACGCGGACGACCTCGACCGCATGGCCGGCCTCGCGCGCGGTCTCGGCAAACGCCTCGACCATGGTGTCGGTATTGGCGCCTTTACGCGGGCTACCACTCAATACAACGATTTTCATAGGATTCCCTCTCCTTCATGCTGCAAGCGCGCGTCATATTTTTTTGTTTTAACCAAAACAGATGGAGTTATTCAATCGCCTCGTTTCAAGCACTCCCGCTCAGAGACTAATCCAGTCCGAGTGTTGTCGATGCGTGTCGCATCGCGCCGCCCAAGGGCTGATTCGTGCACAATTTGGGCGAATCAGGCCCTTGATTCGCGATTTAGGGAATGACTCAATTGATTCGCAAAACCGCAGGTCGCCTTTTTAATCACTCCCTAGTTTCCGCCGGGGTTCGTAGCGGGTGGCATGAAAAGGGGTGATTCAAAGGGTCGGAGAGATGTCTATAGCGCAATCGTCTGGTATTGGCGCGGTGAGGGACTTCTCGCCTCCATCAGTCCAAATCGTCAAGCTCCGAAAGACGTCGAACTAGAGAAAAGGACCTATTTCCCGTCATGGATTGGGTTTACCTGCATGACTAGAGCCCTGGTGTAATTGGCTGGATCACCGTTCCGGGAACCAGTATCGACCTACCTGTCCGCCAAGCTCCTTCTTCAGCTCCAGCCTAGTATCTGACTCGCGCCGCTATAAGCGGAAGCCGAAGAGATGCGTCTTAGCCAAGAAAATAAGGTTAGCCTTATCTTACTTCATGATTCGTGTGTTATAGTTAGATGGCTCTAACTGTTTGGGGGCGACAGCCATGCACGAACGCAAGGGTTTCTGGGACAAGAATGCCGCTCGGTACGACCGTTTCATGCGAAAGGACCGGGCGGCGTATGAGAAGATGTATGGGCTGATCAGGCCGGTGGTGAAAGCAAAAACCGTGCTGGAGGTTGCCACCGGCACGGGGCTTATCGCAAAGAGCATCGTGGATGCGGCGGCGCACATCGAGGCTACGGACGCTTCTGCAAAGATGATCCTTGAAGCAAAGCGGGACAATCAATCCGCAAAGCTGCACTTTTCCGTACAAGATATGTTCCGCCTGCCCTATGCACAGAAGTCCTTCGAAGTGGTGATCGCGTCCAACGCGCTTCACATAGTGCCGCATCCGGAAAAGGCCCTGCAAGAAATCAGACGGGTGCTGAAGGACGACGGCGTGCTCATCGCGCCAACCTTCACTCACGCGGGGAGCTCGGTTTCCGGCAAGGCAAAAGCCTTTTTCATGAGTATGGCGGGATTCCCCCTCCACAGCAGGTGGACAAGCGAGGAATACCTACGTTTCCTGCGTCAAAACGGCTGGGCGGTGCAGAAAAGCGCGGTGCTGAAGGCCTCGTTCCCGTTGACCTATGCGGAATGCACAAAATCGGAGGGGCCAGATGTCGTTCTTTGAAAACACCCGCAAGCCCGTGGGCCTCGGCGGAAAACTTATGGTTGCCATGATGAATCTGGGCCACAGCCCTGTGGCGCGGTGGGGGCTTCGATTTCTACGACTTGCGCCAAACGCCAAGGTGCTGGATTGCGGCTGCGGAGGCGGGGCGAACATAAAACGGCTGTTGAAAAAATACTCGCATGGCATCGTCAAGGGCATCGACTATTCGCCCGTCAGCGTGGAGAAGGCTAGAAAGCTCAACCGAACTGCAATTCAGGAGGGGCGTTGCGCCGTTCTGCAAGGCAGTGTGGCGGATATGGCGTTTGAGAATAGCTACTTCGATGCTGCCACGGCCTTTGAGACCGTCTATTTTTGGCCTGATTTGCCCCGATGCTTCCGTGAGGTCTGGCGGACGCTGAAGCCAGGCGGGACAATTCTTATCTGCAACGAGAGCAATGGCGATACGGACAAGGACGAGAGGTGGACGCAGATCATCGGCGGCATGACCATCTACAAGGACATTGAATTAAAGGCGTGCCTGGAGCAGGCGGGTTTTCACGAGGTGCAGATACGCAAAAAGAAAAAGTGGCTCTGCGTCACGGCGCGGAAGTAGGGGCATTAAGCACGGGTATTTTTGCATCCATCCTGCACATGGCGATAGGCATGACGGTCATAGCGGCTATGCTGGCGGCAATTATGACAGTTTTTATTCACTGAGGAAGAAACCTATGAAATGTAAAATTGAGAAAAACACCGTGCAGGAGACGCTGATCCTCCCGCTGTATTCCCGGAAGCTGTGTACGGAGCTGTACCCGAACCTTTACAGGGATGAAACAGCGGTTCGTCTGCTCGACCAGATCGACTACGACTTTTCAGAGGCAGAGAAAAACTCCCGCAGCCTGATGCAGCGCTTTGGTGCGCTGGAGGTGGCCACACGGCAGAGTGATCTTGCTTTCGAGGTGCGGGATTACCTGAAAGGCCACCCCAATGCGGCGGTGGTCAATCTGGGCTGCGGGCTGGACAACACCGGCAGAACCTGCGACAACGGTAGATGCAAGATCTACAATCTGGACTTCCCGGATGTGATTGCCTTGCGGCAGCAGCTACTGCCCGCCGGGGATCGAGAACAAAATATCCCCTGCGACCTGAAAGACACCGCATGGTTTAGCAAAATCGATGCCTCCCGCGGGGCGGTGTTCTTTGCCTCCGGGGTGTTCTATTACTTTCTGACCCAGCAGGTCCGGGAACTGGTGCGGGGGATGGCGGACGCTTTCCCCGGCAGTGTGCTGGTCTTTGATGCTGCCAATCGGACGGCGGTAAAGATGATCGCAAAAACATGGCTTAAGACTGCAAAAATCAAGGATGTGGGGGCATATTTTGCGGTTTCGGATGCCGCCAAGGAAATCGGCACGTGGGACAGCCGTCTGCAGGTCACAAGTCGCGGCTATATGCTGGGCTACAACGATTTGAGAGACCCTTCTGTCAGCGGCTTTTTCCGGTTTCTCGCAAGGGTCGGTGACAACGGGATGAAAATGCAAATCGTGAAAATAAGATTTTGAGAGGCAAAAACGAAGCGCATTCACTTTGACGTCGAAGAAGACGGCTTTTACGGCGCATATTGGGCATGCAAGGACACGCATACAGCAGCGGGCACGGATTCAATTGAAACCGTGCCCGCTATCTGATACTATATTATTTTATCGAACGTCTGTTCTATTCCCATTCAATGGTCGCGGGCGGCTTGGACGTGATGTCGTAGCACACGCGGTTGGCGCCGGGGACCTCGGCCACGATGCGGCCGGAGATGCGGGCCAGCACGTCGTAGGGCAGCTTGGCCCAGTCGGCGGTCATGGCATCGCTGGACTCGACGGCGCGCAGGATGATCGGGCGCTGATAGGTGCGCTCGTCGCCCATAACGCCAACGGACTTAATGTCGGGCAGGACCGCGAAATACTGCCAGCAGCTGTGCTCGGAGTTGCGCTCGCCGGTCTGCTCAAACAGGCGCTGGTTGTAGGCATCGAGCTCCTCGCGCACGATGGCGTCGGCATTCTTGAGGATCTCGAGCTTCTCCTTGTCGACCGCGCCGATGATGCGGATGGCCAGACCCGGGCCCGGGAAAGGCTGGCGGAACACGATGTGACCCGGCAGGCCAAGTGCCAAACCAAGCGCGCGGACCTCGTCCTTAAAGAAGTGATCGAGCGGCTCAATAAGGTCGAAGTGCACGCCCTCGGGGAACGGGATCAGGTTGTGATGACTCTTGATGGTGGCCGTCTTGCCGCCCGTCTTGCGAGCGCCAGACTCGATGATGTCGGGGTAGATGGTGCCCTGAGCCAGGTACTTGACCGGCTTGCCATCGATCTCGAGCTGCTGCGCCACGGCGAAGAACTCTTTCCAGAACTGCGTGCCGATGATGCGGCGCTTCTCCTCGGGCTCGGTCACGCCGGCCAGAAGCTCGGCATAACGGTCCTCGGCGTGGACGTGGATAAAGTCGACATCGAACTGCTTGGTGAAGACCTCCTCCACCTGCTCGGGCTCGCCCTTGCGCAGCAGGCCGTGGTTGATGAACACACAGGTCATCTGCTTGCCCACGGCGCGGGCGCCCAGCGCAGCCACGACGGAGGAGTCGACGCCGCCGGACAGGGCCAGAATCACGCGGTCGTCGCCGACCTTCTCGCGGAACTCGGCCGTCATGGTCTCGACCAGGTTGTCCATGCTCCAGTTGGGCTCCAGGCCGCAGATCTCAAACAGGAAGTTGCTCAGCAGCTGCTGACCGTACTCGGAGTGCTTGACCTCGGGGTGGAACTGCGTGGTGAAAATCTTGCGCTCGACGCACTCCATGGCGGCAACCGGGCACACGTCGGTGCTGGCGGTAACGGTAAAGCCCTCGGGCACCTCGGACACGGCGTCGCGGTGGCTCATCCACACGGTCTGCTCCATGGGCGTGGAGTTAAAGAGCTTGGCGCCAGCCGTGCGCGTGATGGTGGCGCGGCCGTACTCGCCCACCTCGGAGTGGCCAACCTTGCCGCCGAGCGTCACGGCCGTGATCTGATGGCCGTAGCAAAAGCCCAGGACGGGAAGGCCCAGGTCAAAGATGGCGGGGTCGATGGACGGAGCGTCCTCGGCATACACAGAAGCCGGGCCGCCGGAAAGGATGAGCGCAGAGGCGTTCATCTCGCGAATCTCGTCGGCCGAGATGTCGCAGGGGACAATCTCGGAATACACGTTGAGGTCGCGGACGCGACGGGCAATGAGCTGACCGTACTGCGCACCAAAGTCGAGTACGAGGACCTTTGCGGAAGCCTTTTGATCCATGGTTTCCCCTCCTGTTGGCGGGGAGCCGGTGCCCACCCGCGTGAATGAACGAAAATAACTTTCATAGTGTACACGTTATATGGGGTTTCTCGTCCCTCGCAGCCATCAGCGCACGGCAAACGCACGACCTGGGCCCTTATTTGACGGCAATTGAAGTGTTACTAAACGTTACAGATGATGTATTACGTTTGAACATTGGACGCCCTGTGCCACAATACTGCCGAACGACTCCGCCTCTGCGGCGGCAAATACGATAGGAATACCAGCATGAAGCGCATCCTTCTCATCGCCACGGGCGGCACCATCGCATCGACCGAGGACGGCAACGGCCTCTCCCCCGCCCTGACCGGTGAGGAACTCGCCCAGAGCGTCCCCGAGATCTCGGGCCTCTGCGAGCTCGACGTGGTGCAGCCCATGAACATCGACAGCACCAATATGCGCCCCAGTGACTGGATGCGTATCCGCGACGTCATCGTCGAGGGTTATGCCGACCACGATGGCTTCGTGATTCTGCACGGCACCGACACCATGAGCTACACCGCGGCGGCGCTTTCCTACCTGATTCAGGACAGCCCCAAGCCCATCGTACTCACCGGCTCGCAAAAGCCCATGGGCAATCCCTTTACCGACGCCAAGCTCAACCTGTACCAGAGCCTGCTCTATGCGCTCGACGAGCATTCGCACGACGTCTCAATCGTGTTTGGCGGTGTGGCCATCGCCGGCACGCGCGCCCGCAAGCAGCGCACCATGAGCTTTAACGCGTTCATTAGCGTCAACTATCCGCCCATTGCCTACATCCGCAACGACCGCATTGTGCGCAACGGGCTTCACGGCACGCATCAGGGCGAAAACCCGGTGCGTTTCTACGACAGCATCGACCCGCGCGTGTTTGTCCTTAAGCTAACGCCTGGCGTGAACCCGGGTATCCTGGACGCCCTTGCCGACAGCTACGATGCTGTAATCCTTGAGACCTTTGGCATTGGCGGTATCCCCGAGTTTGGCGAGTCGGGCGAGTCGTTCCAAGAGGCGATTTTCCGCTGGGTCGACTCGGGTCGCACTGTCGTAATGACCACGCAGGTTCCCGAAGAAGGCCTTGACCTGGGTGTTTATGAGGTCGGCCGTGCCTACGCCGATCATCCGGGTATTTTGCGCGGCGACGATATGACCACCGAGACGCTCGTGGCCAAGACCATGTGGGCACTCGGCCAGTCACGTGATGCGGCCGAGATTCAGCGCCTGTTCTACAGCCAAGTCAACCACGACCGCGTCCCGATGGCGTAATTCAGTTATCGACGGGTATCCCCTATTCGATCCCCTCGAGAAGCTCTGACACCGTCATGCCGAGTGCGGGCGCGATCTTAAATAGAACCTTGAGCGTGAAATTTGCCGTCCCATCTTCGATTCTGTCGAGATAGGGACGGCTGATTCCTGCTGCCACACAAAAATCGACCTTGGAGATACCAAGGTCCTTGCGCGTCTGCTCGACTCGCTTGCCAAGAATCTGTTTCGCACGTTCGTCCATGCAGCCGAGTTTGAAATGGAGCTGAACAAAAACGTAAACTATAGTTTACGTTTTGCCGAATACACAGGAGTTTTCTATGTCGGGTTCTTCGGTCCGCATGCACCGAACTACGCTTCGCACAAACAGCGCACCGCCCAAGCTCGTCGTCGTTGAAGCTGAATGCCTTTCGCCCGATGAGCGCACAGCATTTGCATTGCTATCAAGTCGCGTCGCCGCCGTTCTGGTCCCTTGCCCGGCGCAAGGTGAACTTGCCATCCAATGCCAAGCGCACAGCTGCCCGCTCAATCAGGCTGCCGTAATCGCAACCAGCCAACGCGGTCTGCCCCTTCTCCTGGAAGCCGGTATCGCGCTCGCCCTTCGCGGCGCCGGATACGAAAACGAGGCCGCCGCCGACATGGTCTTTAAACCACGATCGAGCGGCGGCCTCGCAGCAGCCATTGAATATATGTGCAGACTCGTTGCCTAAAAGGACAAGCTAGAAACCAAGGCCGAAGCCCGTTCCGGTAATCGCCGAGTACATAAAGTAAACGTTGACCACGTTGAGGAACACACCCGTGATGCAACCGTTGCGCAGGTAGCGCTCGCACACGATGCGCGCCATGGCGGCGGAGTCATCATTGTTTTTAGCCTGGCGTCCCGCCGTAAAGTACGTCGCCACGCTCAGCAGCAGGTTGAGCACCGGCAGTGCCAGCAACTCGTAGCTCTTGCCCCAGCGCGTCGCCTCGCCGGCGGCATTAAACTTTGTTGCCACCTCGGGACCAATGTTAGGGATAACACACGCTGCGACCACCAGCGGAATCACCGCAAGCACGAGCAGCACAATACCCATATAGCCGGCTTTTTTGCCATATTTAAACATGTGCGTCGTCCTTACACGTTAAAGCGGAAGTGCACGACGTCGCCATCGGCCATGACATAGTCCTTGCCCTCAATACGCAGCTTGCCGGCGGCCTTGGCGCCCTGCTCACCGCCGAGCTCGATGTAGTCGTCATAGCCAATGACCTCGGCCTTAATAAAGCCGCGCTCAAAGTCGGTGTGGATAACGCCGGCGGCCTGCGGGGCGGTCGCGCCCTGACGAACCGTCCAGGCCTTGACCTCCATCTCGCCGGCCGTAAAGAACGACTGCAGGCCGAGCAGCTTATAGGCCGCCTGCGCGAGCACGTCCAGACCGGGCTGCTCCAGGCCTAAGCTCTCCAGGTAGTCGGCCGCATCCTCGGGATCGAGCTCGGAAAGCTCGGCCTCGATCTTGGCGCAGATGGGCAGCGGCTTGACGCCATCGATGGGCGCCAGGTCCTCGTTGAGCATGTCCTCGTCTACGTTGGCCACATACAGGATGGGCTTCATGGTGAGCAGGAACAGGCCCTTGGCGGCGGCGCGCTCCTCATCGGTCATCTCCATAGACGCGGCACGCTTACCCTCGTTGAGCCAGGCGAGTAGGCGCTTGGCGACCTCGAACTTGGGCATGAGCTCCTTGTCGCGCTTGGCCTCCTTCTCGAGCTTAGGCAGCTGCTTCTCGAGCGTGCCCATGTCGGCCAGGATGAGCTCGGTCATGATGGTGTCGGCATCGCCGGCGGGATCGACGAACTCGCCCGTGCGGCCCACCTCACGCATGACGTTGGGGTCTTTAAAGTAGCGCACGACCTCGCAGATGGCGTCGGTCTCGCGAATGTTGGCCAGGAACTGGTTGCCCAGGCCCTCGCCCTCGTTGGCGCCCTTCACCAGACCTGCGATGTCGACGAACTCGACCGTTGCCGGCACGATGCGACCCGGGTTGACGATGTCGGCGAGCTTTTGCAGACGGCTATCGGGCACGTCGACGATACCCACGTTGGGGTCGATCGTGGCGAACGGGTAGTTGGCGGCAAGACCGGTCTTTTTGGTAAGCGCGGTGAACAGCGTCGACTTGCCTACGTTGGGCAGGCCCACGATACCGATGGAAAGGGACACGACAGCTCCTTTTGGTACAAGCATTTCAAACTGCATAAGTATAGCGCCGCCGCAGCATCTGGGCGAACCCGGACGCCACGGCGGCACGAATGAAGCAGAGATAGGGGTCGTTGGCTAGTCCGCGAGCTTCTCCACCTGATCGAGCATCTTGTCAAGCTTGGCCTTTGCCTCAGCCTTGGCCTTCTGGGCCTCTTCGTGAGCTTTGGCCTTCTGAGCGGCCTTTTTCTCGGCCTCGGGGTCGACAACAACCAGATTGGACGCATCGTGCTCGACCAGCTTGAGCGCATGCTCGGGGCACACCTTGACACAGGCGCCGCAGCCTAAACAATACGTGGACTCCAACGCAAAGCGGCCGCTTCCCACCAGGTCGCAGGCAGATGTGGGACACGCATTGACGCACTCGCCGCATGACGTGCACTTGTCAAAATCGCACTCCGGCGTGCTCACCTGCATGTTCCGGGCAAGCTCGGGGTGGTTTTGCAACGTCGAGAGCACCAGCTGCCGCCCGTGCGTAAGTGTACGGCGGCGCTTGGTCGTCGTGGTGCCGCACATGGTGTTGAGCGTGCGCTCCAGCTGGGTAATCTGATGGCGATGGGCCTTGAGCTTTTGCGTCACCGAGGCCAGCGCCGCCGTCGCCGGGTTGAGCTTGGTCACCGTCAGGCCCGTGGTGCGGGCGATCTTTTCCATGTACTCCTTGCGCTCGTACTCGCGAAGCTTATGACACTTGAGGCTCTTGGGGTCTACCTCCAGGCCCATACCCGTGCCGGACCACTCCTCGGCAGTGGCGATGGCCTCGCCTAAAATATCCTCGCCACCGGTGTTGCGGCACTTATCGCACACACCCAGTGGCAGGTAGACGCTCACGTTGGGATAGTCGGCCAGCACCGAGAACCAGGTCTCGGCAGTAATATCGCCCACGCAGGCGACGACGACCTCGTTCTCGCGCGGCATGCGCTTGAGGGCGCGCGTGCAGGTGACGTAGGCGGTCTCGTGGCTCGTAGCAGCAGAGACGATGTCGTCATACAGGTTTTTGGGCGCCAGGCGCGGCGAAATGATCGCCTCGGTCGGACAGACGGCGGCGCACAGGCCGCACTTGCGACAGGAGTCGAGGATCTCAATGGCATCTTCCTCGACCTCGATAGCGTTGACCGGGCACACGTCCATGCACGCGGTGCAGCCGCTCTTTTCGTTTTTGCAGGTCAAGCACGGAATGGTGTTGCCGCGCGGGCGCTCCTTGTAGTCGGCAGGATTCCATTGCGGCGCCGACGGATCGAGTGCATCGGTCACGCCGCCAAGCGGATTTTTAAGAAAGTCGAAACCCTTGCTGATCTCGATAATGTCATCAAACAAATCGTGTTCCTGCGCCATGCGCGGCCCCTCCCTGAGCAGTGCAAACAAGCGATAGATAATGATACGCTATCGGCCCACACCTCGGGCAAATTACACGCGGAGCATCTTTGCGGCAAATAGCCTATGCCTATCGCCGCCTCGATTGCACAAGGTCAATCAAGCGCCAAGCTATGCCTCGCACATGAGCTGCACGAGCTTTTGTTTGGTCACCTTTGTCTGCTCGTTGGCCATGTTGCGTTCGTTTCTAAAGACCGCATCCGCAACGCTCATCAGGTCGATATCGGAAATCTCGCCAAGTCCCAGCTCCGCGAGCGTCGTCGGTAGGCCGACGCGCTGGCAAAACTCGAGCACCTGTTCAAGCTCGGGCGCACGCTCCAGACGAAGCTGAACCACCAGGCCAAACGCTACGGCCTCGCCGTGCATGGCCTTGCACTCGGGCAAAATCGTCAGGCCGTTGGCTATGGCATGGGCAAGCGCTAGGCCACCGCTCTCAAAGCCAACACCCGAGAGCAGAATATTGCACTCGATCAGGCGCTCAACCGCCGGCGATATACGGCCCTTTTTGAGATCGCGCTTGGCGGCGACGCCGCACTCCATGAGTGTGTCATAGCAGGCACGAGCCGCAACCAAGGCCAAGTGTCCCGGCACGCCACCGTGCTCGTTGGCGCCGTGCGCCGCGGCGCACGAACGCGCCTCGAAATACGTTGCCAGCGCATCGCCCATACCAGCGACCGTCATACGCAGCGGGGCCGCCGCGACCACGTTAGTATCGACCACGACCAGGTCTGGATTCTTCTCGAGCATCAGGTAGCGGTCGAACGACCCATCCTCGTGATACAGCACCGAAATCGCGCTGCACGGACCGTCCATCGACGCCGCCGTGGGGCATACACACAACGGCAACTCGGCATAAAACGCAACGGCCTTTGCGATATCGAGCATCTTGCCGCCGCCAATGCCCACCACCATGTCGCAATACTCGGCCCGGGCTTCCTTGGCCATTTCGACAACGGCATCTTCCGTACACGGACCGTTGTAAATCTTAAAGAACGGCTCGCTTAGATCTTCATCCAGAAATCCATCGACGATCTGCCTGCACAGCCGATCCTCGGTGCCCTGGTCAAACAAGACATAGGCAGCGCAGCCCAACCATGACAAATACCTGCCCTGACGCGAGAGCTCACCCGGCCCCTGAACATACCGGCCGGGACCGCCATATACCATGGGAAGCGCCATACGAGAATCCGCCCTTTCATCAACAACAATTGGTGCAAAGCAACCTGCCCCCTTTGCACCATAGCAAAAAGGGGCAAAGCCATCTGTTGGCTTTGCCCCTTCCTTAGCTTGATTTACTCATCCATGAGATAGTAGTGGCCCAGCGCGTCGGCACCCAGGATGGCGTTTGCGACCATCTCGGGCGTCACCTCAAACGGCATGTTGCACATGGTGTCCTCGGGCGCGCAAGCGGCCTCGGCAACGACCATGGCCTGCTCGCGCGTAACCTCGGCAACGCCAAGCTCCTTCATCGTGACCGGCAGGCCCAGCTCAATGCAGAAGCCCAGGACTTCCTCGAGTTTCTCAGTCGGAGCATCCTCGAGTACCAGCTGGACGATGGTGCCAAAGGCGACCTTCTCGCCGTGATACATGCCGTGGCACTCGGGCAGCATCGTCAGGCCATTGTGGATGGCATGAGCAGCAGCAAGGCCCGAGCTCTCAAAGCCAATGCCCGAAAGCAGCGTATTGGCCTCGATGATATGCTCGACTGCAGGCGTGAGCGCACCCTTCTCCAGCGCGACCTTGGCCTTGACGCCATCGGCCATAAGCGTCTCGTAGCAAAGCTTGGCGAGCGCCAGACCGGCCATGCCGCCCTTGCCGCCAGCGCAGGTGCCACCGTCGGCATCATGCGTCGCCTGGGCCTCAAAGTAGGTTGCGAGCGCATCGCCCATACCGGAAACCGTCAGGCGCACCGGGCTCGCCGCGATAACCGTCGTATCCATCAGGACAATGTTGGGGTTTGCCTTAAGGAAGAGATATTTATCGAACTGGCCATCGTCGGTGTAGAGCACCGAAAGCGCCGAACACGGGGCATCGGTCGAAGCAATGGTGGGGCAAATGATAACCGGGGACTCCAGGTAATAGGCGACGGCCTTCGCGGTGTCGAGGATCTTGCCGCCACCGACGCCGACGATGATGTCGCAACCGTTGTCGCGAGCGAGCGCAACCAGGCGATCGACCTCGCCCTTGGAGCACTCGCCGTTAAAGTCCTCAAACAGCAGCTCGGCCTTAGCCTCGGCAAAACCGCCCTCGATCTTGGCACCGACGCGCTTCTTGCCCGAAGGCGTCACGATGACGAGGGCCTTAGCGCCGAGCGGCTCGACATAGGAGCCGAGCTTGGCGAGCTCGTCCGGACCCTGGATGTACTTGCTGGGGCTATTGAAAATTGCAGCCATAACTATCCCATTCTCTAAAAGAAAAAAGAAAGGGGCTCCGTACAGATACGTGCGGAGCCCCTCGTTACGATAACAAGAGTCGATTAGAAATCGATGTCGGTGTCGTAGTAGCAGGCCTTGAGAATCTTCTCGAAGTCGGCAGCCTTGGTCTCACGCGGGTTCTCGGGCGTGCAGGCGTCCTGCTCGGCGTTCGCGGCGATCTCGGGGAGCTTGGCGAGGAACTCCTCCTCGGAAACCATCTGCGGGTTCTCGGCGTCGACCTTCACGCCACCATTCGCGTAATCCTTGATGGACTGCGGAATGTTGAGCTGGTCGTTGAGGTCGCGGATCTTCTGGACGAGCGCAGCGATGAGCTCCTCGTTGGTCTCGCCGGGAAGGTGCAGGATCTCCTTGGCCACATAAGCGTAGCGCTCGGCAGCACGGGGATCCTTGGAGTTCCACTGGATGACCTTGCCCAGGTACATGGCGTTAGCAGCACCGTGGATGATGTGGCCGTTCTCAAAGGCTGCACCGGTCTTGTGAGCCATGGAGTGAACGATGCCCAGCAGGCCCGAGGAGAAGGCGATGCCGGCGATGCACTGAGCCTCATGCATGTGCTGACGGGCCTCATGGTCGCCAGCATAGGACTTGGGCAGCCACTCGACGATCTCGCGGATGCCGTGCAGGGCGTTGGCGTCGGTGAACATAGAGGCGAAGGTAGAAACGTAGGCCTCCATGCAGTGGGTCAGAGCATCCATGCCGGTGTGAGCGCACAGCTTGGCGGGCATGGTGTAGGTGAGCTCGGGGTCGACGATGGCGACATCAGGGGTGATGTTGAAGTCGGCCAGCGGGTACTTGATGCCCTTGGCGTAGTCGGTGATGACGGAGAAGGCGGTAACCTCGGTAGCGGTACCGGAGGTAGAGGAGATGGCGCAGAAGTGAGCCTTCTGACGCAGCTCAGGGAAGCTGAACGGCTGGATGATGTTATCGAAGGACTCCTCGGGATACTCGTAGAAGACCCACATGGCCTTAGCGGCATCGATGGGCGAGCCGCCGCCGATGGCGATAATCCAGTCGGGCTCGAACTCGCGCATGGCCTCGGCGCCCTTCATGACCGTCTCGATGGACGGATCGGACTCGACGCCCTCGAACAGCTTGACCTCGAAGCCGCCCTCTTTGAGGTCGGCCTCAACGTCCTGCAGGAACCCGCCGCGGCGCATAGAGCTGCCGCCAGAAACGATGATGGCCTTCTTGCCCTTGAGGTTCTTCACCTCGTGGCGAGCGCCCTCACCAAAGTACAGATCGCGAGGATTGGTAAAACGTCCCATACTGTGCCTCCTAAACAAGCCCCTCTTAGACTTGCGTATATAACGGAGCACCCGATTGGCTCCGTTAGGACCGTTTTGCGCGTTGCCGGCGATGACAATGCGCGATGTCTAAACGTCTCAACGCTCAGACAAACACTATTTTACCGTTCTGGTTGGTCAGTTATTCACCTAAAGCCGACAATGATGAAACGTTTTTTCTATCCCTGAAGACCCTTGTGGGGCATTCATACTCCCAAGCTGGGCAAACGTTTTATCAAGGTTGACCACATATCCCGGACAGGACGGTGCCCCTCCAAAATACGCCCCGTTCGCCGCCAAAAATCGACCGTTTGCGGCACCGTGATACCACTCAGTCGTCCAAGGTGCCGACATTTGTGCGACATCCGTCTTCGTGGTGCAAAGGTGCATGTCCAAGTGCGGCACCCCCGGTGTGCCACATGCGGGTAAACTAGAACCTTATATAGAGACATTTGAACCCTAACCGCAGCAAAGGAGGCCCCATGGCATTCGATCCCATTCAAGAGGATTGCCATCGCCTCGTTCTTGAGGCCTTGCGCCGCGACAATATCCCGCTCACCGACGGCCCCGCCGTCGAGCGTCTGATGGAGCAATTCACCCGCAACCCCGCGCCGCTCATCGTGCACGACCGCGACCGCGCCGGGCATCTGATTGCCAAGGTGGTCGAGGCCGTCGACTACCGCATTCCCTTTATCCCCGACGATGCCCAAGCCGAGCAGGAAGAGGCCGCTGCCGAGAACATGCTTCGCGAGGCCGCCGCACTCGATCCGGCCAACTGGGATGCGCAGCGCATGTTGTGCGCCCTCACCGCTGACTCCAACGAGGAATACGTGCAATATCTGGTGTCCAAGTGCGACGAGGTGGAGCACGACCTGGCGCTCAAGATCGCCTCGGCGCAGGACCCCTACGAGCGCGAGGCTGCAGGCGACCTGACCCGCCGTCCCTACCTGCGCTGGCTTGCCGCCTTGGCATCGCGCGCCCTCATTAGCGGCCGCTATCGCATGTCGCTCGAAGCCGCAAATCGCAGCTTGGACTTTGCGCCCAACGACCCCGCTGGTGTCCGCCACACCGCGATGCTCGCCATGGCAAAACTCGAATACCCCGCCGAGGAGCTCAAGCGCTTTCGCTCCGCTCACTCCGTGCCGTACCTCGCGAATACCCCGCTGCGCCGCCGCCCCAAAGATGCGGAGCGTGACTTGGACCCATGGACGCTCATCGCGCTGATGAGCGCTGCTTGGCGCGAGCTGGACTACGAGGGCGCCGAGCACTACTTGCGCATCCTTGCGCGCTCGTGTCCGCACGCAGCCGAGGCGCTCTACTTCCAAACCGAGTTTCCCGATGGCGTCTATGCCCGCGTCAACGTGGGTGCAGGCTCCACCGACGAGCTTGTCCTTGCGCTGTCCGAGGCGACGCCGGTACTGCAGGAGGGCCTGGGCGCCCCCGACAACGCCAGCTTTGCCGCCTGGATCGCCACCAACGACATCGTGCGTTCCCAGATCGACGAGCGCATCCTGCGCGCGGCCGAGCAGGGGCTTCCATTTAAGGGAGGGGACCTCTAATGGATCCGAGCGTCTACATCCCCGCCTACCTGGAGCGCACCTATCTGGCGTCGCACCCCGAGCTCACCGATGCAGCACGCGAGCTTGTCCATAACGACATTAGCGCGAATCCTCAAAAGTATGCGCAGGCCGAGCATGCCCAGGCACTGCTGTCCTATGCCGGCGTTCATCGCCACCTGCTCGACGAGCTCCATCGCATCGAGGACATGGGCAGCGACGAGGAGTTTGAGCAGACGCGCAACCGCCTGTTCGACGATATGCGTGATGAGCTGCTCAAGATCGTCCGCATCGATGCGCTGGCCGTCGATGCCCAGCTGCTCGCCATCATTTTGGCGGACACGCCCGTCGACGCCTGCCTGGGCGACCTGATGAAGCTCGAGACGAGCACGGCCGACTACTTGCAACAGGGCGTGCCCGGGTTTGATATGGAGGCCCCGCACTACTGGGCCAATAATGTTTTGGCCGACGGTGTCACCGCAGCGGACCTTACCGTGAGCGAGCCGGCCCTTATCGGGTGGCTTCACACACTCGAGGCCATCTCGCAGCTGTGCATGGCGAGCGCTCGTTACCGCGCCGCCGCCAACTATGCTCGCCGCGTTCTTAAGGCGGAAGGCTATCCTACCCGGGCCGCCGGCACCGTGCTGCTCGCCCTCGCCCGCCTAGAAGACCAGGACGGCTTTTTTGCCCTGGCCCACCAGCTCGAGGAGCAGATGGGGGCAGACGCACTCGAAAACTCTCCTTGGTACCTGCTCGCCCGCACGATCTTGCTGTTCAAAACGAACAAGATGCGCCCGGCGACGCGCGCGCTGCGTGAGTTCGCTAACCGTTGCGAGGGCGGCGCGTTCTTCTTGCTGAACCCCATGTACCAGACGCCGTATCTTCCCTGCCGACCCGAGCCGCGCGACCCCTGGGACCTCTCGCACCAGGCGGTTTGGGAAGCCGACGGTATTATCTCGGACACCCCCGACTTTGCCCCCTGGGCCAACGCCTGCGAAGATGTATCGCAGCTTGCCCAGGAATTTGCGCGCCGCTACGGCTTTTAGCGACGCGATCGCCCCGACCATGTCATCTATGTTAGGAACGGCTTCATGAACCTCCGCTCATCTCTCGCCTGCACCTCGAGCGATATCGCCCGCTGGGGACTGCGCTCTGTCCTTAAGCGCCAGGGCGGCGTACTCCCCGGCCGCATCGCCATGAAGATCGACCCCGAGCTGCTAAGCGACCTCGCGAGCCTGGTCGACCGCAGCGTGGTGATCACCGGTACTAATGGCAAGACCACCACCTCCAACCTCATCGCTGACGCCGTTGCTGCCAGCGGCGCTACCGTGGTGTGCAACCGTGCCGGCAACAATATGGAGCCTGGTGTGGTGGGTGCTCTGCTCGAGGCCCGCGGCGGCCTTAAGCACACCAGCAGCGGCAAGCGCGTGGGCGTTTTTGAGTGCGACGAGCTCTACACCGTACGCGTTCTGCCCAAGCTCAAACCGACGTACTTTGTGCTGCTCAACCTGTTCCGCGACCAGCTAGACCGCTACGGCGAGATCGACCATACCCAAGACGTCATCGCCCATGCGTTGGAGCTCTCTCCGACGACAACGCTCATCTACAACGCCGACGATCCGCTGTGCGCCTCAATCGCCGCGCGCGTCCCCAACACGAGCATCGCCTTTGGCATCGACGGCGCCACGGGCACCGAGTCCGACCGCATTAGCGACTCGCGTTTTTGCTCGCAGTGCAACGCCCCGCTGGAATACGACTATGTGCAGTACGGACAGCTGGGCGCCTATCATTGCCCTTCGTGCGGCTGGGGTCGCCCCGCGCTGCTCCGCCGCGTGACGGGCGTTGAGCTCGGCTGCGACGGCTACGGCTTTGACCTGGCCTTTGGACCCGAGGCCAACGCGCCCGCCGTGCACATCGCCACGCGCTACAACGGCCTGTACATGGTCTATAACGTCGCCGCCGCCTTCTTTGCGGCGCACGAGCTGGGCGTGGACGCGGCGCACCTGCAGCCCACGCTTAATGCCTACGTGCCCGCCGGCGGACGCATGGGCCGCTGGGATATTGCCGGCCGCACCGTCGAGGCCAACCTGGCCAAGAATCCCGTGGGCTTCGATCGCCAGATTCAGTCCATTAAAACAGCAGGTGGCAGGCTCTGCGCCTTCTTCCTAAACGATAACGATGCCGACGGCCACGATGTCTCGTGGATCTACGATGTCGACTTCGAGCGCATCGCCGACACGCCGGGTCTTGTCACCTTTGCCGGAGGCACGCGTGCGCACGACATGCAGGTACGCCTCAAGTACGCCGGCATCGATGCCGCGATTATCTCGGACGTCGCGCAGGCAATTGGCGCCGTTGCGGATGAAGCCGCAGACGACACTTTCTATGCCGTCGCCAACTACACGGCCTTCCCGCCGCTGGTCAAAGAACTCGATGGGCTGAAGGGTACCGATGCAGCCACGGTTGCTGCCCGCGCTGCAACGTGTGCCGATGGCAGTGCCGTCCCCGTCGGCATCGCGCCAGTCGAGCTTTCGCGCCCGCTGCGCATCGTCTACCTGTATCCCGATGCCCTTAACCTCTACGGCGACGGCGGCAACGTCATCGCCCTCGAGCGCCGCTGCGCCTGGCGTGGCATTCCCGTGCGCGTGGACGAGGTCCGCATGGGCGAGACGCTTGATTTGGCCGATGCCGATATCGTCATGATGGGCGGCGGCTCCGACCGCGACCAGCTAGCCGTGGCACACGAGTTGCTCGCCCAAAAAGACAAGGTCGCGGCCTATGTTGAGGCTGGCGGCACACTGCTTGCCATCTGTGGCAGCTATCAGCTGCTCGGCCGTTCGTACTATATGGGCGAGGATCGCATTGAGGGTCTGGGCGTCATTGCCGCCGAGACTGTGCGCGGCTCCGACCGCCTGATCGGCAACGTCGCCGTCAAGACCGACCTGGCGCCCGAGCCCTTTGTGGGATTCGAGAACCACGGCGGCCGCACGCTTTTGGACGCCGATGCCACGCCGCTCGGAACGTCCGTCGTCACTGGCACCGGCAACAACGGCGACGACGGCTTTGAGGGTCTGATCTACAAGGGCGTCATCGGCACGTACCTGCACGGCCCGGCGCTACCCAAGAATCCCGAACTCGCCGACTGGCTGATCGCGCACGCCCTCGAGCGCCGCGGCGACACACAGGCCAACGCTCTGCTGCCGCTCAAACCCCTCGACGACACCTACGAGCACGCCGCCCACGACGCCGCCATGAAGCTCCTCCCCTAACACCTCACCACCACAAAGGGGACAGGCACCTTTGTGGTGGTTTTCCAGTTTGCCAACGATATACGCGCCGGTAAAAAAGTCTGCTATACTCTTTCCCGCTGTCCCCATCGTCTAGCGGCCAAGGACGCCACCCTTTCAAGGTGGATATCGCGGGTTCGAATCCCGCTGGGGGCACCATTTAAACTGAGAAGCCCGTTGCCCTCGCGGCGGCGGGCTTTTTGCTACCCATACGCCGGGATTCGAACCCCGAAGGCATAAAATCACACTGTCATCCAAGGGCCCGTGGACAAAAAATAGCAAATATGAGTACTGTTACCAATTTAGTAACAGCGATTTCATGCCATCAGAAGGCGATTTGGACACAAGGCGTCCTACGGCAGAATAATTGCAAGCGTTTATCAGCTAAGTACTTGGACATATGTTGCGTAACACTGCATATTTTGCAAAAAGATAATGCTACAGGGCTTGTGACAGTACTCATATTTGACGTTTTTTGCCCACGACCCCTTATTGCGTGGGCGAATCAGTTGCAAAGCGGGATCCAAAGCGTCCTTCGCAAACAAATAGCCGGGGCCCGCGCGATGCAGACCCCGGCTCAATACCGTGACGATATGTCAGTTACGCTCTACACGTAGAACAGGATGTCGTCGTAGGTCGGGACCGGCCAGTAGTCGGCAGCCACGATCTCCTCCATGGCATCCACGGCGGCACGCAGCGTATCCATAGCGGGAACGACCTCGTGCGCGTACACGTTGGCCTGCTCCTGGCCATCGAGGGCCTCGGCCTTCTGATGTACGGCGTCGAGCGCCTTGATGGAGTCGTTGATGGCGGTGATGCCGTTGCAGAGCTTGTTGAGCGTGTTCTGCTCGCACTGCATGGCGGCCTCAGCACCGGCGGCACGAATAGTCTCAAGGCCCTTAGCGACCTTGGTGGCATAGGCGGTAATGACCGGGCGATAGGTACGACGCGCCTCGCGAACCATCGTGGTGGCCTCGATGTTCATGAGCTTGTTGTACTTCTCGAGCTTGCAGTCGTAGCGGCACTGGGCCTCGGCCTTGGTCAGGACACCCGTCTCCTCAAAGAGCGCAATGGCCTTATCGGAAACAAAGGCGGGAAGAGCGTCGGCCGTGGTCTTGTTGTTGGCAAGGCCGCGCTTCTCGGCCTCGATGGGCCACTCGTCGGAGTAACCGTCGCCGGAGAACAGGATGCGCTGGTGATCGGTCAGCACCTTCTTGCAGTACTCGAGCGCGGCGTCCTGGAACTTATCCTCGGGCGTACCCTCGAGTGCGTCGGCGAAGGACTTGAGCGACTTGGCAACGGCGGCATCGAGCACCAGGTTGGAGTCGGAGACGTTCTGCTCGGAGCCGCAGGCACGGAACTCGAACTTGTTGCCGGTGAAGGCAAACGGGGAGGTGCGGTTGCGGTCGGTGTTGTCCTGCATCAGCTTGGGCAGGGTATCGGCGCCCAGGTCAAGCACGCCGCGCGTGGCATGGACGGAAGCCTTGCCATCGATGATCTTCTCGACGACCTCGGTGAGCTGGTCGCCCAGGAAGATGGACATAATCGCCGGAGGAGCCTCGTTGGCGCCCAGACGATGATCGTTGCCGGCCGAGGCAACGGAGGCACGCAGGAGTTCCTGATAGTTATCGACGGCCTCGATCACCGCGGTGAGGAAGACGATGAACTGCAGGTTGTCGAGCGGGGTGTCGCCCGGGTCGAGCAGGTTCTCGGACTCGGTGCCAAGCGACCAGTTGTTGTGCTTGCCCGAACCGTTGATGCCCTCGAAGGGCTTCTCGTGCAGCAGGCAGACCAAGTCGTGGCGGGAGGCGATGAGCTTCATCTTCTCCATCATGACCAGATTCTGGTCGATGGCCTCGTTGACCTCGCCGTAGACAGGGGCGAGCTCATGCTGGCAGGGAGCGACCTCGTTGTGCTTGGTCTTGGCAGGAATGCCAAGCGCCCACAGTTCATCGTCCAGGTCCTTCATATAGGCCGAGACGGTGGGGCGGATAGCGCCAAAGTAGTGCTCCTCGAGCTCCTGGCCCTTGCAGGGGGCAGCGCCAAAGAGGGTGCGACCGGTGATGACCAGGTCCCTGCGCTTGCGGTAAGCGTCCTTCTTGATCAGGAAGTACTCCTGCTCATCGCCCACGGAAGGAACGACCTTCTTGGGGGTCTTGCCAAACAGCGCCAAAACGCGCTTGGACTCACGCGAGAGCGCAGTCATGGAACGCAGCAGCGGGGTCTTCTTGTCCAGGGCCTCGCCCGTGTAGGAGCAGAAAGCCGTGGGGATGCACAGGACATCGTCCTTGATAAAGGCGGGGCTGGTGGGATCCCAAGCGGTGTAGCCACGGGCCTCGAAGGTGGCGCGCAGGCCGCCGTTGGGGAAGCTGGAAGCATCGGGCTCGCCCTGGATGAGGTTCTTGCCCGTAAACTTGGTAATGGCGGTGCCGTCGTGGTTGGGCTCGAGGAAGCTGTCGTGCTTCTCGGAAGTAATGCCCGAAAGCGGCTGGAACCAGTGCGCGTAGTGTGTCGCGCCCTTGGAGATGGCCCAGACCTTCATGGCATGGGCAACGGCGTTGGCCACATCCAGGTCGAGCGGCTCACCGTCCTCGAGGGTTGCAGCAAGGCGCTTCCAAATGTCCTTGGGGAGGTAGTCCTTCATGACTTCCTCAGAGAACACCATGGTCCCGAAGCGGTCAGTAAGTTCGGCCATACGGAACTCCCTTCGTATCGGCACCGCGTGAGAAGCGGTGTTGATTACTAACGAACGAGTCATAGATTAGGCTCGTCGTGTTTCCGCAACATTACCGTTATGTTGCTGTCACGAAACCAATCAATGAGGTTACCGCATCGCGGCGGCGTTGCCGCCCTCAACAGCCAATCAACTGTATAAATTGCAGACCTCTCCCCATGGTTTAAGGGTAGTCAATTTGGGATGGGGCTCTATTAACTGGTATTTCGCATCAGATACCAGTCTTTATAGCCCCATCCTAGATTGACCGCTCTGCTATAGGGAATGTCGATAGCAAGGCATCTTTGATTGGTATCCCCGAATAGCGAGTGAAACTCCACCGTGACACAGTGGTGCTGTAGAATCCTTACAACACATCACACTATTACGTATCTAAAGGAGCACGATATGCGCGTCGACGAGGTTTTTAAGCAGGCAGCATCCCAGGGCACCGCACCCGTTTCGTTTGAGATGTTCCCGCCCAAGGGCGAGCTTACCCTCAACACGGCTCGCGAGGTGGCAGGCAATCTGTGCAAGCTTTCGCCGAGCTTTGTCTCGGTCACCTGCTCTGCCGGCGGCTCGGGCAATGGCGCCACCACCGCCCCCATCGCGCATATGATTACGAGCGAATTCAATACGCCCTCGGTGGCGCACCTCACCTGCGTGGGCCGCTCGCACGCCGATATCGCCGCCAAGATCGACGAATACCGCTCCGCCGGCGTAGAAAACATCCTGGCCCTGCGCGGTGATCTGCCCGCTGGCGCGACCGAGGACGACAAGCCCGCCTCCGACTACGCCTACGCCCGCGACCTCATCCCCGAGCTCGTCGACGCCGGCTTTTGTGTGGGTGCCGCAGCCTACCCCGAGGGCCACATTGCCTGCGAGGACCTCAACGCTTCGGTCGAATACCTCAAGCAAAAACAGGATGCCGGTGCGAGCTTCTTCGTGACGCAGCTCTTTTTTGATAACGAGTGCTTCTACCGTTTTCGCGAGCTTGCGGACAAGGCGGGCATCACCGTGCCGATTACCGCGGGCATCATGCCGTTTATGGGCAAGTCGCAAATCAGCCGCATGGTCTTTATGTGCGGTGCGTCGCTGCCCTCCCCCGTCATCAAGATTCTCGCCAAGTACGAGAACGACCCCGAGAGCCTGCAGGCAGCCGGTGTAGATTATGCCGCCCGTCAGCTTTGCGACCTCAAGGAGCACGGCGCCGCCGGTCTGCACCTGTACACTATGAATCGTCCTGCGATCGCCGCGACCATTATGGAGCGCCTGGGGTAATGGAAAAACCGCACATCGATACAACCACTGTCGAAGTGCCGGCCGACCTTGCGTCGCCGGCGCTTTACCGTGTCGATGCTGCGTACCATCCCCGTGTCGACCGTGCCGAGATGCTGCGGTATCTGGGTTACGGCGGCCAGCAGATTGAGCCCGAGCTGTCACGACGTATTGAGCTTGTGGTCGAGCGCCTTGAGCTGGACATTGAGCCCCGCGGCGTGCGGCGCGTGTTTACCGTCGATGCCACGGGCGTGGACGAGCAGGGAGAGCCTTGCATCCGTCTGGTTGGCACCAACGTTGAGCTGCGCGGTCGCGACATCTATCGACATCTCAAAGACGCCCGCTTTGCCGCGCTCATGGCATGCACCCTCGGCATGGACGCCGAGCGTCGCCTGCGTACCACGGGAGCCCAGCAGCCCCTGGAGGGAGCTGTGCTCGACGCCGCATGCTCTGCCTATGTAGAAGCCGCCGTCGAGCAGATGGACCAGCAGGTTAAGGCTGCGGCCGCCGCACGCGGACTCGCCGGTAACTGGCGCTTCAGTCCCGGCTACGGCGACTGCCCGCTTACGGCACAGCGCTCAATCGTGGACGCGCTCAACGCCACGCGGCTCATCGGGCTTACCGTCACGCCCACCAGCCTGCTCATGCCCACCAAGAGCGTGACCGCGGTGATCGGTCTGTTCGACGGCGAGGTCCACGACGCCCAGAGCCGCCCCACCTGCAATATCTGCCGCATGCGCGAGCACTGTCGCTTCCGCGCCGCCCACACCACCTGCTATTCGCATTCTGAATAAAATGTCAATTGATGGCACGGTATCGAGGGAATCTCGTCCGTAAGTAAGCGGATGTCCTCACAAACAAGTACCATAAGATGCCAAATAACAACTATCTGAAAGCCAGTACATGCACAACATTCTGCAGTTCTCGCCACAACTAACCGCACTTGAGTTTTTTTCAGGCATTGGCTTGGCTCGTGCCGGCATGGCAAAAGCCGGAATCAAAACAATCTGGGCAAATGACATAGACCATACTAAATGCGCCATGTACAGCCAGTGTTGGGGCGATGAGCATCTAGTCGAGCAGGATGTCCACACGCTCGACCCCGACCTAATACCCCAAGCCGACATCGCATGGGCGTCAAGCCCTTGCACAAACTTATCTCTCGCGGGAAACAGGGAGGGACTTATCTCTGGTAAAGAGTCCAGTGCGTTCTTTGGCTTTATTAAGGCCATCGAAGGAATGAGCGATCGTGCCCCGCGGGCACTTGTTCTCGAAAACGTCATCGGCCTTGCCACGTCTAATAACAGTGATGACTTTAGACTCGTTTGCCAGGAATTTAATCGTTTAGGCTATTCATGCGACGCTTATTTTATCGATGCACGGCACTGGCTTCCCCAGTCACGCCCACGCATGTTTGTCGTCGGATTAAAAAACCCTCTTCCCAACAGCCGACTCGATTCCTCGCTTCGACCTGAAAAGGTCTCCTGGATTCACTCCGACCCTTCACTCATTACGCACATCTCTCACCTAAACGAGCCGAGCCCACTTCGCATGACGGGCCTTGCAACGGTTGTTGAAGATATTCCCGAGGGCGACAAGCGTTGGTGGAACAAAAACCAAGTACAAGCATTTATCGACTCGCTTGCACCGCATCAAGCAGAGCGCCTTCAGCGCTTCTTAAATGCCAAAGAAAAAACTGTTCGCACTGCTTACCGTCGCACGCGATCAGGCGTTGTGCGCTGGGAAATCCGTGAAGAAGAAATTGCCGGATGTCTAAGAACGGCTCGCGGCGGCTCATCAAGACAGGCAGTCGTGATATGCGAAAACGGAAAGATAGAAGTTCGCTGGATGACTGGAACTGAATATGCCCGTCTCCAAGGTGCTGACTCATGTCAGTTTAGCGGCTTCTCGGATGCTCAGATTCGCTACGCATTCGGCGATGCAGTTGCCGTGCCAGTTGTCACTTGGCTTATAAAAAATGCAGTCAAACCCGCGCTTATGTCTTCAAGGAACGGAGTGAACAATAATGGAAATGACCAATTGCTCCTTGAACGAGCCCGATAAAGATATCTTGGATGCCATTGAACTCTGGTACGAATCCAAGCGCAGCAAGCGAGGCAATGTCAACCGTAACGTCATGGCGGTTGGTATAGGCATAAGCGAGCTGTTGCAAAACCGTTTTCCGCTCACCGACGATTATGTGCAATCGGACAAGGGGAGCCAAGTACGAGGCCTAAGTGGAGCATGCATCAAAACAGTTTTAGCCAGGCATGGGGAAACGCGTGCCTTCGCATCAGAGGGCGGCAGGACCTCACGCGGCACACTCCCGATGGCGCTTGAGCTTGCCACAATTATCAACTCTGCCCTACCCAGTGACACTTGCGAAGACGCTCGTCTTGAAGCTGCGAATGCAATCGCCAATTTCTTCGTCGAGCGAATCCAGGTCGATTTCTTTAACCGGCAGAGAATCAAAGTCGAAATTGATCTTCAAAAACCAATTTCTGTCATTGTCGATGATATCCTAGCCGAAGCAAGCCTACGGTCCGATAAGCCAACGGGTACCGTCGCACAGCACCTGGTAGGTGCAAAACTAGAGATGTTATTTCCAACCATAGAAATCGGAAAGGACAACTCAAACGCTGCCGACCAGCAAACAGACCGTTCTGGCGATTTCCAAATCAATGATGCTGCATTTCATGTGACTGTATCGCCAATGGCCAAATTGACCGATCGATGCCGAGATAACATTCGAAATGGCATTCGTCCCATCGTCGTTGTCCCCCACGATAAAGTTTCCTTCGCTTACGGACTGTTCGAAAGTGAGGGACTCGGCAATCGCGTACAGGTTATCGCGCTCGAATCGTTTATCGGCATCAATATTGAAGAATTATCGTTCTACAAGCGAGACCTAATTCGATTAAATGTCGCACGGCTTCTTGCCCACTACAACAAGCGAATCGAAGATATCGAGCCCGACAAATCTCTTCAAATAGAAATTCCTCAGTGGGCTCTAGACGAAATGGATGCACATGGCGAATAGCTCAAACATACTTATCACTCATGATCTGGACGGTACCGCGCTGGCGGCGCCTGTTGATGCCGCACGCCGCAAAGGCGCTGCATACAAGACGCGCACAATCGACGACCTTCGCATTAAGAACGATCGTCTGCGCGCCGCCATCGAGGGCACGGGACACCTGCTGTTCGACGGCGGCATGGGCACCATGCTGCAGGCGGCCGGCATGAAGGCCGGAGCCCTGCCCGAGCTGCTCAACTTTGAGGAGCCCCAGGTCATTACCGACATTCAGCGACAGTACGTCGAGGCCGGCTGCGACGTGATCACCGCCAACACCTTTGGTGCCAACGCGCACAAGCTCGATGGTGCCGCCACCGTGGCAGATGTCTTTGCCGCCGCTGTCGCCCGCGCCCGCGCGGCCGGCGCCCACTACGTCGCCGGCGATATCGGCCCCATCGGCGCGCTGCTTCGCCCCTTGGGCACCCTCAGCTTTGACGAGGCCTACGACCTCTTTGCCGAGGAAGTGCGCGCCGGCGTCGATGCGGGCGTGGACCTCTTTATTATCGAAACCATGACCGACCTGGCCGAGATCAAGGCGGCCGTCCTCGCCTGCCGCGAGAACTCCGACCTGCCCGTCTTTGCCACCATGACCTTTGAGGAAGACGGTCGCACCTTCCTGGGCACGAGTCCCGAGGTCGCCGCCATCACGCTCGACGCCATCGGCGCCGACGTCCTGGGCATCAACTGCAGCCAGGGACCGGCCGAGCTCCGAGGGCTCGCCGCTCGCATGCTCACCGTCACCGACAAGCCCGTTATGGTGCAGGCCAATGCGGGACTGCCCCGCGTGGACGATGACGGCAACACCGTCTTTGATATCCAGGCACCCGAGTACGCCGAGGCCGTCGCCGGCATGATTGCCGACGGCGTGAGCGTCGTGGGCGGTTGCTGCGGTACCACGCCCACGCACATGGCGGCGCTTCGCACCCTCATCGACAACCACACGCCCAGCCCGCGCCACCGCAAGCCCAGCATGTCGGTCACGAGCGCCCAGACGGTCGTGGACCTCCCCCGCGATGGCCACAAGATCGCCGTCATCGGCGAGCGCATCAACCCCACCGGCAAAAAGCGCCTGCAGCAGGCCCTGCGCGACGGCAACTTGGACTACGTCGTGAGCCAGGGTATCAGCCAGCAGGAGCAGGGCGCCGACATCCTGGACGTCAACGTGGGCTTGCCCGAGATCGACGAGGTCAAGGTCATCCAGCAAGCGGCCGAGCAGCTCCAAGGCTCCACGCTGCTGCCGCTGCAGATCGACTCCACCGACCCCGCCGCCGTCGAGGCCGCTGTGCGTCGCTACGCCGGCAAGCCCATCATCAACTCGGTCAATGGCAAGCAGCAGATCATGGATGAGATCTTTCCGCTGGTCGCCCACTACGGCACCAACGTCGTCGGCCTCACGCTCGACGAAGGTGGCATCCCCGATACCGCCGAGGCTCGCTTCGCCATCGCCGAGCGCATCGTGACCGAGGCCGCCCGCTACGGCATTGGCCCGGACCGCATCCTCATCGACTGCCTGGTCATGACCGCCTCGACCAATCAACGCCAGGCCGAGCAGATCCTGCGCGCCATGTCCCTGTGCAAGGAGCGCCTGGGTGTCAAATGCGCGCTCGGCGTGTCGAACATCAGCTTTGGCCTGCCCGCTCGCCCGCTGCTGGGTTCGGTCTTTTTGGCCGCCGCCTTTGGCGCGGGCCTCGATGCCCCCATCATGAACCCGGGCTCCAAGCGCTTTATGGACACCGTCTACAGCTATCGCGTCCTGAGCGTTGAGGACGAGGGCTCGACCGGATACATCGAGCGCTATGCCGGCTGGACCGATCCGTACAAGATCGCCGCCAACCCGGCAGCGGCTCAGGCCGCATCGAGTGATGCCGCGCCCGCTGCCGGCACCGCCGGCACCGACGGCAACGACGACCCGATTCGTCGAATGGTCGTCTCGGGCCGCAAAGGCGAGATCGCTGCCGAGACCGAGCGTCTGCTGACAGACCACGACGCCATGGACCTTATCAACAATCACTTTATCCCCGCCCTCGACGAGGTTGGCGTCCTCTTTGACCAGGGCAAGTTCTTCTTGCCGCAGCTTATGGCCTCGGCCGAAGCCGCACGCGTGGGCTTCGACACCATCAAGCGCCTGATGCCCGCCGGCGAGATCGCCGACAAGGGCAAGATCTGCGTGGCCACCGTCAAGGGCGACATCCACGATATTGGCAAGAACATCGTCAAAATGCTGCTCGACAACTACGGCTACACCGTCTTTGACCTGGGCCGCGACGTCGATCCGCAGGAGGTACTCAAGACCGTCAAGGAGCGCGATATTAAGCTCGTCGGCCTCTCGGCGCTTATGACTACCACGGTCGTCGCCATGGAAGAGACCATCAAGCTGCTCCATACCGAGGTTCCGGGCGTCAAGATCATCGTGGGCGGCGCCGTGCTCACCCCCGAATACGCCAAGCAGATCGGCGCGGACTACTATGCCAAGGATGCCGCCGAAAGCGCGCGCATCGCCGAAGAGGTCTTTGGGCAGTAACACAACGGAAACAACCGTGCACCAAAACGTGCCGCATGCGTCACTTGGCACGTGCGGCACGTTAGAATAGATAAGACTATGCTCGTTTTGGCAGATAGGAGCGCAAGGATGGCGATCACGCCCGCAGAAATCGCGGAAACCCGCGGCATGGTTGAGGAGCAGAACCTCGACATCAGGACCATCACCATGGGTGTTTCGCTCATGGGTTGCGGTGACGAGAACCTCGACCGCATGTGCACGAAGATCTACGACCACGTGACGCACACGGCTGAGCATCTGGTCGAGACCGCCGAGAACCTCGAGCGCGAGTACGGTATCCCCATCGTCAACAAGCGCGTTTCCGTCACCCCGGTGGCCCAGATCGCCGCGTGCTGCAAGGATGAGGACCTCACCCCCATCGCGCACGCCCTCGACCGCGCGGCCGAGACGCTCGGCATCGATTACCTGGGCGGCTTCTCCGCGCTCGTCCAGAAGGGCATCGGCGACGCCGACCGCCGCGTCATCCAGTCCATCCCCCAGGCGCTCGCCACCACGAGCCGCGTCTGCTCCAGCGTCAACGTCGCCAGCCTGCGCGCCGGTATCAACATGGATGCCGTGCTCATGGCCGCCCAGACCATCATCGATGCCGCTAAACTCACGGCCGACCAGGATTCCGTCGGCGCTTCCAAGTTTGTCTGCTTTGCCAACATGGTCGAGGACTCCCCGTTTATGGCGGGCGCCGTCCACGGCGGTGGCGAGGCCGACGCCGTCATCAACGTAGGCGTCTCGGGCCCCGGCGTTATGGCCGCAGCCCTGGAGACGCTGCCCGATTCCGCATCGATGATGGAAGTCGCCGAAAAGATTAAGCAGACCGCCTTTAAGATCACCCGCGCCGGCGAGCTCATGAGCCGCGAGGCCGCCCATCGCCTGGGGGTCGAGAAGGGCATTGTCGACCTGTCGCTGGCCCCCACGCCTGCCATCGGTGACTCCGTTGCCCGCATCCTCGAGATCATCGGCGTGGGCACCTGCGGCGGCCCGGGCACGACCTGCGCGCTCGCCATGCTCAACGATGCCGTCAAGAAGGGCGGCGTCATGGCCAGCTCCAGCGTGGGCGGTCTCTCCGGTGCCTTTATCCCCGTGTCCGAGGACGCCGGCATGATCGCCGCCGTCGAGGCCGGTGCGCTTTCGCTCGAGAAGCTCGAGGCCATGACCTGTGTGTGCTCCGTCGGCCTGGACATGATCGCCATCCCCGGCGACACCCCAGTCGAGACCATCGCCGGCATCATCGCCGACGAGATGGCCATCGGCGTCATCAACAACAAGACCACGGCCGTCCGCGTGATTCCCGCCATCGGCAAGGGCGTGGGCGACTGCGTCGAGTACGGCGGCCTATTCGGCCGTGCGCCCATCATGCCGGTGAACCCCAACGCCGGCACCGTGCTTGCCCATCGCGGTGGACGCTTCCCGGCGCCGCTGAACTCGCTGAAGAACTAGCTGAGGGGGACTGGCGAGGAGCCCCGGGGAGGGCAAATATATAAGGTCGCCTGCTCGGACAGTCCTGGCTCGCACGGAGAGCACATTAAGTGCTCTCCGGCTCGTGCGGAACTCGCGATCGACCTTATATATTTGCCCTCCCCGGGGCTCCCGCACAACGGGACCTCAGTTGGGTTCTATCCCGGTTGCAGTCGCTTCGCTTCTGCTCCACTTTGCTGGTATGACGGTTTGGCGTTGGATCGGTTCTTTCTGATATATGCTGGTTGCGGCTCTTCTTTTGGGAGGAGTCGCTTTTTTGTTGCTAGGAGGTTGGCCCGTGGTTGATGGGGAGATTCGTTCTGAGCTGCTTGCTGCGGATTGGAATGGCGAATGGATGCGTCTGCAGGCCGCTCGGCATCGGGCTGATGATTCTTTTGAATGGGATAAGCGAGCTCGACATTTTCGACCTCTTGAGACTGCCCCGTATGCCCGGGACTTTATGAAGCTGTTGGCGTTAAAGCCTGGTGAATCCGTGCTTGATATGGGGTGTGGGGCTGGGTCGATTGCTATTCCGCTTGCTCAGGCTGGGCATCCTGTGATTGCGGCTGATTTCTCCCCTGCCATGCTGGGCACCCTTGATGCTGGCATTGAGTATTACGGACTCGAGGATCTTATTACGCCGCTTGAGCTTGCTTGGGATGATGATTGGGATTTGGTTGGACCGGTCGCGAAAGCGGTAGATGTTGCCTTTGCCAGTCGTTCTGTCACCACGACCAACCTAAAAGGCGCGCTTGCCAAGCTTGATCGAACGGCTCGTCGCCGTTGTGCTGTCACGATGGTCGCCAACTCCAGCCCGCGCTATGATCTGCACCTGATGAACGCCATTGGTGCCTCGGTTACCTGCAGTAATGGCTTTGTGTATGCTTTTAATATCCTCATTCAGATGGGTGCGTTGCCGCAGGTTACATACTTTGAATCGCCTCGTCGCGATACCTTCAATAGCCTTGAGGCAGGCGTGGCGGATTTTTCCCGTATGCTCGAGCATGGCAACGAGGATAAGATCGACTGCCTGCGCGACTACATCGCTCAACACATGATTGAGAACCCCCATGCCGGTGAGCCAGGCTCCAAGGGCGTGCCGCAGGGGCGCTATATGCTCGATCATGTCCGCAAGGTTCGCTGGGCGTTTATTGCATGGAAACCGGTCTCTGAATCCCGCTCGTAGCCCGTTCACAGCCCGAGCTGCCCATCACCTCGGCATCCGCATTCTTTGCGAACTGGGCAAACGCGCTCCACACCGCGCCGTTCCTGCGCTATCGTGGGACAGCTCACGTAGATTAAGGCCCCGTCGCGGGGCGCCCCATACATAGAAAGCGAGAACCCATGGCACTGACAGGAGCCCAGGTCAAGCAGCTTCGCAGCATGGCCCATCACCTCAACCCCGCCATCATCATCGGTAAGTCCGATGTCAACGAGGGCACCGTCGAGCAGACGGTCGCCTACCTGGAGAAGCACGAACTCGTTAAGTGCTCCGTGCTCGATGGCTCCAGTCTTTCCGCCCGCGAAGCCGCCGAAGAGCTCGCCGAGCGCTGCCACGCCGAGGTCGTCCAGGTCATCGGCCGCAAGTTCTCGCTGTATCGCGAGTCCTCGCGCAAGGACATCGAGAAGATCAAGCTCGTCTAAGAGCCAATGATTCGGCGAGCCAACATATAGCAAGCTTACGGGTGCCCGAGTACTTCGGGCACCCGTTTTTTATCGCTCGACCAGCACGCGATTGAGCCGCCCCTCCACCAAGCGCTCGTATAGACGCCGCGTCTCGGGCTCGGGAACGCCATTGACCTGCTCCCTCAGGTGGTGCATATGACCGCTGTACAGCTCGACGATATCGCGCCGCCGCCCCGCCGCACTGTAGACGCGCATGGCGCAGCGCACCATATCCTCACGCGCCGTTTCCTGCCGAAGCCCCGACTCCGCCAGCCAAATCGCCGACTGCAGGTCGTTTTCTTCTAGAGCGGCATTTGCTCCCTTAATCATGCAATCGATGTACTTTGACTGCATAATGCGTCGCATACGCAAAAAGTAGGTGGGGTTACAGCCATTGGGAACATACAACGGGCCGGCATAAAGCTGCTCAATCTTAAGGCACAGCTCAACTAAATGGGGCCCGCGCGCACCCGTGCGATTTCCCAAAACCTCGCGGCTTATCTGGTCAAACAGCCGTACATCGGTCTTGACGTAGTCGCCGTTGAGTCCGATGCATTCATTTTGGATGAGCACACACGATTTGCCATCCGGCGTCGGTCCCAAAGCCGACCGCAAGCGCGATATCGTCGAGTACAGGTTGTTGCGGGCGCTATTGAACTCGGCATGGGGCCACAGCTCCATGGCCAGCGTCTCACGATCGACGAGCGCATCCATGCCCAGCGCAAGCCGCTCGGCAAGTGTCGCCGCCTTCTTGCGGCGCCACATTTTGTCCGTGATGGGAAACCCGTCGCGCTCGGCGCGAAACGCCCCAAACATGCGAATCTCGATATGGTCAATGGTATCAACGGCTTCAACCTCACCGGCCTGGAACAGGCGCTCGCCTTCCCCTTCCAAATCGTCGCGCAGCGAGTACCGCGACAGCTCGCGCACGGGAAGCTTCTTGCGAATCCTGGTCGCCGGCTCGCCCAGACAATGCATGGCAAGGCGCGCAAAGAGCCGATACGATGGCTCTAGAATCCCCGCGCGATTCATGGACATCCAGGCTGCAAGGTCGCTGTCTCGGCCCGCACAGGCCAAATGCAGCGCCACCATCCAGGCTTCTGCGCCACCAACCTGCGTCTGGCTTATATCGAGCAACTCCGCTTCCTCGCGTACCGAAACCATCGAGGTGTTACGCAGATATGCCGCGCGCTCCAGCAGTAACGCATTATCGCGCATGTACGCAATCGACTCCTCGGCAAGTTTGAGCACTTGGACCGCACGGAACTTTGCATTAACCGGCCGTCCCTCTGCCAGCGACTGCCAGCCTTCTAGCAACAGGCCAAACAGCTGAATCTGGTTGTCGCGCATGCGCACGGCAAAACGATCGAGCTCGTTGAACGCCGCGTCGTCGGTTACCGGCAGGCCGGAAAGGAGCCGCCGTGCCGCCAACACCATGCGCACCCAGATAGCCATCGCCTTAAGCCCACGTACGTCGAGCGCCTCCCGCACCACCGTCATCTCGTCGTCGCGCTCGTCGATTCCCGCAAACGACCCGTCAAAGAGCTCCACCAGCATGCTATCGGCCCGTATAACAATCCCCGCGATGTCGAGCTCACAGTCGTAGGCCTTGCTCGTTTTGAGCTGCTGTAGAACGCCGCCGTCATCTCCCCGTTCGGTCAGGCATCGCTTGACCTCGATATGCGCGGACAGCATGTCGAGCGCGGTGTGGGACGTCTCTATTTCTGGCACGGCCAGGTTCATAGGGAGCCCAAGCCCGTTGTCCCCATAGCAAACAGCCGTCAGTGTCTGGGCCACCCTCCATGAAACAGGGTCTATTTCGCAGGCCGCCCGTTCGCCCCCGCGCTCGATGACCGATGCCATATAGCGAGCGAGCTTTGTATTGGACACGCTGACCGCTGCCAGATATACGCCGAGCGCCTCGGCAGGCGTTGGCTCTGGAGCCGGATCCTCGGCATCGATCGTGCCCAGCGCTGCTCGGCAGATATCGGCCCCGTGCCCCGTCAGAGCCAGATCGGCCCCATACTGCCCAGCAAGTTCAAGGACCGCTTCACGGTCCAAAAAGGCGTCCGCCAGGTCCATCGCCGCATCGCATCGGCCCGCCTTAAGCAAAATCCGGGCCGCCCTCGGAACAAGTTCGGGGCGAACCTCGGCCACCAACTTACGCAAACGCAAGCGTCCGTTATCCTCCGTGCCCAGACACGTAAAACTCCGCTCGGCGGGATCCAAGCCAAAGATCGGGTAGTCGCGTACAAAGTAGGACTGGTCGACCATCGACAGCCTCACCCCGCAAGCCTCGAGTTCTGCGATATTGCCCTCGCCCATCAAAACCATGAGACATGCCACGCAAAACAGCGCATTATTGTCGAGCGAAGCCAGATCGACAAGTGCCGCGCCATATACGTTGACAATCTCGTTTTCGAGCAGACCGGCTACGTCGCCTTGGCCATACAGACCCGTCTGCAATGCCGAAACGAGCTCGGGCACGCCCTGCGTGAGCTGATAAAAGTCGAGCGATGTACTGATCGAAAACGCCGATGCCCACGCCGAATACTCATAGGCATGCACCTTGAGCATCTGCGCATTGATCTTAACCGAATCGCCCAGCCCATGAATCAGCTGACGATTTGAAGGACGGCAGGAGATAAAGACCCCTATCCCCATAGCGCGCAAGCCGCGAATCCTGTCGATGAGGTCTTCGGTATCGCGCTGATCGAGATTTGGCACATTATCGATCGCGACAAGGGAATGCGGCTTGTCTTTGAGCTCTTCGGTAACCACTTCGAGCTGCATAAACACCTCGCGCCCAATGGCTCGATCCGCCTCGATAATCCGCACGGGGCCTCGCGTCGGATCGCTTTTAACCTCTTGGGTGTACTGCAGCAGCACCGAGGTTTTCCCAAAGCCGTCGGGCGCGTAGAGAACCACGATGCCGGCTTTTCGACCCTTGGCGATAAGCTCATTCAGCAGACGCTCGCGTCGCACCATATAGCCTCCGCCCAGCGGCATCATTTCGAGGTCGTCTATACTATCCAAATCATTTACCATGCCCGCTCCTCTACTCGACCGTATGGACACCGTAACCGCAAGACCATACAAGCCGCACCATGAATAGAGCGGCTTTGTGTTTTAAGTTGTCCTTCGGTACGCAAGCGGCAAGTTTTAGTACAGCGAGGGCCGATTGTTATTAATCCCCCGACTAATCGGTCTTTGAGCAGGTAAATGTGCTTGTCGGCTTGTCCCATCCCAGTGGCAGTGTAACTCAAATAAACACGGTTCAGCTATGTCAATCAACTCGCCTAGCACCCGCTACCGTCTGCGACCTTTTAGTGGCATTTTTGCATAGAATCTGGTATGGAATGAATCAAGCTGTTGGGCATTCGACATCCGTCAAGCTTGCGTCAAGATTTTGGTCAAGCATACGACAAGGACAGCAAAAAGGCCCCCGCAAAGCGGAGGCCTTCGGCAAAGCTATGTCGAGATGACGGGCTTGCGCTACTCGCAGAGCGAAAGGGCAGCCTCGTCGGCAACGACAACGCAGTTGGTGTGCAGCTGCAGGATCGAAGCCGGGCACTCGGGCGTAACCGGGCCATAGCACATGTCGCGCACGGCCTGAGCCTTGGCCTCGCCGTTGGCGACGACCAGAATCATGCGAGCATACATGATGGTCTGGGTGCCCATGGTGTAGGCCTGACGGGGCACGTCGTCGATGCTGTCGAACAGACGGCTGTTGGCCTGGATGGTGCTCTCGGTGAGGTCGACGCAGTGCGTACCCTTGGAGAAGTGGTCATCGGGCTCGTTGAAGCCAATGTGACCGTTGTTGCCAATGCCGAGCAGCTGCAGATCCGGGTAACCGGCAGCAGCGACGATCTTATCGTACTCGGAGCAGGCAGCGGCGGCGTCGGGGTTAGAGCCGTCGGGCACATGCGTGTTGTTGAGGTCGATGTTAATGTGATCGAAGAAGTTCTCACGCATAAAGTAGTGATAGCTCTGGGGATCGTCGTGCGAAAGGCCGCGATACTCGTCCAGGTTATAGGTGCTGACCTCGGCGAAGTCGACATCGCCCTTCTTGTACCAGGCGGCAAGCTGCTTGTAGGCGCCAATCGGAGTAGAGCCGGTGGCAAGGCCCAGCACGCAATCGGGCTTGAGGATAACCTGGGCCGAGATGATATTGGCGGCCTTACGGCTCATATCCTCGTAGTCTTTAGCTTTAATGATCTTCATTACGCGTCCTTTCTCGTACAAGAGAGGCAAGGCTCCCTTACAAGCACTTGCCCGCGGCCCGCGTCGGCCGCAACCAACGTGTGCGGCCACCAGGGCGAGGTCGCGTAATGTATGTGTCTCGTGTCCAACCGCGTCGAGGCCCCTGCCCGTCCACGGCGACCCAAGGCCGTTTGGCCTCGGACAGCTCCCATCTTGCCACGGAGGGCGCCCTCTTTCAAGGGCGCCCTCCGCAAACGTGTTTGAATTGTAGGCTAAAGGCCAGACGCGACGCTTAGCGCTCGCGGGCGACGATGAGCTGATCCATCTCCTCGACATGCTCCCCGACAGAGCCCTTGATGCTCGAGAACTCGACAGAGTTACACACCAAAATGGGAACCGTCACATCGTAGCCTTCGGCCGCGATTGCCTCGCGATCGAACTCGATGAGCACGTCGCCCTTGTGGACAATGTCGCCCACCTGAGCATGAACGGTAAAGTGCTTGCCCTCGAGCTGAACGGTGTCCAGGCCTACGTGGATGAGCACATCCAGGCCATCGACCGTGTTAAGCGCAACAGCGTGTCCCGTGGGAAAAATAGCCTCGACCTTGGCGTCCGCCGGCGCGATCACGCGCGTACCCGTTGGCTGAATCGCCACACCCTGACCCAAAAGGCCGGTGGCAAACGTCTGGTCATTGACCTCGGAAAGCGGAATGACGTCGCCCGAGATGGGAGCATCCAGCGTAAGGACTCGACCACGCATACCAAAAGACCTTAGGACTTTAGTGAACATGCTCCCCCTCGGACATACCAATCAGCCAAATGAACTTTAACAGTTTACCACTTGGCACCCGTTTTTGACCATTAGGGAAGTTCGCGCTTGACAACCTCGACGATGTCGTCGACAACGCGCTGGGTGAGCTCGTGCGTCTCGGCCTCGGCCATGACGCGAACCAGCGGCTCAGTGCCGCTCGGGCGCACCAGAATGCGGCCGCGACCGTCAAGCTCCTTCTCGGCAGCAGCGACGGCGTCCCAGATGGGCTGGCAGTCGTCCAGACCAGCCTTGTTGTCGGAATGCACGTTGACGAGCACCTGCGGGTACTTCTTCATAATGCCGGCAAGGTCGGTGAGGGTACGACCGGTGCGCTTGAGCACGGCCAGCAGCTGCAGGGCCGTCACCAGGCCGTCACCGGTGGTGTTGTGCTCAAGGAAGATGATGTGGCCGGACTGCTCGCCGCCGATGACGGCGCCGTCCGCGAGCATGCGCTCCAGAACGTAACGGTCGCCCACGGCGGTCTGGACCATCTCGAAGCCCTGCTCCTTCATAGCGATGGAGAAGCCCAGGTTGCACATGACGGTCGAGACAATCTCGGAGTTGGCGAGCTTGCCGCGAGCAGCCAGATCGGAGCCGCAGATGGCCAGGATGTAGTCACCGTCGATCTCGTTGCCCTCGCTATCCACAAAGAGCACGCGGTCGGCATCGCCATCGTGGGCCAGGCCAATGTCGGCGTGGGTGCGCAGGACGAGCTCACGCAGGGGCTCAAGATGGGTGGAGCCGCACTCGACGTTGATGTCGGTGCCGCAGTAGTCGGTGTTGATGGCATGGACCGTGGCGCCCAGGCGCTGCAGCGCGGCGGGCGTGGTCTGGCAAGAGGCGCCATGACCGCAGTCGACGGCAACAACCAGGCCGTCGAGCCTCAGACCATCGAGCGTATCGATAGCGTGGTCGACGTATGCCTTGCGAGCATCCTTCATCTTGATGATGTGGCCCACACCGGCACCGGTCGGCAGCGTGTCGGCAGCCATGGCCTCCTCGGACATGACCCAGGCGCTGATCTCCTCCTCGACGGCGTCGGGAAGCTTCATGCCCTTGCGGCTAAAGAACTTGATGCCGTTGAACTCCGGTGGATTGTGCGAAGCGGAAATGACGATGCCGCCATCGAGCTCATTCTGAACGGTGAGCAGCGCCACAGCCGGCGTAGGGATAACGCCGCAGCAGTGCGGACGGCCGCCCTCGGCCATGATGCCGGCGGTCAGAGCGCTCTCGAGCATGGTGCCCGAAAGACGCGTGTCGCGGCCGACGCAGATATCCGGACCAAGGAACTTGGTCGCCGCGCGGCCCAAGCGAAACGCGAGGTCGCACGAGAGGTCGGCATTGGCGACGCCACGGACGCCGTCGGTACCGAAGATGTTCTGGGGCATAGGATTGCTCCTTCCCTAGCGGACGATATGCAACCGCCCACCCTAGTCGAAAAAGAAAAGCGGGACCCGCCGAGCAATCGGCAGGCCCCGCTTGTACATTGTATCTCGTAAGGAGATAAAACCTTAGCGCTTGGAGAACTGGGGAGCGCGGCGGGCCTTCTTGAGGCCGTACTTCTTGCGCTCGACCACGCGAGCATCGCGCGTAAGGAAACCGGCCTTCTTGAGGTCAGCACGGTAATCGCCAGCGTTCAGAAGAGCGCGAGCGATGCCCAGGCGCAGAGCGCCGGACTGACCGGAGATGCCGCCGCCATCGCACAGAGCGATAACGTCGAACTGACCGGCGGTGTCGGTCACCTTGAAGGGAGCAAGGGCGTTCTCAACGAGCTGATGACGGCCGAAATACTGCTCGGCGTCACGCTTGTTGACAGTCACCTTGCCGGTGCCGGGGACGAGACGGACGCGGGCGACGGCGTTCTTACGACGGCCGGTACCCTGGTAGACAACGGTGTTCTCAGCCATCTTTAAGCCTCCAGCTCAATCTTCGTGGGGTTCTGGGCAGCGTGCGGATGCTCGGCACCAGCGTAGACCTTAAGCTTGGTCATCTGGGCACGGCCGAGGGTGGTCTTGGGCAGCATGCCGCGAACGGCGCGCTCGATGACCTTCTCCGGGTGCTTCTCCATAGCCTGGCGGAAGCTCTCAGCCTTGAGGCCGCCGTTGTAGCCGCTGTGGCGATAATAGGTCTTCGTGTCGGCCTTGTTACCGGTAAGCTGGACCTTATCGGCGTTGATGACGACAACGAAGTCGCCGCAGTCGCTGTTGGGCGTGAACTGGGGCTTGTTCTTACCGCGCAGGATCATTGCGATCTGGGTGGCAAGACGGCCCAGGACAGCACCATCGGCGTCGACGAGAACCCAGTTGCGCTGGACCTCGCCCTGCTTGGCGTAGTGAGTCGATTTCGAAATCACTTAGACTCCTCCATGTACAGTACGTGTTGTTACAGAGATTCACGGGGCTCTGCAAGTAACCCGTCCATATTACCCCGCTCGCCGCCCGAGTCAACAGGTATTTTGGCTCCGACCAGAGTTTCTGCACATGTCGTCCATGGGCCATAGTGTTGCGGCGCTAGCGCTCGACGAATGCCTCGATGTCGGCCAGCATGCGCTTTGCCTCCTGGCGGCCCTGAATATACAGGTCGAGCAGCTTTGCCGGGTCATGCTCAACATGGCCGACCTCGACCGGCTTTTGCGGAGCGACGACCAACGCGCGACCCTCGCGCTCATACTTCCACAGGTGCATGCGCTGGATGTTGTAGCGATCATGGCGCGTCTCGATGGCCTCGAGCAGGTAGGGGTAGTCGGCATAACGCGCACGCGCGGCCGGCATAAACTCGTAGGGTTTCTTCTCGTACGAACGGTCTTGGGTGACGATGACGACCGCGCGGTCGAAGCCCGCCTCCTCGAGCACATGCTCGATAGGAACCGAATCGGCCACGCCGCCGTCGACGTACTTGTGGCCGTCAATCTCGACCGGCGGCGTCACGAGCGGTAACGAAGTCGAAGCTCGAACGGCGTCGAGGTCGAGCACGGCGTTTACGACCGGCAGGTACGCAGCGGTTCCAAAGAGCATGTCCGTCGCGACGGCATACATCTCGATGGGGCTGGCGTCGAACGTCTCGTTGTCAAAGGGATCCAGGCGGTCCTGGACGTCGTTGAAGATAAAGTCGTAGCCCACGATGGAGCCCGTGGACGCAAACGACGCGGCGCCCATGTAGCGATTGTCGTTGCAAAAGGCCAAATTGACTCGGTTGGTGCGTCCGATCTGGTGCGACTTGTAGTTGACGCCGTTGAGGGCGCCGGCCGATACGCCGTACACCGCCGGGATCTCGACGCCGGCCTCCATGAGGACGTCGAGCACGCCCGCGGTAAACTGCCCGCGAAAACTGCCACCCTCCAAGACGAGCGCGACCTTGCCGGCGTTCTTTGCCTTATCTTCTGCAGTCATGTTGACCTCCTGCGATTGCGTTTTGGCTCTCTTCTACCCAGTTTTGTGATGGAGGGCGCACGGGTTTTGGAGTTGAGGGGGCGGCCGGCGGAAAGCGTGTCCTGTTTTGAGCGCGGATTCTGGGATGGAGTTTCCGCTTGGGTGGCCATCGGGAAACCGCATCCCAGTCTCAGAGCAAATTCCGGGTCGCAGTTTCCGCTTGAGGCGTCATCCGGAAACTACGTCCCAGTCTGAGCCGATATTCCGGGACACACTTTCCGCGAAGAGGCATCAAATTGACTACTCACCCGACCGTTGCAAACGCCCGCACCCTGCACAGAGTTCGATTCTCCGCGGTGCGGGGCTAGAGTTGGAGCAAGGGCATGGGCAGCTGAAACTCAATCGACATCGCATCTATGTCGGGTTGAGGCATTGCGCGGAGAATCCGCGTGTTCGCTTCGCGAACCCGCACCGGCTTCGGCCGCCTGCCGGCGTCCTCGCCCGCTCGCTACAAACGCTTCGCGTTTGCTTAACGCCCGCGCCCTGCACAGAGTTCGATTCTCCGCGGTACGGGCTGGAAATAAAAAGGCAGGTAGATATGAGTATCTACCTGCCTGTTACTTATGGTGGAGGCGCGGAGAATCGAACTCCGGTCCACGAAAGCCCCCTGATTGGCATCTCCAAGCTCAGTCGCTGGTTTAGTCTCGGACGCTTTGCGCGCAGCAACACGCTCGCGGCGTACTAACCGGTTCGATCTTAGCCCGCGCCATACCGATTACGTGCGCAGGAGCATTCCCCTAAAATGACGTCGCGCCGGTGTCGGGGAAATCACCGGGTTGACGCGCCGCTATAAATTAAGCAGCGAGAGCCATAGGCTCAAAAGAAGAGTTGTTGTCAATTCAATTTGACGGTACCCCTGTTTAACGAGGCGAGGAGACCTCGGCTTGCTTCCTCTCTCAGAGCTATCGTGTCGAAACCAGTCGCCCCCGAAAGTCGGGAAAGTCTGGATGGCATTGGGCACGAGCACCCAACAACCGTCGACTTTTCAAGGAACACGCGAGGCGAGCCCCGCTTGTGGAGTGTTATCTTACCACGTTCTGAAAGCGGACAGCTGTTCTATGCACGAGCTGTGAAGACCCCAATGTGCGCACGACTTCGCACTTTTGCTACCGATCGCGTCACGTATATTTTCGCCAAGCAAAATTGACTCGTCGAAAGGACCGTTATGGATACCAAGCAGCAACTCGTCAATGCCCTCGCAGGCCTGGGCTCAACTATTACCGAAGCCATGGATGTCATCGAGGGCTTTGTCCCTTGCGGACATCCCGCCCTCACGGTGTCGAATGCCCTCGTCGCGCTGAGCACTGACGACGATGCGGCCCTCGCCCAGCAGCTCGAGACCGTCGAGGGCTTTATCGACCACGTGAGCGAGAACCGCGGCGTCACCGCACATCATGGCATCAACGTGGAGCTCACGGGTCCCAAGGCCGACCTGTTCGCAGCGATCCGCGAAGTAGGAACCCTTATGCAGACCGCGGGCGTCAAGAATACCCAAGTCAACGAGTGGGTCTACCGCAGCTTAGCCGCACTAAACGATTCCGACGAAAAGGCCGCCGAGAAGCTCGCCGAAGCTCCCGTCATCAAGGCTGAGCTCTTGTAATTAAAGGATGCGTGGCCTTCGGAGCGCCAACGTTCCGAAGGCCACGCAGACAGCCAGGCGCTATCGGGATACCCGCCCGCCACGTTCGGCCAAAGCCAGAATCGGCATCATTTGGCGTGGCGTTTTTGCCGCAATATCGGCATGCTCAAGCAGCTTGCGATCGTTGGTCACCAAGTAATCGACCTGTGCGCGCTTGCACGCGGCGAGCACCAAGTTGTCCTCGTAATCGCGATGGAGCGCTAAATATTTGTCGGCCAGCCAAAGGTCCGACGCATCTGCACCCACGGCCGTGGCGTTTTCGGTCATGTTCCGAACAAACGCCAACGCCGCATCGCCAATTGCACGGGCAGACGCCTCGCCGAGCGATCCCCCGCTGGCAAGAACGCTGCGCTTTAATTCGTGCTGGACAACGTACAGCACGTCCTTAGCGATATGGACAGGAAAGAACAGCGACGTGCCTGTCTCCGCAGCCTGCCCGATAAAAGCCCGCGCGGCAAGCGACTCGACATGATCGGCGCAAAACGAATCGACCCATACGTTGGCATCCACCATGATCTTGAGAGATGTCCCGCTCACAGGATCATCCCCTTTTGACGATAGTGTTCATCCATGGCCTCCGCATAGACCGTTTCCCAATCGCGGTCGTCGGACCCAGGCAACGTAACGATACCCAAGTCCGCATAGAGCTGGTCCGCGGCCGCCCACGACGCGGCAAACGGGGACTCGGGCGCGATGGCGTGCTGCCGGTCGTCGACGGCCGCGAGCACCTCCTCACACTGACCGCCGCCCTGCGCGACCTTGGCCACAACCTTTTTGATGAGCTCGGGCAGTGACCCGCCCGAGAGCCGCAGCGCCTCCTCGGCACGGTTCTTGACCTGGCGATCCACGCGAACATTCACTTGCGCCATACCGCTAACAGCACCCACGTCGATCACGCTCCCTTCACTTGTTAGCACTGCTAGCACCACTATATAGAGACACTAGCAAGCAGTCAAACGCAAAAAGCCTGCACCCGAATGGCGGCATGCCATCCGGGTGCAGGCCAGATAACGTGGGCGGACACGCCTGCTAGCGTAGGTAAGCCTTCGCGTTGCCCAGGCTATAGGCGATCGTTGAGCCGTTGTGCAGGAGCGACGACGCCTGCGGGGTAATCGCGCCGGTAATGCCGAGCGCCAAAAGCACCGAGTTGGTGAGCATCACCTTAGAATACGAACTCGTCAGACGGTCGATGAGCCCCTGGCTCATACGGCGCAGGCGCACAATTGCGGCAAGGTCCGTATCGGCCAGGATGATGTCGGCGACCTCTTTGGCAATGTCGCTACCGCCGCCCATGGCCAGGCCGACATCGGCCAGACCCAGCGCCGGCGAGTCGTTGACGCCGTCGCCCACCATGGCAACGTGGCGCCCCTCGCGCTTGATCTGCTCCACGTAGGCGTACTTGTCCTCGGGCAGCAGCTCGGCCTTAAACTCATCGACGCCCGCCTCGCGCGCGATGCGCTCGGCCGTGCGCTCGGAGTCGCCTGTGAGCATAACGACGTGCTTGACACCCAGCGCGTGCAGGTCGGCAATGGCCTCGCGCACCCCGGGCTTGAGCGGGTCCTCGATGCCGAGCACGCCCACGACCGTGCCGTCGACCGCCAGGTACAACGGCGACAGGCCCTGCATCTGGAACTCGATGCGTCCCTTGATGTCGGACTCGAGCTGCGCGCCCTCGTCTTCAAACACAAAGTGCGCCGAGCCGATAATTGCGCGACGCCCCTCGATGGAGGAGGCAATGCCGTGCGCCACGATGTACTCGACGGCGGCATGGCGTTCGCGATGCTCGAGCCCACGCTCGCCCGCGGCGTTGACGACGGCGCGCGCCACCGGATGCGGGAAGTGCTCTTCCAAGCAGGCGGAAAGGCGCAGGACCTCGTCCTCGCTCCAACCGTCGGTCGTCAGCACGCAAGCCAGGCGCGGCTGGGCCTCGGTCAGCGTGCCGGTCTTATCAAAGACAATGGTATCGGCCTTGGCAAACGACTCAAAGTACTTGGCGCCCTTGACCATGACGCCCATCTTGGCGGCGTCGCTCATGGCAGTCATGACGGCGACCGAACCCGTGAGCTTGAGCGCGCACGAGTAGTCGACCATCAACGCCGCGGACGTTTTGATGAGGCTGCGCGTGGCGAGCGCGACCAAACCCGCAAGCAGGAAGTTCCACGGGACGATCTTGTTAGCGAGGTCCTCCATGTGTGACTGGCCCTCGGACTTGAGCGAGTCGGCCGTCTGCACGAGCGACACGATCGAGCGCAGCTTGGTCTGGGCCGTGTTGGCGCGCACGCGCACCAGGATGCTGCCGTCCTCGACGACGGTACCGGCAAACACGTCGTCGCCCACGCTGCGCTCGACGGCCAGCGGCTCGCCGGTCAGGGTCGCCTGGTTGACCATGGCGCTCCCCTGCTCGACCACGCCATCGATGCAGATGGACATGCCGGTGCGCACGGCGACCAGGTCGCCGGGTTCAAGCTCGGTGGCGGCAACGCTCACCTCGGTGTCACCGACCACCTTTTGCGCCTTGTCGGGCACGTCGAGCAGCGAGTTAATGAGCTCGTTTTCGCTCATGGCGCGCGTGTAGTCCTCGAGCAGCTCGCCCGCGTTGAGCAGGAACATCGTCTGGCCCGCGGTGTCGACGTCGCGCTTGACGAACGAGATGCCGATGGCCGACGCGTCGAGCACGGGGACGGTCAGGCGCGGCTGTGCGAGCTCGTGGAGAGCGGCGCGCAAAAAGGCCATGTAGCCGGCAACGACAAAGACGGCACGCAGCGGCGTGGGCAAAAACCAACGGCGCGCGTAATGGGCGCCGACAAGCGTCGCCAGATCCATGACAAGCTTATGCTTGCGTGGCTCGAGCTGCATCACGTAACCCGACTTGGCATCGGCGATGGCCTGGGCATTGAGCGCGCCGACGGCGGCCAGCACGGCGTCACGGCACGGTTCGTCGTATTCGAGCGCCATCTGGCCGATGCGGCCGTAGACGCGCACCTTGTGCACGCCGTCGATTTCGCCGCTGAGCTTTAGAAGCGCATCGAGATCGCTCTCTGGCACAGGACCCGCCAACTGGAGGCGGGTCCTGCCGGGGATCTCGCTGATAATCGAGAATCTCATAGTTTGTGCCTGGGAGCGCTACTCGGCCGCGTTGTCCGCGTCAGCCTCGCTCTGGGTGATGTAGGCAGCCTCGGCGACCATGTCGTCAACGTTGGCCTTTGCCTGCTCGACCATGTCCTGATAGCCGTTCTTGATGCGCATGCCGCAGGCGATGCCCTGCACGCAGGCGTTCTTTACCGGAGCGCTGGTGAGCAGCTTGATGCCGGCCGTACCGAGCAGAAAACCGCCACCGACAAGCAAGGTATTGAACGTGGACTTCTTCATGATGTCTCTCCCTTTTCCGCAACAACTGCGGCACGGCGCCTTAGCACCCGAGTTGATAAGTTTGCTCGAGCACACTTTTGGGAAAGAGTTTAGTTTATCTAACAAATCAGGTCAACAACGGTTAACTTTTTGGAAACTATAGGGCTCAAAGCGTCCAGTTTTTGGCGATCCGTTCGCCATGGTGCAATTCCATGGCGCAAGAGAAGCGCTCTCCCCCACCCCCTGCGAATTGAGGTCTAATACTTTTCCCGAGAAGTGAACGAGCAAAATCGGACCCCCGAAGCATCCGCACTTTTTCGTAACAAAATCGCAGGAAAGACTCGGCAAAACCGCAGGAAACCGACTCCAAAAAGTGCCGATGCCTCAGGGGTCCAAAAAAGGTCGTTCACTTCTCGGGAAAAGTATTAGACTGCGATTTCCACCACCCCACAATGTGACAAAGGGACAGTCCCTTTGTCACATTGCAAGCGCCTTTTTGATAAGAGGGGCAGATCGATCAGCCAAATACAACGGAATGTTGAGCACCCCGTCGTCGAGCTTTAGGTTCTTAAGTGAGTAGCGGACCCTCAATGGGGTCGTCTCCGCGTGCTTGTCGGCATAGTACTTAAGACTCCTGGAATGAACGACCTCTCCCGACTTGACCTCGACGGGAACGATTTCGTTTCCGACCTGAATCAAAAAATCGACTTCGTGCTTCGGCTTCTCGTTTGTCCAATAACGCGGAGCAGCATCTAACTGTGAAAGCAATGCCTGAAGCACATAGTTCTCGGCGAACGAACCTTTGAATTCCGAAAATAGCGCATCCGAGATGGAAAAAGCGGACGCATCCAGCCTTGCCATGCGGCGCAGCAAGCCGACATCAAGACAGTAGACTTTAAATGCCTTAAGGTCATCGTATGCAGAGAGCGGTACACCACCGGCAGCATTAAGGCGAACCGCCGTGATGAGCCCAGCATCGGCAAGCCATTCCAGGGCATCCTCGTATTCTCGAGCACGAGCCCCCTCGCGCACCGCACCCCAAACGAACTTTTTATTTTCGCGCGCCAACTGAGTTGGAATCGAGTTCCATATTTGCGAAAGCTTGGCGAACTGCGCACGGCCACCATGCTTGGCAAAATCGCGCTCGTAGGAATCCAGGAGATCGGACAACACCTTATCGACCTGAACGATATCGCCCGTCTCCGCCCACCGGCCAAGAGCCTCTGGCATGCCGCCGCATGCAAAATAACGACGAAGATGCTCGACAAGACGGACATGGAAGAAATCGGGCACTGTCTCGATCTGATCCAGGCCGCCAAGGTATTCATCGTAGTTTGCAGCGCCCTCGGCTTTCAGAAACTCGGAAAAGCTCATGGGGTGCATCTCCATGAACTCGACCTTTCCCACCGGAAAAGCGCTGGTCTCACGGGACAGGCGAACGCCCAACAAAGACCCTGCGCATGCGACGTGATACTCGGGGGCCTCGTCACAGAAGTATTTAAGGGCGCCGACTGCAGAAGGACAATCCTGGATCTCATCAATAATAAGCAGCGTCTCGCCGGGATCGATAGGCTGTCCAAGTGCCAGGGAAAGGTTTGAGATGATCCGTCGAGGATCGCGCGTACCTTCGAAAAACTGAGCGTACTCGCTCTGCACCCCAGGTGACGGCTCCTCGAGCGTCAGATACACAAAATTGCGGTACGAGGTTCGGCCGAACTCCTTAAGCGCCCACGTCTTTCCAACCTGGCGCGCCCCCTTAAGGATGAGCGGCTTACGGTATTCCGACGCTTTCCAAGCGTTAAGCTTGGCAATGATATCTCGCTGCATGACCGAACCTCCCGCAAAGAAACTTCCGTAAACGTGATATTTCCCACATTTTACCCCGGGGATAACGTGATGTTTATCACATTTACGGAAGTTTTAAGATCTGTTCGCCACACTTTCATCACATTCAAAAGACGGAGGCGCCAGTGGCGCCTCCGTCGTGAGTCAGGACTGTCCGAAATTGAGAGGCAAGGCCCTGCGCCCGGCCCCTCGGTTCCCGTTTACGAGAGCGACGTTCTCAGCAACTCGTTGAAGAGCTTCGGGTTGCCCTTGCCGCGGCTCGCCTTCATGCACTGGCCTACCAAAAAGCCGATGACCTTCTGGTTGCCGTCACGGTACTGTTGCGCCTGCTCGGCACAATTTGCCAGCACCTCGTCCACGATCGGCTGCAGCGCGCCGGCATCGCTCACCTGACGCATGCCGCGCTCGTCGACGATCTTGTTGGGGTCGTCACCGGTCTGGGCCATGGCCTCAAAGACCTCGTGCGCCTGGTTGGAGCTGATGGCATCGGTCGCCAGCAGCTTGGCAAGTGCCGCCACCTGGACCGGCGCGATGCCGGACTCGGCAAGCGACACGCCTGCGCCCTTAAGGTAGGCGATCATCTCGTTGACCAGCAGGTTCGCGACCGTCTGGGCCTCCTTGCCGGCCATACCGGCAGCGGCGGCCTCAAAGAACTCGGCGAACTCGGGGTCGCCGGCGATCTGCTCGGCGTCTGCCGCCTTAATGCCAAAGTCGGCCTCAAAGCGGGCGCGCTTGGCATCGGGCAGCTCGGGAATCTCGCCACGGCAGCGGTCGATAAACTCGTCGTCCAGATCGAACGGCGCCAGGTCGGGATCAGGGAACAGGCGATAGTCGTCGGCCGTCTCCTTCACGCGCATGACCACGGTGCGCTTGCGGCTGGGCTCCCAGTGGCGGGTCTCCTGATAGATGATGCCGCCCTCTTCGAGCACCTCGGCCTGGCGGCAGATCTCGTAGGCAAGACCATCGTGCAGGCTCTTGAACGAGTTGAGGTTCTTGAGCTCGGTCTTGGTGCCCAGCTTGGTCTCGCCGCGGCGACGCAGCGACACGTTGCCGTCGCAGCGCATGGAGCCCTTCTCCATGGAGCAGTCGGAAATGCCCAGCGTCACAAAGATGCGACGGAGCTTTTCCATAAACAGGCGTGCCTCCTCGGGCGTGCGCAGGTCGGGCTCGGTGACGAGCTCGATCAGCGGCGTGCCGCAGCGGTTGTAGTCGACGAGAGACTCGGCCGCGGCGGTAATGCGGCCCTCTGCACCGCCCACATGCACCATCTTGGCGGCGTCTTCCTCCATGTGGATGCGCAGGATGCGGATGGGCACCGTGTAGGAGCCGTCCTCGCGGCGCTCGGGCATCTGCAGGTTGGACGCATCGTAGCTGGCCAGGTGGCCGGCGCGCTGGTTACCCTCGCGCATGGTCGAGGACATGGACGTGGACAGACCCTCGGCGTTGGCAGAAGCGCTCGCCAGGCTCTGGGCCTCGGCCTCGCCAAACGCGCAGTCGGGGCGCTCGGCGGCACCGCGACCAGTCACGTCCAGGTCCAGATGGCCGTACATGGCAAAAGCGACCGGACCCTGCGTGGTCTGGAAGTTCTTGGCCATGTCGGGATAGAAGTAGTGCTTGCGGTAGAACATCGAGTGGCGCTGGATCTCGCAGTTGGTGGCGAGACCGGCCTTGACAATGCTCTCGATGGCGCGCTTGTTGGGCACCGGCAGGGCGCCGGGCAGGCCCAGGCACACCGGGCACACGTTGGCGTTGGGCTCGTCATCGTGGCTGAGCTTGCAGTTGCAGAACATCTTGGTGTCGAGTGCGGTGAGCTCGGTGTGGATCTCCAAGCCGATCACGGCCTCCCAATCCTGCAGGACCTCGGAAAGCTCCTTCATTACAGCTCGCCTCCCTTCCCGGCAAAATCGGGCGCGACGGAAAGCGCGGGCGCACCCGTGGCGGCATCGGCAAAGCCGCGCTCCAGGGCGCGGGCAAACGTGAGCAGCTGACGGTCCTTAAAGGCCGGTCCCACCAGCTGGGCAGAAACGGGCAGCTTGCTGTCCTCGCCCAGGCCCAGCGGCACCGAGATGCCGCCGTTGCCGCAAATGTTGAGCGAAATGGTGTACAGGTCGGACAGGTACATCTGCGTGGGGTCGCTGATCTCGCCAAACTTAAAGGCCGTGCGCGGCGAGGCGGGCATCAGGATCGTGTCCACCTTGGCATACGCGGCGTCGTAATCCTGCGTGATGAGCGTACGGGCCTTCTGCGCGACGTAGTAGTACTTGTCGTATACGCCCGAGCTCAGCAGGTAGGCGCCGAGCATCTGACGGCGCTTGGCCTCGGCACCAAAGCCGTGGGCGCGCGAGAGCGAGCTCTGGTCGGACAGGTTGGCGCAGCCTTCCTCTTGGTAGCCGTAGCGAATGCCGTCGAAGCGGGCCAGGTTGGAGAACGCCTCGGCCGGGCCGATGACGTAGTAGGCGGCGATAGCGGCATCCAGGTGCGGCAGGTCGACCTCGACCAGCTCGGCGCCCTGATTCTGCAGCTCCTGGGCGGCACGCTGAACAGCGGCCTTGACCTCGGGCGTCAGGCCCTCGGCCTCCATAAACGCGGGGATGATGCCCACGCGCTTGCCCTCGATGCTGTCGTTGAGGTGCTCGGTAAAGTCGACGGCACAGTCCTGGCTGGTGCAGTCGTACGGATCGTGACCCGCACCGGTGAGCGCGTTCATGGCCAGCGCAACGTCCTCGACCGTGCGACCAAAGGGGCCAGCCTGGTCGAGCGACGAGCCAAAGGCCACCACGCCGTAGCGGCTCACGGCGCCATACGTGGGCTTAAGGCCCACCACGCCGCAGAGCGCCGCCGGCTGGCGGATGGAGCCGCCGGTGTCCGAGCCCAGCGAGAGCGCGACCTCGCCCGCGGCGACGGCAGCAGCGGAGCCGCCCGAGGAGCCGCCGGGCACGCGCTCGGTATCCCAGGGGTTGTTGGTGCGGTGGAAGGCCGAGCTCTCGGTAGAGCTACCAAAGGCAAACTCGTCCATGTTGGCCTTGCCCATGGGCAGGCAGCCGGCGTCGAGCATGCGCTGGACGCAGGTGGCGGTGTAGACGCTCTGGTAGTTCTCGAGCATGCGGGAAGCGCAGGTGGTGCGCGTACCCACGAGGTTCATGTTGTCCTTGATGGCCAGCGGCACGCCCGCGAGCGGGGGCAGCGGCTTTCCGGCGGCACGGTCGGCATCCACGCGCGCGGCGGCATCGAGCGCGAGCTCGGGCGACACCTGCAGGAATGCCTGGACCCCGCCCTCGCGCGCCTCGATGGCGGCAAGGGAGGCCTGGGCCACCTCGGTAGCGGTAAAGTCGCCGGCGGCAACGCCCGCGGCAATCTGGGCGGCGGTAAGGGAATCGAAGCTCTGCGCCATTACTCGCTCTCCCCCTCTCCCAAAATGGACGGCACGCGGAAGTAGCGGTCGCGCGCGCTGCCGGCGTTCTCCAGCGCAACGTCGAGCGGCAGGTCGCGCTCGGGCTCGCGCAGGTCATCGCCCATCACGTTGGACAGGCTTCCGATGGGATGGAACGTGGGCTCCACGTCGGGCAAGTCATATTGCAAGACGGGCTCGAGCATCTGGACGGCGTCGTTCATGTACGACGTCATCTGGGTGAGCTCGTCATCGGTCAGTGCGATCTTTGCGTACTCGGCGATGCCGCGCACGTCTTTCTCGCTGAGTGCCATAGGCGCTCCCTTCCGCATAACAGTTAAACCGCTCTAGTATACAGGGCAACGCCGGCTTGGAGCAGGCGCTTTACCCAAATGCAGCGAAAACGTAACGAGGACGGCGGGACGGCAGGGCGCGACCCGGCGGACCTGCGGCGAAAACCGTCCCGCCCGCAACCAAAACCGTCCCGCCTGCAACCAAAACCGTCCCAACATTCGACGTTTTTCGGCAAAATCGCGATTTTCATCGAATGTTGGGACGGTTTGGAAGCCCTCGTTGTCCACTGGCCTTATGCCGAGGCCTTGGCCTTGCGGCGTTTTCGGATCGCATGGACCACAATGTCCAGCAGCAACAGCAGGATGGCCACGACCACGATGAGCACGGCGAACTCGCGCTTGCCCCAGTGGCGGCCGGCGAGTGACTTTTGCTTGTCGACGTCCTTCTTGTTGTACTTGGTGCGCACGCAATGCACCAGCAGGCGATGGTCGTTCACACCATAGGGCGTGCAGGTGACGAGCGTCACCTTGTCGGCTCCGGGCTCGATGGTCAGCGACTCCATCTCCTCGGGCAGCACGACCTCGGAGTCGACCATCTTGTAGGCGAGCGTCTTGTTCATGGTGTGCAGCAGCACCAGGTCGCCGGGCTCCAGCGAGTGGATGTCGTCGAACATGCTCAGGTTGCGCATGCCCGAGTGCGCGGTGAGCACGCAATGCGTCGAGGTTCCGCCCACCGGCAGGCTCGTGCCCTCCAGGTGGCCGACGCCCGCCATAAGGACTTCCTCGCTCGTGCCGTGGTAGATGGGCATGCTCACGTCGATGGAGGGGATCTCGACCCAGCTCATCATGGGGTCGCGGTCAAAGATAAGCTGCTGATCGTAGGGCTCGATCTGGTCGGCGGGAAGCTCGGTGGCCTCGCCGGCAAGTTGCTCGTTAAAGGAGCGCGCTTGGAGTAGGATGCGCTCGCGCTCCTCTTCGGAAAGCGCGTCCACGGTGCTGGACACGGTGCTGATCTGGTTGAACACGCCCGAGGCCTCGAGCCGGTCCAAGATCCACGGCCAGGTCATAAGGCCCACGCCAATAAGGATGATGACGATAGTGATGAGCCGGTCGGCCCAGCGCGGCAGCCGCTTGCGACGACGCTTGGGCTTGGACTGCGGACCCGGCGTGCCGTTGTCCGCAGCGTTATCACTCTTCATGTGTTTGGCGCCCTGCACCATCACCGGTCACTCCTTTACAGCTCATGTTGTCTAAACAAATAATAGCCGATTCGCGAGTCCCTACCCCGGACAACGCAGCCAGGCTGCATTATCCGGACTACCTAACCCCGCTCAACCAATCAGGCCATATGTTGCTTTCATCGTCTCGAGTAGCTGTGTCGTCGTTACGCCCGCAACCCCGATCTGCTTCAGATTGATGTCACTCGCCTCACAGTCTTTAACAAACGCAAGCATATCGTCCTTCAGCTCTTCGACTAGGTTGACACCCGCCGACTCACCAAGCAGCTGAGCAAGCCTCAGCGCATCGCGTTTATGCTTTTTGACCTTCCTCGAGTCAACGTTCTCCCCGGCTTCCCTTCTAGTTTTTAGGTCGAGATACGCCTTCGCTTTGAACGGGACAATGTATTCCGTATCCAGGACCGAAACACCGTCTACGGTCCGAATTCCCTGAAGAAACAAGCTGTAGTAGGCATCGTCCAACAAAATAGCCGAAAGACTACTTATGTTTTCATCAACGTGAATTGGCGTCACATCAACTCCCTCACGACCCTTTAGAAAGTCGGGGCACTTCGCGAAGAGCTCGATCATATGGGGATAACCCGGCCTCTTTGGTTCCGTAAACCGATAAAAACACGAGGCTTCGCTTTCACCCCAGCCGCAGCGGTAGCCGCCATCACGCACCAAGGTCCATATGGCTTCGGCCGTCTGAGGCAACCGGTCATCGGCGACAATGACCACATCAAAATCGTGGGTCGCCCTAAACGAAAGTCCCGCCTCCGCGAGCAAAATGTCGCATGCTGTGCCGCCGATAAGGGCATACGACCCTTCAGCTTCCTGCATATGCTGCCGAAATACCTGGAGACCTTCTACAGCGCTTCCTGCCATGGATATTCCTTTCCAAACATGCGATCGACTTCGAGCTGAATTCGTTCATCGTCGATTGCCGCCAACGATAGCGCAAGTGAAATGTCATCGATACGGAAGGAATCGGCAAACACGGGCGCATAGCGCCACACTTGGATCATCGCCGTTTCGTTATCCGGCAGTTCCCCATCTGCGACTTCAAGGTCACGCAGTTCACGCCATAAACTTCTTAAGACTGCCTTTTGCTCCATGCCCGGGGCCGCGAGCATCGAACGCGCAGCGAGCGCTGTCTCCCCAGCGTCAGCGAGGCAGTCGATCTGCGGCGCCCTCCTTGCAAAAATGACCTTCGAGACGGGTGAAGAAAGCTCTGCCATGTGCTCACTGAGCAGAAGATCAACGGCAACGGGAAACACAATGACACGCCGTTCGCGCCGCTCGCGCCTTGCGAGCCCCCTGTCTACAAGTTCGGTTATGGCCTCACTCGCGCGGCTTGCCGAAATCCCAAGCGCACGACAAAGGTCATCGGAATGATATGACTCCTGCCCTGCTCCCCAGATTACGGCAGCCTGCGCGTTGGATGACATCTTGGTCCCGCGATTATGAAATCTAGTGCTGCCCCTCTCCGTGCAGGCCGCGCCCATAAATGGAAGAAAGGCCTGTCTACCAGTGCAAACAAAGGGGATCCCTTGCGCGACCAATGCCTTGCGCTGGCGCGCATCGGCATCAGGAAACGAAACGACAACAGGAGCCTCCGCGCGCAAGGCCAGCTGGCTATAAACTCTCTTAGCCTCGGGAAGCCCGACGCCAGTAGGCAAACTTGCAAGCAAAAACGAAAAACCGTTTGCGTCAACAGCGCAGACCTCAATCGACCGTAGATGCAGCGGCAAGTGCGCGGATCCAGGCCAAGTATTAGCCTTGGCGGAGAGGCCCAGTGCTTCTTGTAAGTAGGTAAGCGCTTCGTTCATTTCCATCTTTTTCGCTTAGTTCCAGTTGATATTGGAATTATACATAATTTTCGAAAATGATATGATTTCTATCAGGTACGGGCCCGTATTTGCATTTTCAAAATGTCCCGAATCGGCGGGGCGATTCGGGATACAATGTCTGTAGGAAACGACGCATCCCGCGTAAGTGTTCGAAAGCGCGGGCGGCCTAGTTTTCAGCTTTAGTTAAATGCCCGGGCTCCGAACCCCGGGCATTCTTATTTGCGCTTGTTGCGGCGCAAATGCCTTCTACCGTCCGCACCGCGCGAGCGCCTACGGACCTTAAACCGAACCTCATACGAGTCAAAAAACGCGATGACGAACGAGCCCACCGCCGCGAGGGCGGCGAGCGCGTTAAGGAATTTCAGCATTTGGGGACCTCCGATCGAGTCGTCGGCCGCCCGCGCACGGGATGCGTCGCAAGGGTATTTTACCGCGAGCGCACGCACTTACAGCTGGTAAACGCAATATTTGCAAACATTTGTTCGATGGTTACACACACGATACTTTGAGCAGCGGAGCCTGGCGGCATTGCCCGGTCAGGTAGAGGCCCGTATTTGAGTTTTCAAAATATCTCGAATCAACTGAGCGATTCGGGATACAATGTCTCCAGGAAACGACGCATCCCGCGTAAATGAACGTGAGCGCGGGCGGCCTAGTTTAATATGAGAAAGCCATTGTCAATAGACACGTTCATCCGAGCCCGGTTTCAACCG
>CAVCRP010000013.1:0-54283 GCA_963604655.1 uncultured Ruminococcus sp.
CGGTTGAAACCGGGCTCGGATGAACGTGTCTATTGACAATGGCTTTCTCATATTAGATTAAGGCGCCGAAGCTGCATACACTCTATTGGCTTCGAGCGAATCGGCTGCTCGTTGAAATCATACAGAAGGAAATCGTCCGCCCGCAGAACTTGTTTGACCGCACTTTCATAGCCCTCAAGGTCGTCGATGCGAATCGCAATTCGCTGTGCCGGATTATCCACCCTCAATTGACCCGCAAGCGCCAAAACCTCATCGGGTTTCAGCGCGTCAATGCCACGCTTAACAGTGATGATGGGAATCAAGTTTGGGTACGCAGCAATTCCGAGGACCTTGGTCTTGTATAGCCCGAGGTCTCTGTTGAGTTGAATGACGAGGGGAATCTTGTCAGGCTTATAACGGTATCTACTGAGATCGCACCTGAAGTAGTCGACCAATACAGGGCGATTGGGGAATAATCGGGCAATCTTCTCAAGCGTAACGTCATGCGGAGAGGACAAGTCCTTTACTGCTCGGTGGATTATTTTCCCGCCCTTGCAGACTTTCTCCTCGCGAACGGTTTCGCCTGTAAACGGGTCAATCTTATTGTCGTAGGTAAACTTCTCTTGAATGACCTCTACAAGGGGAATCATGTCGTCGCGTAACAGGCTCTTTTCCTGAAGAATCTTCATCGCTGCGAACTCGCTTTGCCGATTTTTGATGGCGATTACGTACACGGCTCCGCCCCCTAGTTAAAGCGATCCTTCAAATCGTTCAGTTCAGCAAATGGCACAAAGCCGTCATGCTGCAGGAAGGCGACGACGATCCCCGGAGGCGTTCCCTGAGAAGCGGCAAAGCTCTTTACGGCGGCGCTGGAAAAATCTCCAGTAGATGCGAACGACTGATAGCTGTCCTCGTCTACAAAAAACTTTCTCGCATACACATTGGCACGCGCGTCGTCCTCGTCAGAACTCTTGAACTTTGGGTCATCAATAGAAATGTCTGTACCCTTCTGTCCAAGCCCGTCGAGGAGATGCCCAATCTCATGAGCAATCGCAAACCATGCATCGCCATGGGTCTTGTAGCGTCCGCTGATGTAAATAGTCGGATGCCCGAGATAATACGTTAGGGCGCCTCGTACCTTGGCGTTGGCGATAGCCGGCCTATAAACCAAGTAAACGCCAACCGAGTTGAGCAGCATGCGGCAGCTCTTCAGCGAAGCCATGAAATCGGTGTTAGAGGCCACGTCCTTCAAATAGGAGATGGCATCGACAAAATCCTTCTTGGAGTATTCGGGAGAGTTCTCAGTGTCGTTCTGCTCCTCAATCTCTTCTTTGCAGAGCCCCAGCCAAACCACAACGGCTTCGGAATCGCCACCATCTTGCATGAACTCGATTCCGTCGGGAACGGCATTCCCATAGCGGTCAAAGTCCGTAATGCCGAGTATCTTCAGCATCGCGATAGCCTGCTCAACGAGGGACATGCCGCCCACACGTCCAAAAGCCTCCTTGAAATGAAACCTCTTGGCGATCTCCTTAAGGTCAAGCTCCTCCAGATGCGCCTCCTCGCGTTCGCGGGCAAGGTACTCCTGATACTTGACCTCATAGTTAAGCCAAAAACTCGCGGGAACGTCGGGCATGACCTTCTCAAGCTTCAGCGCCATGTCCTCGGTAAGCCTGGTCTTCCCGTTCAGAAGCTGGGAGAGGTGGCGCTCGCTCACGCCGGTACGCTTCGAAACTTCCTTTTGGGTCAAACCGCGCGCATCAAGGTATTCCTTGATGATCTCGCCGGGCGCGACGATGAAATCACTCATAGCTATCTTCTCCTCTCCTAGCTCAGTGGTAGTCCTGAATATCCACGATGCAGACGCTGGTGATCGTCGTAAGGTCATCCGGGTCAAACTCCCCGACGGGACGGATGACCAGTCTCATGTTCTTGCTGAGGTCGATTCCCCAACAGCCCTCAAAGTTGCCGGTCAGCTTGTGCCTGCGCGGCGGCGGCAGATGGGTAATCTGCGAAAGGTCATTCGCAACCCGCAGATCGGAAAGACGATGAATGAGGTTCTTGGCTATCTTGCCGTAGTTCCTCGTTATCGCCCTCTGATCCTTAAGGCTCTTCTCCAGCGACTTGCTTGCATATTCGATATCCATCGCCACCTCCTTTGATAGAATGATATTGCAATTGACCTCTGAGGTCAATATTGACTTTTAAGATCAATTTAATTCTGTACCTAGACCACTCAGACTGATACTCGTCTGACGTTAGGGTTTTCTAATGAGCGGTGCCACCTCTTAAATACTCTCGCATAAACCGCCCAATCTCTTCTCCGAAAACGCTCAAGCCGCCCGATGCAATAAGCTCTGGATGCACCCTAACCCCATTAATATCCCAGCCATCATCCCTGACATGCTGGAATTCAGCGAAATGCCCGCCACTCACAGGGCTGCCGCATGGATACAAAATGGGACGTAAATATCAAAATTCCGCGCACATCCCGGCGCCAAACCACGTTATGCCCTATAGGAGGTGAGGGAAGAGAATGCATAGCTTTCCATACGGCAGCAACGGCAGGGCGGACGCGCCAGGCCGCGAGAACGGCTCTTTGGTAGGGCGCTTCGCAGAGGAGCACTACGACAAGGTATACCGCTACTGCGCGCGAAGGCTCCCCTCGAAAGAGGATGCCCAAGACGTGACGCAGGAGGTGTTCCTTCGGCTCGTGCGGAGCGATGCGCTATACGCCGAGCATGGAAAGCCCCTTGCGTATCTCTACGCCTGCGCGCGCAATGTCTGTGCCGACTTCTACCGAGGTCAGAGACCGGTTGGTGCCTTGGACGAGGACGATGTGCAGACAATTCCTGACATGCGGCATGCAGACATGGACGGACGGCTGACCATGGCGGGTGCCCTCGCCCGCCTTACGGAAGAGGAGCGCGAGGTCATCGAGCTTCGCTACGGCCAGGACCTGCCTATGTCCGATATCTCCGCCGTGACGGGGAAGTCGAGGTTCGCTCTCTATCGAATCGAGCGGCGCGCGCTCGGCAGGCTCAAGGAACTGATGGGAGAAGGCAATGGATGACTCGAAGCTAAAGGATGCGCTGAGGAGCTACTACGCCGCCGACGCGGCATCCCCCGATGCCTCGGCGCGCAAGCGCACCTTGCTGCTCGTGGAAGCAGAGGCGGCTCGCGCCTGCGGAGGCGCGAGGGAGGCGGATTACATCCCGCTCTGGCGGTTCGTCGCGAGCCAGGTCCGGTTCGTGCGTCCCTGGGCATGGATGCTCCAGATCGCGCTTCTGGCATGCATGCTCGTTCTCGTCGGCGTGATCGGCCCGCGCTCGGGAAGTCCCGTCGTCGTCATGGCGGCATCGGCCCTCTCGGTTGCCATAGCGGCACCATCGGTATTCAAGAGCTTCGAGACCCGCGTCTGCGAGATGGAGTACTCGTGCCGGTTCAGCTGCGTGCAAGTGTTGGCGAGCAGGCTTTTGCTTTTCGGCCTTGCCGACGTGCTTTGGATTACGCTCTCCGTTGCGGCAGTGCCAACGCTCGCGGGGATCGACGCGCTTCGCGTACTGCTGTACGCATGCACGCCGTTCTTCTGCTCGTGTGCCGCCTGCTTCTATGCGGCGCGCCGTCTGCCGGGCAACTCGCTCGTCGCCAGCGTCGCCCCTGCGATGTCCGTACTCGCAGCGCTCTGGCTGCTGAGCACGGCGTTCCCCCTCTGGTACGAGGGCGCGTCTCTCGCCGTATGGGTCACGGCGCTCATGGCCTCCATGGCGCTCACCGCCCTGGAGGCGTCAAGGCTCATACGCTGCGTCTCAGGCGGCCTCTCGCCACGCCCGTCAAAGGCGGCGCTCTAGCTCTCCTCCTGCATGCCTGCAACATCGAACGAAGGACAAGGAACGAACATGGAACTCAGGCTTGACAGGCTCACCAAGCAGTTCGGCAGCCATATCGCCGTCGACCGCGTGAGCTTCAGCTTCACGCCCGGCGTCTACGGCCTACTCGGGGCCAACGGCGCAGGCAAGACCACGCTCATGCGCATGATATGCGACGTCATGAGGCCGACATCGGGAAGCGTGTTGTTCGGGGGCACCCCCATAGACCAGCTTGGCGACGGCTATCGGGCGCGCCTCGGGTACCTGCCCCAGGACTTCGGCTACTACCCGGACTTCACGGCCTGCGATTTCATGATGTACCTGGCATCGCTCAAGGGGCTCACCGCGCAGCAGGCGAAAGTGCGTACGCGCGAACTCCTGGGAGTTGTCGGTCTCGCAGAGGCCGCAAAGCGGAAGGTCAAGACCTTCTCCGGCGGCATGAAGCAGCGGCTCGGCATCGCCCAGGCGGTGCTCAACGACCCGTCTGTCCTCGTGCTCGACGAGCCCACCGCAGGGCTCGACCCCAAGGAGCGCGTCCGCTTCCGCAACCTCATATCCTCTCTCGCCCAAGACAAGATCGTCATCCTTTCCACGCACATCGTCTCTGATGTGGAGTACATCGCCGACGAGATCCTCGTGATGCGCGCTGGCGGCATCATCACGACGGGCACGGTCGACGAGATCACAGGGGACATCAGGGAATGCGTCTGGGAGTGCACTGTCGCCCCGAGGGAGGCAGACGCCATGTCGGCATCGCTCACGGTGGGCAACATCCACTACGCCCAGGACGGCTCTGCCATTGTTCGCGTGGTGGCGCAGCAGCGCCCGCATCCGAGCGCGCGCGCCGTGGAGCCGACGCTGGAGGACGTCTACCTCTACCTCTTCCAGGAGCAGTCCGGGGGCCTGCCGGTTTCGCGGACGAAAGCGGAAGCGGGACGGGACGCAATCGCACGCAGGAAAGGAGCGCGCCGTGGGTAGCCTCATCAGATACGAGCTCAAGAAGATGCTCTCAAGGCGCGTCTCGCAGGTTTCCATAGCGGCCGTCCTGGCGCTGGTCGCGGTCATAGCCTTCTTCAACATAACGTCCCAGTACGCCCTCGACCCCAAGGAGATGGGCACCGAATTCGAAGGCACTGCCGCCATCGCCCAGATAAAGGCAAACACGGAAGCGCTCGCAGGCCCCATCACCGACGAGGAGGCCACCGAGGCGCTCCGCGAGTTCAAGGAGTTCGTCGGTCCGGACGGCGAGGTCAAGGAAGAGTACAGGACGGACAGGAAGCCCTACGGGGAGAAGGCGAACGAGTACTGGGAGTTCAGCGCGAAGAACGGCGCCCTCATGGCGCTGCTGACAAGCCCTTGGATGCAAGGCTACCAGATGCCCGTGTCCGCGGCAGCCGCTATCGACACGACTGGCACCGTCGACCTCTACGGGCGAGTCCGCTCGAAGATAGCCTCCGGGCTCGACGCGAACGGGGCCCTCTCGTACAACGACGATGAGAGGGCGTTCTGGAGCGAGAGGGCGCAAGGCATGCAAACGCCCATCGAGTACGGATACGCAGGAGGATGGGAGGACTTCCTCAACCTCGCCCAGTTCCTCATATTCGCGATGCTCGCAGTCGTGATAACGTGCGCATCGGTGTTCAACGGGGAGTACCGGGCCAAAACCGACGCCATCCTGCTGTCCACCAAGTTCGGCAAATCAAGGCTCGGGCGCGCGAAGGCGGCGGCCTCTATGATCGCGGCAAGCGCCATATACTGGGTCTTCACACTCGTCTTCCTGGCAATAACGCTCGTCTTCTACGGAGCCGACGGCGCAGGTCTACCCATCCAGATCTACAACATCACATGCACCTACGGCATAAGCCTGTCAGCCGCCGCCCTCATATGCTGCCTCGTCGGGTATCTCGCAACCCTCGCCCTCCTTGGGATAGTGCTCGCACTGTCAGCCAAGATAGACAGCCCCATGGGAATCCTCGCAGTCGGCGTCGCTCTCATCTTGATTCCGATCTTCGTGCCGACGATGACGAGCAGCATCGCGAACCGCATCATCTACCTGTTCCCCTACGACGCACTGAACCCCCTCAACCTCTTCGGCATGGTCTCGTATGCCATAGGCCCTGTCGTGGTCGAGCTGCCCGTGTTCCTCGCCGCTTTCTACCTCCTGCTTTTCGCGACGGGCATTGCTCTCGCGATAAGGACGTTCAAACGCCATCAGGTTGCCTGATGATGTCAAGGAGGGCCGTTGCCGCCAAGGATGCGTGAATCAGCGAGCCTTCGAGTGGATGCATGCCATCGCATTTCAGGGCGAAATCCTCTCCGATTCGCCTCTGGCCGTTAGGGTTTAGGGCTGAATGTTGCGCAACTGCGCCCTGGCCCCGACCGTAAAACCTCTCTAGCTTCTTTCCCTGCCGTCTCCAAACACAAAGCCGGAGTGCCCTCCATATGGAAGGCGCCCCGGCTTGTTCATTGCCCAATGCGGAAGCGGCTCTCAAGTTAAGGCCAAAGCAGACCGCCTTACGCCAAGAACTCCTTGGTGGTTGCCACGATGTTGGCGGCGTCCAGGCCGTACTTGTGCAGGAGCTCGGCACCCGGGCCAGATTCGCCGAAGGTGTCGTTGACGCCAATCTTCTTGAGCGGCGTCGGGCACTGCTCGCACAGAACATCGGCAACGGCGCTGCCCAGGCCACCGATCACAGAGTGCTCCTCGACGGTCACGACGTGGCCGGTCTTGGTGGCGCTCTTGACGATCAGGTCGGCATCGATGGGCTTGATGGTGTGCATGTTGATGACCTCGGCGTCGATGCCCTCGGCAGCGAGCTGCTCGGCAGCCTCGAGAGCCTCGCCGACCATCAGGCCGCAGGCGATGATGGTCACATCGGCGCCCTCGCGCATGACAATGCCCTTACCCAACTCGAACTTGTAGGTCTCGGGGTCGTTGATAACCGGCGAGGCCAGACGGGCAAAGCGCATGTACACGGGGCCGTCGCACTCGTAGGCGGCGCGCGTCACGGCACGGGCCTCCACGTCGTCGGCGGGAACGATAACGGTCATGCCGGGGATGACGCGCATGAGGGCGATATCCTCGCAGCACTGATGCGTGGCGCCGTCCTCGCCCACCGAGATACCGGCGTGCGTGGCGCCGATCTTAACGTTGAGGTGCGGGTAGCCGATGGAGTTACGGACCTGCTCAAAGGCGCGGCCGGCGGCGAACATGGCAAAGGTGCTCGCAAAGGCAACGCGACCGGTGGTTGCGATACCGGCGGCAACACCCATCAGGTTGCTCTCGGCAATGCCCACATCGAAGAAGCGGTCGGGGCAAGCGGCCTTAAACTTGCCGGTCTGCGTGGCGGCGGCCAGGTCGGCGTCGAGGACCACAAAGTCATCGTGCTCGTTGGCGAGCTCGACGAGGGCCTCGCCGTAGCTTACACGCGTGGCAATTTTCTTGACGTCTGCCATCCTAGAGCTCCTCTCCGGCGGCCGTGAGCTCTGCCATGGCCTGCTCAAACTGTTCATCGTTGGGGGCCTTACCGTGCCAACCAACCTGGTTCTCCATAAAGGAGACGCCCTTGCCTTTCATGGTCTCGGCGATAATGGCGGTCGGCTGGCCCTTGGTAGCGCGAGCCTCGGCAAAGGCGGCGCGGATCTGGTCGAAGTCGTTGCCGTCGGCGAGCTCCACCACGTGGAACTTAAAGGCGCGGAACTTGTCGGCGAGCGGCATGGGGTCGTTGACCTCCTCGACGGGGCCGTCGATCTGCAGGCCGTTGTGGTCGACGATCACACAGAGGTTGTCGAGCTGCTGGTTGCCGGCAAACATGGCGGCCTCCCAGACCTGGCCCTCCTCGCTCTCGCCATCGCCCAGCAGGGCGTACGTGCGATAAGTATCGCCCCAGTGCTTGGCGGCAACGGCCATGCCCACGGCGGCGGAGATGCCCTGGCCGAGCGAACCGGTGGACATGTCAACGCCCGGAGTGTCGTTCATGTTGGGATGACCCTGCAGGTGGCTGCCGATGTGGCGCAGCGTCTCGAGGTCCTCCTTGGGGAAGAACCCGCGCTCGGCGAGCACAGCGTACAGACCAGGTGCACAGTGGCCCTTGGAAAGCACAAAGCGATCGCGGTCGGCCTTGCGGGGATGGGCCGGGTCGACGTTCATTTCCTCAAAGTACAGATAGGTCATGATGTCGGCAGCGCCGAGCGAACCGCCCGGATGGCCGGACTTGGCAGCGTGCACGCCGGTGACGATGCCCTTCCTTACCTCGTTGGCAACCTTTTTGAGCTCTTCGTCGCTCATTGTGCCTTCCTTTCATCCTCATTAGACAAAATGCGCACGGCACCGAAGGTAATCCCAACACAGCCGCGATGCACGTACGTCATTCATTATGCTGGAAACTGATGGCTTTACCAGAGTTTTTATCATTATTTGAACAATTTAGCAGGCAGAACCGCTGATGAAACGGTTTATCAATGTGAACGTCTTTTGGATGGGACGCGGTCGGCCCTACGCGCTAATGTCCTTGAATCCCTCGCCGAAAGCTTCCGTAACGTCGGCGACCGTCACAATGGCGTGAGGATCGCGCTCGCGCACGATCGTCTTGAGGGTATTGAGCTCTCGACGGTTCACGATGACCATGATCACCGGCTTCTCGATGCCCGAATACATACCGGTCGCCCTAAACTTGGTGCAGCCGCGTCCCAGACCATACATGATGTCGGCCGCGATATCGGGGAAATTGTCCGAGATGATGAGCACCATACGACGCTTATTGCCGCCATCAACCACGGCATCGATCACATAGCCGCTGATCACCATCGATAGTCCTGCATACAGAGCATTTTCGAGCGAGAAGACCGGGGCCGATGCCGCACAAACGGCAACATCGATCGCCATGACGGTCGAGCCCACGGGCAGCGAGGTATTACGCGAGATGATTTGGCCAATCGTGTCCGAGCCGCCGGTGTTGGCGCCGGCGCGCAGCACCATGCCGTAACCGATGCCTGTAATAATGCCGCCCCACATGGCAGGGAGCATCAGGTCCGCATCCGCCAGAGGTGCTACAAACGGGGCGAACAGATCGGTAAAGAAGCCCAGCAGCACAAAGCCCGTCGCGGTCTGCACCACGTAGAACATGCCGCCCTCGCGCATAACGACCAGCAACAGCAAGGCGTTCATCACGATCGTCTGAATACCAACGGGAAGCGATATGCCGTGCGATGCGCCGACCGCCTGGATAATGGTGGCAAGGCCCGTAACACCACCGGCAGCAAGGCCGTTGGGAATCAAAAACAGGTCGGTCGCAATAGCGGCCAGAGCGCACCCCAACATAATCTGGGGCAGGTCGTGAAAGAAGTTCATCGATAGAATGCGCTTGATGTCCAGACGATATGCCATGCTACCTCCCTCAAAAAAGCGCACCCAAACGGATGCGCTTCGAACTTCTTGCTGTATTCGATTCTACCGATTCGCCGAACAAAAACCACCCCTGCGCAGGGTTTGCTTTGGATACAAAACCACCCTGCTCGGAGGGTTTTATCCATTTCCACATAAACCGGGCGGTTTATGCAGATGGGATCTCTGCGTCAGCGTTGCCAGTGGCCCAGCGATGGTAGCCAATAACAAACGGGTCCAGGTCGCCATCGTCAAGAACTGCCTCGACGTTGCTGGTCTCAACGCCCGTGCGTAGGTCCTTAACCATCTGATACGGGTAGAGCACGTAGCTGCGGATCTGGTTGCCAAAACCAATCGTGGTCTTGGGCCCGCGGATCTCATCGAGCGCCTCGGCGCGCTTCTCGAGCTCGATCTCATACAGGCGAGCCTTGAGGATCTGCATGCACGCGGCCTTGTTTTGAATCTGGCTGCGCTCGTTTTGGCAGGTGACCACAATGCCGCTGGGAAAATGCGTTACGCGTACGGCGGAGTCGGTGGTGTTGACGCCCTGGCCGCCCGGGCCGCTCGCGTGATACACGTCCACGCGGATATCGTCGGGACTGATCTCGATGTCGATATCGTCAGGCAGCACGGGAATGACCTCGACGCCGGCAAACGTGGTCTGGCGGCGCTTCTTGTCGTCGGTGGGGCTGATGCGCACCAGACGGTGGACGCCGGCCTCGGCGCGCAGCATGCCAAACGCGTCCTTGCCCTCGACGGTAAAGGTCGCACGGTCGATGCCGATGACCTCAGCCGCGGGGCAGTCGTTAATCGTGACCTTCCAGCCGCGACGCTGGCAGTACTTCATGTACATCTTAAAGAGCATGAAGGTCCAGTCCTGCGCCTCCAGGCCACCCTGTCCGGGCTTGATGGTCACAATCGCGTCGCCGTGATCGAACTCACCGGTAAACCAGCTCGAAAGCTCGAGGTCGTCGATAGCGCGGGCCAGGCGTTCTGCCGTAGCGGCAGCCTCCTCGCGCAATGCGGCGGCATCGGGGTCGTCGCCCATCTCCTCGGCAAGCTCCAGCGCCGCACGGGCGTCGGAAAGCTCGCCGCGCGCGGTGTCCACGGCAGCGATATCTTCCTTGGTGCGCGCAATCTCCTCCATGGTGGCACGGGCGGCGTCGGCGTCATCCCAAAAGCCAGGGGCAACACTTTTGGCCTCGAGCTCGGACACGCGGGTACGCTTCTCGTCCAGGTGGAGATACGACTCGACCTCGCCGAGCCGGTCCGCAAACGCGTCCAGCTCGGCGGGCGTTACCTCTAAAGCCTCAGCCATTAACGATTCCTGCCGTGGCAGTACTTAAACTTCTTGCCGCTACCGCAGGGGCACGGGTCGTTGCGGCCCACGTTGACGTACGGATCGTCGCTCTCGGACTTGCGGTAGGTGGTCACCTTGCCACCGTTGTTGACAGCAGCCGGACCACCCTGGACAGCCGTGCGGGCCTGCACCTGCGCCTGCTTGCGCAGCACCGAGTCGCCGTTGTCACCATCGACATCGGCGGGGCCGGAGAAGCGCGCACCCTCGAGCGCGGGGTCCTCCTTGTGCTCCACGGCGTGCGGGGCGGCCTTGATCTCGATGCGCAGGACGGTGCGCAGGTAATCCTCGTACATGGTGTCGACGAGCATCTGGAACGCGCTGTAGGCCTCGGTCTTGTACTCGACCAGCGGGTCGCGCTGGCCAAAGCCGCGCAGGCCGATGCCGGTCTTGAGGTAGTCCATCTCCTGCAGGTAGTTCATCCAGCGAGTGTCGATGACACGCAGCATGACCTGAGTGTTGAGCTCGCGCATCAGGTCCTCGCCCAGACGCTCGGCCTTTGTGTTGTAGCACTTCTCGACATATGCCAAGACGTCGGCGGCCAGGGCCTCAAAGTCCTCGTCGGGGAACTCGGGCGTATCGATGTGACCGGTCAGCTCCACGACCCACTTGCGCAAGCCCTCAAGATCGCGCTCGCCATCGTGGCTGTCCTTGGTGCAGAACTCCTGCACGCAGCGGTACACGGTGTCGTGCATGACCTCGGTGATGTGGTCGGTCAGGTCCTTGCCATCCAGAATCTTGTTACGCTCGGCGTAGATGACCTGGCGCTGCTTGTTCATGACGTCATCGTACTCGAGGACGCTCTTACGCATGGAGAAGTTGATGCTCTCGACCTTGTGCTGGGCGCTCTCGACGGCCTTGGAGATGATCTTGTGCTGGATGGGCATGTCGTCGCCCATGTCGGCCGTGACCATCATCTTGGAGACACGATCCATCTTGTCGCCGCCGAACAGGCGCATGAGGTCGTCCTCGAGCGACAGGTAGAACTGGGTCTCGCCCGGATCGCCCTGACGACCGGAGCGACCGCGCAACTGGTTGTCGATACGACGGGACTCATGGCGCTCGGTGCCGATGACGGTCAGGCCGCCGGCGGCAAGCACGCGCTCGCGCTCGGCCTTGCAGGTCTCCTTGGCCTCGGCGTTAAACTGCTCGAGTTGCTCGGGCGTCACGTCCTCCATGGTCAGACCCTCGTACTCAAGGCGCTCGCGCACCAGCTCGTCGGGGTTGCCACCCAGCAAAATGTCGGTACCACGACCGGCCATGTTAGTAGCGATGGTCACGGCGCCGTAGCGTCCGGCCTGGGCAACGATATGGGCCTCGCGCTCGTGATGCTTAGCGTTGAGGACCTCGTGCGCGATGCCGCGCTTGGTAAGGGCGGCCGACAGCTTCTCGGAGCTTTCGATGGAGACGGTGCCCACCAGGACCGGCTGGCCCTTGGCGTGACGTCGCTCGACGTCGTCGGCAACGGCGTTGTACTTGGCCTGGATGGTGCGGTACACCAGATCCTCGTGGTCAACACGCTGAACGGGCTTGTTGGAGGGGATGACCTCGACGGGCAGCTTGTAGATCTCGCGGAACTCGGCGTCCTCGGTAAGCGCCGTACCGGTCATGCCGGAGAGCTTGTCATACAGACGGAAGTAGTTCTGCAGGGTGATGGTGGCCAGCGTCTGGTTCTCCTCGCGCACGAGCACGCCCTCTTTGGCCTCGATGGCCTGGTGCAAGCCCTCGGAATAGCGGCGGCCTTCCATGATGCGACCGGTGAACTCGTCGACGATCTTGACCTCGCCGTTAGTGACCACGTACTGCTTGTCGCGATGGAACATGTACTGAGCCTTCAGCGCCTGCTGCAGGTGGTTGACCAACTGGCCCGAAAGGTCGGCATAGATGTCCTCGATGCCCAGGCGGCGCTCGATCTTCTTAAGACCGCGCTCGGTGGCGGCGATGGTGTGCTTGGCCTCGTCCATGACGTAGTCGCCCGTGGGCTCGACGTCCTCGGTGGCGGTGAGCATGTCGTGCGACACGTCCTCACCGCGCTCCAGGCCGCGCACGGCACGCGCGAAGTCCTTGTAGGTGCTGGCGGACTTGGTGCCGGCGCCCGAGATGATGAGCGGCGTTCTGGCCTCGTCGATCAAGATGGAGTCGACCTCGTCGACGATGGCGTAATGGTGGCCGCGCTGTACGCGCTGCTCGGGGCGGGTGACCATGTTGTCGCGCAGGTAGTCGAAACCGAACTCGGAGTTGGTGCCGTAGGTGACGTCTGCCTGGTAGGCCGGGCGCTTGAGTTCGAGCGGCATGTTGTTCTGGAGCAGACCGACGGTCATGCCCAGGTACTTGTAGATGCGGCCCATCCACTCGGAGTCGCGCTTGGCCAGGTAGTCGTTGACGGTGACGACGTGCACGCCCTTGCCGGCGATAGCGTTGAGGTAGCCGGCCAGGGTGGAGACGAGGGTCTTGCCTTCGCCGGTCTTCATCTCGGCGATGTGGCCCTCGTGCAGCGCCATGGCGCCGATGAGCTGCACGTCAAAGTGACGCATGCCCATGGTGCGCTTGGAAGCCTCACGCACGGTGGCAAAGGCCTCGGGGAGCATGTCGTCGAGCGACTCGCCGTTGGCGTAGCGCTCGCGGAACTTATCAGTCTGGCCGCGGAGCTCTTCCTCGGTCATCTTCTCAAACTGGGGCTCAAGACCGTTGATCTGGTCGACGATCTTGTAATAGCGCTTAAGGTCCTTATCGGATCCAAAGGACAGCAGCTTTGACATGAATCCCATGTGGTTTTCCTTTTTGGCCATCGCCCGTGCCATGTGGCTCCGGGCGAGTTAAACACAGATAATTGTACTTTAGCCAAACAGGGCGCTCCCTATGCAGTCGACCTCGACCGCCACGTAATAACTACGACCAACCTGCCAAAAAGGGACAGGTTTATTTTGGCAGGTTTTATCTGGGCAAACGCCGTCTCTCTGCCATTTGGCGCAAACCAATCCGTCCCCTTCGTACCAATCTGGTGCCATGGAGACAGGTTCGTTTGCACCAATAAAGGAAAAGGGCCGCGCACCCAACCGGATGCGCGGCCCTCATGCCATGAATGCGAGTGTGTCCTCGGCGAGCTATTTACTCAGCAGCCTCGGTGGTCTCGGCCTCGGCAGCAGCCTCCTCGACGGGAGCCTCTGCGGGAGCCTCGGCGGCCTGCTTGGCAGCCTCCTCGGCAAACTTAGCGGCACGCTTAGCCTTCTCGGCAGCCTTAGCCTCAGCGGCGGCCTTGCGAGCGGCCTCGGCCTCAGCAGCCTTGGCGGCCTTGGCAGCCTTGGCCTCCTCGGCCTTCTTGAGCTGGGCGGCAGCGGCGCCACCGAACTTGTCGGCGAAGCGCTGGACGCGTCCACCGGTGTCGACGAACTTCTGCTGGCCGGTGTAGAACGGGTGGCACTCGTTGCAAAGCTCGACCTTCATCTCGGACACGGTAGCGTGCGTCTTGAAGGTGTTGCCGCAGGAGCACGTCACCGTGCACTCGACATACTGGGGATGGATACCCTGCTTCATGGTAGGACTCCTTATTGGTCAGGCGCTGGTTACCGATCAGCGCATAAGGCGTCTTGGTTTCCGACCAAGACAACAAACTCGGCTATGGTACCACGGCGCCGCGTGTCCCACAAAAGGTTCACGGTCTTTTCGGCACAACACGAGCTGGACCTTAAATATCAACTTCATCCGAACACTCCCCCACATTCATCTCTCGTATGTATCGAGGTATTCCTGCTTGAGCGTCTGCGAGGACGACTTGATCTTTTCCACGAGCGTGCCGGCTTCGATGAAGTAGAACGAGTTGGTGAGGTCTGCCAGGTCGTCGAGCAGATGACTTGAAATGAGCACGCTTCGTCCCCGCGCCACCTCGCTGCGCATCGCGTCGCAGGAGGTTTTCCGTTTTCCCGGATCGAGGCCGTTCAGCGGTTCATCGAGGATGAGGTACGGGCAACCGGTCGCTATCGCCATGGCAAGCTTTACCTGCTGCTTCATTCCTGTCGAGAGTTTACGGGTCGGCTTGTCGAGATATGGGGAGATTCCGAGGGAGTTGCAGAGCGAGTCGACGTCGGTGGCTGGTTTCCACTCCTCCCTAACGAAGGCAAGGTGCTCGAGGGCCGATAGCGTGGGGTAAAGATCCGCGCTGCCCGAAGAGCTCAGATAGACAAGTTCCGCAAATTCGGCTGATTGACGTTGGCAGATTCCGTCTGCCGTCAGGCTTCCCGATCGGATACGGGTGGGAAATTGGCCCGACAGCGCTTCCAGAAGAGTGGTTTTCCCCGAGCCGTTGGGAGCAACGAGGCCCGCCGCCGTTCCCGGGCTCAGGAAAAGCGACCCGATTGAAAGTATCGTCGTGCTTCCGTATCCCACGCTCACGTCCAGGAGCTCAAGCCCATGGTGCTTTTTAGCGGGTCCAGCCTGTTTGGGCGAACGCGTCACAACGGCGCCGACCGCGAAAAGGACCGCGACGTATACCAGGGCCACGGCAAGCATCGATGCGCCGCCCGAACCGGAGCCAATGAATTCTGTCGGGAAGCATCCTACGTAACCCGTTGCCTCGATAGGCGAGAACACGGCCAGCGGCAGGAGCTCGAGCGCGGCATTATGCCCCAGTGCCGAATCGGACAATAACGGGAATGCCGGGGCCGCGACAAGCAACGCGGAGGCAAGGGGGCCCGCGAAGACGCGCCTCGTTGCGGTCGATAGGACGACGGAACAAACGGATATCAAGGTTCCACCCGCGAGCAGCGCGAGAAGTATGGTCGTGAAGACGTTTCCCGCGGTCGTGGTGGTGAGCGCGCCGTTATGGAAGAAGGCGATCGGGTACCCGATCTGCCCGAAGCCGTTTAGGGCCAAGGCGTAAATGCCCCCGGGTGCGAGGCCGGCGAGGAGCATCGCGGTCCCCGCGACGATTATCGAAAACACGATCTGGATAAGGCGCCGGAATTTGGGTGCGGGCGCCTTTGCCGCCAGGGTACCGGGCCTTGTGGCGCCGAGCAGGAGTATCGACGAGAGAAGGAAGGGGATGAAGGGAAGGAAAGACGGCGCCGCGGCAATGGCGTAAGGCAGGAAGGAAAGGAATGGCAGGTCGTTTGCGGAGGCCGGGATATCCGTGATGCCGGAGCTGCTCAGGGCGCGGCAATATGCGAGCTCCGCGTCATTGGTCTCTCGGTCTCCCACGATGGACCCGGATTGGAAGCCCTCGTCCATGAGCGCGTAGTAGCTCTCGGCAGAATCGAGAAAGGCGGCGTCGGTTTGAGCGGCGAGGGCGGCGTTCGCGTATCTTGCAAGCTCAGCGTCATCTTGCTGCTCTGGCGATAGGTCTGTGCCGCTGGCCTGGGGCGCGCGCGTATTGAATGCGTCGACAAAGCCCTGCATGCCCTGCTTCATAAAGAAGGGCCCGTAGATGGGTGAATTGAACGCAATGGGGACGAAAAAGGCTGCAGCGAGAACGAGCGTACAAATCCATACGGCCTTGTCTCTTAGGATTAGTTTGAGAAGAAGTCGACAGTACATTTAGAAGCACCTACATTCCTCAAAGCATCGTTAGATTAATAATGACAGACCGAATGAAGATGCGTGCGACGGGGGCGAGGCGAATGGCTGAGCGGTATCGATACGCGGGTTCAACGGTATCACATTGACCACATAGATTATTAACTTGCATTTCTACCCGCCCTTTTCGTAGAGTCGCCGATACGTGCTTAGCGCACCCTCGGCGCGTCCGGCAGGCTTTGCGAAATGGGATCCAGGAGACTTCGGCGCAGCATCATCTTGCGGAATGCTTCTAATGAGCCTCCCATCCTTCAAAAACAGAATCTCATCGCACAGCCTATCGACCGAATCCAAGATGTGGGATGACATGATGATGCACGTACCAGAATCGGCCAGCTTCCTGAGAATCTCGGAATGCAAGTCCACCCTGCTGGGGTCGAGCGCGTTCATGGGCTCATCTAATAGAAGGTACCGCGCGCCCGTCGCATACGCAATCGCCAGGGTAAGCTGCTGCTTCATGCCCTGGCTCAGAGTGCGGATCCTCATCTTCGCGAACTCGCCTATCTGCGTTTGTTCCACTATCTCTTCGATATCGCGAGCATGCGGCCACATATCGCAAACCATCTTGAGGTGATCTTCCGCACGCAATCCGGGATACAGCAGCGTCCCCTCACCAGGTGCATAGAAGATCATAGAACGGACCTCTCTCGCACCCGTACCCTGCACCTCATCCAGAACGATGCTCCCGTCCACGCGAGGACCCGGCAAACCTGCCATCGCACGCAGCAACGTCGTCTTTCCATGCCCGTTCGGAGCGACGAGACCGTAGACCGTACCCGGGGCAAACTCAGCGTTCACCGAATCTACGAGCACCTTCTTTCCATAAGAGATCGTCAGCGTTTGAAGGTCAATCATCGAGATCATCCCCTTTCGATCTTTGGAACACTCAGGCGCACCATCAACGGAGATACGGCGCCCAAGACCACCAGCAGAGCGCCCGATGCGCCGACGACCTCTCCAAAAGGCATCGCGTTCGTCCCTCGCCCAAGGAACCCAATCGTCCCCACCTGGGAAGCGGGATCAAACGAGGCGAATGGAGCCAGCAGCGCGACGCCCATGCCCACGCTTTCAACATGAGCGCTCAACGAACCCAACACCAGGAGAACCGCGCAAACCACTCCGGTGACAACGGGGTTGCGGCTAATCGCTGCTGTCAACGCAGCGACGACGGAAATCACGCCGTATGCCATGACCAGCAACGGAATACTGCACAACACCGCCTCCCCCACCATGGACGTTGTCGAAGCTCCCGCCCGAATGAGAGCGACGGGATACTCCGATCCACCCGCACCGTTCTTAATCACGGACACAACGACAGCGGGAACCATCGACACCAAAAGCAGCACCAAGCCAAGCAGGAGAGCCAGCGCAACAGCCGTCAGAAAACGCACATGCGCTGTTGCGCGGATCTGGAGAACCAGAAGGGAACGACACTGCAGGTGGGTGCACGCGAGCGATGTGACAACCACGGGCAACAGCAAAAATAAGGAGGGAAGCGCTGCCTGGAGATACGAAAGGAGGATTAATGGGGGTATCTTCGTACTTAACTCGTAAACCTTGGGGTCCGGCAAGCTCGCGATCGACTCAAGCAGAAGGGCGCGCGCCTCCGCACGAGAAGGAGTCTCCGGCTCGATTCCGATCGATTGCAGGAGAGTCGCATCTGCCGCGCCCAGCTCACCTCGAGCGCGCTCGTACGTCGCAAGGCTTCGAAACCCCTCCGCAGGCATAGGCGCGTACACGAAACCCGAAAGAGCATCCCGCATGTCTTCCAGGGCCGCTTTGCCCTCGACGTCCATATTCGCAGCGTTCTGCTCTAGATACCGATCTATTGAACGGAGCTCCCCATCCCTATACCGAACAGCGGAAACGTTATCAGCGTCAGGAAACATCTCGACCAGAGCCGGGGCCAGCATCGTCGTCGACATTGCAATCGCGCATACGGCGAGGGCAGGAGAATGCAGGAGCAGCTTCCCCATCGTTCTTACGTATGCAACGGCGGAGGCACAAGCGCTCGAACGGGCTGTCGTTCTCGATGCGGTGAAGGAACCTCTCTCAAGACAAATCGGGGACATCGGGCGCGCGCAGCCGCTCTTTCCAGCAACGCAAAGCAGGCTAATTGCCAGCACCTCGATCCCGATTGCGCATACGAGGGTAATCGCGCCACGCTCGAAGCAAAGTCCAGGCAGATTCACTATCTGCGTTGTCGGGTACGGGCTATAGGCGCCGACGGTCAACTCAGTGTTCGCATACGTAAGGGGATTCAACAGGGCGAACTCACGTAAAGCGATGGATCTTCCGTAATACCCGGGAACCATCGTCGCCCCCATCAGGGCACATACGAACACGATTCCAAGCGTAGGGTTATTGGCAATCTTCACGGCAAGGTGAACGACGAGCGAGATGAACGCCGCCACCAAGAATTGCAAAATGGCCGTCTGTGCGAACACCAGCCAAGCCGGTTTGATAACCGGAGTCGCATATTGAACGTAGTCTATCGGATAGAACAGCGAGCCCGGGCCATTCTTCACAAGTGCGGCGATTATCCCTGGAAGATTGACGGCGAAGACGGCAAGCATCGCAAAAACACTCGCCCATACGCTCGATGCAACAAGCCTGCCCAGCTCACCCATCGGTGCCTGGATGATGAGTTTTTCACGTTTGTTAAGACGCGCGGCAAGGAACGAGACGGCAACGGCCGTTGCGGCCCATAGCAAGTACTCCTTCGATCCGTCATAAAAGGAGTACGCTCCATCCGATACCTGCAGAAACGGAAGCAGAGGAGAGAGCGGCGCCAAGACAAGACGCCCCGCGGCAAGAGGGTACAGAAGCGCGGGCATGCTTGATGAAGAGGTATAGACACCCTCCTCCCCCGCATTCACAAGCGCATCCGCATAGGATGCTGACAATTCCTGCTCAACACGGGTTATTCCCGACTCGAGGTATTCGACCCGTCCGTCGATGCCAGCCGCGCTCCTGAAGACGGGCAGAGCACAAAGAACCATCAACGCAACAACGGCAACACAGAGCGACCTGGAGGAGAGGAGCGACCTAAAGATTGCCTTCGAGATTTTGAGCATACGTATCACCAGCTCGTTTCAACACGATTCAGCTCGATGCGCGGGGTTACGATTGCAGCATGCTGTGATTACTTGCCGGCAAAGTCAATTTAACATAAACTGTTAAAAAGTAACCTGAGTTTTTTAAATTCTTCGGAGGTTATTATGAGTTCCGACAATCGCACTCCCCGGCTTCATTCCTTCCGCATCGCATGTGCGATAGCCTCTGCGGCCCTTTGCGTCACCGCCATCGCACAAGTGGCGTTCTCCTTAAAGCCAGCAATCGAAGTGCTCGACAACCCTGTAATTGCAGACTCCCCCGCGTATCCAGCCCTTGCGATCTCGACATTGGTCCCTGCCGTCATCGGTATCGCTACGACCATCCTCAGCGCCGTTCTCGTGTGGACGATCAAGAGCGGAGACCCCTTCAAGAAAGGGTCTGCGACATGCTTGAAGGTGCTCGGCATTCTCTTCGTTGTTCAAGCTGCCACCAGCCTCTACGCCGGCTCACTCAAAACCTCCGTTTCGATGTTTGGCGGCGAGGGGGCCGTCGGCGCCCAAGAGATCGCTTCATCATTCGATTGGACCTCTCTGGTTCTCGGCATCGTCCTGTTCATGCTTTCCCAGCTCTTCTTGTACGCCCGAGAGCTGTACCTCGACTCCGACGAGATTGCGTAAGGAAACGCCATGCCCGTAATTGTTCGCCTCGACAAGATCATGGCCGAGCGAAAGATTTCCTCGAACGAACTTGCCGAAAGGATTGGAACCACGCCCGTGAACCTGTCCCGTATTAAAAAAGGGCATATTCGCGGCATTCGCTTCAACACACTCGAGCAGCTATGCCTCGCCCTTCGTTGCCAACCCGGAGACCTTCTCGAAGTCATGAGCGAAGAGGATGCCCGAAAGGAGTTCGGACTCGATTGGTCCGCCGAGGATTAGAGGGCGGTCGTACTCGCCCTGCACACGGGGATGCGAATCGGCGAGGTCTGCGGCCTTCGGTGGTGCGATGTGGATTTCGAGACGGGCCTGATCTCGATCAGACACTCGGTGGCGTACGCGAAGGGAATGGGTTCGTTCATCAAGGACACCAAGACCCATGACGCCAGGGGTATCCCCATCGACCCGGTCGGCCTACTCCCCTTCCTGAAGGAGACCCACGAGATCGACTGCGGAAAGCTGCGCTTGCGCGGCCTTACCGGGGCGGTCGAGATCGGGGGCTGCTACATCCTGTCGGAGCCGGGCGCGACCTTCGCGACGACAAGCTATATCCGCAGGGCGTTCAAGACGTTCTCGGAGACCAACGGCCTCATGGGCACCAACGACGAGCTGATCACGTTCCACGGCCTTCGCCACACGTTCGCAACGCAGTGGATCCGCCAAGGCGGCGATATCAAGGCGCTCCAATCGATCCTCGGCCACAAGGACGCCATGGCGACGCTCAACGTCTACGCCGACATCGAGCCCATCTCCAAAATCCATAACATGCTGCGCGCCACGCCGTGCCTTTGGCGCGGGCACCTCGGGCCGAGGGTCGATTCGGGTCCCATGTTCCAACAGAGGATCCAGGAGTCCATCGAGACGCTCCAGGCGTTCGGCTACGGCATCACCGAGCCGGACGACCGAAATATCGCCATACGCGACGTGAAGACGAACAGTTGGCTCTAGCTCACCGAGTACGCGGCAGTGCTGGGCCCATCCCAACTGAGGTCACGGTGGTCCGATAGGGGCGCCGCCCGCGGCATGCGCCGCGGAGCGGTATCCCCTACCGAAGGGCGGGGATGCCCCCCGCTTCCAGTTCGGAATCAGCCGTCGGAGGCGTTCGGCTGACTGCGGGAACGGCCTGTCCGCTCAATGTGTTCGGCTGAGATCGGAAATCAACCCAACACGAGCCGGACACGCGCCAGACGGCTCTTCCCCGTACGGCCTTCCCCCTTACGCTCATGTTGCAGGCATGTAACGCCGCAGCGAGCGCGCCTTTTTTGCGCCAGACAGGTACAATGATGAACACTGTACCGTAGCGGAGCGCCCCGCGCGCGCCGCAATCACGCGAAAGGGTTTCCCATGGCCGAGATCTCGTCCTCCCGTATCGTCATCACCGTCCTTGGCAAGAACCGCCCCGGCATCGTCGCCGGCGTCACCCGTGTCCTAGGCGAGGCCAACGTCGACATCCGCGACATCACGCAGTCCATTATCGAGGACATCTTCACCATGACCATGCTGGCCGATACCGCCGAGTCCAAGCTCGACTTCGCTGAGCTGCAGAAGGCCCTGGCCGAGGCCGGCGAGCTTTCGGGCGTCAACGTGTCCATCCAGCGCGAGGACGTCTTCAACTTTATGTACCGCCTGTAGCGAACAGGCCGCGTGGAGACGGCCCAACGTGCGCCCCGGCGCAACGTCACCACCTGGCCCGGAGAGGAGCGCGCATGGCCTACGATGCCAAGAAAATCTATTACCGCTTCGACGACCACCTGAGCCGCCTGGTCTTGGATTACGAAGCCAGCCGTCAGATTTCGCCCGAGAGCGAAAATCTCTATCACGGCCTGCCGACCGACCCTTATGACGAGGACCTGTTTGTCGAGCACAACGTCAAGCGCGGCCTGCGCAATGCCGACGGCTCGGGCGTGGTCGCGGGCCTTACCCGCATCTCGGACGTGCACGGCTACAACAAGGTCGATGGCAAAGTCGTGCCCGACCAGGGCAAGCTTACGTTGCGCGGCTACAGCATCGAGGACCTGGTCAACAACGCCCAGGCCGAGAATCGCTATGGCTACGAAGAGGTCGCCTACCTGCTCATCACGGGCTCGCTGCCCAACAAAGAGGAGCTCGACGGTTTTTGCGGACGTCTGGGCGCTTTTAGGCACCTGAGTGACGAGTACGTCAAAGAGTTCCCCATGACCACGGTGTCGTCGAGCATCATGAATGTGCTTCAGCGCGCCGTGCTGCTGCTCTACGCCTTCGACGCCGAGCCCGACGCCATTACACCCGAGCACGAAATCGACGTCGCCATCTCCATGCTCGCCCGTCTCCCCCGCATCGCCGCCTTCGCGCATATGGCCTCGGTCGCCAAGCGCCGCGGCTCCGAGGTTCATGTACCGCACCCCACACCCGGCCTCTCCACCGCCGAGACCATCCTGCAGGTGTTGCGCGGCGGCATGGCATTCACTCGCGACGAAGCCATGCTGCTCGACGTGATGCTCATGCTGCATGCCGAGCACGGCGGCGGCAACAACTCCACGTTTGCCTGCCGCGTGCTGTCCTCCTCGGCCACCGACCCGTATTCCGCCTACGCCGCGGCCATCGGCTCGCTCAAGGGCCCGCGCCACGGCGGCGCCAACGCCAAGGTCGTATCCATGCACGAGGACATTCGCGCGCATGTTTCCAACTGGGAAGACGAGGACGAGGTCGCAGCCTACCTGGGCAAGATTCTCGACAAGCAGGCCTTCGACGGCACGGGTCTCATCTACGGTATGGGCCACGCCGTCTACACGCTGAGCGACCCGCGCGCCGAGGTGTGCCGCCATTACGCGCGCACGCTTGCCGCCGAGAAGGACCTGGGCGATGAGTTCGCGCTCATCGAGCGCATCGAGCGCCTGGCACCGCAGGTGATGCGCGACCACGGCATGACCAAGCCCATCTGCGCCAACATCGACCTGTACACGGGCTTTATCTACAAGATGCTCGGCGTGCCCGAGACGCTCTTTACGCCGCTATTCGCCGTCGCCCGCATGGCCGGCTGGTCGGCGCACCGCATGGAAGAGCTCTTCTGCGCGCATCGCATCATTCGCCCGGCATACCGTCCGGTGATCGAGCCGCTGGAGTACAAGCCGCTCGCCGACCGCTAGGACGCGCACCGTTATAGATCTTGAGCGTGGCCAGGGCATCCCAGCCTTCGGCCACGCTTTTTATGTCTCTTGGAAAGGACCACATCAGATGATCGTGTTTTCCGATATGGATGGAACGCTGCTGACGAGCGATAAGCAGATGAGCGACACCACTTGGGCGATGCTCGACGAGCTCGCACGTCGTGGCATTGAGTTTGTCCCCTGCACAGGCCGTCCGCTGTCGGGTGTCTTTGAGCCTATCCTCGCCCACCCCGCCGTGCACTACGCGGTCTGTGCCAACGGCGCCAGCGTCTGGCAGCTTGACGATGATGCGCCCACCGATGCCTCGCGCGCCACGTGCATCCTGAGCCGTCCGCTCGATCGCTGCATGGCCCACCGCATTCATCGCATTGCCGCCGGCCACGACGTCACCTTCGATATCTTCGCCGACGGCCAGTGCTTCCTCCCCCGCTCGCTCTACGAGCGCCTGGACGAGTTCTGCGGCGGCGACCCGCACATCGCCGGGTCGCTCAGACGCACGCGCACGCCCATCGACATGGATGTCGACAGCAAGATTGACGAGGTCGAGACGCTCGAGCGCATTGCCATGTACTGGCACGACCCCGCCGACCGCGACGCCATCGCCGCGGCGCTCGATACGCTCAACGGGATCGAGGTCACGCGTTCATACGAAATGAATATCGAGGTTATGGGTGCGGGCGCTACCAAGGGAACGGCCCTGACGTGGCTGTGCGAGCATCTGGGCGAGCCCCTTGCCGATGCCTGGGCCTTTGGCGACAACATCAACGACATCCCCATGCTGCAGGCAGCGGGCCACGGCATGGCCATGATCAACGGCGAGCCGGAGGACCGCGAGGCAGCCGCCGCCATCACCGAGTTCGACAACGACCACGACGGCGTCGCCTGCACCATCATGTCCGCCCTCGCCTAGTCATTGGCTAGTCATTGGGGACGTTCTTAAACGACTAGTCGTTGGGGACGTTCTTAAACGACTAGTCGTTGGGGACGTTCTTGAATGACTAGTCGTTGGGGACACTCTTCGCGAAAAACCGCAAGGAGTGTCCCCATCTGCCAGCAGAAAGGGAGCGTCCATTGCCGGATTAGGCGAGACTCTCCAGCACGTGGCGGAGTTCTTGCTGGACGGCGTGATCGCGGTTGCAGCCCACGACGCGGTCGGCGACCGCTTTGAGCGCAGGACGCGCATTTTCCATCGCACAGCCCGTGCCGACAAAGCGAATGATCTCGTAGTCGTTCATCGAGTCGCCAAACGCCATGACCTCGTCGCGCTCAACACCATAGTGCTCCATGAGCTGCTCGATTCCCGACGCCTTCGACACGCCGGGCTGCATGGCATCGATCCACGCATTACCCGAAGGCGCGAAGGAGAACAGGTCGCCCAGCTCGCGCTGCAGCACGTAGGCGTTGTCCATCACATTGCCGTCATCGCAGATAATCGATGCCTTGATGATATTCACATGCGGATCGGGCAGACCCCAAATACGTTCGGCATTGGGCAGGTCCTTGTCGATCTCGCGGACAAACTTGTCCTCGTCGTCAAGCAAGAAGGACTTGGTGCGATCGAAAAGCGCCAGATGCATGTTGGGGAACATTTCGACCGTGCGTGCGAGCTTGCGGATGGCGAGATGCGAATAGACCTCGCGGTCGACCTCGACACCGTCTGCATAGACCTGCGCGCCATTCGCCGCGACAAAGTCCATTTTGTCGACCACGGGCGCAAAGAACTCACACAGACGGTCATAGCGGCGGCCCGATGACGCGGCAAAATGCACGCCGCGCTCACGCAGGGCCTCAATAAGTTCGTAGGTCTCGGGCGGCACCTGGCTATTCTCATCGAGCAGTGTGCCGTCCATATCGGATGCGATCAGTTTAATCATAGAAAAGCTCCTTTCGGGCTTGATGGAATCAGACATAAATCCAACTCCACCGTACCAAAAAGGAGCTCGTGCAGACCGCTCAGGCAAAACCATTACAAGGGCCTGGCGGGCGCCTCACATTCCCCCTCGATGCCGCGCGCGCTTGCAGCGCTGAGGAACTTGTCAAAGAGCGTCCCCAACGACTAGTCGTTTAAGAACGTCCCCAATGACTAGTCGGCGTAGGTGAACGTGGTGACGTCGAACATGCCCTCGGGGCGGATGCGAAGCGTCGGGATCACCGGCAGGGGCAGGAAGATGATGCCCATGATGGGGTCGAGCGGCGGCTCAATGCCCATGGCGCGCGCTTTGACCATAAAGTCATCGTGCTGCGCCGCGACGTCTTCGGCCGTGCCCTCGCTCATCAGGCCGCCGAGCGCCAGCGGAATACGCGCCACGACCTCGCCGTTGCGCACCAGCACGTGGCCGCCCTGGCCCACAGCCTCAACGGCAGCCATCATATCGGCCGCGTTGTCGCCCACCACGCACACGTTGTGCGAGTCGTGTCCGATCGTCGAGGCGATAGCACCACCCGTGATGGTAAAGCCGCGTACCCAGCCGCGGCCGATATGCTTGCCGACGAGCCCCATGCCAGCGGGGCCGTCGCCATCGGCGCCCTCGGCCTGCAGCGATACGCCGCGGCCATGGCGCTCGATCAGCATAATGCGGCGCAGGCCCTCGGCGCTCTCGGGGCGAGCCATACCGGTAATGGCCATACCTGGGATTACGTCGATCACGGCCTCGCCCGGCTTAAAGGCATAGTCGAACACGTCGAGCGAAAGCTTCGGCAACTTAACGGAAGCGCGCAGCTCATCGGCAAGAGCCGCGACCTCGGCCATCTCGGGTGCGATCTCGCCCACAAAGGTGCCGTCCTGTGCCACGAGCGCGCCGGCGGCATACACGCGATGCGGAGCAGTGGAAAACGTCAAATCGTTGAGTACCAGCAGGTCGGCACGCTTGCCCGGGGCGATGGCGCCACGCAGCTCGTGCGGATCGCGGCAACCGTGATCCAGGCCAAACGCCTCGGCCGTGGAAAGGGACGCCATGGAGATGGCAACGACCGGGTCAATGCCAGCCTCGATAGCCACGCGACAGGCATTGTCAATCATGCCGGTCGAAAGCGCATCGGAGGGAGCGCGGTCGTCGGTCGCAAAGCAGCATCGACGGGCGCGGGCGGGGTTTTCCAGCAGCATCGGCGACAGATTGGCCAGGTCATGGCTGCACGTACCCTCGCGCAGCATCACATACATGCCGCGGGACAGCTTGTCGAGCGCCTCCTCGGGAATCGTCGACTCGTGGTCGGCGATAATGCCCGCTGCGGCGTAGGCGTTGAGGTCTTTGCCCGCAACGAGCGGCGCATGGCCGTCGACCTGTTTGGACGGCGTCTGGTTGGCAGCGTCGATGCGAGCGCAGGTCTCGGAATCAGCCATAAAGACGCCCGGCAGGTTCATCATCTCGCCCAGGCCAAAGACATCGCCCGGATGCTCGGCAAAAAACGCCTGCATATCGGCGGCGGTAATCACGGCACCGGCCTGCTCGTCGGGCAGGGCCGGCACGCACGAGGGCATCATGTACTTGATGGAGATGGGGGCACGACGGCCGTCCTCGATCATAAAGCGCAGACCGTCCAGGCCGGAAACATTGGCGATCTCGTGGCTGTCGGCAATGGCGGTGGTGGTGCCGCGCGTCGCCGCCATACGCGCATACTCGGCGGGGCGGATGTTCGAAGACTCGATATGCAAGTGTCCGTCAATAAAGCCGGGGGCAAGATAGCGGCCCTGGCAGCCGATGACTTCGGTCGCTTCGTAGGTGCCGGCAGCATCGTCGCGACCATCGTAGAGCACGCCGACAATCACGCCGTCCTTGACGGCAACGCTACCGGGCGCCACACGCTGGCCGTACACGTCGACAATCTGAGCATTGGTAAACAGCGTGTCGACGGGCACGCGGCCCTCGGCTGCATCGATCACAGACTTCATGACCTCAACGGACATACATACTCCTTTAACCATAGAAAAAGCTGCGGAGCGGACGAGCCTTCACCGCAGCAGGCCAATAGCCATTGTATGCCCAAAAGAAGGCCCCGCTAACACCCCTTCCGCTTAACGGCGCCGCCAACTTGGTGCAAAGTAACCTGACCCCATTGCACCAAACCCTTGACAAGGAGTGTCCCAGAGTGCCGGCACAGAAGGAACGTCCCCAAGTGCCAACCAAGACAACGCCGCAGGATGAGGACGGACAGCGAGCGGGCTCCAGAGCGAACAAATTGACATGAAAAGAGAGCGGCATAGACCTTCTGGTCATGCCGCTCTCTTTGAATGACAAGTTGTCGCTCTGGAGCCCGCGCAGCGTCGAGTCGTTACGCGGTTTGGTAAAACCGCGTAACTAAATCAACTTAAAGCCCTTGCGCTTGCCTACGGAGAGGGTGTCGCCCAGCTTGAGGGCGCTGGGGTCGATGTTGTAGCTCTTGGGGGCCACGGCCTCGCCGTTGATCTTGACGCCGCCGCCGTCGATATCGCGACGGGCCTGGCCGGCGCTGGCCGAAAGGCCCAGGTCCTTGAGCAGGCCGGCGAGGTAGATCTGGCCCTCGTCGTTAACAGTCAGCTCAACGTGCTTCTCGGGGAAGTCGGCAAGCTGGCCCTCCTTGAACACGCGGTCGAACTCGGCCTGCGCCTCGTCGCCGGCGCCGGCGCCGTGATAGGTGTCGCACAGGTCGCGGCCCAGGGCGCGCTTGAGCTCATAGGGGTCGGCGGAACCGTCAGCCAGGGCGGCGTCGATCTTGTCGACCTCGGCCGGGGTGAGCGAGCTGGCCAGACGGTAGTACTTGCCGATCATCTCGTCAGGGATGGACATGGTCTTGCCGAACATATCCTTGGGAGCGTCGGTCAGACCGATGTAGTTGCCATACGACTTGGACATCTTGCGCACGCCGTCGGTGCCCTCGAGCAGCGGCATGGTGAGTGCGATCTGCGGCTCCATGCCCATCTTCTCCATGAGCTCGCGGCCGGCGAGCAGGTTGAAGAGCTGATCGGTGCCGCCCATCTCGACGTCGGCCTTGATCTGCACGGAGTCGAAGGCCTGCATCACGGGGTACAGGAACTCGTGCAGAGCGATCGGCGTCTGGGACTGGTAGCGCTTGGTAAAGTCGTCGCGCTCGAGGATGCGGGCAACGGTGAACTTGGAGCACACCTGCAGCAGGCCGGCCAGATCCATCGACAGGATCCAGTCGCCGTTGTGCACGATGGTGGTCTTCTCGGGATCCAGGATCTTCATGGCCTGGCTCACGTAGGTCTCGGCGTTAGCCTCGATCTGCTCCTGCGAAAGCTGCGGGCGGGTGGAGTTCTTGCCCGACGGGTCGCCGATCAGCGCGGTGCCGTTGCCGATGATGAGGGTGACGTTATGGCCCAGATCCTGGAACTGACGCATCTTGCGCAGGGGCACGGCATGGCCCAGGTGCAGGTCGGGGCTGGTGGGATCGACGCCGAGCTTGATGTTGAGGGGCTCGCCCTTCTCAAGCTTCTTGCGAAGGTCGGCCTCAGGGACGATCTTGGCAGCGCCCGAGGTGATGATACGCATTTGCTCGTCGACAGACAGCATTGGGTATCCTCCTTTTGCTATAGCACCCTCACCGGATACGGCGGTGCTCGAAGTTCATAAACCCACTAATAATAACCAAAACGGCGCGGCCGAACACCTAGGACAGGAAAATCCTCGTCCTGCCGCACGCGTCGATAGCGACCGGCAGACGCGTGCCGTCACGTTCGACTAGATAGCGCGTCAGCCGACGGCGTTGGCAGTCACGGCAATGGACCTGCCCCGTTGCATCGGTGGCACAGTTGCCCTCGGCGGTCAGCAGGCAGTGCTCGCACACCATGAGCTCGGGGCGGTCGGCATCGATGGGACCATGGACGCCGGATTCGGCCACCAGCCCGGCCACGCGTTCCGCATCATTGCCGAGCAACTCGGCCGGCACATACACACGGCCCGCACCAAGCCCGCGCAGCCAGGCAAGCGTGGCACGATTCGCGCAGAACACCGGCGCTGCCACGTCAAACACCACGCCCAGCTCGCGAGCCATCGCCACCTGCCCCAAATTGCGGCAGACCACGCGCCCGGCACGCTGCATAAGCGACCGAGTCCGTTCGGCATCGCCCGCGCGACAGGCCTCATCGAGCACCACGGTCGCATCGGACAGATCGAGCTCGTCACACGGGTCGACATCCATCAGCTCCCAGGCAAAGAACCTGCGAGCCAAAGCCCCCTGGTCCGCCGAGTCCGCCAGTCCCGCCGCCGGCACATCGCCAACGGCCGCAGCGCTCTCGAACGGTAGCACCTCAACGGCGCGCGCAACGGGCGCGGCCGCGTCCGCCTCGGCGCGCATGCGCTCCAGCGCCGTCGCCGTCTGCTCCAGCACGCCGGCGCTGCGAATCAGGTACACCTCGCACCCCACATCCACCTTACGCTTGCAGTGCACGACAACGCGCTCCCCCGCCGCGGCATTCACCGGACAGGGCACCTGCGGCCAGCGTTTGGGCACATCGGGGCGCGTGTCGGCGCCCGGATAAAACCGGATCTCGAGCGTATCGCCCGCCGCCACGGCGGCATCGAGCTCGACGGTCACCTCTTCGTGGCCCACAGCCACCAAGCGGCCCACGCGGACACCCTGGTTAATCGCACGCTCAAAGCTCATGAGCTCGGCACCCGATCTCCCCCGCAGATACGCATCGGTGAACCCGCGGTTGAACGACCTACCCAGCTCACGCTCAAGCCCCGCCACGGCAGCGCAATCCCACGCGCCATCGCGCACCATATCGAGCGCCCGGCGCCACACACGCACTACGTTGAACACGTAGTCGGGATTCTTCATGCGCCCCTCGATCTTGAGCGACGCCACACCGGCGGCAACAAGCTCGGGCAGGTGAGCAATGCCCAGATAGTCACGTGGGCACAGCAGGCGGTCGCCCTCAACGGAAACAACGCTCTCCCCTGCCTCGTCCACCAAGTCATACGCCAGACGGCACGGCTGCGTGCAGTCACCGCGCATCGCCGAGCGAGCGCGCCGCAGGGCCGAGAACTCGCAAGCGCCCGAGTAACCGATGCAGATGGCACCGTGGCAGAAAACCTCAATCGGCACGCCCGTGGCGCACAGCGCAGCAATCTCGTCGACCGTCAGCTCGCGCGCGATCGTCACGCGCTCGACTCCCAACTCGTCGGCAGCCAGCCGCACGGCGCCCTCGCTATGAACGCCCGCCTGCGTGGACAGGTGAATCTCGACCCCGGGAATCGCCGTGCGCAGCGCGCAAGCCAGCCCGGCATCCGCCACGATCAGGGCATCGGCGCCCAGCTCCAGCGCATGCGCCCCCAGCGCCACGGCATCGGCCAACTCGTCGTCGAACACAAAAACGTTGAGCGTCACGTACACGCGCACGCCATGGGCATGCGCCACGGCGCAGCCACGCGCAAACTCGTCGTCCGTAAAGCCATGCGCGCTCACGCGTGCGTTGAAACCGCCCAGGCCCGCATAGATGGCATCGGCGCCCGCCGCAACAGCCGCGAGCATCTGGTCGAGTCCGCCCGCCGGCGCCAGCAGTTCGGGCAGCGCCGCCCCAGCGGCCCCCGACCCGTTCATACATTGTCCGTTCGGCCCCATCGCCCGAATCGCCATCGGCAAACTCCTTACCAAGGTATGCATTCACTCTGAAAAATGCCGTCTTCCAGCATACACGAGGCCTCGCGCGCCCCGTTTGGTTTATCGTGTAATAACTTATGTCCATCCTGCCCCGACGGCACATCCGCCGCCCGGCACGACATACCTGGAGGTCAATATATGGGTCCTCGCCAACGACAGGGACGCAGCCGTTCGAAGACGCATGCCCTGCCCATAATCCTGCTCTCGTTTTTGGGCTTTTTGCTGATTGCAGGCGTAGCGTTTGGCATCGGCATGGTCGGCAACGTCAACCGCTGGCTGTCCGATCTGCCCGACTACACCGACGCCAACGCGTATCTGGTGAGCGAGCCCACCGAGATCGTCGACTGCAACGGCAACAAGATCGCGAGCTTCTACACGCAAAACCGCAAGTCCATCACCAAGGACCAGGTTTCCCCGTACGTGTTGCAGGGCACCGTCGACGTTGAGGACGAGCGCTTCTACGAGCATGGCGGCATCGACCTGTGGGGTATCGCGCGTGCCGCGGTGGCAACCCTCGGCGGCGGCCACGAGGGCGCCTCTACGATCACCCAGCAGCTGGTGCGTAACACCATCCTGCAGGAGGAGCAGTTCGACTCGACCATCGAGCGCAAGGTACGCGAGGCCTACATCGCCATCAAGATGGAGGATATGTACTCCAAAGACGAGATCCTCATGATGTACCTCAACACCATCTATTACGGTCACGGCGCCTACGGCATCGAGGCCGCAGCCGAGACCTATCTGTCCAAGAGCGCCGCCGACCTTACCCTGAGCGAGGCCGCGCTGCTGATCGGCCTTCCCAACTCGCCTTCGCAGTACGACCCCACGGTCAACCCCGACCTGGCGCTGTCCCGTCGCAACAAGGTCCTCGACAACATGCTGCGCCTGGGCCATATCACGCAAGAGGAGCACGATGCCGCACAGGCCGAGCCCATCACCCTTAACGTGACCGAGATTTCGGGCAGCGGCGTCGACGTATACTCGCAGCCCTATTTTGTCTCCTATGTGAAGCAGCTGCTGGAGCAGGAGTTCTCGACCGACGTGCTCTTTAAGGGCGGCCTGACCGTCAAGACCACCATCGATCCCACGATGCAGCAGGTGGCCGAGAATGCCGTGCGCGAGCAGCTGGATACGCTCTCGCTCGACGGTCTGGACATGGGCATGGTCGTCGTCGACCCCAAGACCGGCTACATCAAGTGCATGGTGGGCGGCTACGACTACAACGCCGACGAGAACCACGTGAACCACGCCACGGCCAAGCGCCCCGTGGGCTCCACGTTTAAGGCCTTTACGCTGGCCACCGCCATCCAAAATGGCATGAACCCCAACGTCACCCTTAACTGCAACTCGCCGCTCAAGGCCAAGGGCACCACGACCGAGGTCCAAAACTACGCCAACCAGAGCTACGGCAACATCACGCTCAAGCAGGCAACGGCGTACTCCTCCAACACCGGCTACATCCAGGTGGCCGAGGCCATTGGCAACAGTAAGATCATCTCGCTCGTCAAAAAGCTCGGTATCGATCCTTCTAAGGACAATATCGAGGATGTTCCCGTCATGACGCTTGGCACTGGCTCGATCTCTCCGCTCGAGATGGCGTCCGCCTACGCGACGTTTGCCAACGGCGGCAAATACCGCCAGCCGATTGCCATTACCGAGATCGACTCGCGCACCGGCTCGGTCCTGTACCAGCACACCGATAACCCTCAGCAGGTGCTTACCGAGGGCGAGGCCGCCGCGGTCACCGATGTCCTTTCCGGCGTCATGCAGGGCAGCGGTACGGGCGCTGCCGGCGCCCTGAGCGTCAATCAACCCTATGCCGGCAAGACGGGCACTACCGACAATACCACCAACCTGTGGTTCTGCGGCTACACCCCGCAGCTGGCATGCGCCCTGTGGACCGGTTATTCCGCGGGCGAGATCCCCATCCAAAAGTACGGCGCGGATCTGCTGGGTGACAGCACCAACCTGCCCGTCTTTAAGCGGTTTATGAACACCGTCCTCGCCGGCACCGAGCGCGAGGAGTTTGCGACCGGAACGGCCCCCACGTACAAGAACAACAGCGTCTGGAAGTTCTACGGCACCAACAACACCAAGAAGACGGAGAACAACGAGGACGAAAACAAGGACGAAGAGGAAGCCACCACAACGACCACGACGACGACCACGACGACCACCGAGACCACGGGCGGCGACGCCACCGGCGGCACCGGCACGACGGGCGGCTCTACCGGTGGCTCAACGGGCGGCTCGACCGGCGGCGACGGCGGCACGCCCACGCCTACGCCCACTCCCGATCCCACACCTACACCCGACGATACGGTGGGCTAGGAGATATCAAGCTTCGTCCAAAAAGGCGCCCGAGCAGCACGCGTTGCTCGGGCGCCTTTTACTTAAAGCAATTTGGCGGGACGGCCTTCGTGTTGGCAAAAAGAAAGGGGCGCCGACCAACGTCGGCGCCCCTTTCAAATCGCTATGAAAGCATATGCGTCACAAAGTGAATACACTTCGCCCTCGCCTACTTACGGGAGTTGCTCAGCTTGTTGATCAGTGCCTCGAGACGCTCGCCGTCCTCAGCCGTCTGAGCGATGACCAAGATGGTGTCATTGCCGGCAAGCGAGCCAAGCACATCGGGCAGCTCAGCCGCATCAACGGCGGCGGCGATGCCGGAGGCCGTACCGGGTTGAGCTTTAATCATAACCAGGTTATCGGTGCGCAGAACGCCGGTAACGAGCTCGGAGACCATGCGCTGCAGATGCAGGTCCTCTGCCAGGACATAGATGCCCTCAGGGAGCTTACGAAGCCCCATATCGGCAATATCGCGAGAGACGGTCGCCTGCGTGCAATCAAAGCCCATGGCGCGGAGCTCATCCACCAGTACGCGCTGCGTACGCACGTCTTTATTGCGCACAATATCTCTGATGGCATCCTGGCGCCCATTGCGTTTTTTAGCCATACAAACCCTCACTCCAAAAGATGGCGGAGACAATCAATCAGTGATTGAATAGTTTAGCGCTATTTGAAGGCTTTTGTGAATAAGAACGCATTTCGAAACAATTCTATGCAAGTTTGTTTCGAAATAAGCGTCTCTAGACAGTTTTGGCGCCCGTGCGGTTGAGAAAAGCCGCCAAATGCGTGCACATCACGCAACGTGTGGGCCTTGCACTTGCAATTGGCCCGAACAACAAGCCGAGTCCACGATGGTCATCCTTGAGGGCTACAACCATCTGACGGGTTCGAGGCGCCTCGAGCATATCACGCATACGAGCAGAACGCTCGATTGATGACACCCCATGCGGGCTCAGACACAAATTCTCGATGCAGGCGACCAGGCCGGCAAAGTAGAACTTCTGGCTTGCCGCCTTCAGTTGGCCGCCATCGCCCGCCTCCGAGAGCGAACCAGTAAGCTCGTCGAGAGCCCGGACATCATCGGAGAGCCTGGCAAACATGGTGGGGTCAAAAACCTCCGTTAGCTTTGGCGCCACCGCATGGAAACGAGCGTCACCACACCCGGATACACGTTGTGCCCGCGAAAGCGCGCACGCCATAAACCCAACGGTACGATATGTCTTGTCATGCGACAGACACGCATCGAACAACGAACGGCTGTACATAACACCCGAAGCCTGCGCAATCAAACCGCTCGGAATAAGCTGAGCAAGCTCACGCGCCATTGAAGAATGGTCCTCGATAGCAAGAGGGGCAGCGTCCAAGACACGCGAATGGCGCTCTCGATGCGCATCGTAGCGGTCGAGCGACACCGTGGGAAATACTATGTCTGCCGCGGCGTCACACGCAGCATCAACCATCTTGGAAAGCGACTGCGGCGCAAACCACTCGTCGGCATTCATGGCAATAATCTGAGATCCACGAGAAGCGGCAAACCCAGCACGCAGGCACGCGCCACGCGCCGCATCCTCGACATCAATCAAATCGATGTGAATATCCCTGCCGGCGGCGACTTCGAGAGAATGACGTACGCCCGGCGCAACGTCGCGACACACGACGACAATCTGCAGATCATAGAGGTCTTGGTTCTGGACGCTCTCGAGCGCACGCATCGCATAGCTGGGCGAACCTTCTACCACAAGGATCACCGAAAGTCGCGGATGCGAACCACGTCGAACCAAGTTTTCCGTCCTCTCGACTGCAATGAATCAAACCGTGGTTCATGGTACACCCCGGCAATAAAAGCAATGAGACACCGGTTGTATTGCACGCCAAGAACAGATGTTGCACACGCGCAGCTCACAGATGAAAGGTGTCTACGTACGGTGCGCCGAGCCCTCCCCTAGTCGAGCACGACGAGCTCGGCGGGATCGTAATCGACACCCATAAACGTAAGGCCGCAGGCAGGCGCCGTGGGGCCGGCGGCAGTACGGTCGCAGGCGTTAATAACCTCGCGCATCCACTCAGGCTCACGGCGATGCATGCCAATCTCAACGAGCGTGCCGACGATGGTGCGCACCATCGAATGCAGAAACGCGTTGCCCTCGATCGTGAAAGTCAGGATATCCTCACCAAAGGCGACTTCGTGGCCAAACTCGGCGCGTATCACGCAACGGTGCGTAGGCTTGCCCACGGCCGAGGCGACCTTGCAAAAGCTCTTGAAGTCCTGCTCACCCAAGAGCGCGGGGCAAGCGGCAGCCATAGCGTCAACATCCAAGGGATAGCGATGCCACCACACGGCACCCCGCGAGAGCACGGGACGCGCATCGCGATCGGCAATGCGATACGTATACGTACGGGAGCGTGCGTCAAAGCGGGCGGAAAAGCCCTTACGGGCCTTGTAGACCTCGTTTATGGCGATATCTTTGGGCAGGAGGGCATCCATAGCCCGCAGCCACCTACGGCGCGTCAGAGCAAGCTCAGCGTCCGTTACGGGCACGCTGATGTACTGAGCCACCGCATGTACGCCGGCATCGGTACGTCCAGCACACGTAAGATCGATCGGGCGACGCAGCAGCGTCTCGATAGCGCGGCGCAGCTCGCCCGCAACCGTCGTCTGACCGGGTTGCTCGGCAAAGCCGCTATAGGACGAGCCGTCATAGGCCACACGGAACACGAGCGTGGCATCGAGCTCTGGGATCGAGTTGAAATCAGACGGCGCAGTCATGGGCGCTCCCAACAAACAATCAACGGTATCGCGACAAAAAAAGAGGGGCACGCGAACGTACCCCTCGAATATAGCCTATGCAGACGGAATGTCTACTCAGCGGTCTCCTCAGCAGGAGCCTCCTCGGCAGCGGTCTCCTCGACAGCCTCGACCTTCTTGGGAGCAGCGGCCTTCTTGGGGGCCGGAGCAGCCTTCTTGGCCTTAGGCGTGCAAGGCTCGGTGACGAGCTCCATGATAACGATAGGAGCGTTGTCGCCCTTACGGTTACCGAGCTTCATGATGCGGGTGTAACCGCCGTTGCGGTCCTGCCACATGCCCTGGGCAGCCTTGTCGAAGATCTCGGCAACGAGCTGCTTATCGCCGAGCTTGGCGATGGCCAGACGACGAGAGTGCAGGTCGCCCTTCTTGGCCCAGGTGATGATCGGCTCGACGACCGAACGCAGCGCCTTAGCGCGGGTCTCGGTGGTCTTGATGCGGTCGTTCTCGAAGAGGGCCTTGGCCAGGCTCTTCTTCATGGCCTTGGTGTGGCTCGCATCGGTGCCGAGCTTCAGGCCCTTCTTAACGTTGTGACGCATGGTCTAGTTTCTCCTCAAATATCCGAAGCATTAAGCCTTCAGGCTCAGGCCCATGGACTCAAGCTTGTCCTTCACTTCCTCGATCGACTTAACACCGAAGTTACGGATGTTGAGCAGATCGTTCTCCGAGAACTCAACGAGTTGACGGACCGAGTGAATGCTGGCGCGCTTAAGGCAGTTGTAGGAACGGACGGAAAGGTCCAGATCCTCGATCTGCTTGTCCAGCTCGGCGTTGTCGTTGGTGACCTCGGGAGCGAAGATCGAAGCCTCCTCCTCGACCTCGGGGGTCTCGGCAAGGTTCATAAAGGCGGCCATATGCTGGTTGATGATATTGGCAGCCTGGACCACGGCGTCGCGCGGGGCGATGGAGCCGTTGGTCTCGATCTCGAGGACAAGGCGGTCGTAGTCGGTGTGCTGACCGACACGGCAAGCCTCAACGAGCTTGGCGCAACGGGACACCGGCGAGTACAGCGAGTCGACGTGGATCACACCGATGGGATCGTTGTCGCGCTTGTTAGCCTCGCCAGAGACATAGCCGCGGCCATAGCCGATGCGCATGCTCATGGTGAGATGGCCACCCTCGGTAAGCGTAGCGATGTGCTGCTCGGGGTTGACCAGCTCAAACTCGGACGGAATAAAGAAGTCCGCACCGGTGACCTCGCAGGGGCCGTCAACAGAAATGGTGGCGGTCGCCTCGTCGGTCGTGCCGAGAGCCCTGAAGACAAGACCCTTGACATTCAGGACGATGTCGGTGACATCCTCGACCATGTTAGGGATGGTCATGAACTCGTGCTGTGCACCATCGATCTGAATAGCCTCGACGGCGGCACCCTCGAGCGAGGACAGAAGTACGCGACGAAGGGAGTTACCCAGCGTATCGCCGTAGCCACGCTCGAGCGGCTCGACGGAGACACGAGCAGACGTCTCGTTGATCTCTTCGACCTGAACCTGAGGCCTAATGAATTCTGACATGTATTACCTCCAGCCTCAGCAGCCCGGATGGACTACTTAGAGTAGAGCTCGACGATGAGCTGCTCGTTGATATCACCGCTGATCTGCTCACGCGTCGGCAGAGCGAGCACGTTACCAGACAGCTTCTCGATATCGACCTCGAGCCAGCCAGGGACCTCAAAGCGCTCGGAGGAAATCAGGGCCTCCTTGATGGGGAGGAGGTCACGGAACTTCTCGCCGACAGCGACGACGTCGCCGGCCTTGACGCGGTAGGACGGGATGTCCACGCGCTTGCCGTTCACGGTGAAGTGACCGTGACGGACGGACTGACGAGCCTCTTTGCGGGTGCGGGCGAAGCCAAGACGGAAGACGACGTTGTCGAGGCGAGACTCAAGGATGATCATGAGGTTCTCACCGGTGACGCCGTTCATCTTACGGGCCTTGTTGAAGTAGCCGTGGAACTGCTTCTCCAGAACGCCATAGATGAACTTGACCTTCTGCTTCTCGCGCAGCTGCATGCCGTACTCAGATTCCTTGCGACGGCGCTTGGGCTGACGGATAGATTCCTTCTTGCTGCTGTAACCGAGCTCAGCGGGATCGATCCCGAGCTGACGGCAGCGCTTAAGAACAGGAGTCCTGTCGATTGCCATATTGATACGATCCTTTCAGTTACACGCGGCGACGCTTCTTGGGGCGGCAGCCGTTGTGCGGGATGGGGGTCTTGTCCTGGATGCTCGAGACCTCGAGGCCAGCAGCCTGGAGGGAGCGGATGGCGGTCTCACGACCGGAGCCGGGGCCCTTGACGAAGACGGAAACCTTCTTCATACCGTGCTCCATGGCCTGCTTGGCAGCAGCCTCGGCAGCCATCTGGGCAGCGAACGGCGTGGACTTACGGGAGCCCTTGAAGCCCACCTGGCCAGCCGACTTCCAGGAAATGACGTTGCCCTGGGGATCGGTGATCGAAACGATCGTGTTGTTGAACGTAGAACGAATGTGAGCCTGGCCCACGGAAATGTTCTTACGGTCCGCGCGCTTCAGACGGGCAGCGCGAACGTTCTTCTTAGCAGTAGCCATCTATCTAGCGCTCCTTATTTCTTCTTCTTAGCACCGATCTGACGCTTCGGGCCCTTGCGGGTACGAGCGTTAGTGTGGGTGCGCTGTCCGCGGACCGGGAGGCCCTTGCGGTGACGAAGGCCGCGGTTGCAGCCGATGTCCATAAGGCGCTTGACGTTCTGGTTGCGCTCACGGCGAAGGTCGCCCTCAACCATGATCTGGTTCTTGTCGATATAATCGCGGATGGCGTTAACCTCATCCTCGGTGAGGTCCTTAACGCGCGTATCCACGTTAACGTTGCACTCGACGCAAATCTTCGTCGCAGTGGTGCGGCCGATGCCGTAAATGTAGGTCAGACCGATCTCAACGCGCTTCTCACGCGGGAGGTCGACACCATTAATACGGGCCAACGTAGTCTCCTCTCTTAACCCTGACGCTGCTTATGACGGGGGTTCTCGCAAATGACGAGGACCTTGCCATGGCGCCTAATGATTTTGCACTTATCGCACATCTTCTTGACCGAAGGACGTACCTTCATCGTTCTTCCTTTCGGTAGCGCTCAAACTACTTCCCTACTATCTACTCGCCCAGCCGCAGGCGTTTAAAACTATGGCTGGTCTTCACACACAATCCGACCGTAGGTTGAGCTAAGCCTGCAGCCGGAAATGGAGTGCGTGTATGCGTGCCGCTATTTGTAGCGATAGGTGATGCGGCCGCGGGTCAGGTCGTACGGGGAAAGCTCCACGACAACCCTGTCACCGGGGAGAATACGGATGTAATTCATTCGGATCTTGCCAGAAATGTTGCACAGAACCGAATGACCGTTCTCGAGCTCAACCTTAAACATGGCATTGGGCAACGGTTCCTTTACCGTACCCTCGAGCTCAATTGCGTCTTCCTTCTTCACAAGCAATCATCTTTCTCTAGAAAACGACAGCGATTGAGTATTCTACAACACGTATGCACGCATCGTAATAACTTCGTAATGGCTCCACATCTAAGTGGAACTTGTTACATTTCTCCGCCTTGGAGCGAACACCAAGCACCTTGCGCGTCGGTGGTGAGAATCACCGGACCGTCATTGGTAATGGCGACGGTGTTCTCGTAGTGCGCGGCGGGCAGGTGGTCGTTGGTCGTGACGATCCAACCGTCGGAGCCCGTGCTCACATGGTTGGAACCCATCGTAACCATCGGCTCGATGGCAATGACCATGCCAGCCTGGAGGCGAACGCCCCTCCCCTTCTTTCCATAATTAGGAACGTTGGGGTCCTCGTGCATCACACGGCCAATGCCATGGCCCACATAGTCGCGAAGCACGCCGTAACCGTGAGACTCGGCGAGATACTGAACGGCATAACCGACGTCCCCGATATGGTTACCGGGAACAGCCTGCTCGATGGCAGCCTTAAGGCAATCGCGCGTGACCTCGCACAGGGCCTTGGCCTCGGGCGTAGGGGTGCCGACGAAAAACGTCCAAGCGTTATCGCCAACCCAACCATCAACAACGGCTCCCGTATCGATGGAGATGATATCGCCATCGCGCAGGATCATATCGGGGTTGGGAATACCGTGGACCACGGCATCGTTGATCGATGCGCAAATGGTTCCGGGGAACCCGCCGTAACCCTTAAAGGCCGGGGTGCCGCCATGCATGCGGATAATCTGCTCCGCGAGCTGATCGAGCTCAAAGGTCGAAACACCAGGGCGGACCATGGCCCCAACGTGGCGGAGCGCCATCTTAGATAGCGCTCCTGCCTTCTTCATCTGCTCGATTTGCGTTGCAGACTTAATCTTGATCATAGACCGAGAGCCTCTTTGACATCCCCGTACACGGTCTCGCGAGCCTGGTCACCGTTGACCGACTTGAGCAGACCCTGGCCACGATAGTAGTCGACGAGCGGGCTCGTGGACTTCTCGTAGACGTCGAGACGGTTCTTGATGGTCTCGGGCTTGTCGTCGTCGCGCTGATACATCTCGCCGGCGCACTTGGGGCAGGTAGCATCGGCAGCGGTGCCGGTGTAACCGCAGGCGCGGCAGGTGCGACGCGAAGACAGACGATCGATGATGACCTCGGGGGCCACGTCGACCAGAAGGGCGCAGTCGATCTCGCGACCCATAGCGGAGAGCTCGGAATCGAGCGTCACAGCCTGGGCGGTGTTGCGCGGGAAGCCGTCGAGGATGAAGCCCTGCTGGGCGTCATCGGCAGCAAGGCGCTCCTTGACAAGGTCGATCACGAGCTGGTCGGGAACGAGCTCGCCAGCGTCCATGTACTTCTTAGCCTGAATACCAAGCTCGGTGCCACCCTTGACGGCAGCACGCAGCAGGTCGCCCGTGGAAATGTGAGCGACGCCAAACTCGGCGACGAGCTCCTGTGCGACGGTGCCCTTACCGGCACCCGGAGCTCCGAGCAATACGAGGTTCATGAGCAATCCTCCTCTAGCCTATTTAAAGAATCCATCGTAATCATACATCTTGATCTGGCCTTCGAGCTTATCGACCGTGTCGAGCACGACGCCGACCATGATGAGGATGGACGTGCCACCAAATGCCTGAATCAGATGGTTACCCGTGAAGGAGAAGATGATCGAAGGCACGATGGCGATGAGCGCCAAAAAGACAGCGCTGGGAAGCGTAATCTTGTTGAGCGCGTTCTTGATGTAGGCCGCGGTAGCCCTACCCGGACGAACGCCCGGAATAAAGCCGCCCTGCTTCTTAAGGTTGTCGGCGGTGTCATCGGGGTTGAACACCATGGAGGTGTAGAAGTACGCGAAGAACACGATGAGGACAACATTAAGCACCCAGTTGAGCCAACCGGTCGAAAGCGCAGAGGCAACTGCCTGAATCCAGCCGATGCCGGGGAAGAACACGGCAATCTGAGCCGGGAAGTACAGCAGCGCCGAAGCGAAGATGATCGGCACGACACCCGCGGTGTTGACCTTGATGGGCAGGTAGGTGGTCTGGCCACCCATCATGCGACGGCCAACGACGCGTTTGGCGTAGGAGACCGGGATGCGGCGTTGGCCGCGCTCAAGGAAAACAATCAGCGGAATAACCAGCAGGATGATGGCGCAGATGATCACCATGGTGATGATGCCACCGGCATTGCCCTCGGTGCTGGAGAAGATAGCCTGCGGCAGACCGGCCATGATGTTCGCAAAGATGATCAGCGACATGCCATTGCCGATACCGCGCTGGGTGATGAGCTCACCAATCCACATGATCAGCATGGCGCCCGCGGTGAGCGTACCGACGATCATGAAGTCAAAGATGATCTCGGGAGCGCCGGCGCCATTGAAGCTGATGCCGAAGCTCTTAAAGAGGAAGAGGTAACCCACGGAGTTGAGGATTGCCAGAGCCAGGGTGAGGTAACGCGAATACTGCGTAATCTTGGTCTGACCAACCTCGCCCTCGCGGGCAAGCTCATGCAGGGAAGGCACGACGGCCTGGAGCATCTGGAGGATGATCGAGCTGGTGATGTAAGGCATGATGCCCAGCGAAAACACCGACACATAGCTCAACGCGCCGCCAGAGAAAAGATTCAGGAGGGCCATAGCACCTGCGGCGACCGAATTGTTATCGGTCGAGAAAAGGCCCAGCATCCCCTGGAAGGGAATGCCGGGCACAGGAACGTGCGCACCAATGCGGTACACGACGAGCATAGCTATGGTAAAAAGAATCTTTTCGCGCAATTCTTTGATGCGGAAAGCATTCTTAAGACCATTTAGCACGGCAGCTCGACCTTTCCGCCGGCGGCCTCGATCTTGGCCTGCGCAGAAGCGCTGACCTTGTCGACCTTGACCGTGAACTTCTTGGTGAGCTCACCATTGCCGAGCACCTTGACGGGCTCGAACTCGCTCTTGGTGATGCGAGCGGCCTTAAGAGCGGCACCGTCGATCACAGCGCCATCCTCGAACTTACGCTCGAGACGCTCGACGTTAACAGCGGTGTACTCGATACGACGGGGGTTGCGGAAGCCCGGAAGCTTGGGCAGGCGCATAGCCAGCGGAGTCTGGCCACCCTCGAAGCCGGCACCCTTGGTGCCGCCAGAGCGAGAGCCCTGGCCCTTCTGGCCGCGGCCGGAAGTGGTGCCGTGACCCGAAGAATTGCCACGGCCGACGCGCTTGCGGCTCTTGGTGGAACCGGGCGCGGGAGTAAGATCGTGAAGCTGCATTTGCTACTCCTCTACAATCTCGACAAGGTGCTTGACCTTGAAGATCATGCCGCGGACGGACTCGTTGTCAGCAATCTCGCGAACCTCGCGGATCCTGTGGAGACCGAGGGCACGGACAGTACGGACCTGGTCCTGCTTGCAACCGTTGGTGCTGCGGACCTGCTTGATCTTGATGGTGTCAGCCATGCTTAGTTCTCCTTACCGACGAACATCTCGGAGACCGTCAGGCCACGGCGAGCCGCGACGTCCTCAGGGCTGGAGAGCTCCTTGAGGCCCTCGACGGCAGCCTTGATGATGTTGAGGCCGTTGTCGGTACCGAGGGACTTGGACAGGACGTTCTTGATGCCAGCAAGCTCGAAGAGGGGACGCACAGCGCCGCCGGCGATAACGCCGGTACCCTCGACAGCGGGCTTGATGATGATGCGGCCGGCACCAAAGTGACCGAGAACCTCGTGCGGGATGGTGCCCTGCTCGGTCACCGGCACGTGGAACATGTTCTTCTTGGCATCGAGAGACGCCTTGGAGATGGCCAGGGGCACCTCAGCGGACTTGCCCATGCCAACGCCGACGTTGCCCTTGCCGTCGCCAACGACGACGAGAGCGACGAGGCTCATGCGACGACCACCCTTGACGGTCTTCGACACGCGGTTGATGTAAACGACGCGCTCCTCGAACTCGGAGGCCTCGCGCTGCTGCTTCTGATTACGAGCCATGTGCTACATACCTCCTAGAACTCGAGACCGGCGGCACGAGCACCGTCGGCGAGGGCCTTGACGCGGCCATGGTAGATACGGCCACCGCGATCGAAGGCGACCTTGGTGATGCCGGCCTCGATGGCGCGCTTGCCAACGAGCTGACCGACCTTCTCCGCAGCCTCCTTGTTCGAGGTGTGGGTGCCCTTGAACTCGGCCTCGAGGGTCGAGGCGGAGACGAGCGTCAGGCTGGAGCCCTTGCTGTCGTCGATGATCTGGGCATAGATATTGGCGTTAGTACGGGTCACGCGAAGACGCGGACGCTCGGCGGTACCCGAGATCTTGCCGCGCACACGACGCTGACGACGCTTGAGGCCTTCCAGCTTCGCCTTATGCTTGTTCATACGTAAACTCCTAAAAAGGTTGATCTTGCCAGCACCTGACGGGGTGCTGGTCTTATGCGAGTGAGTCGGTTACGACTACTTGGCGGCCTTACCCAGCTTGCGGCGGATGTGCTCGCCAACGTAGTGGATACCCTTGCCCTTGTAAGGCTCGGGAGGACGATGGCCGCGGATCTCAGCGGCGATCTGACCGACCTGCTGCTTGTTGATACCCTTGACGTTCACGTGGGTGTTGTCGGGAACCTCGAAGGTGATGCCCTCGGGAGCCTCGACGATCACGGGGTGAGAGAAGCCCAGGGAGAACTCGAGGTTCTTGCCCTTCTGCTGCACGCGGTAACCGACGCCGGCAAGCTCGAGCTTCTTCTCGAAGCCCTCGGAAACGCCAACAACCATGTTGTGGATGAGGGCGCGGGTGAGGCCGTGGCGGGCACGGGTCTCACGCTCGTCGTCGGGACGGGAAACGGTGAGGACGTTGTCCTCGACGTTGATAGCGAGCTTCTCATAGACATCGAGCTCGAGCTGGCCCTTGGGGCCCTTGACGACAACGTTGTTGCCGTTGACTGCCACTTCGACTCCGGCGGGAATCTGGACAGGCTTATTACCGATACGAGACACGGTGATCTCCTTTCCTTCTACCTACCGAGCGAATTACCAGACGTAAGCGATGATCTCGCCGCCGACGTTGTGCTTGCGAGCATCGCGGTCGGTCATGACGCCATGGCTGGTGGAAATAATGGCGGTACCAAGGCCACCGCGGACGCGGGGCATGTCGGCAACGCCGGTGTACTTACGCAGGCCCGGCTTGGAAATGCGGCGGATGCCGTTGATGACCTTAGCCTTCTTGGGACCATACTTAAGCGTAATGTGCAGAGTCTTCTGGGGAACGGTGTCCTCGACATCGTAGCCCTCGATGTAGCCCTCCTCGTGCAGAACACGAGCGATCTCGACGAGCTTCTTGCTGCTCGGCATGGAGACCGTGGCCTTGTTCACAGAGTTAGCGTTACGGATGCGCGTAAGCATATCTGCGATCGGGTCTGTAAGGTTCATACAGATTCTCCTTCGTTCTTGATGAACACGTGCTCTTGGTTCTTCGCCGCCCTTAACGGCAAAGCCTAACTAGCGCGTTTTCCCTGTTCCAAACTGATGCTTGAAACGCTGGTAGTGACTTACCAGCTGGCCTTCTTAACGCCGGGAAGCTCGCCCTTGAGTGCAAGCTCACGGAAGCAGACACGGCACAGGCCGAACTTGCGGTACACAGAGTGCGGACGGCCGCAGCGCTGGCAGCGCGTGTACTCACGAGTAGAGAACTTCTGCTTGCGATTGCACTTGACGATCATCGATGTCTTAGCCACTTATATCCTCCTCACATAGAGTATTGTTCGCCCCAAACGCCGCCCCCTTGTGGGAACGGCGCTATTAGGGCAGGTGAACCTATTTCTTGAACGGGAAACCGAAGGCGTCCAGAAGGGCCTTGGCCTCCTCATCGGTGTTGGCGGTGGTCACGAAAGTGATGTCCATACCACGCTGGTGATCGACGGAATCGAAGTCGATCTCAGGGAAGATGAGCTGCTCGGTGACGCCCATGGAGAAGTTACCACGGCCGTCGAAGCTCTTGGCGGAGATGCCGCGGAAGTCGCGGATACGGGGGATCGCGACGGAGGTCAGACGATCGAAGAACTCCCACATACGGTCGCCACGCAGGGTAACCTTGCAACCGATCGGCATACCGGCGCGCAGGCGGAAAGTAGCGATGGACTTGCGGGCACGGGTGATCATCGGCTGCTGGCCGGTGATGGCGCGCAGGTCGCGCACGGCACCGTCGATGGCCTTGGAATCGGTAGCGGCCTCGCCGACACCCATGTTCACGACGATCTTCTCAAACTTGGGGATCATCATGACGTTCTCGTACTGGAACTTGTCCTGAAGCTGCTGCTTGACCTCGTTGTTGTACTTGGTCTTCAGACGCGGCACATACTTCTCTTCTGCCATTGTTCACTCCTTCTTGGGGTTTTAAGCACGGGGCGTGGCCACGATGGGTTGTCCTCGTGCCTCCTGGCTGCATCCGCGCCGCTCATGGCATTTCGCGGTTTGGACTCGACGCAGCAGGAGCCGACAAAACAATCGGTACTATACGCGCATCGGGAGCGTATTTCCAGAAAAACCTCGTCTGCCTGCACAACTCCACAACTCCCCCGCACAAATTGATTCATGGTGGTTGAGAAACGAGAGCGGACTATCGGACGCACGAGAGTGGATTTTCGGACGCATGACGAACGAGAGTGGATTTTCTCCCACTTTTAGCCCCGATACAGGCCAAAAGTGGGAGATTATCCACTCTCAATGGTTCCTTGGGGGTACAGCAAAAACAATCCGTATTTCACCGCAACTTATTGATGGGGATGGAGTTAGCGTTTGCGGGGGACGAGCTTGGTGCGGCGCAGGTGGATCATCTCGGCGGCGATGGAGATGGCGATCTCCTCGGGGTCCTCGGCCTCAATGGCGACGCCGATCGGCAGGTGCAGCTCGTCGATCTGCTCCTGCGTAAAGCCCTCCTGCTCCAGGCGGGCGCGCACAAAGGCCGTCTTGCGGCGCGAACCCAGGCAGCCCAGATAGGCGGGCTTGGCGCGCATGGCCTGAATCACCACGTCGATATCGGACTTGTGACCCGCCGTGGCCACAACCACCAGGTCGCGCGGACCGATGGGACACCGCTCGCCCAGGTTCTTGTAGTCGACCAGACGACGGTCATAGACGCCGGGCACCCATTCGGGGGTCAGTGTGCCGGGGCGGTCGTCGCAAGCAATGACGGCAAAACCCGCCGCCGTGAGCACGCGCGCCGTCGCGGCTCCCACGTGACCACAGCCAAAGATATAGGTCAGGCCCTCGGGGCAGAGCGTCTCGATGTGCGCCGCGGGAATCTCGGAGGCCGCGTTGGTGTAGGTGGTCTCACTCCCCTCCTCCACCAGCGAAAGGTCGGGGCAGCCCGCAATGGTATGGCGCGATTCCTCGCCATGGTACTCAGACACATCCCCCTCAAGCGCACGAGTGATAAACGGCTCAAAGTCGATGACGAAGTCGCCGATGCGTCGATACGTCAGGACGTCGGCAATCGACTGGAGCAGCGACGCCTGCGATGCGTCCAGATGCAGATAGCACAGGCAGATGGCTCCACCGCAGATCATGCCGGTATCGGAATTCTCGCCGCCCATGGTGTAGCGGACCAGGCGCGAGCGTCCCGCATCCAGTAGCACACGAGCCTCATCATGCGCAAAGAGCTCAATCTTGCCACCGCCGATGGTGCCTGCTTGGCCGCCATCGTCAAAGACAGTCATCCACGCGCCCACGCCGCGCGGCGACGACCCCGCCGTACCGGCCACGACCACGAGCTCGCACGTCTCGCCAGCACGCAGGGCGGTAAGTGCCGCATTCACCACATCGAGCTTTTCCATTGCCGCCTTCTATCCTCTAAAGACATCGGCGAGCATAGCGAGTGCCTCGAGCACGCCGCCGCCGACCGATGTCGCCTTGTCCGAAATATAGTTGATATAGCTGGCATCGCCGCGCGGGTCGACATCGGCGCACTTAAAGCCCTCAGTCACCTGCACGCCGTTCGCCAAAAGCCCGCGCAAGCAGCCATCGATCTGCGTGCACATGGGCGTATCGCCCGCGTAGCCAATCACGTCTCCGGCGCTCACGATGTCGCCGATTGCGCGGTCGGATCGAAACACGCCGGCGGCGGGGCTGTGGATAACACGCTCTTTGCCATAGCCGGCGATAATGCCCGGCACGCCCGTGTTGGGCTGGGGCGAGCCCTGGGTAATGACGCGGCCGAGAAAATGCCCGCGCATGGTCTCGACCACAGCGTCGCAATCGACTGGTGCGGTGAAGCCCGGCCCCACGGCGATGACGGCAGGCGCCATGTCGCGCGTGGTGCCTAGGTTGCGTTTGGCGAGAATCGCATCGACCACGGCGGCAGGCTTGAGCTCGTCGAGCATCTTGGCCTGGGGGTCCACCACGACGGCGACATCCCCCGCCTTGGTAATCTCGAGCGCCTCGGCCGGTGTCTGCGCTAAGCGAGCGCGGATGCCCTCGACCTCGACCTCGCCTAAGCGAATGGCCTCGCAAAAACTGATTGTGCGGCGGATGCACGTGGGAACCGCGATATCGGCCATGACGACCGACACGCCGGCGCGCACCAAGCGAGCGGCGACGCCCGTGGCGATATCGCCAGCGCCGCGAACATAAACGAGCATTCCCGGGCACCTCCCTGTGCTACGGTTTGAGCAGAGCAAAAGCGGTTCGACCGCTACTCTGATGATTATTTATTATCACAGTATTTTACGGCGGTGAACAGATGGAAACGATGAGCGGAAACCTTGCCTCAGCGCTCAAGATCGAGCCGGGCATTACCGCGATTATCGGCAGTGGCGGCAAGTCGACCCTGCTGCGCGCGTTGGGACTCGAGCTCATGCGCGCGGGCGGCAGGGTGCTCATCTGTACCACCACGCACATGTTTCCCGTCGCCGGCGTACCGTGGGACGGGTCGAACCGTCGCCTGGGCGCCGCGCCTTGGAAACCAGGGGCCCTGCATACTCCCGGCTGCACCTGCGAGGTATGCGCGGGACTTGCCCGCGGAAGCATCTGCCAGGCAGGCGTCTTGGATCCGGAGACAGGCAAGCTCTCCGCCCCCGCCGAGTCGCTCGACCAACTGGCGCAGCGCTTTGACTACGTGCTGGCCGAGGCAGATGGCAGCAAGCGACTCCCGCTCAAGGCGCATGCCTCGTGGGAGCCGGTCGTTCCCGTCGGCACGGCAAACGTCGTCTGGATTGTCGGTGCTTCGGGGCTGGGCAAGCCCGTCAGTGAAGCAGTCCACCGCCCCGAGCTCTTCTGCGAGCGCTGCGGTTGCGAGCCTAGCGACATCGCCACTCCCGAGCGGGTCGCCCAGGCGCTCAATGCCGAGATGCGGATACCGAGCCTCAACAATGCCCGCATCATGCTCAACCAAGTCGACACGCTCAGCGACCCCACGACAGCCGACCGATTTCAAACAGCCCTCGGGCGCCCCATCATCGCCACGAGTCTCAAGTAGACCACCGGCGACCCCGGTGGTGGGGGGTAGCTAAAAGAGCCCCGTCCCAAATTAGCTAACCCCGACTCTCTTCCTGCTAGCGGGGGACGTAGCGACCGGGCTGGGCTCCGGTGGGCTCGCCGTCGACGGCAACCAGCACGCCGTTGACGTAAACGGCCTTGGCGCGGCCATGCGCTTCAAAGCCCTCGAGCGGCGTGTAGTCCACGGCCTGATGCTGCGTCGCGGCACTGATGGTCCAACGCACGCTCGGATCCCACACGCACACGTCGGCGTCGGCGCCCTCGGCAAGACAGCCCTTGCGCGGATACATGCCAAAGACGCGTGCCGGGTTCTCGCTCATCAGACGGCACAGATCCTCGGGGCCCAGCTGCCCCTCAAAGCTCGTGGCGATCGCGACGGGGCGATGCTCCACACCGGGCCCGCCGTTGGGAATCGCACGGAAGTCGTCACGCCCGCGGTCCTTTTGCCCATGCAGGTTAAAGCTGCAGTGGTCGGTGGCGATGGTATCGATCTCGCCGGCCACAAGCGCCTCGCGCAGGGCGGCACGATCGCCCGCATGACGCAACGGCGGACTCATCACATACTTGGCGCCCGCAAAGCCGTCCTCACCCTGCTCCAGATAGCAGGTGTCGTCAAGCATCAGATACTGAGGACAGGTCTCGACATAGATATTCTTCTGGCCGCGCGCCTTGGCAGCACGGATGGCCTCGAGCCCCAGCTTGGTCGAGAGGTGCACCACGTTGACCGGAGCGTCGCCGGCCAGGTGTGCCAGATACAGCAGACGGCTCACGGCCTCGGCCTCGCACACACTGGGGCGGCTGAGTGCATGGCCCTCGGGTCCATGAATCCCCTGCTCAAACACGCGCTTCTGCAGTGCCTTCACCAGCGTGCCGTTCTCGCAATGCACGCACAGCATGCCGCCCACGCGCTTGAGCTCCTCGAGAACCTCGAGCGTCTCGGCGTCGTCCAGGCGCAGATGGTCGTAGGCAAAGTAGGTCTTGAACGACGACACGCCCGCCTCGCGCATGGCCGAAAGGTCGGCGCGGTTGCGTTCGTTCCATTCGGCGAGCGCCATATGAAAGGCGTAGTTGGCCGTGCAGGTTCCGTCGGCGCGGTGATGCCACTCGGCCAGGGCATCGGGCATGGTCACGCCGCGATCGGCCGTCGCATAATCCACAATGGTCGTGGTACCGCCGCAAGCAGCCGCGCGCGTGCCGGTCTCAAAGCTATCGGCGGTCCAATCCATACCGGTCCAGCACTGCATGTGCGTATGGCCATCGATAAAGCCCGGGAACACCCAGCAGCCCGTGGCGTCCTGAACGGTATCGCCATTACCCGGCTCGATCGTCGCGGCAATCCGCACGATCTTATCGCCCTCCATGGCAAGATCGGCACGGCGAAGCCCTTGGGGCGTCACGAGCGCGCCGTTTTTGATGATGATCATAATTGCTCCTAGTTTTGGATGAAGTCCGCCACGCGATCGAAGTACGAGCAGGCAGCGATATGCTCCGTTATGCGACGCTGCCCCTTGGCGGTGTCGACATCCCACAGCTCGTAGGCGCGCGCCTCGACCAGCACAACATCGTCGCAGCCCTTTAAAATCGAACCTCCGCCGTCTTTGCCTTCCAGGCGCATGAGCGGGGCAAACAGGTGCGCCGGAAAGAGCACCGGGCTCGAAGGCTCGCCGTTGCACGCCAGGCGCACCGGATACTTGCGACCGCCTTCGTCAAAGACCCGCACCATCGCCTTAAACGATTCCTCACTCACCAAGGGCTGGTCGCCCGGCAGGAACAGGCAGCCCCTCCAGCCGCGGCGCTTTCCCCACAAGAGGCCGGCCTTGATGCTTTGGCTGCGCAGCTCGCCGTTGTGCAGCACGCACGGGCAATGTTTGTCCTTGCAAATCTGGGCGACCTCGGGCCAGCGCGTCGAAACCACCATATCAAAGCCCCTGGGAACCGAATCAATCGTCCGCGCGATCAGCGGCTCGCCATAAATGTCGGCGAGCATCTTGTTGGAGCCAAACCGTTTGCCCTCTCCCGAGGCCATAATCACGCAACCGAGTTTCATCTCCGCAACCCTCCCCTGACTGCGTTGGACATCAACGTTGCTATACCCACCATACCAAGCTCACACTCCGTCGGAACAGGCACGCTCTAGTTTTCCGGCGAGCACTCCCCAGCTCTCCATAGCGCAAAGGAGGGCACCCCGCGACGCAGGGCACCCTCCTCAATGGTGCAGATATGCCTACTCAGCGTCGCCGGTAAACGTGGTACCGGTCTTGCCGGCAAGACCGTCACGCGCCTTCTCGAGCAGCGTGATGAGCGCCGTGCGGCCCGGCTTGCTCTCGGCAAACGTCGAGGCAGCCTGAACCTTGGGCAGCATGGAGCCGCGGCCAAACTCGTTGGCCTCGGACAGACGCTTCACGTCGGCAGCGGTCAGCGTGTCGAGCCATTGCTCGTGGTCGGTGCCAAAGCCAATGGCAACCTTCTCCACGGCCGTCAGGATAATCAGGGCATCGGCGTCGAGCTGCTCGGCGAGCTTCTCGGCCGCAAAGTCCTTATCGATGACGGCGGCAGCGCCCTTAAGGTGGTTGCCCTGGGCCTTGGTGACGGGGATGCCGCCACCGCCGCAGGAGATCACCACGTGGTTGGTCTCGACGAGCGACTTGATGGTGTCGAGCTCGACGATGCTCACGGGCTTGGGCGAAGCCACCACGCGACGGAAGCCCTGCTTCTCGTCGTGGATGAACTGGTAGCCGCGGTCGGCTTCCAGCTCCTTGGCCTCGGCCTCGCTCATCCACGGGCCAATCGGCTTGACGGGATCGGCGAAGGCCGGATCGTCCGCCGCAACCTCGACCTGGGTGAGCACGGTGGCGACACCCTTGTCGATATTGCGGTCGAGCATTTCCTCGCGCAGGGCGTTCTGCAGGTCATAGCCAATGTAGCCCTGGCTCATGGCGCCGCAGACGGACAGCGGGCAGGGAATGTACTTCTCGGGGTTAGAACGCGTGAGCTCGGCCATCGCGTTGGCGATCATGCCCACCTGGGGACCGTTGCCATGCACGATGACGACCTCGTTGCCCTCCTCGATCAGGTCGACGATAGCCTTGGAAGTCGTCTTGACGGCCTCCATCTGCTCGGGAAGGTTGGCGCCGAGGGCGTTTCCGCCCAGGGCGACAACGATGCGCTTAGCCATTTCTCAGCCCAGCTTTAGGCCTGGAACCAACGGGCGGTGTTGCGCTCGTCGAGGGCCTTGAGGGTAGCGGCCGGATCGGCAACCTTCTGCAGGAACATCATGGCTGCGATGGCGTACGGCTTGTAGCTGGCCTCCTTGTACATGCCCACGCGGTGCATGTCGAAGACGTCGGCGTTAACCTCGCCGTGCTCGCAGGAGACACCGGAGATGTCGGCGGGCAGCGGGTGCATAAAGATGGTGTCCTGGCCGTTGGCGGTCTTCTCCATGAGCTCGGTCGTGGAGCACCAATCCTGATGCGTGGCGTTCTGAGCGAGCAGCTCCTTCTCGAGCGCAGCGATGCCGGCGTCGTCGCCCTCGGCGTACAGGTTGGTGCGCTTCTCCATGGCGGCAAACGGAGCCCAGCTCTTGGGGATCACGATGTCGGCGCCCTCGAAGGCCTCGGCCATGGTGTTGACCTGCTTAAAGGTGGTGCCGGACTCGGCGGCGTAGCCCTTGGCGCGCTCGACGACCTCGGGCATGAGGTCGTAGCCCTCGGGGTGAGCCAGGGTGACGTCCATGCCAAAGCGGGGCAGCAGGCTGATCAGCGACTGCGGGCAGGACAGCGGCTTGCCGTAAGAGGGCGAGTAGGCCCAGGTAACGGCAACCTTCTTGCCCTTAAGGTTCTCGAGGCCGCCAAACTCGTTGATGAGGTAGAGCATGTCGGCAGAGGACTGCGTGGGGTGATCGGAGTCGGACTGCAGGGAGATGAGCGTGGGACGGTGATCCAGAACGCCGTCCTCGTAGGCCTGCTGGACAGACTCGGAGACCTCGGCCATGTAGGCGTCGCCCTTGCCGATGTACATGTCGTCGCGGATGCCGATGACGTCGGCCATGAAAGAGATCATGGTAGCGGTCTCGCGAACGGTCTCGCCGTGAGCGATCTGTGACTTCTTCTCGTCCAGGTCCTGCAGCTCAAGGCCGAGCAGATTGGCGGCCTTAGAGAAGGAGAAGCGCGTACGGGTGGAGTTGTCGCGGAACAGGGAGACGGCAAGACCCGAGTCGAAGATCTTGGACGAGACGTTGTTCTCGCGCAGCTGACGCAGGGCGTCGGCGACGATGTAGAGAGCCTTGAGCTCATCGGTGGTCTTGTCCCAGGTGTGCAGGAAGTCGCTGCCGTACATACCCTTAAAATCGAGGCCGTTCAGCTGCTCGACGAGCTCGGTAAACTTAGCGTCCATGTATGTGTCCTTTCCAAAGATGCGAATGAAGTTGATGAATAGATGCGCGCCCCGTAATGCGCGTGTGGCAAAGCATGCGGAGCGTATGACAAGGGCCCGCCCCCGTTGAGGAAGCATGGGAGATAACGGGCGCGGACCTAGGTCAACAGGGGGGGTGCCGGGGACAAGGCGATGTCCCCGGCTCAACAAGATCAAGAAATGGGACTAGTCGATTTTGTTGTTGGTCAGACCGGCGCGGAACACGGTGGCGTCGCCATCGGCCTGGCTCGGATCGTAGAGGTTCAGGGCAGCCACGTACATGGCGGCAGCGGTGACCAGGTCGTCCTTATAGGTGACCTCGTTGGGAGCGTGGGCCTGAGACTCGGCACCCGGGCCAAAGCCGACGCAGGGGATGCCATAGCGGCCCTGGATGGAGACGCAGTTCGTGGAGAAGGTCCACTTGTCGCATAGCGGACGACCGGTGCGCTTGTCCATGCTGGGCTCGCAGCCGATGCGCTCGTCACCGAACATAGCCTTGTGGGCGTCGACGAGAGCCTTGACGTGCGGAGCGGTCTCCTTGTTGATCCACGTGGGGAAGTAAGCCTCGGTCTCGTAGACCTCGCCGGTCCAGGACGGACGGTCGTACATGTACATGGAGACCTTCACGTCGTCGCCGTACTTCTTGGCGGCCGGCAGGTTGCGGATCTCGTCCAGGCAGGACTCCCAGGTCTCACCGGCGGTCATACGACGGTCGATGGAGATGGCGCAGGAGTCAGCGACAGCGCAGCGGCTGGGGCTGGTGTAGAAAATCTGGCTGACGGTGCAGGTGCCGCGGCCCAGGAAGCGGGCGTCCTCGAAGTGCTCGGGGTTGTACTTGGGGTCGAGCATCTTGACGAGGCCCTTGATGTCGGTCGACTCGTCGCAGCCGTTGTTGTTGAGGGCGCGGACGTCGGCGATGATGTCGGCCATCTTGTAGATGGCGTTGTCGCCGCGGTCGGGAGCGGAGCCGTGGCAGGAGGTGCCGTGAACGTCGACGCGGATCTCCATGCGGCCGCGGTGACCGCGATAGATGCCGCCGTCGGTGGGCTCGGTGGAGATGACGAACTCGGGCTTGATGCCATCCTTGTTGTAGATGTACTGCCAGCACATGCCGTCGCAGTCCTCTTCCTG
>CAVCRP010000014.1:0-53555 GCA_963604655.1 uncultured Ruminococcus sp.
CGTTGCCGCGCCCCGCAGTGCCCGCTTCCCCCGAGAACAATTATCAGTGCAGGTAGATGCGTTGTCGCTATACGGTGTGGTCGGCATGTCAAGACTTTGCCGCATACTTCTGGATTGAGCGCCCATTTAGCACCCTCGGTGTCTCTACATCCTCTAAAAAAGTTCTTAAATCAGCCTTAAAGATTTTGGGCATAAGCGCTGACAGCGTACAATACGCGTGTTTGACTATGGCAAAAGTAGAGTTTCGGGGAGGGGTGCACCATGGAGGTGCTGGTTGTTGGTAACACCGCATATGTTGACGATGACTTTTGCGCCAAGGCGTTCCCCGGGGACCACGTTAAGGTCGTAGCCGCGCAGGACGCGCGCCGCGACGAGTCGTCGCCCCATGCCTCGTGGAAAGAGCTCCTCCAGCACCTGGATCAGGCCTACGAGTTCGAGCGCGTGGTCTACCTTTCTACCTACCTCACCCCGCATACCGAGACCTTTGGTGACATCGAGCTGCTGCGCTCTGTGTTTCGTGCCTGCATGGGACGCCACGTGCAGCTGCTGTTCGTTGCGGGGCCCGCGGGTGCAGAGGGCGCCACTGGCGGTTGTGACGACGATGCCACGACCGCCAGTGGCACCCAGACGGGCAAGGGCATTATCGCCCGCGCGGCCAACGACCTGTGCCGTCACTATGCAGCCCGCGAGGGCATCCAAGCCAAAGTCCTGCGCGTGCCGTATCTGTATACCGCATCGCCGGCATTAACCGACCCATTTTTGGTGCCGCTGTTCGAGGCGTGCTCGGGCGGGTCAGTCGCGCTTCAGGGTGCGGCAGATGCGCCGTTTCCTCTGCTGTGTGCCGAGGAGCTGGCGGTGTTGGTGCATCGTATCTTTGACAGCTGGGATGCCAATTTCGAGATGCTCGACGTTGCAGACGCTTTTGGCCATACGGCGGGCGACCTGGGCGAAGCGCTTCAGGTGCTCTTTCCTGAACTCACGGTTGCCTATGGCGAGTCGGCTGGCTACGTCCTGCCCGCGGACGATACCGTTCGCGTGCGCTACGGCTGGTTCCAACGCTACGATCTGCTGCGCGACCTTTCGACCATCCAGGCTCGTTGGGCCAACGCGCACACCAAAAAGACCAACCCGCTGCGCGCGGCCATCGACCGTATCCAGCTGCGCACGCTGCCTGTCAAATGTCTGGAGACGGCAGCCGCTTGGGTGCTTTTTGAAGTGATGGAGCGGGTGTTTTCGCAATCCGCGCAACTTAACGTGCTCGACTATCGCCTGCTTTACGTGGTGCTGATCGGCACACTGTATGGCCTGGACTTTGGCTTGGTCGCGGCACTGCTGGCTTCGATTGGCCTAGCAGCGAGCTACTTTACCCAGTACGGCTACACTTTCCAGGGTCTGTTCTACGAGCCCTCCAACTGGCTGCCGTTTATCGCTTACTTTGTGGCGGGCGCCGTGTGCGGCTATGTTCAGCTGCGCAACAGCGAGGCCATTAAGGTAGAGCGCGACCAAAATGAACTCGTGCGCAATCGCAATACGTTCCTCACGCAGCTCTACCATGATGCCATCGAGGACAAGCGCGCCTTCAAGCGCCAGATTGTGGGGCGTCACGATAGCTTTGGCAAGATCTTTGCCGTGACGCAAGAGCTCGACGTTCTCAACCCGCGCGACATCTACCGTAAGTGTTGCGAGCTGCTGGGTGAGATTTTGGATAATGACACGGTAACGATCTACCACGTTTTGGGCGAGTCGTTTACTCGTTTGGTCGCCGCGAGTCCGGCAATTTCTGGCGATGCGCTGCGTTCGTTGGAGCTCGACGATCTTAAGGCCATGATGTACGGCGTGGACCGCTCGGGCTTGTGGGTGAACCGTAAGCTGGTGCCGGGGCTTCCCATGTTTGCTTACGTTATGGAGCGCGACGGGGCACCTGCGGTCTTTATCTTTGTGCGCCGCGCGGCCGAGGGCCAGATGACGCTCTATTACCAAAACCTCTTCCGTATTCTGTGCGGCTTGGTAGAAAGCGCGCTGGGCCGTGCTTTTGATTACGAGGCCGTGGCAAAGGACAAGCGGTGCATTGCGGGCACGTACGTGCTCAATCAAGATGCCTTTGCCCAAGAGCTGCTGGCAGCTCAGACGCTTGCGGACAACAAGATGGGCAGCTATTTGCTCCTGCGCGTGCTACCGGGGCTGGAGCCTATTGGCGAGCTGGTCGGGTCAATTGGGTCGGCGATTCGCGAGAGCGATGCCGCGGGTCTGGTCAATGGCGACATGCTCTACCTGCTCATGCGCCAGGCGAACGATGGCGATCTGCCCGTGATTCAGGCGCGCCTGGCCGCCAAGCAGATCACCGTCGAGCACGTCGATGGTGAGGCCGCAGTGGAGCTGCTGCAACAGATTGCGTCCGCCGGCGAAGACGAGGGGGAGAGCGCTTGATTTCGCTCGTTATCGCGGCGGTGTTGCTACTGATCCACATGCTGGTGTGTCTGGTGCTGTCGACGCTCGTAAAACTAGGCATGCTGCCGGTACGTGGACACATGTTGCCTGCGATGGTGCTGGTTCCGCTGTGGGGCCCGTTGCTCTTGGTGCTCTGCGCGCGTGGCGAGGCGTTTGGCGACGCGCTTGAGGACGGCACACTGGAATCGCTTCGCTTGAACGACGAAATTCGCCGCGGCATGCAGGTGCAGGTACGCGAGGGCGATGCCGGCGTGGTGCCGCTCGAGGAAGCTCTGATCGTCAATGACCCTAGCGATCGCCGCCGTCTGATGCTCTCTATGCTCACCGAGGACCCAGATGCCTATCTGGCGCAGCTGCAAGCAGCCAAACTCAACGACGACGTTGAGGTGGCGCATTATGCCGCGACGGCCGTGGCGCAGATTTCCAAGGAGTCCGACCTTAAGCTGCAGCAGCTTGAGCGTGCGTTTAAGGCCGATCCCAGCTCGCAAAACTTGGATGAGTACTGTGACTACCTTGGCGACTATTTGGCCTCTGGCCTGGCCGAGGGCCGCGTGGCGCAGATTCAGCGCCAGCAGTATGCTCGCCTGCTCGCGCGTCGTTGCGAGCGCGAAGACGGAACGTCGCTGCGCATTCGCTACGCCACGGCGCTGGCCGATGCCGGCGAGCTGGACGAGGCCGAGACTGTGACAGCGCAGCTTGTGGCAGATGCGCCGGACGAACAGGAGGTCTGGATGCTCTGTCTGCGTCTTGCTGTGACGCGCCATGATGGTGAGGGCGTGCAACAGGTGATTGACGCGATTGACAACCAGCATGTGTATTTGAGTGCCGACAACCGTGAGAAGCTGGCATTTTGGCGCGATGGGGAGGAGGCCCGATGAGCGTGGTGCAACATATCCGCGATCGTGCGGGCCATTTTCGCTGGATGGGACTGCTCGTGGTGTGGGCGGTCTTTATCGCCATGGCCGCAGTCCTGTTGATTGAGCGCGCCGGCGTGCAATATAGCGCCGGGCAGCACAAGCTGGGCATGCTCGCCGCCACCGATGCCACACCCGCAAGCTCGGCAATCTTTGGCCAAAAGCCTACGTGCCTGGTCATTAGCGACTCGGACCAGGGCGGTGTCGAGGACGTCAAGGAGCAGTTCGACCAGATCCTGCTCGACATGAAGATCGCGCACCGCGACGTGGATATCGCCAACGATGGTGCGGATGCGATTCCCTCGCTTACGTCGTTCAACCGCGTGATCGTGCTGATGCCCTCACTCGACGCGCTGGGCACGCGCCTCACCGACCTTATGAGTTGGGTGAGCGCCGGCGGTTCGCTGATGCTCGCCATGCCGCCAGATAACTCGATCTACCTGCAGGCGATTGCTCCCAAGCTTGGTATTGAATCGGCTGGCTATGATTATGTGACGGCCGAGAGTATTGTCCCGAGCGAGGATTTTATGCTGGGCGGGGGAGAGCGCTACGAGTTCTCGGATCCTTTTGATTCGTCGCTTTCAGTCTCGTTGCGCGAGACAGCGCACGTGTGGGCTAAAACCGGCGACTCGGAGGCCCCGCTTATTTGGTCCAACGAATGTGGCAGCGGACATACCGTGGTATGCAATATCGGCATCTACGACAAGGTCATGCGTGGCTTTTACGGTGCTGCGATCAGTCTGTTGGGCGATGCTACGGCCTATCCGGTTATCAACAGCGCCGTGTTCTACTTGGACGACTTTCCGAGTCCCGTGCCCTCGGGCGACGGCACCTACATCAAGCGCGACTACGGTCTTTCCATTGCCGATTTTTATGCCAAGGTATGGTGGCCCGATCTGCAAAAGCTCGCGCAGAAGTACGACATTCGCTTCACGGGCGTGATGATCGAGAACTACGAGGACGTTGTCAACCAGACCGAGCCGGTGCGTCAGGCGGATACCACGCAGTTCCGCTATTTTGGCGGCATGTTGCTGCAGATGGGTGGCGAGCTGGGCTTTCACGGCTACAACCATCAGCCGCTGGCGCTCTCGGATACCGACTATGGCACGCTGTATGACTACAATACGTGGAAGAACAAGGACACGCTTGTCGCGGCGCTCAACGAACTCATCGCGTTCCAAGACGAGGTCCTGCCCAATGCGCATGGCTCGGTCTATGTGCCACCGTCGAATATCCTTTCGGCCCGCGCCCGCAAGATCATCGGCAAAGGCGTGCCGCGCATCAAAACCATCGCCAGTACGTACTTTGAGGACGGAACCGACCTGCCCTACGTGCAGGAGTTTGGCGTGGCAAGTGATGGCATCGTGGAGCAGCCGCGCATTGTCTCGGGCGGCATGGTCGGCGATTCCTACATGCGTCTGGCTGCGGTGTCCGAGCTTAACATGCACTATGTGAGCACGCATTTTATGCACCCGGATGACCTGCTGGACCCCGACCGCGGCGCCAAGGAAGGCTGGGAGGTTTACATGGGAGGCCTGACCGACTACCTGGACTGGCTTACCATGTCGGCGCCCGACCTGCGCCATCAGACGGGCTCGGAGTGCTCGGGCGCCATTCAGCGTTTTTCGTCCGTGACGGTGAGCGTGGATACGGCGGCGGACGTTTGGACGCTCAACCTGGGCAACTTCCACGACGAGGCATGGCTCATGTTCCGCGCCAACGACGGTGAGCCAGGCACGGTGACGGGTAGCGAGCTGACGCACCTGACGGGTAACCTGTACCTGGTCAAAGCGACGGACAAGACCGTGACGATCGAGCGCAAGGAAGGCGGCGACCGATGAGAATCTGCTTGGTGCTCGAGGGCTGCTACCCCTACGTGCACGGTGGCGTGTCCACCTGGATGCACGGCTACATCACGGCCATGCCTGAGCATGAGTTTGTGCTGTGGGTGATTGGCGCGCATGCCGAGGACCGCGGCAAGTTTGTCTACGAGCTGCCCGACAACGTCGTCGGGGTGCACGAGGTGTTCTTGGACGATGCCCTGCGACTCTCGGGCGAGCAGGAGGAAGTCGACTTTGACGAGCGCGAGCGCGAGGCGCTGCGCCGGCTTGTGTCGCTGTCCAACCCCGACTGGGATGTGCTGTTCGATATCTTCCAGCGCCGCCGCGTCCACCCGCTCTCGTTTTTGCAGAGCCGCACCTTCATGGATATCTTCCGCGACGTGTGCCTGGCCGAGTATCCGTATACGCCGTTCGCCGACGCCTTCCACACCATGCGCTCGATGCTATTGCCCGTGCTTTATCTGCTGGGCAGCGAGGTGCCGGTGGCCGACGTGTATCACGCCATTTCGACCGGCTACGGCGGATTGCTCGCGAGTCTTGGCTCGAGCGTTCACAACGCGCCAGTGCTGCTGACCGAGCATGGCATCTACACCCGCGAGCGCGAGGAGGAAATCATTCGCGCCGACTGGGTGGTTCCGTCGTTTAAGGACCGTTGGATCCGCTTTTTCTACCTGCTTTCGGAGGAAATCTATCGCCGCGTCTTCCGCGTGACGAGTCTGTTCCATAACGCTCGCAAAACGCAGATCGATATGGGCTGCGAGGCGGACAAATGCCTGGTCATTCCCAACGGCATCCAGTTCGACCGCTTTAAGGATATCCCCTTAAAGCCCGATGACGGCTGGGTGGACATTGGCGCGGTGGTGCGCCTGGCGCCCATCAAGGACGTCAAGACCATGATCTATGCCTTCTTTGAGCTGCATGAGCGCATGCCAAAGGTGCGTCTGCATATTATGGGCGGCGTAGACGACGAGGAGTATGGTGCTGAGTGCCATGCGCTGGTCGAGACGTTGGGCGTGCGCGACTTGATCTTTACCGGTCGCGTCAACGTGATCGAGTACATGGAAAAGCTCGACTTTACGATTTTGACGAGTATCTCGGAGGGGCAGCCGCTGAGCGTGTTGGAATCGCTGGGCGCGCGTCGCCCCTGCGTGACGACCGAGGTCGGCTGCTGTCGCGAGCTGCTGGAGGGCGCGCCGGGAGATGACTTTGGCATCGCCGGTTTTGTGACCCCGCCCATGTATCGCAAGGGCCTGGCGGATGCCATGGAGCGCATGTGCGCGAGCCGCGCACGCCGTCTTGAGATGGGGGAGCGCGGTCAGCGTCGCGTGGCAACCTACTATTTGCACGAGCAGATGCTCGCCAACTATCGTGCGCTGTACGACGAGACGGCTCGCGCGTTTAACCTGCCCAAGAAGGAGGTGTAGTCGATGGCTGGAATCGGTTTTGAGCTCAAGCGCCTGTTTAAGCGCAAGGGTCTGTTTGCGACGATGCGCGCCTATGGCTACGCCGGCATTGTGTGCACGGGCCCCATGCTGTTGGGCGTGTTGCTGCAGGTGGGCATTTTGGTGCTGTGCGGCCTGTGGGGCGTGGGTCGCGCCAATCAGGACTTGCTCGTGTGCATGGTGACCTATACGCTGCTGGCCTCGCTCACGCTTACGAGCTTTTTCTCCATGCCGGTCACGCGCTTTTTGGCTGACATGCTGTTTGCCGAGCACGAAACAGAGATTCTGCCCTCGTTTTGGGGCTCCAATGCCATCATGCTGGTCGCGGGCACGGTGCTCTACGGCATCTTCTTGCTGTTCTCGGGCGCTACGCTGCCGCAGGGACTGCTGTGCCTGTGGCTGTTTAACATTATGATCGTCAACTGGAATGGCATGAGCTACCTTACGGCCATTAAGGACTACCGGGGCATCCTGTGCAGCTTTGCCGCCGCCATTGGTGTGGCATGCCTGTGCGCCTTGGCCGCGCTGGCGCTGGGTCTGCCGCCCGTTGAGGGCCTGTTGGCGAGCATTGCCTTGGGCTATGGCGTGATGCTTGCCTGGGACGTGGTGCTGCTGTACCGGTATTTTCCGCAGAGCGACCGCAGCCCCTGGCTCTATTTGCGCTGGCTCGACCAATTTATGCCGCTCGCGCTGACGGGCCTGTTTACCAATTTGGGACTCTTTGCGCACCTGGTGATTATTTGGGCAGGGCCCATCGGCGTGCAGGTCAAAGGCCTGTTTTACGGTGCACCCTATCATGATGTGCCGGCGTTGCTCGCTTTTTTGACCATTCTGGTGACGACCGTCAACTTTGTGGTATCGGTCGAGGTCAATTTCTATCCGCGCTACCGCGACTACTACAGCCTGTTTAACGATGGCGGCGTGGTGGGCGACATTGTGGTGGCCGAGGAGGAAATGCTCGCCACACTTAACCGTGAGCTGCGGTTTTGCGCACTCAAACAGCTGTTTGTTACGGCGGCGGTCATCTCGCTCGAGACCACGGTGCTCTCGGCCCTGCCGCTGGGCTTCAACAACCTGATGCACGGGTATTTCCGTACGTTGTGCGTGGGCTATGGCCTGTATGCCGTGGGCAACACGATTCTGCTGATCTTGCTGTACTTTACCGACTACAAGGGCGCCGTGCTTGCCTCCGGGCTGTTTGCGGGCGTGGCGGGGCTCGCGACCATCGTCTCGCTGTTCTTTCCGCAACAGTTTTATGGCTTTGGCTTTTTGCTGGGCGCGGCGGTGTTTTTTGTTGTGGCGCTGATGCGGCTCGATACCTATACCGCCAACTTACCGTATCGTATCCTGAGTCAGCAGCCCATTGTGGCGACCGACAAGACGGGCCGTTTTACGGAGCTGGGCCGCTTGCTCGACCGTGCCGAACAACGCTACGAGGAGCTGCGTCTAGAGGGCGAGCCGCATGGTGCGTTTGAGCGCACGGTGGTTCGCGTGTATCGCAACCATTGGGGAGGTCCTGATGACCGATAGGATGATATCGCGCCGCCGCCTGATCGAGGCGGTTGCCGGCACGTTGCTGCTTTCGGGCTGCTCTTTGCAGGACGAATCCTCGACCAATAAGACCAAAAAGCAAGGCAAGATTAAAAAGGCCGACGCGCCTGGCGAGACCAAGCATCTGCGCGATAAGGATGACCTCTACGAGGTCTATGACGATTCGGGCATTGTGTGCATGTATCTGACGGTCTCGCGTGGCAACAGCTCCGAGAACACTGACCATTCGTGGGCCGAGATCAACACGTACTCGGTCTACGACTATGCCGACATGGGCGTGACGCGCTATCAGGTTATGGGCCTGCTTCAGCCAGGCGATGATAAGGGCCCGGTGGCTGGCGAGGTAGGCTATGGCGAAGAGGCGCCCAATGCCACGGTGCAGGTTCGCGGCCAGACGTCGAGCACCTACACGCAAAAGAACTACAAGGTGGAGCTCAAAAAGGGCAAGGGCACGTGGCGTCAGCAGCGCGCGATTGCGCTCAACAAGCACATGGGCGAGGGCATGCGCTTTCGCAACAAGATGGCTTACGATCTGATCCGTGGCATTCCCCAGATGATGGGCCTGCGCACGCAGTTTGTGCACTTGTGGGTGTGCGACCAGACCGAAAAAGCCAACGATACCTTTGAGGACTACGGCCTGTTTACGCAGGTCGAGCAGCTCAACAAGACGGCGCTCAAGGCACATGGCTTGGACAAGAACGGGCACCTGTATAAGGTGAACAGCTTCGACTTCCATCGCTTCGAGGACACTATCAAGCTCACCGACGACCCCGACTATAACCAGACGGCGTTTGAGGGCATGCTCGAGATTAAGGGCGACTCGGACCATACCAAGCTCATTGAGATGCTCGACGCGCTCAACGACGATTCGCAAAAGATCGACGACGTGCTCGACACCTATTTCGATACCGAGAACCTGGTCTATTGGGTGGCGTTTCAGATCTTGACGGGTAATTGCGATACGCAGAACCGCAACTGCTATCTGTACAGCCCGCTCAACTCCAAGGTCTGGTACATCCTGGATTGGGACAACGACGGCATGCTGCGCAAGCTGGAGCTGAGCCTGACGGGGTTCTCGGATTACGCGAGCTGGGAGCGCGGCGTGAGCAACTACTGGGGCAACGTGCTGTTCAATCGTGCGCTGCGCAGCAAGTCGTTTCGCAGCGAACTCGACCATGCCGTGAAGGACCTGCGCTCGTATATGACCGAGGAGCGCCTGGGCAAGATGATTGAGCATTATCGCGAGGTGACCGAGCCGCTCGTCTTTGCCGCGCCCGATCTGGAGAACCTGCCCGTTACCAAGGACGAATACGAGCAGATTGCCGCGGCGATTCCGTCCGAGATCGAGGAGAACTACCAGAGCTTCCGCGAGAGCTATAAGAAGCCGATGCCGTTCTACATTGGCATTCCGCAGATCGATAACGGCAAGCTGCGCGTAAACTGGGATGCCTCGTACGACTTTAAGGCCCGCGACATTCGCTATACCGTGGAACTGGCACGTGATTACGCCATTACCGACGTGATTTTTAAGGCCGAGGACGTGCTGCTGCCCGAGGTAACCTGCGACGCGCCCGATGCCGGTCAGTACTTTGTGCGCGTGCGCGCCACTAACTCCGATGGTTATACGCAGGATGCGTTTGACTACTACGTGACCGACGATGGCAAGCAGTACGGCATGAAGTGCTTCTACGTGCAAGACGGCGGTAAGGTCGTGGAGGACACGTATGAGGAGGGCTAGCGCGCTGCTTGAGCGTCTGGCGGTACCGCCCGTGCGCACCACGCAGGAGCGCTACCGCCACGAGCTCAAATACCTCATCAACGAGGGCGAGCATGCCGCGCTTGCCTGTCGCATGGCCCCGGTGTTTAAGCTGGACAAGCATGCGCAGGCGGGCGGCTACACCATTCGCAGCCTGTACTTTGACGACTACTGCAACTCGGCATACGAGGAAAAAGACGCCGGCATTCTGATGCGCAAGAAGTATCGCGTGCGCATCTACAACGGTAGCGACAAAGTGATTAAGCTCGAGCGCAAAAAGAAGTACGGCAGCTGGATCTACAAGGAGGATGCGCCGCTCACGCGTGGCGAGTTTGAGCGGATCCTGGCTGGCGATTATGACTTTTTGCTGCAGAGCACGCACCAGCTCTGCCGCGAGTTCTACATCGAGTGCGTCTGCAATATGATGCGCCCGCGCACCATCGTTGACTATGAGCGCGAGCCGTGGGTGATGGACGAGGGCACGGTGCGCATCACGTTTGACATGAGTGTGCGCGCCGCGGTGGGAAGCTTCGATATCTTTGACGCGACTCTGCCCGCGCTGCCCGTGCTGGAGCCCGGCAAGCTCGTGATGGAGGTCAAGTTTACCGAGTTTTGCCCGCAGCTCGTGCGCGATATGGTGCCACCGGGGGCGGCGGAGCTCACGGCGGTCTCCAAGTACTGCCTGTGCTACGAAAAGACCGCCTATCTGCGCGGCTTTAATTACTGGGAATCGGATTTTGAGAACCGAGGGGATATCTAGACCATGAGCACCAGAGACTTTTTTAAGAACTCCGTTTTGGAGGCGTTTGGCCAGGTCGATCCTGCCAAGATCGGTCTGTCGCTGCTCGTGGCGCTCGCCATGGGCATCTTGATCTATTGCGTGTACAAGCGCTTTTTTACCGGCGTGGTGTATTCGCGCAGCTTCGCCGTGACGCTTGTGGGCATGTGCGTGCTCACCTGCATGGTGACGCTCGCGATCTCGACCAACGTGGTCATCTCGCTCGGTATGGTCGGTGCTCTGTCCATCGTTCGTTACCGTACGGCGGTCAAGGACCCGTTCGACCTGCTGTATCTGTTTTGGGCCATTACGACGGGCATTACGGCCGGCGCCGGCATGTATGCGCTCGTGGGGCTCACGGCAGTGGTGATCGTGGTGATGATCGCCGGCTTTGCGAGCCACCAGGACAAGGCGCATGTGTACATGATGGTCATCCACTACACGGGTCAGACCACCGGCGACGATATCGTGCGCGCGTTTGGGCGCACCAAGTTCACCGTTAAATCCAAGACCATGCGCGGTGACAGGGTGGAGATGGCCGTCGAGGTGTTCTCGGACGGCGTGGATATGCCCTATGCCGACGCCATCCGCGCGCTCGATGGTGTGGAAGATCTAACGCTCATCCAGTACAACGGCGAATATCACGGGTGATTTTGTTCCGGCGTTCTAACGAACGCCGGACCGCTCGACGCTGCTTGCGCTGACGTTTTCTCGACCTGGGTGGGCTGGTCTTGGTTTGGTTTTATGTAAGGGATGGTGCCGCGTGGACGTGCAACAGCTAGAAGAGTCCTGGGCTGCAAGGGCCGGCGCGCGTGAGGCGCGTCTTGTTGCGGCCTCGCACGTGCCGGCGGCGCTGTCGCTGCTGGGGATTGTGCGTCCCAGCGATCGCTTGGTGGCCTTTGCGGACGACTTTGCCGATGCGTTTGCCTGCGGCTTTGATGGTTACGATGTTGCGCTGGTGGGGGAGCCCGCGGCTGCGGCGTTTGCTGCTGCGTCCGAGGGCTTTGATGCTTCGTTTGATGCCGAGGGGCCGCACCTGTGGTGGTTCGTCAATTCCATCGGCGGGTTTGGCCTGCGTGTGCCCGATCTTCGTGCCCTGGGTCGGGCGGCGCGTGAGGCCCGTGCGTTGCTCGTGGTGGATAACACCGTGGCAAGCGTCTTTGGGTGCGATCCGCTGCGTTTGGGTGCCGTCCTGTCGCTCGAGGCACTCGACCGTGTGTGTGCCGGCGTTGCGCCGCGCAAGCTCGTCGCCGCTTCGGTGGCGCGCTCGCAGCTTAAGCGCCATCGCGTGGATGCCGCCGCCGAGTGTGCGCATGCGCTTCTTGCGGATTGCGGTGCGTCTGCACTCGACCTTTCTGCTAATGAGGCTTGCATGCTGGAGCGGGGGCTGTCTTCGCTCGACGCTCGCATGCAGGCCCACTTCGATCGCGCCCGTGCGCTGGCCGAGTATCTGGCCGCCAACGAGATGGTACGCAACGTGCGCTATCCCGGGCTGACCTCGCATCCCGACCATGCGGTTGCAACGGGAATCCTCGAGCACGGCTTTGGCCCGGCAGTTGAGTTTGACCTTATCGAGCGAAGTGCGGGTGAGCTGTTCGACACATTGCCGGGGGAGTTCCGCACATCACCCGCCGGCGGCTCAACAACGCGCCTTTCGGCCCCGCGCGGTAAGCGGGGGAGCGCCATCCGCCTCTTCGCCGGCACCGACGACCCTCTGCAGGTGGCTGCCACTCTCGATAACGCCCTTCGCAAGTAGCTAATCGGGGTCTGTGTCACGAAAACGGCCTATTTACTACGTTTAAGCAATAGGGGTCGACCATACCCGCCTATTTTGAAAATTACCAGGCTGTTTACCAGCGGTTTTATTTTCATAATGTCCGGTATGGTCGTGGGTATTCAACTAAACGTAGTAGATGGGCCCGTTTTGTGGCGCGAGCGTCAACCCGAGGGCGCTGTGGGCTAAAAACCGCCTAAAAGGACTACTCTGCGTTGATGGTGGCGATGAGGTCGCTGGCTTTGGTGGCGATGACGTTGTTGATGTCGGTCTGTAGCTCCTCGTAGACCGCTATGGCTCGCTCGCCGGCGGGGGTAAGCGTGGATCCGCGGGCGCCGTCGCGCTCGATGAGCTTGCAGCCCAGCTGGCCTTCGGCCTCGTTCACGATGCGCCAGGCCTTGGAATACGCCATGCCCATGCTTTTGGCAGCGCGGTTGAGTGAGTGCTCGCGGGCAATACCCTGCAGCAGCAAGACACAGCCATGACCGAACACGCCCGGCAGGTCTTTGTCGCACGCTTGAATGACCAACTTTGCCGTCGTCTTGTACTTCATACGCCCACGTCTCCCCGCTAAAGTGTTTGCTGGGCAAACGCAAAGCCTGCGTCAAACCCTCGTGTGCTCTTCTTAAATCATGCATTGTAGCAGTCAAAGTGCGTTAAGATACTTCCCCAGTATTGGGCGCCCAAGGTTGGGCTGGGTCCTACGAGGCCTGCAGCCGACCGGTCGCATGGAAAAAGGAGAAACATGGCTACGTTCTTTCACGGTGAGTCCCACACGTTTTCGGAGTATCTGCTGGTTCCTGGTTACTCGTCCTCGCAGTGCATCCCCAACAACGTCTCTCTCAAGACGCCGCTAACCCGCTTTAAGCGCGGTGAGAAGCCGGCGATCACCCTGAACATCCCCATGGTTTCCGCCATCATGCAGTCCGTCTCGGGCGTCGACATGGGTGTCGCGCTCGCTACCGAGGGTGGCCTGTCCTTCATCTACGGTTCCCAGACCCCCGAGTCCGAGGCCGCTATGGTCAAGGCCGTCAAGGATCACAAGGCCGGCTTCGTTCAGTCTGATTCCACGCTGACCCCCGACATGACCATGGAGCAGGTCATCGAGCTCAAGGAGAAGACCGGCCACTCCACCATGCCGGTCACCGACGACGGCACCCCCAAGGGCAAGCTCCTGGGTATCGTTACCAGCCGTGACTATCGCCCCAGCCGCGATGATCACCAGAAGAAGGTCTCCGAGTTCATGACCCCGCGTGAGCAGCTCATCGTGGGCGACAAGAACATCAGCCTCAAGGTTGCCAACGACGTCATTTGGGACAACAAGCTCAACGCCCTGCCCATCGTCGACGACAACGATCACCTCATGGGCATCGTCTTCCGCAAGGACTACGACAGCCACAAGACCAACCCCAACGAGCTGCTCGATAACGACAAGCGCTACATGGTCGGCGCCGGTATCAACACCCGCGACTATGCCGAGCGCGTGCCGCTGCTCATCGAGGCCGGCGCCGATGTCCTGTGCATCGACTCTTCCGAGGGCTTCAGCGAGTGGCAGAAGCGCACCATCGAGTGGATCCGCGCCAACTACGGCGAGGACGTCAAGGTCGGTGCCGGTAACGTCGTCGACGCCGAGGGCTTCCGCTTCTTGGCCGACTGCGGTGCCGACTTCATCAAGGTCGGTATCGGCGGCGGTTCCATCTGCATTACCCGCGAGACCAAGGGCATCGGCCGTGGCCAGGCCACCGCGCTGATCGACGTCTGCCGCGCTCGCGACGCGTACTACGAGGAGACCGGCGTCTACGTGCCCGTGTGCTCCGACGGCGGTATCGTATACGACTACCACATGACGCTCGCCCTTGCTATGGGTGCCGACTTTATGATGCTGGGTCGCTACTTCGCCCGCTTCGATGAGAGCCCGACCGAGCGCGTCAACGTCAACGGTCAGTACATGAAGGAGTACTGGGGCGAGGGTTCTGCGCGTGCCCGCAACTGGCAGCGCTACGACCTGGGCGGCGCCGCGAAGCTCAGCTTCGTCGAGGGCGTTGACTCCTATGTTCCCTACGCCGGCTCCCTCAAGGACGGCGTGGGCGGCACGCTCTACAAGGTCAAGTCCACGATGTGCAACTGCGGCGCCCTCTCGATCCCCGAGCTCCAGGAAAAGGCACGCCTGACCCTGGTCAGCTCCACCTCCATCGTCGAAGGCGGAGCCCACGACGTTGTCGTCAAGGACTCTCAGCAGTCTGTGTCTTATCGATAGGATAAGAGCCGCACATAAAGGTTGAGTATCAACCACGTTATTTAGATAAAGCGAGATGCCTGCAAGTCGCAGGCATCTCGCTTGTTGTATTTGTTATTATCTACCGAGTTAACGATGTAGCGGGGCGTTCTTACCTTTGCTCGCTGCAAGTTCCGCACGCAAAGAAGAGCACTAAATGTGCTCTTCGTCTTGCGCAGGACTGTCCGCAGCAGCGAGTAAAGGTAAGAACGCCCCGCCCCAACCGAGATAACAAAGGAGCTGATATGTGCGATTGCACAGATCATAAGGACGAGATCCCTGCCTACGACGCCCAGGCCATCGAGTCCCGGTGGATGAAGGCCTGGGAGGACTCCAACCTCTTTGCCGTCGACACCGACGCCAGCAAGCCCAAGAAGTACGTGCTCGAGATGTTCCCGTATCCGTCGGGCGACCTGCACATGGGCCACGCGCGCAACTACACCATTGGCGATGCCATGGCCCGTCAGGCCCGCATGCGCGGCTACGATGTTCTGCACCCCATCGGCTTTGACGCCTTTGGCCTGCCTGCCGAGAACGCCGCCATCAAGCACAACACGCAGGCTGCCGCCTGGACGTATAAGAACATGGACCAGGCGCTCGCCACGATGAAGCGCATGGGCTTCTCCTACGATCTGGATCGCATGGTCAAGACCTGCAGCCCCGATTATTACCGTTGGGGTCAGTGGATCTTTGAGAAGTTGTGGGAAAAGGGCCTGGTCTACCGTAAGAAGAACCCGGTCAACTGGTGCCCCACCTGCAAGACCGTTCTGGCCAACGAGCAGGTCACCGAGGGCAAGTGCTGGCGCTGCGGCACCGAGCCCGAGAAGCGCGACCTTGAGCAGTGGTACTTCAAGATCACTGAGTACTCCCAGGAGCTGCTCGATGATCTGGAGAAGCTCCCCGGCTGGCCCGAGCGCGTCAAGCAGATGCAGGCCAACTGGATCGGTCGCTCCGAGGGCGCCGAGGTCGACTTTACCCTGTGCGACAAGGATGGCGAGCCCATCGAGGGCGACGAGGGCAAGATCACCGTCTTCACCACGCGTGCCGATACGCTCTTCGGTGTCTCCTTCTTTGTCCTGGCCCCCGAGTACGCTCGTCTGCACGAGCTCGTCGAGGGTACGGAGTACGAGGAGGCCGTGACCAAGATCGTCGAGGACTCCAAGCATATCTCCGCCGTCGAGCGTGCCCAGGGCACCCTCGAGAAGCACGGTGCCTTTACCGGCCGCTACGTGGTGAACCCGGTCAACGGCGAGAAGGTCCCCGTGTGGGTTGCCGACTACGTCGTTGCCGACTACGGCACCGGCGCCGTCATGGCCGTTCCCTGCGGCGACCAGCGCGACTTTGAGTTCGCCCGCAAGTACGACCTGCCTATTGTGCCGATTATCCTGGACGATGACGACCGCGCTGCCGTCGAGGCCAGCGGCGAGACCATTGATACCTTCCATGCCGAGACCGTCGACTGGGATTGCGCCCATGCTGCCGAGGGCACGCTCGTTCAGTCCGGCAAGTACACCGGCATGCGTGGCGGCAAGCACTCCGAGGGCGAGGCTGCGATTGTGGCCGACCTTGAGGCCATGGGCTGCGGCCGTCGCAAGGTCGAGTTCCGTCTGCGCGACTGGCTCATCAGCCGCCAGCGCTATTGGGGCAACCCCATCCCGGCTATCCACTGCGAGCACTGCGGCATCGTGCCCGTGCCCGAGGATCAGCTGCCGGTAACGCTGCCCGAGAACCTGGACCTGGGCGCCGGCGAGACCCTCGCCGAGTGCAAGGAGTTCTACGAGACCACCTGCCCGGTCTGCGGCCGCCCGGCCAAGCGCGAGACCGATACCATGGACACCTTCACTTGCTCCAGCTGGTATTACCTGCGCTATACGGACCCGCACAACACCGAGCTGCCCTTCTCCCGCGAGGCTGCCGATCGTTGGATGCCTGTCGATAACTACATCGGCGGCATCGAGCACGCCATTCTGCACCTGCTCTACAGCCGCTTCTTTACCAAGGCACTGCGCGACCTGGGCCTGCTGAGTGTGGACGAGCCCTTCACCAACCTGCTGTGCCAGGGCATGGTCAAGGACGAGAACGGCGACACCATGTCCAAGTCCAAGGGCAACGTCGTGCCCCCGAGCTCGGTCATCGAGCCCTACGGCGCCGACACCATGCGTCTGGCGATCCTGTTTATCGCCCCGCCCGAGAAGGACTTCGACTGGGACCCCAAGGCCGTTGAGGGCGCCAACCGCTTCATCAAGCGCGCCTGGCGTATCGTTTGGCAGCTCGTCCAGTCCGGCGACGCCAACGTGGCCTTCGACAAGTCCGCGCTCGACGAGGTCGCGATGAAGCTCTATCGCGAGCGTCACCGCACCATCGCCAAGTGCACCGAGGACTTCGATCGCGGCCAGTTCAACACCGCCATCTCGGCCGTCATGGAGCTCGTCAACGCGGCGAGCGCCTACCTCAACGCCACCGAGGGTGCCGCCCGCGACAAGGCGCTGTGCTACGGCGTGGCTAAGGATATCGTGAGCGTCCTTGCCCCCATTTGCCCGTTCTGGGCCGATGAACTGTGGCACGAGGCCCTCGGCTGCGAGGGCAACGCCTACACCGCCGCCTGGCCCGAGTTCGACCTGGCCGAGTCCATCGAGGATACGGTGCAGATCGTCGTCCAGGTGCTCGGCAAGGTCCGCGGCCGCGTCGAGGTGGCCCGCAATGCCTCCAATGAGGATATGCAGGCTGCCGCCGAGGCCGCCGTCGCCAAGTGGCTCGAGGGCAAGACGGTCGTCAAGGCCATCTGCGTGCCCGGCAAGCTGGTCAACCTGGTGGTCAAGTAAGCGCTGCGCGTATAGCTGACATGCAAAAGACGAGGGGCGATTCCGAAGGGAGTCGTCCTTCGTTTTGGTTATGGATGCCTTCGAGAACACCTAATTGTCCATTTCTTGTGGAGAACCTGTGGGCACGCTGACCTGCGGGTTTGTACGACGCTTGCACGTTTGCGCAGGTATTGCTATAGTTTGCTTGCAAATGAAGTTGTAATTGAAAGAAGTGGGGTTTCGGCCCCGCTTCTTTTTTGTATGGATGGAGGTGCCGCAATGGTCAAGACCAAGACCGAGCAGGCGATCATCGACGCGCTCGAGGCCGTCGCTCCCCAGCACGATGTCGACATCGTCGACGTCGAGCTCGTGGGTGCCACCAAGGCCCCCTGCGTGCGCGTGCGTATCGAGGGTGCCGAGGGTCAGAGCCTGTCGCTCAACGACGTCACGGCCAACACCAAGTGGGTCGGCGATGTGATTGAGGAGCTCGACCCCATCTCTTCGAGCTATACGCTCGAGGTGTCGAGCCCGGGTATGGCGCGCCCGCTGCGCCGCCCGAGTGACTTTGCCCGCTTTGTGGGCGAGAACTGTGAGCTTACCTCCACCGCCACCGAGGGCCGTCGCAAGTACGCCGGCAAGATTGCCGCCGCCACCGAGACGAACGTGACCCTCGAGCTCGAGGACGGCGAGTCCGTTACCCTCGATTTCTCTGATGTTAAAAAGTGCAAGTTGAAGCCCACCTACGACTTCAAGCCCGCGAAGGAAGGAAAGTAAGATGGCAGCATCCGACATGATGTCCGCCCTGATGGAGCTTTGCCAGGAGAAGCACATCGACCAGCTCTACCTGATCGACCGCCTGGAGCAGTCGCTCGCCAAGAGCTATGCCGAGATCCTGCATCTTGAGTGGGGCGCCAAGGTGACCATCGACCGCACCACCGGCAAGATCTACGTCTACCGCTTGGAGCCGATCGACGATTCCATGGACGAGGAGGGCAACTTCACCGAGTTCGAGGAGATCGACGTCACCCCCAAGAACACGAGCCGCATCGCTGCCCAGCACGCCAAGGCCGAGATCAACGCCATCGTGCGCAACTCCGCCCGCGAGCAAATCTACGAGGAGTTCTCCGGCCGCATCGGTGACCTCATCAGCGGTACCGTGCTGCAGTCCACGCCCGACTTCACAATCGTCAAGATCCGCGAGGGCGTCGAGGCCGAGCTTCCGCACTTCGATCAGCGTCGTTACGAGAACGAGCGCAATGAGCGTCCGATGGGCGAGCGCTACCTGCACAATCAGCACATCAAGGCCGTGATCATCGACGTTCGCGACCCCAACTCCAACCTGCAGCCGGTTCGTGGCGAGCACAGCCGTCCGCCGATTGTCATCTCCCGTACCCACCCCGAGCTCATGCGTCGTCTGTTTGAGCAGGAGGTGCCCGAGATCTATGAGGGCACCGTCCAGATCAAGTCGATCGCCCGCGAGCCCGGCCAGCGCTCCAAGGTCGCCGTCCACTCGCTCGACGACCGTCTGGATCCCGTGGGTGCCTGCGTCGGCCCCAAGGGCAGCCGTGTTCGCGCTGTCGTGGGCGAGCTCCGTGGCGAGCGCGTCGACGTCATCCTGTGGGATGCCGATCCTGCCGTCTACGTCGCCAACGCCCTTTCGCCCGCTAAGGTCACCCGCGTCCTCATCGACGAGGAGAAGGCCTACGCCGGCGTCATCGTGCCCGACGACCAGCTGTCCCTCGCCATCGGCAAGGAGGGCCAGAACGCCCGCCTCGCCGCGCGCCTGACCGGCTGGCACATCGACATCAAGTCCGAGACGCTTGCCGCCGACATCCTCAAGAATGTTCCCGTTCACGAGGAGCCCGCCGCCGACCTGATCGGTGACGAGGAGGACGAGGACGTCCGTCGCTGCGAGTACGTGTCCGAGGACGGCATCCAGTGCCGCAACCAGGCCCGTCCCGGCTCCCGTTTCTGCGGTATCCACGACACCGACGCCTTCGATGATGCGGAGGACCTGATCTAGCGCGCGGTCGCGCCGGGCAGGTCCCGGCGCATACCCTACGCTCGTTCAGTCTCTAGGCACCAAGGTGCCAGAAAGGGTAGGTGAAGTCATATGGCAAAAGTCCGTGTGTCCACCCTGGCCAAAGAGTTCGGCATGACCTCCAAGGAACTGATGGGTCATCTCGCCGATATGAAGATTCCCGCTAAGTCCGCTTCCTCCGCCCTGGAGGACGCCTACGTCGCCATGGTCCGCAAGCAGCTCGCCTCGGTGATCGAGGCCCGCGCCCAGGAAGTCGAGGCCGCCAAGCAGGCCGAGGAGCAGGCCGCTGCCGCCGAGGAGGCCGCACGTGCCGCCGAGGCCGAGCGCGAGCGCATCGCTGCCGAGAAGGCACGCGAGGAGGAGCGCCGCCAGTTTGCCGCAGCTCAGGCTGCCGAGGAGGCCGCCCGTGCCGAGGCTGAGGCCAAGAAGAAGGCCGAGCAGGAGCGCCTTGCCCGCGAGAAGGAGGAGGCTGCCCGCGAGGCTCAGCGCCGCGCCGTTCCCGCTTCCGACTCCGGTTCGCGCTTCCGTTCGCTGCTCGACCAGATCGCCGCACAGGAGACCGTGCTCAAGGAGAAGAAGGACGCCGAGGACAAGGCCAAGGCCGAGCGCGCCGCTGAGCGCGGTAACCGTCGTGGCGGCAACAACGACCGCCGCGGTGGCCGTCGTAACGATCGCAACGCCTCCGACAATAACTCCGATCGCAACGCCTCCGAGAGCCGTCCGCACAGCCATCGCACCAACGCCAGCAACAACGTCGCTGCCGGCATGGACTTCCCCAACCCCGATAAGCAGGGCAAGGGCAAGAAGCGCAAGGGCGGTCACAACAACGAAGAGGACCACTATAGCCGCATGGCTCGCGAGGCCGAGGAGTACAGCCGCGAGAAGGTGCTCGAGGAGGCTCGTGCTGCCGTCGAGGAGGCCTCTCGCGAGTCCACCGGTCGCCGCAAGAAGCGCAAGGAGAAGCGCGAGCGCGAGGCTGCCAAGGCTCAGGAGGAGCGCAAGATTGAGGAGGCATTGGCCCAGGGCGTGAACCCCGAGGAGCTCGATGCCATCAAGGTCTCCCAGGGTGTTACGGTCCAGGAGCTCGCCGAGGCCCTCGACGTTCCGGCCAACGACATCATCAAGCGCCTGTTCCTGCTGGGCACGCCGCTCACCATGACACAGTCCATGTCCGACGACCTCGTCGAGCTCGTTGCCGACGACCTGGGCCGTCAGATCAAGATCATCACCCCCGAGGAGGAGAACACCTTCTCGTTCTACGACGATCCCGCCGACCTTAAGCCGCGCGCCCCGGTCGTCACCGTCATGGGCCACGTCGACCATGGCAAGACGAGCCTCCTCGACGCCATCCGTCACACCGGTGTCGCTGCCGGCGAGGCGGGCGGCATTACCCAGGCAATCGGCGCCTCGCAGGTTATGATCAACGATCGCAAGATCACCTTCATCGATACCCCGGGCCATGCCACCTTTACGGCCATGCGTGCCCGTGGTGCCAAGGTGACCGATATCGTCATTCTGATCGTGGCTGCCGACGACGGCGTCATGCCCCAGACGGTCGAGTCGATCAACCACGCCAAGGCTGCCGGCGTTCCCATCGTCGTTGCCGTCAACAAGATCGATAAGCCCGGCGCCAACCCCGACCGCGTGCGTCAAGAGCTCACCGAGTACGGCGTCATCCCCGAGGAGTGGGGCGGACAGAACATGTTCGTCAACATCTCGGCCAAGCAGAAGATCGGTATCGATGACCTTCTGGAGACCGTGCTGCTCCAGGCCGACGTGCTCGAGCTCAAGGCCAACCCGGACACCTTTGCCTCCGGCAATGTCCTCGAGGCCAAGCTCGACAAGGGCCGTGGCTCGGTCGCTACCGTGCTCGTGACCCGCGGCACCCTGCACGTGGGCGATACGCTGGTCGCCGGCCTCACCTACGGCCGCGTCCGCGCCATGCTCGACCCCAAGGGCCGCGCTGTCACCGAGGCCGGTCCCTCTGACGCCGTCGAGATCCTGGGCCTGCAGTCCGTGCCCAACGCCGGTGACGAGTTCCGCGTGTTCGAGGACGAGCGCGAGGCTCGCGCGCTTGCTGACGAGCGTTCGCTCAAGGCCCGTATCGAGGAGCAGAGCCGCGTCAAGCACGTCACGCTCGAGAACCTCTTCGAGACCATTGCCGACGCCGAGGTCAAGGAGCTCAACCTGATCATCAAGGCCGACGTCCAGGGTTCCATCGAGGCCCTTCAGGATTCGCTCGACAAGATGGATCAGTCCGAGGTTCGCATCAACACGATCCACTCCGCCGTTGGTGCCATCAACGAGACCGACGTCGTCCTGGCCGACGCCTCCAACGCCATCATCATCGGCTTTGGCGTCCGTCCCGACGGTAAGGCCCGCTCCGCCGCCGAGCGTGAGGGCGTCGAGATCCGTTGCTACGACGTCATCTACAAGTGCCTCGAGGAACTCGACGCTGCCCGTATCGGCATGCTTAAGCCCACCGAGGTCGAGGTCTCCACGGGTACCGCGACCGTCCTGGACACCTTCAAGGTGCCCAAAGTCGGTATCGCCGCCGGTGTCCGCGTCGAAGAGGGCGAGATCGCCGCGACCGATTCCGTGCGTCTGGTGCGCGACGGCATCGTGGTCTTCAACGGCAAGATCGCCTCGATGCGTCACTACAAGGACGAGGCCAAGAGCCTCAAGAGCGGTTCCGAGGGCGGCATTGGCCTGGAGAACTTCCAGGACATCAAGCCCGGCGACCAGATCGAGGGTTACCGCATCGACCAGGTTGCCCGTACCGAGTAGGGGGTAGCGCTATGAAGCAAACGCAGGCAACCCGCCGTCTGGGCGAGCAGCTTCGCGAGAAGCTCGGTTATATCCTGCTCTTTGAGGTTTCCGATCCGCGTCTCGACCTGGTTACTTTGACCGCGGTCGAGGTCGCGGTGGACCGTTCGTTCGCGCGTGTGTTCGTGTCGTGCGATGCGAGCCGCTACGACGAGGTCATGGAGGCGCTCGCAAGCGCTAAGGGCCGTATTCGCAGCCTGTTGGCTCGCTCGCTCGATTGGCGTGTTACGCCCGAGCTCGATTTTCGCATCGATCGCTCGACCGATGAGGCCGAGCGCATCACGCGTGCGCTGGAAAACGTTCCCGCCACGCTTGCGATCGAAAAGGACGAGGACGGCTATCCGATAGCGGATGCCGCCCAGGAGGCAGCTTTAGATGACTAATTCCGCCGACCTCGCCTCGTGCGAGTCTGCAGATATTCAGCGACGCATCCTCGAGCTCATCGAGGGTGCGTCCTCCATTGCGATTTCGGGACACACTTCTCCCGATGGCGACGCCCTGGGCTCCGTGTTGGGTCTGGGCCTCTCGCTTATGAAGTTTTTCCCTAACAAGGACATTGCCCTGCTGCTGGCAGACGATGATCCGGTTCCGCGCATCTACCGCTTTATGGAAGGCTCCGATCGCCTGGTACCGGCATCTGCGTATGCCGGCAATCCTGACCTGTTCATCTCGGTGGACGTGCCGGTCGTCGAGCGTCTCAATAATTCCGCCGAGGTGCTTCGTCGCTCCAAGCATGTGGTGTGCTTCGATCACCATCCGGCGCGCGAGGAGTTTGCCGAGCTCAGCCTGAGGCGCGTCGAAGCTGCAGCCTGCGCCATGATCATCGACCGCTTCTTGGACAATTGCGGCATTGTCGCACGTGATGGCGTTGCGACCTGCCTGCTGTGTGGCTTGGTTACCGATACCGGCCGTTTTCAGTACCAAAACGCCGATGCAGCCGCGTTCCATGCAGCCTCGCGTCTGGTTGCCCACGGTGCCGATCCGGCGCGTGTGGCACTCGAGGTTTACCAGAGCATGCGCGTTGAGTTTTTGCACCTCAAGTCCATCGTTATGGGCCGCATTAAGACAGTGGCCCACGGGCGCGTCGCGTATAGCTACGCGTACCAGAGTGACCTTGAGGCCTGCGGTGTCACCTCGGACGAGTGCGACGGTCTGGTTGACGTGGTGCGCTCGGTGATGGGCGTCGAGGTCTGTCTGTTCCTGAAGGGCATTGAGGGCGATACCAAGGTGCGCGGCAACCTGCGCTCCAAGGGCGACCTCAACGTGTCCGAGATCGCTGCTGCCTTTGGCGGAGGCGGACATCCCGCTGCCGCCGGTTTCTCCAACAACGGAACGATTCTCGAGACGCTTACCGTGGCACTTCCCATGCTGGCCGAGCTGGTGGGGGAGGATCCCGCTTCGGTGACCGTCGAGCTTTAACTTTTTGGATGGTACATGGCTCGTCGTACGCCTTCTCAACTGAATATGCTGCTCGCCGTCGATAAGCCGGTGGGCTGCACGTCCCACGATGTGGTTTCGAAATGCCGACGCGCCCTCCATGAGCGGCGCGTCGGCCATGCCGGCACGCTCGACCCCATGGCATCGGGTGTCATGGTGGTGGGTGTGGGCCAGGCCACCCGTCTGCTGGGCATGCTAACCCTCGATACCAAAAGCTATGTCGCCGACATTTCGTTTGGCGCCGAGACCAATACCGATGATGCGGAGGGCGAGGCGGTCCGCACGGTGGCTGTTGCCAACGAGCTCCGCGATCCTGCCTATGCCCGTGAGCGCTTGGCCGCTATGCTGGGTCCGCAGATGCAGGTGCCGCCGGCGTTTTCGGCTATCTCGGTCAATGGCGTTCGCGCCTACAAGTCTGCTCGCGAGGGCAATGCGGTGGACCTACCTCCGCGTCCCGTCGAGGTCTATGCCGCCGACCTGATCGCCGTGGGCGGCGAAGGTGATACGTGTGTGTGGACCGTGGCGTTCTCGGTGAGTAAGGGCACCTATATCCGTGCGCTCGCTCGCGACTTGGGCCGCGCCTGCGAGAGCGCCGCGCACATTTCCGCGCTGCGCCGCACGGCCTCCGGTGTTGTTTCCATTGGCGCTTGTCATGCGGTCGAGGAGCTTTCTCCCGAGTCCGCGGCTGGCTTTGCCCTGGATCCCATTGCAGCCCTGGGCGCCACGCGTGTTGACTTGCCTGGCAATCTTGCCGACGATCTGCTCTGCGGCCGACGCATTCCCGTTGAGCGTGCGCTTGCCGATTTCGATACCTCGAAGTCGCCTTTTGCGTTGGTGCTCGATGAGGGACTCAAGGCGCTTGCCCGCATTGAGAGTGGCCGCTTTGTCATGGAGCACGTGTTTCCGCAGGCAATCGGCGGTGTTCGATGATGTTGTCCGCTCGCGAGCTCGCGCGTATCTTTTTCGCGGGCGAGTCGGACGAGGCTCGCATCGTCACTGCTGATGCGTTTGATGAGTGCGAGCACTTGGGTGCCGCATCGATTGCCATCGGCGTGTTCGATGGTGTGCACCGTGGACATCAGGAGCTCATTGCGGCGCTTGTCCGTGATGCCCGTGCCCATGGCTGCAAGGCGGTCGTGGTCACTTTCGATCCCGACCCGGACGTTGTGGTGAGCCCTTCGCCCGCTCAAAAATTGATGACGACGGCCGACCGTCTACATGCCTTGGCTCAGACCGGGGTCGATGCAGTGGTGGCCGTTCCCTTTACGCCTGAGGTTGCGGCACTCGACCATGTCGGTTTTCTCGCACTGCTGTCACGCGTGGTCGACATTCGTTCGATTCGCGTTGGCAGCGATTTTAGGCTGGGTCGTGGCGGTGCTTCTGGTGTTGCCGAGATGCGCACCTGGGGTGCCGAGCGCGGCGTTGACGTATACGGGCACGACCTGCTTTGCGAGGGCGGTGAGGCCATTTGCGCCACCCGCATTCGTCATGAGCTGGGACAGGGCCATGTGGAGCTTGCTGCTGAGTTGCTCGGCCGCCCGTATATGCTGCGTGGCGGTGTTGTTCGCGGCCGTCATGAGGGTTCTGGCATGGGCTTTCCCACGGCAAACCTGCAGGTTCCCGACGGCATTCAGGTGCCTGCCGATGGCGTGTATGAGGGCCTGGTGCTCGTCGATGACACCGTATGGCCTGCTGCCGTTAACGTCGGCCTGCCGCCGACGTATGCCGACGATGCCGCTTCATCGCATCTCGAGGCTAACTTAATTGGTTATACGGGCGACCTGTACGATGCTTCCGTTTCGCTGGCGTTTACGCGCTGGCTGCGTCCCTCGCGTGTGTTCGAATCGCTGGATGAGTTGATTGCGACCGTCGAGGGGAATATCGAGGACATTCGTCACAACTTGGGTGAGCAAGGGGTGGGCATCCGTGATTAGCGATGAGGAAAAAGATCAGGTACGCGCTGCGTCCGACCTGGTTGCCATTGTGCAGGAAACGGTTGAGCTCAAGCCCCGCGGCCATGAGTTTTGGGGCTGCTGCCCGTTTCATGGCGAAAAGACTCCGTCCTTCCACATTATTCCCGCCACGCAGGTGTGGCATTGCTTTGGCTGCGGCGAGGGTGGCGACGTCTTCACCTATATCATGAAGCGTGAAAACCTTAGCTTTCCCGAGTCAATCCGTTATTTGGCCGATCGTGCGGGTATTGAGCTGCACGACACCGGAGATCGCCGCGAGCGCGGCACCAAGCGTGCCCGCATCTACGATCTGTGCGCCGAGACCGCCCAGTTCTACCACACCATGCTTATGCGCGGTAAGGATGGCCGTCCACGTGAGTACTTTGCCAGCCGCGGCATGGGTGGCGACGTCTGCCGCCGCTACTGCCTGGGCTTTGCACCGGGCCGCAACGCGCTGGTGTCGCACCTGTCCCAGGCGGGTTTTACCCCGCAGGAGATGATCGACGCCAACGTTGCCGTGAGTCGCGGGCGCGGGCAGCTTGCCGACCGCTTCTACGACCGCGTGATGTTCCCCATCTTTGACGAGCAGGGTCACAACATAGCCTTTGGCGGTCGCATCATGGGTGACGGCCAACCTAAGTACCTCAATACCGCTGAGACGAGCGTGTTTCATAAAAAGCGAAACCTCTATGGATTTAATTGGGCCAAGGAGTTTATCGTTGCGCAGGATACGGCCATCGTGGTGGAGGGCTATACCGATTGCATCGCCTGCTGGGAGGCGGGGATCAAAAACGTTGTCGCCACGCTGGGCACCGCGCTCACGGAGCATCACGTCAAGACGCTCACTCGCTTTGCCAAGCGCATCGTGTATATGTTTGACGGTGATGCGGCGGGCCAGAAGGCCGCCCGCCGTGCGATTCAGTTTATCGAGCGGGATTCGATGGATCTGCGCTGCGTGGTGCTGCCCGACGGCAACGACCCCATGGAGTTCATCACAGCGCATGGTGGACAGGAGCTTCAGGCGCGCATCGACGCTGCCGAGCCGCTTATGGACTTTGTCTACCGTTCGCTGCAGGAGTCGAGTGACATCACCACGCCGGGCGGTCGTGCCAAGGCGCTGGAAGATGCGCTGACGCTTATCTATCCGCTGCGCGATAGCTACATGATCGATACATACTTTATCCAGATTGCCGATCTGCTTGGCTTGGATCTGGAGACAGTGCGTGCGAGCTCGGGCCGTGTGTTTCGCGATGTCGCCAAGCGCGAGGATGCGGAACGACGTCGTGAGCAGAACTATGAGCGCCAGCGGGCGCAAGCCGAGCGCTCTGGTAGCGCGGGCGGTCGGACGTCTGGTTCGCAGGGGGCATCTCGCGGTGCTTGGGCATCGGGCGCGACGCCGCCGGTGTCCGCGCCGGTCGAAGAAGAGCCGTATGACTACGTCCCGCTCGATGCCTACGGTGCCGCGCCCGTGGAGGCCGTCGACGACCTGCCGCCGATTGATGTGCCTGATGGTATGGGCTCTGCGCCCGCCGGTGCCCCGGCAGACGCCTCGGCCCCTATGGTGCTGACCGATTTGGAGCGCAAGTCCTTGGCAGGGGAGCGCGAGCTGTTGACGATGCTCACGAGCTACCCCGACCTGTTCCGCACGTATGCCGACCGCATCTGCTCTATCGAGTGGGTTGACCCACGTCACGAGTCCATCGCATGGGCCGTTCTGGCAACGCCGCCGGGAACCGATCCTGCAGCCTGCATGGATGCGGCGCGCTCGGTGTGTCCCGAGGCGGCAACGCTTGTGAGTGCCGGGCGCATCTCGGCGACGAGCAAGCACCCCACCGAGACGAACATCGTGTTTATGCTTGATACGCTCGAGCTCTACACCATCAAGCGCCGCATGCGTGCCGCCCAGGCCAAGCTGCGCCAGGACCGTTCGCTCGATGATGAGGCCCGTCGCGCGCTGACCGTGCAGGCCGCGCAGGATTCGCAGCGTCAACGCGAGCTGCAAAAGTCTATCGGCGGCGTGGCGGACCCGTTCCGTTTGATTGGTCTGGAGACCGCGGGCACTGAACAGGCCTAGATGTTGTGGTCAAGCAGCGTATTCTCGCCTATATCCAGTCCTCTTTTTGGGTATAGACGTCAATGTGTGTGCTAAAGTAATGAGTCCTGTGGACTATGAAGGGAGAATCTGTGCCAAAAAAGACTGAGAGCACGGGTACTGGGCTGGAATCCTACGTTGCAAAGCTCATGGGCAACGGCTCAAACAGGACTTCGGTAACCGAGGACGAGATTCAGGTCGCCCTGAAGGATATCGATGTTTCTGACGAGCAGCTCACCGCGGTGTATTCCGCGCTGCGCAACAGCGGCATCCAGATTATCTCCGCGAGCGGTAACGACGACGCCCCCATGGACGTCGACGATGACGATAACGATAACGATACTGACGATTTCGATGACGACGACGAGCACGATTCCGGCTCGCTCGACGATCACGAGCTCAAGATGGCCCGTCAGGCCGACGCCGAGATGGGTTCTTCCAAGAGCAAGAAGAAGCGCACCGTGCGCACGTCCCGTTCACGCTCGCGCGTGCGTGGCATCGATGCCTCCACGGTGATGCTGACCGGCGATCCGGTTCGTATGTACCTCAAAGAGATCGGCAAGGTTGACCTGCTGACCGCCTCCGAAGAGGTCGATCTGGCCATGAAGATCGAGGCCGGTCTTGAGGCCACCGAGAAGCTCGAGGCCGCCGATGCCGGTGAGCTCGAGCTCACGCGTGCCGAGATGCGTCGTCTTACGCGCATTGAGAACGTCGGCCTCGAAGCTAAGCAGGCACTCATCAGCGCAAACCTGCGTCTGGTCGTCTCCATCGCCAAGCGCTATGTCGGCCGCGGCATGCTGTTCCTTGACCTGATCCAGGAGGGTAACCTCGGTCTGATTCGCGCCGTCGAGAAGTTCGACTACCAGAAGGGCTTCAAGTTCTCCACGTACGCCACGTGGTGGATCCGTCAGGCCATTACGCGCGCTATCGCCGACCAGGCCCGTACCATCCGTATTCCCGTGCATATGGTCGAGACTATCAACAAGCTCGTCCGCGTGCAGCGCCAGCTCCTTCAGGACCTGGGTCGCGACCCGACCCCCGAGGAGATCGGTGCCGAGATGGACATGAGCGCCGACCGCGTCCGCGAGATCCAGAAGATCTCGCAGGAGCCCGTGTCGCTTGAGACCCCCATCGGCGAGGAAGAGGATTCCCAGCTGGGCGACTTTATCGAGGACTCCCAGGCTATCGTTCCGCCCGATGCCGCCAGCTTCTCCATGCTGCAGGAGCAACTCACTCAGGTGCTCGACTCGCTTGCCGATCGTGAGCGCAAGGTTATCGAGCTGCGCTTTGGCCTTGTCGACGGGCATCCCCGCACGCTCGAGGAAGTCGGCCGCGAGTTTGGCGTCACGCGCGAGCGTATCCGCCAGATCGAGTCCAAGACCTTGGCCAAGCTCCGCCACCCGAGCCGCAGCAGCAAGCTGAAGGACTACATCGAGTCATAACCTCGCAAGCAAGAAGCGCCCTCAAGCACATCCGCTTGGGGGCGCTTTCATGTGGTCATTGGGGACATCCCCAATGACTAGGTCGGAAAAATTCTTAAAAAAGTTCTTGCCCTGAGCTGATTCGTCCGTATAATAAACTTCGTTGCTTGAGAGCACGCACCTATTCCTCGGTAGCTCAATGGTAGAGCACGCGGCTGTTAACCGCGCTGTTGTAGGTTCGAGTCCTACCCGGGGAGCCAGAATTTCTCAGCCCATTCCGCTGGGCTTTTAAATTCCTCGGTAGCTCAATGGTAGAGCACGCGGCTGTTAACCGCGCTGTTGTAGGTTCGAGTCCTACCCGGGGAGCCAGAATTTCTCAGCCCATTCCGCTGGGCTTTTAAATTCCTCGGTAGCTCAATGGTAGAGCACGCGGCTGTTAACCGCGCTGTTGTAGGTTCGAGTCCTACCCGGGGAGCCAGGTTGTAAAACCCGTCGCTTATGCGGCGGGTTTTTTCATGCCGCGACCACTTGACTCGGACGTTGCCATATCAACATTTCGTGTCGAGGATGTAATCCCGCGACCCATCACCTCAACATGGCGCGGTCGTTGTAGAATATTGCAATGATTGCTCCCACGACATGGTGCCGTGAGCACCAGATAAGGAGATTCTTGTGTCTGAGACCATCAACGGCAGCCTGAGCGTCTCGAACGACGTTATTGCCGATATTGCCGGTTATGCCGCGATGACGTGCTATGGCGTCGTCGGTATGGCTGAGCAGCTCCAAGGCGCCGAGAGCGTGCGCCTGCTTGCCGGTCAGCGCCTCCGCAAGGGCGTGCTTGTCTCCGCCGACGAGAACGGCCTTACGGTCGATCTTCACGTCGTGCTCGAGAACGGCGTCAACATGAAATCCGTCTGCCACAATCTTTCGAGCTCCGTTGCCTTCACCCTGCAGGAGATCGCCCAGATCGATCCCGCCAGCCTTAAGATCGGCATCCATATCGACGCGCTCAAGAGCCGTCTGAACTAGCATCCGAAAACGGAGATTTAAATACCCATGATTGCAAAGACCATTCGCACCTGTTTTCCGATCGCTGCGGCTGCCGTTTCCGACAAGGCCGAGGAGATCAACAAGCTCAACGTCTTTCCCGTGCCCGACGGCGACACCGGCACCAACATGTCGCTCACGCTCGCCTCGGTGACCAAGGAGCTTTCTGCCCTTCCCGCCGACGCCGACATGGAGGCCATCGCCGGCGCCATCACCCACGGCTCCCTGATGGGCGCCCGCGGCAACTCCGGCGTCATCACCTCGCAGATCCTGCGCGGCGTGGCCGAGGGTCTCGTCTCTGCTGATGAGCCCATCACGTCCGCCAACATCGCCTATGCGTTCCGTCGTGCCGTCAAGGTTGCCTTCCAGGCCGTCCGTAAGCCCATTGAGGGTACGATCCTCACGGTGCTGCGCGATGTCTCGACCAAGGCCGACGAGTGCGAAAAGAAGAAGTTCTCGGCCGAGGACGCGCTCGACGCTATCGTCGTCGAGGCATATCAGTCTGTCGCTCGCACGCCCGACCTTCTGCCCGTTCTGAAGGAGAACGGCGTGGTCGACTCCGGCGCCTTTGGCTTTGCCATCTTCCTGGAGAACTTTGTTGCCGCCGCGCTTGGCCGCAGCACCGTTGTCGAGGATTTCTCCGCCACGTTTGATTCCGCTGGCTCTGCCCGCGACGCGGCCCTCAATCGCGTTGAGATCGAGGCCAACGACGACTGGGAGGGCTCGGAGTTCCGCTACTGCAACGAGTTCCTCTTTAAGGCTGACGCTCCCTTTGACGAGGATGAGTGCCTTAAGTTCCTGGGTTCCATGGGCGACTGTGAGCTACTCGTGGGCGCCTACCCCGATTACAAGATCCACGTGCACTCCAACACCCCCAACCTGGTGCTCGAGCACATGCTTCAGCTTGGTCAGATCTACGAGGTCTTTATCCACAACATGGAGATGGAGGCCCACGACCGTACCGCCAAGATTCATGAGGACCAGGAAAAGGCCGCCGAGCCCGCCAAGGCGCTGGGCTTTGTCGCCGTTGCCGCTGGGTCCGGCGAGGCAGACATCCTCAAGTCCCTCGGCGTCGACGTGATCGTGTCGGGTGGTCAGACCATGAACCCCTCGACTGCAGACCTGCTGGGCGCTGTTGACCAGGTCAACGCGACCTCGATCATCATTCTGCCCAACAACGGCAACATCCGCATGGCCGCTGAGGCCGCTGCCTCAGCCTGCACCGACAAGAAGGTCGCCGTCGTTCCCACCAAGACCGTTCCGCAGGCCTTCTCCGCGCTGTTCGCGGTCCTGCCCGATTCCGAGCTCGAGGATGCCGTCGCCGCTATGGTCGACGCCATCAGCGAGGTCCGCGATGGCGAGGTCACCCGCGCCGTGCGCGACTCCAGTGCCTCCGACGGTTCGCCAATTCACTCCGGTGACGTCATGGGCATCATTGCCGGCTCCATCGACGTGGTCGGCTCCGACGTGAAGCAGGTCACGCTCGATTGCATCAACCGCATGCAGGAGGAAGAGGAGGGTGACGCGCTGACGATTCTGGCCGGCGAGGAGCTGTCCGATGAAGCCTTCCAGGAGATCGTCGACGCTATCGAGGAGGCTCAGCCCGACCTGGAGGTCGACGCCCATCGTGGCGAGCAGCCGCTCTATCCCGTGATCTTCTCGATCGAGTAGGCATCTGCCCATGTCCGAGCTCTGCTCCGTGCCGCGCGTCTCGGATCGCTTTGCCCAGAGCAATGCGCTCGACGAGGATATCGCGCGACTCAAATATGTTTCGGGTAAACGTGAGGAGGCCCTTCGCCGTCTGGGAATTCGGACGGTGGGGGACCTCCTTCTCCATATCCCTCATCGATATCTGGACTTTACGCGCTCCTGGTCCATCGAGATGGCGCCCATCGGTACCGTGTGTACCATCATCGCCACGGTCGACCGTATCGTTCAAAAGAAGCCGCGTCCGCGCATGCAGGTGACCGAGGTCTCACTCGTTGACGAGACGGGCGTGCTGCAGGTCGCCTTTTTCCGCCAGCCCTGGATTGCCCAGCAGCTTAAGCAGGGCGACCGCCTGGCCGTGATGGGTAAGGTCGAGTTTGCCTACGGCTTTAAGCAGATGGCCTCGCCGCACTTTGAAAAGCTTGAGGAAGGGCGCGCCGCGGGCACTATCCTGCCGGTTCATTACGTGAGTGATGGCGTGAGCCAGCCGTGGATGCGCCGCATCGTAAGTGGCGCGCTCGAGGTCGTCGGCAATCCCTTCGACCCGATTCCCGCACGCTTACGCGTCAAGCGCCGCCTGATGAGCAATGCCCGTGCGCTTCGATCAATTCACTTTCCCTCGAGCATGGCTGAGCGCGATATCGCGCGCGCACGGCTTGCCTACGAGGAGTGCCTTTACCTGCAGCTGGCGCTGCGCCTGCGCAACGACGGCAGCCTGGTCGATGTGGTGCCCTACGCCCACGCCGCGGGCGAGCACCTGGCCGCGCTCAAGCAAGCCCTGCCATTTTCGCTGAGCGACGAGCAACAGGCCGCGTTCCAAGATATCCTGCGCGATATGTGCGATGGCGGGCGCGTGATGAACCGCCTGCTGTTGGGCGACGTCGGTACCGGCAAGACCGCCGTTGCCGCCTGCGCGCTGACTGTGGCTGCCGATAGCGGCACGCAGGCCTGCGTTATGGCGCCCACGGGCGTGCTGGCGCGTCAATATGCCGATAAGACCGGCCCTCTGCTCTCACAGGCCGGCATGACCTGGGCGCTCCTGACGGGCGCCACGCCGGCGGCTGAGCGCGAGCGGATCCATGCCCAGCTGGAATCGGGCGAGCTCGATGTCCTCTTTGGCACCCACGCGGTGCTTTCGGATAACGTTGCGTTCAAGCATCTGTCGCTCGTGGTCATCGATGAGCAGCACCGGTTTGGCGTCGGCCAACGCAACGCCCTGCGTGCGAAGGGCCCTGGTGCCGATCTGCTCGTTATGACGGCAACGCCCATCCCACGTACGTTGGCGCTTTCGGTCTACGGCGATCTGGACACGAGCATCATCCGCCATCGGCCCGTCCCTGGTGCTGGCGTGACGACGCGCGTGCTTACCGAGTCGAGCCGCGACCTTGCCTATGGCGCCATCCGCGAGGCGCATGAAAAGGGTCAGCAGGCCTACGTGATTTGCCCGCTCGTGGAGCCGAGCGACTCGGCCGATGAGCTGGAGGACGTGCCCGGTATCGCCCGCGACGACGAGGGCCGCGTGACGGTCCCTGTGCCGCTGCACGATACGGCGACCGAGCTCGATCGCCTGCGTCTGGCGTTGCCGGGTCTTGCCATCGAGCGCCTTCACGGCCGCATGCCAGCGGGGGAGAAGGACCAGGTTATCGATGCCTTTAAGCGTGGCGAGATTGACGTGCTCGTCTCGACTACGGTGGTCGAGGTGGGCGTCGACGTGCCTAACGCCACCGTCATGGTCGTCGAGAACGGGGAGCGCTTTGGTTTGGCTGCTCTGCACCAGCTGCGCGGTCGCGTGGGCCGTGGCAGCGTGTCGGGCACGTGCCTGGTCATGACGCACTCCAAGGGCAACGGCGGCGCTTCGGCAGCACAAGATCGCCTGCAATCGCTCGAGAAGACCTCGGATGGCTTTACGCTCGCCCAGATGGACCTGCGTCTGCGCCACGAGGGCGAAATCCTGGGGTACCGCCAGCATGGCGGAGTGACCCTGCGCTTTGTCGACCTGGATGCCGACGAGGAGCTGATCGAGTGGGCCCATTTGGACGCGGTCGAGCTCTTGCGGTATGCTTGCAACCTTGACTCCGTGGCGACGCGCCCCCTGCGCGATGCGGTCGCCATGCGATATCGACACATTTTTAAGGAGGTCAGCGGAGGATGAGAATCATCGGCGGCGAATGGCGCGGTCGTAAGATCGAGGAGCCCCGTGGTCGCGATGTCACCCGCCCCACGACCGATCGCGTGCGCGAGGCATGCGCATCTATGGTCATGTCGGCATTTGACTTCGATCTGGATGAGGTCCGCGTGCTGGACGCCTTTGGCGGCTCCGGCGCTTTGGGTATCGAGATGCTCTCACGTGGTGCCCGCTCACTCACGACGTTCGAGATCGATCGGAATGCCGCGCGGCTCATTACCAAGAATATCGAGTCGCTCTGCCGTGACCGTGCGCGTTGGCGCGTGGTAACGGGCGACATGCTGGCGAGCGCCTCGCGCGGTCGTGTGCCGGGCGGCCCGTTTGATCTGGTCCTGCTCGACCCGCCCTATGCTTTTGGTGCCGAGCCGGTCGAGGAACTGCTGCCGAACCTGGCTCAGCAGGGTCTGCTTGCATCTGGCGCTTATGCCCTGTTTGAGCATGCCGCCGCCGATGCGGGCGCGCATCCGGCAGGCTTTGAGATTGTGCGCGAGAAGCACTACGGCATTACCTCGGTCGACCTGCTGCGCTGGGTCGGCGATAGCAAGGACGACAGCGCCGATGCTAACGATAGCGACGAGGCAGCATCCCCGGAGGACGCCCATGAGTGACACCATCAATCGCGTAATCGTCCCGGGCACTTTCGACCCCATCACGTTTGGCCACATCGACGTCATTCGCCGTGCGCGCCGTATCTTTCCCAGCGTGATCGTGGCCGTTGCCGAATCGCAGGGCAAAAACGGCGTGGGCACCACGTTTATGCTCGACGAGCGCGTGGCGCTGGCCCGCGAAGCGCTCGGTGGCATCGAGGGCGTCGAGGTCCTGCCCTTTACCGGCCTATTGGTCGACTTTGCGCGCGAGCAGGGCGCCGGCGCCGTCGTTAAGGGCCTGCGCGCCATGACTGACTTTGAGTATGAGCTTCAGCAAGCCGACCTCAACTATCGCCTAGACAACGAGCTGGAGTCCATCTTTGTCATGAGTGCGCCGCAGTACGGATATATCTCGAGTTCGGTGGTCCGACAGATTGCTTCGCTCGGTAGCGATGTTTCGACGTTTGTGCCGCCCAACGTGGTCGAAGCACTCAAACATCGCTTTTCGTGACGTTTTTTATTGCCTGGTGGCATGTGGTAAACTAGCACGATGATATGTTACCTATGAAAGGAGACCGGATGCCGGGCGAGAATTTTCCTGGCGATAGGATCGTCAGCTTGGTCGATGAGCTCGAAGGGCTGATCGAGGAAGCCAAGCCGCCTTTCGGCAAGAACGCTCAGTTCAAGGTCATCGACGCCGACGTGTTCTTCAACATCCTCGACGAGATCCGCATGAGCTATCCCGAGGAGTGGCAGAAGTCCCGCCGCATCCTCAAGGAGCGCGAGGAGCTTATGGCTTCCGCCGCTGCTCAGGCCGATTCCATCATCGCCGATGCTCAGCAGCAGGCCCTCACCATCGCCGGTGAGCAGGAGATCGTCCGCTTAGCGCAGCAGCAGGCCGACGATATCCGCGACCGTGCCCAGCAGTACGAGCGCGAGACGCGCTATGCCGCCGAGGACTACGCCGAGCAAGTCTTTACGCACCTGGAGGAGAACCTCAAGAGCCTGACCGGCACCGTCACCCGTTGCCGTCAGCAGCTCAACGAGGGTGCCGCCCAGCAGAACGGTCAGTGGTAATGGCTGAGTTCCCGAGTGTTACCGTCGACCTTTCCGAGCAGCTCGAGTTTCCCGGAGACTCCTATCCGCTGACTGGTAAGGTCGATGTCGCCACCTACACGGTGGGCGAGAAGGAGTACCAGCTGCAAGATGGTATCGACTATGACGTGGTTTTTACCAATGCCGGCACCGGTGTTCTGCTCACGGGCATGGTCCGCGCACATGCTACTGGCGAGTGCGATCGCTGCCTGGAGCCCGCTTCGTTTGACATTGCCGGCGAGATCGAGGAGTTCTACCTCTTTAACGAGCCCGAGGATCCCGAGGCCTACGAGGACGGCTACGAGCTGCTGGGTGAGGATCGCATCGTCGATCTGGGCGAGCCCATCAACGACGCGGTTGTCATGGACACGCCGTTTGTTGTGCTCTGCACGCCCGATTGCCGTGGTCTTTGCCCGGTCTGCGGTGGTAATCTCAACGTCGAGCAATGCGATTGTGCTGCCCAGGCCGAGGCCGAATGGGTCGAAGCCACGGAAAATCCATTTGCAGCATTAAAGAATCTCAAGCTTGACGAGTAAAACTGTGGTAGTATCGCTACTTGCGCGTAATCGCCACACTGGATAGTTCATAAGGAAGGTCACTATGCCCGTACCTAAACAAAAGCAGGGTCGTATCCGCACTCACACCCGTCGTTCCGCTAACATGAAGATCTCGGCTGCGGCTCAGTCCACGTGCCCCCGTTGCGGCGCTGTCAAGCTTCCGCACCACGTGTGCCCCAGCTGCGGTTTCTACAAGGACCGCGAGGTTATCGTTACCGAGTAACGGTATACTCTGGATGCGATGCCGTTCCAAATGGAACCACAATGGCCGGCTCAATGAGTCGGCCATTTTTGTATAAGGAGCATGTATATGAGTAACGTTCGCGTTTGTGTAGACGTTGTGGGCGGAGACGAGAAGCCTCAGGTTGTTCTCGATGGTATCGAGGCCGCACTTGCCGCCGATCCCGATATCGAGGTCTTGGCCGTCGGTCCCGCAGAGATCGTGAACCCCTTTGCCGCGGCCCATGCACGTGTGGAGGCTCTGGAAGCCCCTGACGTCATCGCCATGGATGACGATCCTATTCGCGCCGTGATGACCAAGCGCAAGTCCTCGATCGTGCTTGCCTGCCGCGCCATCAAAAAGGGCAACGCGGACGCGTTCTTCTCCGCCGGCTCCACCGGCGCCATGACCGCCGCTGCTACCGCATACGTGACGCCGTTTAGGTATCAGGCCGAAGGCAAGAAGCAGCCGGTGCGCCCCTGTCTGACCAATGCGTTGCCCAATCGCGCCGGCGGTCTGACGGTGCTGTGCGATATGGGCGCCAACCCCGATGTCGAGGTCGATGACATGGTGCGTTTTGCCCAGATGGGTAGCGCCTATGCCCGCGTCGTCCTGGGCATCGAACATCCTCGCGTGGGCCTGCTTGGTAACGGCACCGAGGACGAGAAGGGTTCTAACTTTACCAAGGCCTGCTTCCCTGCTATGAAGGCCGCAGTTCCGGGCTTTGTGGGCAACTGCGAAGGCACCGACCTCACCTCGGGCAATTTCGATGTCGTTGTTGCCGACGGCATGTCGGGCAATATCGCTCTCAAGGCTACCGAGGGCGCTGCCAAGTTTTTGCTGCAGGAGCTCAAGGGCGCCTTTATGGCCTCGCTCGGCACCAAGATCGCCGCGCTGCTCATCAAAAAGCAGATGCGCGAGATTAAGGCCAAGCTCTCTGGTGATGCCAAGGGCGGCGCGATTCTTTTGGGCCTGCGTGGCGTGGTCCTGATCGGCCATGGCGCCACCTCGGTCGAGGCTGTTAAAAACGGTACGCTTGCGGCGGCCGAAGCCGTGCGCGCGGGGCTGGTCGAGAACGTCGCCAACTCCATGGACGGCATCGTTTTGTAAGAGCGAGTTAGAGCGCTGTTATGTGCCTCGCGGCCTGCTTCGTGGGGTAGAATCAGAACCGTGTCTTGGTACCGCCCGGGCGGTACCATTCTTTTGGTATTCATGCACTATGAGAGGAAGCGCTATGGACCGCTCCGAAATCTTCGACAAGATCGCCGAGGTCGCTGCTGACGTTCTGGGCGTCGATGTTGCCGAAATTAGCGATGAGACCACCTTTGACGACCTCGATGCCAACTCGCTCGAGCGCCTGCAACTGGTTACGGCTATCGAGGACGAGTTCAATCTCGAGATCGATGACGAGACCCTGCTCTCGCTCAACTCTGTCGCCGACGCCGTCGACGCGATCGAAAACGCCAGGGAGGCTTAGGTCTTGGCTTTATCCGAACGACTTACGCGCGCCCAGGAGATTCTGGGCCACGAGTTCAATGACAAGGTGCTGCTGCGCGCGGCCCTTACGCATCCTTCGGCCGTCGAAGGCCAGCCAGTCTCGGCAAGCTACGAGCGCCTTGAGTTCTTGGGTGATTCCATTTTGGGCGCCGTTGTCGCACGCTCCCTGTTTGTGTCCTATCCGGAGTTTGACGAGGGCAAGCTCACGCGCCTGAAGGTGTCCCTTGTCTCGGGCGCCACGCTGTCCGAGGTGTCGCACGAGCTGGGTATCGATGACATCATCATCTTTGGTGCCTCCGAGACCGGTACCGGCGCGCGCGGCCTGCACTCGGCGCTCGAGAACGTCTACGAGTCGCTCGTGGGCGCGCTGTATCTGGACGCCGGTTGGGATGCCGCGGCGGAGTTTATCCACCGTACGCTTAAGCCACATTTGGCATCCGAGCGTGCCGAGCACCCTGCGAACCCCAAGTCGTATTTGCAGGAGTGCGTGCAGGCCGACGGCCACGAGCCTCCCGCGTACAAGCTGGTCGGCTCCGAGGGCCCTGCGCATGCGCCCACCTTTACCGCCGTGGTGTTGATCGATGGTATTCGCCAGGGTCGCGGCTCCGGCTCCTCAAAGAAGGAAGCCGAGGGAGCCGCTGCACTCGAGGCACTTGACCGCATGGGCTACACCACCAACGGCGTGATTCTCAACAAGAAGCCTGTTTAAGCGAGGAACCGTGTATCTCAAGTCCCTCACGCTCAAAGGGTTCAAGTCGTTTGCCGACCGCGCCCATATGACGTTTGAGCCGGGCCTGACCGTCATCGTCGGTCCCAACGGCTCGGGAAAATCGAACATCTCTGACTCGATTCTGTGGGTCCTGGGCGAGCAGAGCGCCAAGCAGCTGCGCGGCCAGGCCATGGAGGATGTCATCTTCTCGGGCTCGTCAGCGCGCAAGCCGGTGGGTGTCGCCGAGGTCACGCTGGTGCTCGATAACTCGGACCATATGCTGCCCGTCGACTTTGACGAGGTCGCCATCACCCGTCGTATGTATCGCTCGGGCGAAAGCGAGTACCTCATCAACTCGAGTCCGTGCCGCCTGATGGACATTCAGGACATCCTGCACGATTCGGGCTTGGGCAAGGATACGCATTCCATCATCAGCCAGGGCAAGCTCGACGCCATTTTGCAGAGCCGCCCCGAGGAGCGCCGCGCCCTCATCGAGGAGGCCGCCGGCATTTCCAAGCACAAACGCCGCAAGGAGCGTGCGCTCAAAAAGATTAAGTCGATGGACGAGCACCTGACGCGTGCCCGCGACATCAATAAGGAAATCGCCCGTCAGCTGCGACCTCTGGAGCGTCAGGTCGATCGTGCGCGCAAGTACAAAGAGCTGTCCTCGCGCGCGAACGAGCTTACGCAGATGCTAGCCGTCGACGAGCTGCGTTCGCTGCAGTCGCAGTGGAACGACTTGGAGAGCCGCTCCAAGGAAGGTGCCGCCGAGCTGGAGCTTGCGCAGTACCGCTTGGGCGAAAAGGAACGCGAGCTCGAGAAGCTCCAGGTCATGCTCGAGGAAAAGGGCCTGTTTGTGGGCGATCTGGGCGAGCAGCGCCGCCATATGCAAGACGTGGTCGGCCGCATTAACTCCGATATGCGCCTGCTCGAGGAAAAGGGCCACAACATGGTGTCGCGCCTGTCCGACATGCGCGGCCAGATCTCGAGCTCCGAGCATCAGCGTCGTCGCGTGGTAGAGGAGCTCGAGGACGCGCGTGCGCAGCTTGAGGAAGTGACCGGCGCGCACATACAGGCCCAGGAGGACGTTGACGCCGCTGGTCCTGCCGCCGCTCAGCTCCACGAGCGGCGCGTGGCGCTCGACAATCAGATTTCGCAGCTTACGCGTGAGCAACGCGATGTGCAGCGTGTGGCCGATAACGCGGCGCTCGAACTCGCCAAGGTGAAGGACTCGCTGAGCAACGCCGAGGTCGAGGACAACATGTACGCCTCACGCCTGGAGCAGATCGACGAGCAGCTCGAGGAAGTCACGGCCTCACTCGAGAGCCGTCGCGACCGCGCCGAGGAGCTCGACAGTGCATTTGATCAGGCCCGTCAAGCCCAGATTGATGCTCGCGAGGCTACCGAGGTCGCCCGTGCAGCCCTTAAGGACCTGCGTGTCCGCGAGAGCGAGGCGCGCAACAAACTGTCCGAGGTGCGCTCGGAGCTTGCCAGCCAAAAGAAGCTCGATGCCCGCATGGCTGACAGCTCGCCGCTGGTGAGCCGTCTGATGGGTGCGCTGGGCGACGATGTCTCGGGTCGTCTGGGCGACGTGCTCGAGGCCCCGCGTGAGCTTGAGGGCCTGGTTGAGCAATTGCTCGCCGGCGATATCGATGCGCTGCTGTTCGACGATGCGTCCGCGCTTGAGCGTGCCGGTCGTGCCGCTCTGGACCAGAAGAAGGCCTCGGGCGAGGCGCTGCTGGTCGCGCGCGGTGTGAACGCCTCTGCTGCCGCTAAGGGCGCTGCCGGTACGCGTCTGGTCGATCGTCTGTCCGTGCGCTCCGGTTATGGCCCGGTTGTCGAGGCCCTTCTCGGCGGCTATTACGTGGTCGATGACTTGGCTGCCGCGTTGGCTGCCCCTGTCGTTGACGGTGTGACCTACGTGACTCCCGATGGCGCCCGCGTGAGCTGTGGTGGTCTGGTGCGCGTGGGGCTCGATGCCGGCGAGGCTTCGGGTGCCTTGGAGCGCAAGCGCCGCATCCGTGAGCTCGAGGGCCTGGAACCCGATCTGGCTGCCATCTTTGAGCATGCTTCGGACCAAGTCGTTGAGGCCAACGCCGCCGTCGAGGAGGCACGTGCCGCTGAGGGCGATGCCGCCGGCGAGATCGCCCGTCTTGAAGGCGAGCGCCGCTCGCTGCTCTCCGAGATCGGCCGCTTGGAGCAAAGCGCCAACAATGCCGAGGTCGAGCGCGTGCGCATCTCCAAGCGCCGCGAGCAGGCCTCCGAGGCCGTTCGCGCTTCGCGCCCGCGCGTGGACGAGCTCACCCGTTCGCGTGACGAGGCTCGCGCGCAGGCAAGCGATCTGGGCTTGCAGATTGCCGAGGCCAACGACGAACTCGACCGCGTTCGCCGTGACGATTCCGAGGCTGCCGGCAAGCTCGCCGACGCCAAGGTTCGCCTAGCCCAGACGAGCGAACGCCTGCGTTCGCTGAAGGGCCGCGTGCCCGACCTGGAGCATCGTCTTGAGGGCATCGACCGTCGTATACGCGGAACACGCCAGGCCTCGCGCTCGCTCGAGCTGCTGCGCCTGCGCGTCGACCCCATGCACGAGCGCTATTCGGCCCTGCTGGAGCGTGCCTCGGATTGGGCTGCGCGTCTGCGTGACCAGGCTTCGCTCGAGGAGGCGGACTCCGCTTCGCTCAAGAAGACCATCGAGGATGCCAAGGCAGAGGTTGCCCGCGCTAAGGAGCGAGTCGATACCGCTTCCGCCACGCAAAACGAGTTCAAGGTCGCGCGTGGTAAGCTCGAGGTGCAGGTAGAAGCCGCCATTAAGGCCATTACCGCCGATGGCACCACGGTACTCGAGGAAGCGCTCATGCTTCCGGCGCCCACGGACCGCGATGCCGCCGAGCGTGAACTCAACCAGCTTGTGCGCCAGATCAACAACCTTGGTCCCGTTAACCAAGTTGCCATGGAGGAGTACGAGCAGCTCAAGCGCCGTGCCGATTACATCGAGGAGCAGCTGGCCGATCTTGAGAGCGCGCGCAAGGCGCTTACCAAGATCACCGTGGCGATCGATCGCAAGATGCGCAAGGCGTTCCTAGTGACGTTTGAGAAGGTTGATGCGAACTTCCGCGAGATCTTCGCCATGCTCTTCCCGGGCGGCCAGGCACATTTGGAGATGACCGACCCCGAGCATCCGGCCGAGACGGGCATCGAGGTCGTGGCGCAGCCGCGCGGCAAGCGCATCACCAAGATGATGCTCATGTCGGGCGGCGAGAAGAGCCTGACGGCGCTCGCCCTGCTCTTTGCCGTATACCGTACGCGCACGGTGCCGTTCTATGTGCTGGACGAGGTCGAGGCGGCACTCGACGACGCCAACCTGTCCAAGCTCATCGGCGCCCTCGATGTGCTGCGTTCCGATACGCAGCTCTTGGTAATCTCGCATCAGCGCCGTACTATGGAGGATGCTGACGTTCTCTACGGCGTCTCGATGCAAGCCGACGGCGTCAGTCGCGTCGTCTCGCAAAAACTCGATCGCGAAACCGGAAAGGTCGTGAATGCATAATGGGATTCTTTGACGCACTCTCGCGCGGACTCGAGCGCAGCCGCGAGGCCCTCAACGAGGTCTTCTACTTTGGCGGCGAGGTCGACGAGGATTTTTGGGAGGATCTTGAGGACACGCTCGTCATGGGTGACATGGGTGCCGAGGTCGCTATTCAGGTCTCCGATGACCTGCGCGACGCCGCGGCCAAGAAGAACCTTAAGACCGCCCCGCAGCTTCGCCGCGCCCTGGCCGAGCAGCTCGAGGGCCATTTTGTGCCTGTTGAGCGCGACCCGTTTTCCGATACGCCGAGCTGCGTGCTGTTTGTGGGCATTAACGGTGCCGGCAAGACCACCACGGTCGGCAAGATTGCGAGCGCCATGGCCGCCCGCGGCAAGAACGTGGTGATCGGTTCGGCCGACACCTTCCGCGCCGCCGCCATCGAGCAGCTCGATGTGTGGGGCCAGCGCGCCGGCGTCCCCGTCATTAAGCGTGACCGCGGCTCCGATCCGGCGAGCGTGTGCTATGACGTGCTCGACGAGGCCGATAAGCGCGGCAGCGACCTGGTGCTCATCGATACCGCCGGCCGTCTGCACACGAGCCCCGAGCTCATGCGCGAGCTCGCCAAGGTGGTCAACGTGACGCGTAAGCGCGCCGCCAATATGGCCGCCGGCCCTATGCCCGTCTCGGTCGTGCTTGTGATCGATGCCGCCACTGGTCAGAACGGTCTGAACCAGGCGCTCGAGTTTAACGAGGCGCTGGGCCTGGACGGTATTATCATGACTAAGCTCGACGGCACGGCTAAGGGCGGTATCGCCATGGCCGTGGCCGAGAAGCTCAAGCTCCCGATCCTGCGCATCGGCGTGGGCGAGCAGGTCGATGACCTGCAGGAGTTTAACGCCAAAGATTTCTGCCGCGCCCTGGTGGGCGAGTCCAACTAAGGAGTGACTAGTGTTTGATTCCCTGAGCGATCGCCTCAACGACACATTTGACCGCCTGCGCGGCAAGGGTAAGCTGACCGAGGCCGATATTACTTCGGCCATGCGCGACATTCGCATGGCGCTGCTCGAGGCCGACGTTAACTTTAAGGTCGTCAAGGAGTTCGTCGCCAAGACCAAGGAGCGCTGCATGACCGCCGAGGTCATGGAGTCGCTGTCGCCGGCGCAAAACGTCGTCAAGATCGTGCTCGACGAGCTCACCGAGATGCTCGGCTCAACCGAGAGCAAACTCGTCTTTAGCAACCGCATTCCCAATGTCATCATGCTCGTGGGCCTGCAGGGCTCCGGTAAGACCACGGCGGCCGTGAAACTGGCCTACCTGCTCAAGAAGCAGGGCCGCTCTCCGCTGCTCGCCGCGTGCGACGTCTACCGTCCCGCCGCTGCCGACCAGCTGGCCACGCTCGGTGGCGAGATCGGCGTGCCGGTCTTCCGCGGTGACGGAGCGCACCCGATCGACATCGCAAAGGGCGCCATCCAGGAGGCCGTCGACCACCTGCGTGACGTGGTCATCGTCGATACCGCCGGTCGTCTGCAGATCGACGAGCAGATGATGCAGGAGGCAGTCGACATCAAGAAGGCCGTCAAGCCCGACCAGGTGCTGATGGTCGTCGATGCCATGACCGGCCAGGATATCGTCAACGTGGTCTCGACGTTTGCCGAGCGCACCGACTTTGACGGCGTGATCATCTCCAAGCTCGACGGTGACGCCCGTGGCGGTGGCGCACTTTCGGTGCGTCAGGTGACCGGCAAGCCCATCAAGTTCGTGAGCATGGGCGAGAAACCCGACTCGCTTGAGCCGTTTTACCCGGACCGCATGGCCAAGCGCATCTTGGGCATGGGCGATGTCGTCGGCATCATCGAGAAGGCCCAGGAGGCAGCCGATGCAGAGCAGCTCGAGGCTGCCGAGCGCATGTTGCGCGATGGCTTCACCATGAACGACATGCTCGACCAGATGAAGGCCGTCAAGAAGATGGGCGGCATGAAGGGCATTCTGGGTATGCTTCCCGGCGGCCAGCGCGCGCTCAACCAGATGGGCGGCAACTTGGACGAGGGCATCTTCGATAAGAACGAGGCCATCATCATGTCGATGACCAAGGAGGAGCGCCTGCGTCCCTCCATCATCAACGGCCAGCGTCGCGCCCGCATTGCCAAGGGAGCCGGCGTAACCCCCACCGAGGTCAACAGCCTTATGAAGCAGTGGGGCGAGATGAATAAGATGATGGGCCGCATGCGCACGATGGCCAATCAGGCACAGGCCGGCGGCAAGAAGGGCAAGAAGGGCAAGAAGGGCAAGAAGATGCGCATGCCCAATATCCCTGGCTTGGACGCTATGGGTCTGGGTGGCATGGGCGGCCTGGGTACGGGCGGCCCCAAGTCCGATATGGAACTGCTGCGCCAGATGGAAGCGCAGATGCGCAATAAGAAATAGGGCTGTAATTGCAGCTTGATATGGCAAAGGCCACTCGGAAGTTTCCGGGTGGCCTTTGTTGTGGGGCTGGATTGTCGGGTTGCGTGCGACGTTGCACCCCGAACTTGGTTTGCCGTGCTGTTAGTGACAGCCGCAGCCTTCGTGCCCCTCGTGCTCGTGATGACCGTGGCAGCCGCAGGACTCGCCATGCTCGTGGGTGTGCTCGTGGTCGTGACCATGGCAGCCGCACGTGGCCTCGCCGTTCTGCGCGAGCGTGCCGGCGATAAGGGCCTCGACGCAAGCGTCGCAGCTGCCCTGGGCACCTGCGTATACCGTGATGCCGGCTTGGGCAAGCGCGTTGATGGCGCCGCCGCCGATACCGCCGCAGATGAGCGTGTCCACGCCGCCGTTGGCGAGCAGGCCCGCAAGGGCGCCGTGGCCGGTGCCGCCGGTGCTCACGACCTGCTCGTTGAGCACCTTGCCGTCCTGAATGTCGTAGATCTTGAACTGCTCGCTGCGGCCAAAGTGCATAAAGATGTTGCCGTTGTCGTACGTGGTTGCCACCCTCATGGTGTCGACCTCCTTTGCTGGCCATGCGGCCGTTGTCGTGGAAATGGGGGAGTACGCGATGTTGCCGCCTTCGATGACGAGCGCTCGTCCGTTGACCAGCGCGTTTGCCACCTTACGATGCGCGCGGCTGCAGATTGCCGCTACCGTGGCGCGGGCAATGCCCATGTGCTGGGCGACGGCCTCCTGATTGAGGCCCTCCAGGTCACACAGCCGCAGGACTTCGAGCTCGTCGACCGCCATATCGATGGCGTCTCCGCTGGCAAGGCCGTCGGGGGTAAAGCCGCGGTATTCGGGGATGATCCCAACACGGCGCAATTTTTCGCGTCTTCCTGCCATACGTGCTCCTTATCTGACATATGTCAACAATAGAATAGCGAACGCGCAGAATTGCGCAAGGAATTTCTGGCATATGTCAGAAAATGAGGGCTTATGTTTGGGCTGTGGGGCCGCGTGCGCCTGGGCTACAATGAATCTCGCTTATAGACGACTGACAGGAGGGTCAATGAGCAAAGCTGATCAACAGTTTGTAACCATGTGCCGCGATATTCTTGACCATGGCACCACCACCGAGGGCCAAAAGGTTCGCCCGGTGTGGGAGGATGGCACCCCTGCCTATACCATTAAAAACTTTGGTGTCACGGCCCGCTACGACCTGCGTGAGGAGTTTCCGGCTCTTACCCTGCGTCGTACGGCCCTCAAATCTGCCATGGACGAGATCCTATGGATCTATCAGAAGAAGTCCAATAACGTGCATGACCTCAACAGCCATATCTGGGATGAGTGGGCCGACGAGACCGGTTCCATCGGCAAGGCCTACGGGTATCAGATTGGCCAGAAGAGCCATTATGCCGAGGGTGACTTTGACCAGATGGACCGCGTGCTGTACGACCTTAAGAACACGCCGTACAGCCGCCGCATTATGACGAACACGTACGTGTTCAGCGATCTGTCCGAGATGCATCTGTATCCGTGCGCCTACAGCGTGACCTATAACGTCACGCAGCGTCCTCAGGACGACAAGCCGACGCTCAACATGATTCTCAACCAGCGTAGCCAGGACATTTTGGCCGCGAACAACTGGAATGTGTGCCAGTACGCCATTCTGCTGATGATGGTCGCGCAGTCGGTCGATATGATCGCTGGCGAGCTGCTGCATGTGATCGCCGATGCCCACATTTACGACCGTCATGTCGATATCGTCCGCGAGCTTATCGAGCGTCCGCAGTTTGCGGCTCCCAAGGTAACGCTCAACCCCGATGTGCATGATTTCTACGCGTTTACGACCGATGATCTGATTGTTGAGGGCTATGAGCACGGCCCGCAGGTCAAGAACATCCCCATTGCGGTGTAGGTGACGCGCATGACGTGTAAGCTTTCTGCCATTGTCGCTGTGTGCGATGACTGGGGCATTGGTTGCGAGGGTGACATGGTCGTGTCCAATCGCTCCGATATGCGCCATTTTGTGGCGTGCACCAAAGGTTGCCCGGTCATTATGGGACGCAAGACACTTCTGAGTTTTCCCGGCGGACGACCGCTCAAGAATCGCCGCAATATCGTGCTCACCCGCGACAAGAGCTTTGCTGCCGAGGGTGTCGACGTGGTGCATAGCGTCGACGAGGCCTTGGCCGCCGTGGCCGATGAGCCCATTGCGTGGGTGATTGGCGGCGGCGAGGTATATCGACAGTTCTTGCCGTATTGCGTCGAGGCCGAGGTTACGCATGACCATTGCGTGCATGACGTGGATACGTACTTTCCCGATCTGGATTCCGATCCCGCGTGGGAGATTACGCGTCGTGGCGGTGTTGCCACGATTGCCGCGGGCGAGGGTGACGAGGGTCTCGATTATGAGTTCGTGACGTATCGTCGCGTCGAGGCGTAAATCGTCTGGCGTGAACGGTATCATCGGGTTGTTTGAATGCATGGGGCGGCGCTTAGCGTCGCCTCGTTTGGTATAGATGTGCTGTAAAGAAGGGTGCGGGCTGGCTGCTATGACTGATGCCGTTGAGGTGCTGCGAATTGATTCTCTCGAGGACGAGCGGCTCGATGCCTACGTGCGACTGACCGAGCGCGAGCTGCGCTGCGTGCTGGAGCCGCAAAAGGGCATCTTTATCGCCGAGAGTGCCAAGGTTATCGAGCGCGCGGTGCGCGCCGGATACGAGCCGGTGAGCTTTCTTTTGGGCGAACGCTGGCTCGACCAGATGATGCCGCTGTTTGAGCGCCTGGCGGTACGCGAAGGTGCGGGCCCGGTTCCCGTGTTCGTGGCCTCGATGGAGCTTATGGAGCAGCTGACGGGCTTTAACGTGACGCGCGGTGCGCTCGCGGCATTCCGTCGTCCGCGTCAGATTCCGGTTGATGAGTTCTTGGACGGCGTCGTCGAGGCGGCAGGGGAGCGCCCGGTGCGCGTGTGCGTGCTCGAGGGCATTGTCGACCACACCAACGTCGGCGCGATTTTCCGCTCGGCGGCTGCGCTGAACGTTGATGGCATTTTGGTGAGCCCCACTTGCTGTGACCCGCTGTACCGTCGCTCGGCCCGTGTGAGCATGGGCACGGTGTTCCAGGTGCCCTGGACGCGCATTGGCAGCGAGGCGCGCGTATGGCCGCATGATGGCCTGGCGGCGCTGCACGATGCCGGCTTTTCGTGTGCCGCGATGGCGCTGACGGATGATTCGGTTTCGCTGGACGATCCCGCGCTGCAAGAGATTGACCGCCTGGCAATCTTTATGGGCACCGAGGGTGCTGGCTTGGGCGCCAAGACCATTGCGGGCTGTGACCGCGCCGTGCGAATTCCGATGGCGCACGGGGTCGATTCGCTCAACGTGGCCGCGGCAAGTGCTGTCGCCTTTTGGCAGCTGTGTCCGCATGTGAGCAATGAGTATCACTACCAGCCGGGTTTGTATCACTAAACAGATATTTCGCACCGGGCTGTGGTTCGGGGCGTTTCGGCCGACGCTGGTCGGTGCTAAGCTGGTGTCGGCTTTGGTCTTAAATTGCTGTTTTGTTGTATGACGTACGCTAGTGGGGAGGGCGTGTGGCTAAGAAATCTACGGCTATCGATGTAACGCAGGGTGTCATTTGGCAGCAGCTGCTGTCGCTGTGCGTTCCCATTTTCTTTAGTTCGTTCTTTCAGCAGGCATACACGCTTATCGGTACCTATATCGTCGGTCAGTTTGGCGGCAAGCTCGCGCTGGGTGGCATTCAGGCGACGATGGTGCTTACAGAGCTCTGCATCGGCTTTTGTGTCGGCGTCGGTGCCGGCTGCGCGGTCATTACGGGCCAGTTTTTTGGCCAGCACGATGACGAGCTCCTGAGCCGATCGGTCCATACGGCTATGACGCTCGCGCTGGTGGGCGGTATCGTTTTCTCGATTCTTGGCATAGTGTTCGTTGAGCCCATGCTGGTGCTTATGAACACGCCGCATGAACTATTGGTCGAGGGCGTGGCCTATGCCCGTTGCTATTTTGCCGCCATGGTTGCGGCGCTGCTGCTCAATATGGGAACGGCATTGCTGCGCGCCGTGGGCGACACGCGCGGGCCTGCTGTGATCATCGCTTCCGGCTGCCTTGTTAATGCGGTGCTGGATGTCATCTTCGTTGCCGTGCTTCATATGGAGGCTCTGGGCTGTGGTATCGCGGTGGCGCTGACCATTTGCTCCAACGCCACGATGATCGTGATTCGTATGATGCACGCACCGGGTGCGTGGCGGCTTTCACTGTCCAAACTCGGCATTGATCCTGGCATTTGTAAGAGCATGATCTCGTGTGGTCTGCCGCTTGGCTTTCAGTCTGCTGCGTATTCGATTTCCAACGTTTTGATTCAGGTGTCGGTCAACTCGTTTGGTGCCGATGCCACCACGGCTTGGGGTCTTTCGGGCCGCCTGGATGGCATTGTCTGGATGGTTACCGAGGCGCTTGGCGTGTCGATCACCACGTTCTCGGCGCAGAACTTTGGCGCGCGCAACTACGAGCGCATGCGCAAGGGCTACCATACGTCGCTTGTGCTGTCGTTTATGCTCATTGGTGGCCTGTCTGCCGTGCTGCTGGTGTTCTCGGGTCCGTTGTCGCGTCTGTTTGTCGACGATGCTTCGATTTCGGCCTACACCACGACGATTCTTCATTTCATCGCGCCGTTCTACGCGATCTTCTCGATTATCGAAAACGCGTCCGGCTCCATCCGCGGCGCTGGCGTGAGCTTCCAGCCTATGATGCTCACGATTTTTGGCACCGTCGTGCTCAGGGTGATCTGGGTGTTTGCGATTATGCCGTTCGATCCGTCGCTTGAGCACCTGCTGCTTGTTTACCCCGTAACCTGGCTCATCACGGCCACGATGTTTACCATCTACCACCACAGCGGCAACTGGCTCGGCCGCGCCACCGCCTAATGATCCGTAGGGGACGGAGGAAAACGGATCATTGACCTGGCGATAAGGCAAAATGATCCGTTTTCCTCCGTCCCCTTTGGATCAATTAGTATTCGATGCCTTGGCGGGCTAGGAGGCCTTCGTCGAAGTAGTGTTTGATGGGACGCATTTCGGTTACTAGGTCGGCAAGGTCGGCGAGGGGCAGCAAGCCGCGGCCGGTGAGCACGAGCTCTGTGGTGGTCGGTTTCATCGTGATCAACGCTTCGACATCTTCGCGCGTCACAAAGCCACGGCGCATGGCCTCGCCAAGTTCGTCCAGAATCAGAACGTCGACTTGGCTAATCTGCTCGCGCGCCAGCTCCATGATCTGTGCGGCACAGGCTTCGGGCGTGTCGCGGTCGGCTTGTACGATGCGCAGACCTAAACGGGGCGCCGCATCATGCTCGGCGCAGTGCAGCTTCTTGGCAAACTGCAGCATAAGCACGTTAAGTCCATAGCCCGTGGCGCGCAGTGCAAGCCCCAGCGCAGCCGTCGTCTTGCCCTTGCCGTCGCCCGTATAGATCTGAACCTTGCCGACTTCGAGTGATGCCATCTCTATCCTTTCGTGCCCAGCGTCGGTTTATCGCCGGCCGGGTTGGGTATTCTAGTTAGCATTATCAACCCCAGTAGATGGAGTTCAAGCAGATGGAGATGGATGACAACAAACGTAGACGGAATATGATCCTCTACGTGCTCATCGCCTTCGTCGTCTACCTCGTGCTCTCGACCGTTCTGTTCCCTAACATCGGTCACACGCAGCAGATTACGAAGACCGATTACTCGACGTTTGTCAAAGCGCTCGATAAGAAGAGTGTCGACAAGGTCGAGTACAACACAGACGATTACTCGATTTATTACACCAAGAAGGGCGAGGACGAGAACATCGCCTATAAGACGACCGGTGTGCCGAACGATGCGGGCTTTACCGATCGCGTGCTTGAGTCTGGCGCTTCGCTGGAGTCGGTTGTTCCCGATAAAAACTCGGGTTTGATGACCTACTACCTGATCACGCTCGTCCTTCCCATGGCGATTTTCTTCCTCATCGGCTGGTGGCTCAACCGCCGTATGAAGAAGGCCATGGGCGATGATGGCCCGTCCATGAACTTTGGTGGCGGCGGCTTTGGCGGCGGCGGTCTGGGTAAGTCCGGTGCGCGCGTTATCGCCTCCAAGGATGTCGGCGTGACCTTTAAGGATGTCGCTGGCCAGGAAGAGGCCAAGGAATCCCTGAAGGAGGTCGTTGACTTTCTGGAGAAGCCGCAGCGCTACGAGGAGATCGGCGCCAAGCTGCCGCGCGGCGCTCTTCTCGTGGGCCCTCCGGGCACCGGTAAGACCCTGCTTGCAAAGGCTGTTGCCGGCGAGGCTGGTGTTCCGTTCTTTAGCATTTCGGGTTCTGAGTTCGTCGAGATGTTCGTCGGCCGTGGCGCCGCCAAGGTGCGCGACCTGTTTAAGCAGGCCAAGGAAAAGGCCCCGTGCATTGTGTTTATCGACGAGATCGATACCATCGGCAAAAAGCGTGACGGCGGCGGCTTTAGCGGCAACGACGAGCGCGAGCAGACGCTCAATCAGTTGCTGACCGAGATGGATGGCTTCGATAACCACAAGGGTATCGTTGTCCTCGCTGCTACCAACCGTCCCGACAGCCTCGATCCGGCCCTGCTGCGCCCCGGTCGTTTTGACCGCCGCATCCCCGTTGAGCTGCCCGATCTGACCGGCCGCAAGAACATTCTCGAGCTGCATGCCAAGAGCGTGAAGACGCAACCGCCGATCGATCTGACCGCGATTGCCCGCGCCACGCCCGGTGCCTCGGGCGCCGACCTGGCCAATATCATCAACGAGGGCGCCCTGCGCGCCGTTCGCGAGGGTCGCAAGCGTGCAACCCAGGACGACTTCGAGGAGTCGGTGGAGGTCGTCATTGCCGGCCAGCAGCGTAAGTCCACGGTTCTTTCCGACCACGAGAAGCAGGTCGTTTCCTACCACGAGATCGGCCATGCCATCGTCGCTGCCCGCCAAAAGGGTTCCGCGCCGGTTACCAAGATCACCATCGTGCCGCGCACGAGCGGTGCTCTGGGCTACACCATGCAGGTCGAGGAGGATGAGCGCTTCCTGACCACACGCCAGGAGGTCCTGGACAAGCTCGCCGTCTATTGCGGTGGCCGTGCAGCCGAGGAGCTCATCTTTGGCGAGATGACGACCGGCGCAGCCAACGATATCGAGCAGGCCACCAAGCTCGCCCGTAACATGGTGACGCGCTTTGGTATGTCCGATGAGTTTGGCATGATGGCACTCGGTACCGTTCAGAATGCGTACCTCAACCAGGACACGTCTCTCACCTGCGCCCCCGGTACGGCCGAGCGCGTGGACGCGATTGTCGCCAAGCTGATCGAGGATGCGCATGACCGCGCCCTGCAGATTCTCAAGGAGAACAAGTTTAAGCTCCACGAGCTGGCTCGTTATCTGTACAAGAAGGAGACGATCACGGGTGAGGAGTTTATGAATCTCCTCACGCGCGAGAACCCGCTGATGCCAAAGCAGCAGTAATACTAGTTGCACAGTGCCAATCGCCCCATTTGAGTGTCCATCTCAAATGGGGCGTTTTGCGTGGGGAGAGTTGTATATGAAGATCGTGGTAAGTGCCTGCTTGATGGGCGAGAGCTGCAAGTATAACGGGCTCGACAACTACCATCGCGAGCTGGTCGAGGCTTGCGAGCGTACGGGGACCGAGGTCCTGTTGGTATGCCCTGAGGTTTTTGGTGGCTTGCCTACACCGCGCAAGCCGTCCGAGATTGTGAACGGCGAGGTCCGTACCTGCGAGGGCATTTCGGTCGATCGCGAGTTTCGCCTGGGCGCCCAGCGCGCACTCGATATGTGCGAGCAGGCGGGTGGCCCGTCTGAGATTGCCGCGTGTATTCTTCAGGATCGCAGTCCCTCGTGCGGTGCCGGCCGCATCTACGATGGAACATTCAGCGGCACCCTCACAGCGGGCAACGGTGTTTTTGTCGATCTGCTGCTGCGTCACGGGTACCGTGTGATTCCGGCTAGTGAGTTCGATCCCAGCATGCTGGAACATTGTCCATAGCACTCGAACCCAACACTTCCTCACGGGTGACCGTTTTGGCATCATCCGTGAAGTTGATATTGAGTACGACCCGGTCATCAAAGACGTAGACCGAGTTGACAGGCGCCGTACCCAGGCAGCCTCTCCCCGCGGCCCTCGCGCAGGAACGCGCACACGGCCTTCCCGTCTCTTGCGCCCCTCCCGGAACTGTCCACATCAGTGTAGCCAATCCAGTTCGCCAAGGGCTGCAGCCCGGACAACGCGGCGATGGAGGGCTTCTTCGGCCTGCTCAAGAAGGAGTTCTGGTACGGCAGGGACTGGTCGGACTGGACCCCCGCCAGCTTCATCGAGGAGCTCGGGGGCTGGATCGGTCGATACAATACGGAGAGGCGCAGCGATGCGCTCGGTGGCCGCACGCCGGCCGAGTTCCGCTCCGCGCTGGGAAGGGCCGCGTAACGGTTCAAGAAATCGTCCGCAGTCCCCATTCTTGCTCCTTTGGGACAGCTTCTTGTTGGGGCGTGCCCGCCCCAAACCCTGCTAGGAATGAGTACAGCAAACTGAAATATTCAAATTAGTCTTTGCAAATTACCTTTGAACATTCACCATCAATTACAATTCCCTGACGGTTGTTAATTGGGCATAGATTCAAATC
>CAVCRP010000015.1:0-52019 GCA_963604655.1 uncultured Ruminococcus sp.
CTGCTAGGCGCATGTTTTTACCGGGCTGCCAGCCCACACAAACCCCCGAAGAGCCCCTTTTTGGTCGGTTTTACTGGAGGGTGGCGTCGATGGCCTTGACCAGGGCGCTGCGCATGCCGGCGTCCTCGAGCGCGACGACGCCCTTGATGGTGGCGCCGCCAGGCGAGCACACGGCGTCCTTCATCGCGGCGGGATGCTGACCGGTTGCCAGCTGCAGCTTTGCCGTGCCCAGCACCATCTGGCTCACGATGCGATAGGCATCGGCGCGCGGAATACCGTGCTTGACGGCCGCATCGCCCAGGGCCTCGATCGCCATGGCGACAAATGCTGGGGCGCAACCGCCCACGGTGCCGCCCACAAAAAGCAAACTCGTATCGAGCTCGACCACCGTGCCGAGCTTTCCGAGCAGGCCGAGCACCGTGTCGCGCTGCTCGCCGCTAAGCGTAGAGGCCTTCTCGCAGGCAATGACGCCCTCGCCCACCGATACCGGCGTGTTGGGCACCGTCGAGATATGCGCGACACCTGGCAGGACCTGCTCCCACTTGGCGCTACCCCAGGTCCAAGCGACCGATAGAACGACCTTGTCGGCAAGTGCGTCCTTCAGCGGCGCGAAAACCTTCTCGATCATGTACGGCTTGACCGCAGCGACCACGATATCGGATGCGGCGACAACCTCTGCCGCATCATGGCAGGCGGCTATGCCGCGCGCCTCGCAACGCTCAACGAGAGCTTCATAGCGGCCCGCGCAGGCGCACATGTCGCCCGCAGACACACCGGCGGCAATCCAGCCATCGGCCATAGCGCTCGCCATATTGCCAAAACCGACAAATCCGATCTTCATATCACATAGTCCTCTCAGACACGTTCCTCAAAACGGAAGATATTGTCCCATGCCATTGTTTCGTATTGCCGACCTATTTGTGATACGGCTCGCCGCGGCTGATCTTGCAGGCGCGGTAAATCTGCTCTAGCAGCACCACGCGCGCCAGGTTGTGCGGTAAGGTGATGCGTCCAAAGCTGAGCATCTCATCGGCGCGGGCGCGAACGGCATCGCTCACGCCGTCCGAGCCACCGATCACAAAGGCGATATCACTATTTCCACGCAGCATAAGATCGTCGAGGCGCGCCGAGAACTCCTCACTCGAACGCTCCTTGCCCTCGATGGCAAGCAGAATCACGTGTGCCCTCGGCGGCAAGGCGGCAAGAATCGCCGCCCCTTCCTTGTCGCGCGCGGCATCAACGCCACCCGCCTTAGCCGGATCGATATCGGCTACCTCGCGCATATCCACCTTGGCATAAGCGCCCAAGCGCTTGGTGTACTCGGCGCAGGCATCCTTCCAAAAGCGCTCCTTGAGCTTGCCGACGCAGACTACGGTGTATTTCACGCGCGCCTACTCCTTCGACTCGTTCTGGATCTTGCCCGCTGCCAGCATCTGCTCGAACATCGAGGCCGACTGAGAAAAGTCGCTCGGCAGCACGACCGTCGAGTTTTTACCCGTACGGGCGAACTCCGTCATCATCTCGGTCCACTGCGTAAACATGAACAGCTGGTTGGCCTCGTCGTTACCGACGCCCGTCTCCTGGATAATCTCGAGCGAGTCCTTGATGCCCAGCGCAATGGCCTTGCGCTGATTGGCGATTCCCTCGCCGGCCTTTTCCATAGCCTCGGCCTCGGCGGTCGCCTCGGTGACGCGCTTGATGCGGTCTGCCTCGGCAAGCTCCTGTGCCGCGGCGCGCTTGCGCTGGGCGGCGTTGATGTCGTTCATAGAATTCTCGACCTCGGTCGGCAGCGCGATTTTGGTGATGAGCGTCGACACGAGGGTGAAGCCGTAGGCGGCCATCTGCTCGGACACGGTGGCGTTGACGTCCTTGGCAATATCATCCTTCTTGGCAAAGACCTCGTCGAGCGTGTAAACGGGAATCGAAGAGCGCAGAGCATCGGTGATGAAGTCGCGCATCTGGTCGACGGGCTCCTGCAGCATGTAGTAGCTCTTGTAGATGCCCGAATCCGCCGGGCCGGCACCCATGTCGTAGCTCACGTGATACTGAGCGGAGACCTCGAGGCCGATGGTCACGTTGTCCTGGGTCTTAACGTCAATGCCAAAACCGTTTTTCATGGTGCGCAGGCTCACCGTGGCGGCCTTGCGGTCGATTACGGGCACCTTCAGGTGGAAACCCGCGTTGACGATGCGGTTGAACTTGCCCAAGCGCTCGATAATCACGGCATGTTGCTGCTCGACGACATAGCAGGCGTTGGGAAGCAGCAGCAACAGGATGATGATAGGGATCAAAAGACTGGTAAGGGCGGCGATGATACCGGAAAACAGCATGGCTTCTCCTCTATTGGGCATACATTGGCACTAGGATACCCGTCCAAGGAGATCGTGCATAACAAAAAAGCCCCCATTGCTGGGAGCTCTTTCATTTAATGGTGCGGGCGAAAGGACGTCCGCGTATCCGCTTCGCGGATCCGCACCGGCATCGGCCGCCTGCCGGCGTCCTTGCCAGCTCGCTAAAAACGCTCCGCGTTTTCTTGACGCTCGCTCCTTCGCAGGTTCAAGTCCCCGCGATGGGCACATAACAAAAAAGCTCCCATTGCTGGGAGCTCTTTCATTTAATGGTGCGGGCGAAAGGACTTGAACCTTCATGGGGTTGCCCCCATACGGACCTGAACCGTACGCGTCTGCCAATTCCGCCACGCCCGCGTGCAGGAATTAGAATAACGGAGCGCCACCGCGAACGCAAGAACTATTTTTGAAAAAGTTTGCAGGCATTTTCCCAAGCGGCACGCGCGATTGTTTCGGCGTCCTCACCAGTGCGATCGATACGGTCGTTAACCAGCGCGTTTGCCGTAATGGAGATCATTGCGGGCTCGCATTCAAGACCGCGGATGGGCTCCGGAGCCATATACGGGCAATCCGTCTCGAACAAAATTCGATCGAGTGGGGTTGCCGCAAATGCCTCGCGCACGTCGTCGTTGCGCTTAAAGGTGGCCGCACCACCATAGGCGATATAGCAGCCCAGCTCCACAAAGCGCTCCATCGTGGCGCGGTCCTCGCCAAAACAGTGCAGCACACAACCGGCCTGGGGCACGCCCACCCCACGAAGCACGTTGTAGGCGTCCACGTGCGAGGTACGCTCCTGGTCCATGTCCTCGTGACGCAGATGCAGCTCCACCGGCACGTTACGACGCACGGCAAGCTCGAGCTGGCGCGCCATGCAGTCAATCTGCACGTTATGGGGTGCCGGCGCGATATCGTCGTCATAGTCCATGTGGTAGTCCAGACCGATTTCGCCAATACCGGCGCACAAAGGGTCATCAAGCGCAGCAACAACCTGCGCGTGAATGTCGTCGGTATAGTCCGGCGCGCCATACGGATGCACGCCGGCAAGATACTTGATCTGCGGGATATCCTGCATCGGCAGAATTTCGCGCACGAGCCAGTCGCTATAGTCCGTCACGCTGCGCTTGTCGGCGATGGGGTCGAAGACCGTCACCAACAGGTCGATGCCTGCCGCCTTGGCACGCACGAGTGTCTCGGGCACATCCTTGCCCCAGAACGAAAGCAGATGCGCATGTGTGTCGGCAAGCGGTGCCAAGGGCACGGGACAAGCAACCGTCTTCTTTTTCTTGGTAAACGTCACGCGTTCGGCATTAAGCGTCATGGGAAAGCTCCCGAGCCAGGCACACAAAGTCGGCGACGCCGAGCGTCTCGGCGCGCGTGGTGGGTGCGATACCGCAAGCCTCAAAGGCGGCATCGAGCACGTCCTTGGCAAAGCCGTTGGCGCTCATGGAATTGCGGATGGTCTTGCGACGCTGAGCAAATGCAGCGTCAATCACGCGGGCCACAAATTCGCGATCGAGTCCTTCGGGCACCACACCGTCAACACGGTCGATACGCACGACGGCCGAGTCCACGTGTGGCGCCGGCATAAAGCAACGCGGCGGCACCTCAAAGCGACCCGTTACCTGCGCATACAGGCCAAGCTTTGCCGTATAGCCGCCATAGGTCTTGTTGCCCGGCACTGCGGCAATGCGATCGGCAACCTCCTTTTGCACCATGACGACGGCGCGCTTGAGCGCCGGCATCGTCTGGAAAAATTGCAAAATGATCGTCGCCGCCACGTTATAGGGCAAGTTCGCGACAAATACCGTCGGCTCACCGCCCGCAGCCTGCTCAATCTGCTCCGGCGTCACCTTGAGCGCGTCGCCCATGATAAAGCGGAAGTTGGCATAGTCGGCGGCGTGGGCATCGAGCACCGGCTCAAGCTCGGGATCGGCCTCAATGGACGTAACGCACGCCGCTTCCTGCAGCAACTCAAGTGTCAACGTACCGCAACCTGGACCCACCTCGAGTACGCGCTCGTCACCTGCAAGCTCGGCAAGCTCGCAGATACGTTCGATCACATGATTGTCGATTAGAAAGTTCTGGCCCAGGCGATGCTTGGTCGCAAGGCCAAACTCCTCCAGCAGCTCCCTGGTGGCCGTGGGGTTTGCCAAAGGCGAAGTTGTCATGGTTGCCTCCTTAGCATGATGGCGGCGTCTTGAAACAAAAGGGCATGGACCGTGGCGGCCATGCCCTTACAGCTAAACAGCAAATTGCCGATATGGCGCTCGCGCGGTCTCTACGCCAGACGCGGGAACAGCGGATCGCCCTTCTCGACGGGCTGACCGCCGGCAAGCAGGCCCCAAGTGCAAATGCCCTTGAGGTCGTCGCTCGCGGCCTCGCCCTCACAGGACAGGCGGCGCAGGGCCTCGGCAGAGGTCTGAGGCATGAGCGGCATCAGCAGGTGAGCGGCAATGCGGATGGCCTCGAGCAGGTTGTAGATCACAAACGCCAGCTCGTCAGCCTTGGCCTCGTCCTTGGCAAGTGCCCAAGGCTCGGAGTCCTCAATGTAGTGGTTGGCGGCGTGGATGAGCTCCATGACCTCGTCCTTGGCTCCGCCGTAATCGAGCACGTCCATCTTGGCCATGTAGCGGTCGACCAGGCCATCGGCGATCTTTGCCAGCGGGTTGTCGAACGCATCGAACGATGCGGGCTTGGCGGGCGCGCAACCGTCAAAGTACTTGCCGCTCATGTTGAGCGAACGCGAGATAAGGTTGCCCCAGCTGTTGGCCAGGTCGGCGTTGTAGACCTGCTCCATGCGATCGAAGCTGATAGCGCCGTCGGTACCGGGAACGACGTCGGTCATAAAGTAGTAGCGATAGCCCTCGACGCCCAGCATGTCGATAACGTCCTGCGGAGCGATGGCGTTACCGCGGCTCTTGGACATCTTCTCGGCCTTGCCGGTCTCGGCATTGCGCACGGTCAGGAAGCCGTGGGCAAAGACGTGCTCGGGCAGGGCCTCGCCGATGGCCATGAGCATGGCGGGCCAAATGACGCAGTGGAAGCGGATGATGTCCTTACCCACGATGTGGAACTGCGCGGGCCAGCGATAGGCCAGCTCGGCACGCGCCTCGTCGGTGTCGACACCGTAGCCGACGGCCGTCATATAGTTGAGCAGCGCGTCAAACCATACATAGGTCACATGGCCCTCGTCAAACGGAACCTGGATGCCCCAGTCAAAGCTCGTGCGACTCACGGAAAGGTCGTTGAGGCCGCCCTCGACAAAGCTGCGAACCTCGTTCATGCGGAACGCAGGCTCGACAAAGTCGGGGTGCTCGTCATAGAGCTTGAGAAGCTTGTCCTGGAAGGCGGAAAGCTTAAAGAAGTAGGACTCCTCCTGGACGCGCTCAAGCGGACGGTGGCAGTCGGGGCATAGATGCTGGCCGACGCTGCCGTACTCCTCGTCGCCCTTCTGGACCTGCGTATCAGTGAAGTAGGTCTCGTCAGGCACGCAATACCAACCGTCGTAGCTGCCCTTATACAGGTAACCGGACTCCTTCATGCGCTCCCACAGGTACTGCACGGCATGATGCTGGCGCGGCTCGGTGGTGCGGATGAAGTCGTCGTTGGAAATCTCGAGCTTGCTCCAAAGCTCCTTGAAGTGCGGGGCCTGGCTATCGGTCCACTCCTGCGGCGTCATGCCATGCTTGGCTGCGGCCTCGGCGACCTTCTCGCCGTGCTCGTCCATGCCGGTCAGGAACTTGACGTTATAGCCGGCGGAACGGCGATAGCGAGCCTGAACGTCGGCGATGATGGTGGAATAAGCCGTGCCCAGGTGCGGATCGGCGTTGACGTAGTAGATGGGCGTCGTGATAAAGAACGAAGGCTTGCTTTGATCCATGGGGTTTGTCCTCCAGAAAAACGTTGCATACAGAGGATGATTCTAGCGCAAGGGCTGGATATCCTCCATCTATTGCATATCGAGCACCATGGCATAGACATCGCGCTTGCGGCGCGAATACTTCTGAGACAGGCGCTTGGCCACCGCAGACGCGGGCTCCCCCTCCTCGAGCGCGGCGCGGATATCCTCGCGCAGGGCCTCGTCGGGATCCGCTGCCGTGGCGCCGACCGGCACGATACCGGCCTCCTCATCCTCGCTCGGTGGCGCGATGACCAGCGCAATCTCGCCCTTTACCTCGCCGCGAGCACGCAGCTCCTCGGCAAGCTGGTCAGCGGGCCCGCGCAAGACCTCCTCGTGCAGCTTGGTGAGTTCGCGGCAGACGGCAACCTCACGCTGGGGAAAGACCTCCGCCACGGCCTCGAGCGTCGCCACGATGCGATGTGGAGACTCGTAGAAGATGAGTGCGCCGGGCACCACGGCAAGGCGCTGCAAACGGCGCACACGGTCGCCGTGCTTTCGGCCCAAAAAGCCCTCGAAGAAAAAATGCTCGCAGGGAATGCCGGACGAAACAAGCGCCGTGACGCAAGCAGAGGGCCCGGGAATAACTTCGACGGGCACATCGGCCTCACGCGCCGCCTCGACCAGCGCCTGGCCGGGATCGGACACGCTCGGCATGCCGGCGTCCGAGGCAAAAGCGAGGGTCTCCCCCGCCAGCAGACGGTCGACCAGGCCGGCGGCGCGGCTGGCGATCACATTCTCGTCGCAACGGACAAGCGGCTTGGAAATGCCCAGGTGCATCAGTAGCTTTGACGTCACACGCGTGTCTTCGCAGCAGATGGCATCAGCAGCGGCAAAGGCCTCACCAACGCGCGGGGACAGGTCGCCCAGGTTGCCGATGGGCGTGCCGACCACATAGAGTTTGCCCGTATGGGCGCTGTTTTGCGTCATATCAACCTATTCAATCATGCCGCGCTCGAGCGTACCGAGCGCCGCGCGGGCGTCCCATGCTGCAATGCGCTTCTCGGTCTTCCACGTTTGGAAGAACCAACCGGCAGCCGGCGCAAACGAAGCCAGCTGGTTGGCGATAAACACGCGCTCGTAGGCATTGCGGCCCTCGGGCGTAACCGACGAGTTGGCAAAGATCGCCGCGCCCGACCATTCGCCCACCAGCACGGGGAACCCAGTCGAAATCGCTTCTTTAAGCTCGTGCTTGTTACGCGAAATCGCCGTCGTCAGCCCGCGAGGGCTCGTGATGTCGAGCGCATACTCGTCGCGGTAATGGTACAGGTGAAGGTCCATGTAGACGTTCTTGTACTTGGCGCCGCGCATAAAATGCTTCCACTCGCTGGGATGCCCCGACGACGAGAAGACGACGATCTTATCCTCGGGCATATACGAACGGACGAGCTCGTAGGCATCGCGATAGAAATTGCGCAGGTAGTGAGCAGGAATGCCATCCGTCATGGTGAAGAGGCTCTTGCGAACGCTCATCTGCGGCGTGTCCAGCAGCTCAATGCCCAGCAGGCTCTCGGCCTCGCCATAGCGATCGGCCAAGCGCTCGAGCACGTCGAGTGCGACATGACGGCCGTTGGTGGACGAATGCCACTCGGCAACAGCCTCCGGCGTGGTGGGCGAATCGTTGGAATCGCCCTGGCCACCGGGCACGGTTGCCAGATCGAGCAGCACGCGGATGTCGTACTTGGCAGCCCACTCAATTGCGCGGTCGATGTAATCGACAACCGATATGTAGGAGGCATCGGACTCCTGTGAGCCAAAGGCATACCAGGGCACCGGCAGACGCACGGCATTGAGACCGATCTGCGCCATGCGGCGAAAATCGTCCTCGCTCACAAACGTCTCGTAATGACGACGCATGCGCTCGTTGTAAGCGGCGGTACCCATGGCCTCCTGCAGCTCGGCTGCGTTGGATGCGCCGGTCGCCGCGTACAGCGACGGGGTCACCCAAGGCTCGGGAATAAACCAGCCAGAGAGATTAACGCCGAGTATCCTCTCCATCACTGCCCCCTTCGGATCATGCAGGTCGAACCCGCATCGTATTGCATAGGATAAGTATCGTTTTGAGTATACCCGCGTGTGCGGACAGGCGACCGAACGGTCTGCAAAGTGACGCGAAAGTGGGAGGAATGTCTGGGGCGGGCGGGCTCGGAATGGTGCGACGAGGTGTGTACGCGCGCCGGAGGCAGGCACCGGAAAGTGTGTCCCGTTCTGAGCCCTTATTCTGGGACGCAGTTTCCGCAGAACCCTACATAAAAGAAAAGGACCCCTTTGCAGAGGTCCTAGTCAATTCAAGGTGGCGGGGAAGGGAATCGCGTCCGCGCGCTGCGCGGACGGACCGCTGCGGCGCTTACGCGCCTTGCGAGCTGCGCTGGCAAACGCTTACGCGTTTACTCAGCTCCGCGCCCTCACGGGGTTCGATTCCATGTGGGGGCTGCATAAAGAAAAGGACCCCTTTGCAGAGGTCCTAGTCAATTCAAGGTGGCGGGGAAGGGAATCGCGTCCGCGCGCTGCGCGGACGGACCGCTGCGGCGCTTACGCGCCTTGCGAGCTGCGCTGGCAAACGCTTACGCGTTTACTCAGCTCCGCGCCCTCACGGGGTTCGATTCCATGTGGGGGCTGCATAAAGAAAAGGACCCCTTTGCAGAGGTCCTAGTCAATTCAAGGTGGCGGGGAAGGGAATCGAACCCCTGACACGAGGATTTTCAGTCCTCTGCTCTACCAACTGAGCTACCCAGCCATTTGAGGTGTGCCTTGTTTCAAGGCTTGATTAGTATAACCAAGGACGCGTTCCGGTCAACCGAGAATTTTAAAAAAGTTTTTGAGCACAGCCTCGGTTCTTTAAATCGGCACGTCAGAGGCATCAGCCGGCAGCAAGAAGTTTTTCGCTCAGAGCCGCACGGGCAAACTCACTTGGCGTCATCCCCTCGGCAGCCGCCCGTCGACGAATGGCCTCCTTCATTCCCAGAGGAATCTTGACCGACAGCGTTGCCGTCCCCTCACCTGAGAGTGGGGGCCGTCCATGCACGATCCCACCAACGGTGTGTTCGCCATCCGGAAACTCTCCGCGCTCGTACGACTCGCACCACGCGTCAATCATTTCATCCGTTACAACCTGACCATTAGCGGCCGTATACGTCTTACCCATCATCGACCCCTTTGCCGAGCCCGTTCAATCTCCTGCCAAAATTTCTTCTGGACTGGAGACAAGGCATGAATGATAAGCCACCCACGGACAAGCTCGACCGCAACAAGCTCCACGCTTCGTCCGTCTGGGAGCCATCCAATCGCAAGCCATCTCGGCGGCTCGTCCTTCGACTCGCGACGAATGCACTCAGTAACCGCAAGCCAAGCGCTAAGCACCTGCTTTTCCGTCAGGTGCTTTTTAGCGTTGGGATGGATCTCAACATCCGTGCATCTTCTCCTCCATCTTACCCAATTTCGTATGACGAAAGTCCGCTATCGCCAATTCTTAAGCCGGCACGCGTTGGAGAGCAGGGGTCGAAACAATGATTGAAGGGCGCTCTAGTGCGGCCCAGGCGCCGGGGCAGGAGCACATACGCCAGGGACGTACCTTTTCGTAGCGCGCGAGGATATTGCCGTCGCGATCGATGAAGGCGATGTCGATGGGATAGGCCATAAAACACGTATGGACCGAAGAGCAGCGTGGAAATGCCATGACGAGCGGCAGACCGTTGGCGGCAACCGGACACCGTCCCAGCATGCCGCGCAAGCGCACGGCAAACGACTCCGCCACCGCAAACTCGGCCGGCGTCCAGCCCAGCCTGTTGAGTGCCCGCGCGTAGGCGATGTAGGACGAGACCGCGGTCACATGACCACCCCCGGACGCCATGGGTCGACCGTCACCGCGCGCTCGTGTGACAACTTTGCCGGTGCCCCCAGCGAAACGCCGGCGATGCTGAGCGAGCTCGGCCACGGCTCATAGCGCATGGTGCAGGTATAGGTCCTAAACGTGCCGGAAAGCGAAAGCAAACCGCCATCCGATGTCGTCGCACCCTGTTCGCTCGAGACCTCGATCAGCAAGTCATAGCCTTCCATGGCCTGATGGATCTGAGCCTGAACGGTCGCGGAAGCATCGATGGAGCTGCCATCGCCCTTCCCGCTCGGCGCCACGGCATGTGCTAGCACGATATCGGGCACCACGCGATCGAAGCGTGCGACCGCACCGGCAAAGACCATGACGTTGTACACGATAAGCGCCAGAACCAGCAGGACGGGCGTAACCACTGCTATCTCCACCGTCGCTTGGGCGCGCTCCTCGCGCAGACGCATGCGGATGCCCATTACGACCCACCGCCCAAGGCACCCGCCAGTGTGGTGACATCGACGGTAAGTGGGATGGAACCGCCGCCGGGCAGCGGAATCTCCGCAAGCGTGAACGTCGTGCCGCTGATGGTGCGCTCGACTTGATATTCCAGCGCTTCGCAAAGCGCCTTGGGGTCGGTCACGCCCAACGGAATACTTCGTAGCTCGTCCTGCGCATTAGAAAGAGCCGTGATGTCAGACCCCGGGCTCTTGATGACATTGGCGGTGTCGGTCAGCACCGGCTTTCGCAGGCGCAAGTCGCACGGCTCCAAGCCCAGCGCCGCCACGGACGCCGAAACGGTATCGCCAAGCCACGACGCAATGGAGCCCAACGCGCCGTTGCCCCCTCCTAGGCCCTTAATCATCTCGTCCATAAGTTCGTCGGCCGAACCTTGGATGTCTCCGTATCCCACAAGCAGCCGCCCCCAAACATCCATGACGCCATCGAGTACGCCGGCAACGCCACCCGAGCGTTCCTTCAATGTCGAGAAAAATCGCGAAAGCACGTTGTTTTGCGCCGTCGCCTCATCGGGCGCCAGTACCGCGGCAGAGATGGCACCGCGACTGCCAAGCTCAACCGCCGTGTTAAACGAAGAGTTAAGTTGATCGGGGCTGGTAATATCACCCGAAACTGCAAAGGCGACTACGCCGTTGCGGCCAGGTGGGGCGATACGCGGACGCTCACCGGAAAGTTCTTTGATGGCGGTATCGAACGCATTGCCCGCACGGTCGGCTTCGTCCTCGGTCTGACGCTCGAGCTCGAGCTCCTTGTTGCGACAGTCGACGTAGTCCTCCAGGGCGTCTTTAAACTTGTCGAAGTGATATTCGAAGCCGTTTTCGATAGAGGTTGAAGGCGCCGCAACAGCACCAAGCGACAAAACGCCAAAATGGCATTTGCTGCATTTATCCTGTCCATCGTAATCGGCAACCGAAGCAAATCCGCTCGGCGTCCCTTTCTTATAGTTAGGGCAGGTCGTCCCGTAATGCAGATACGCCTTGTCATCGTTCACGCTAGTCGGCCACACCGCATCGGTATAGAGTTCCGTCGCCCGAACCTCATCAGAGTTGCGCGGCAGCAGCGGAATATAGGAGGAAACCCTGTCTACGTTCTCGGTTATATGTGCCCGATCGACCTCCGCGCTCGCATAGGTATAAAACGCCTTACGCGCCGCAGACTCTGCCTTCATCTCGACACTCGAGCCGTGGGGCTTCTCATTTGTCAGACGCCAATGGTAGTAGTCCTTCGCGCGATCAAGGGCAACTTGGGGCTCCCACGTAACGCTCGATGAGTAATGCGGATTTTGAACACCGGAGAGATCCGTTAGGCTTTTCGCACGCTCCCACATGCAAGAACAGCTGCCGACCGAGCCCTTGTCAGACCCACCACAATCCGCCAGCCAAGCACGCTCTTTAGCCTTCGCCGTGTCCTCAGAAGCCTTCCGCAGTTCCTCGGCCGCACACTCTAAATCATCTGATGTGTCTTTAATGGTATCGGTCGAGATCTCTGATCCTTTGAGCGCAGCGAAGTCCGACTCGGATGTCCTGGGCACGGCAAGCGCCGTACCGGTATAGGTCACACTATCGGTATCCTGCGCCGACACCGTCTGCGTGGCACGCGCGGCGATCAGATACGGCAGAGCCGTTTCGATTTTCTGTAAGCCTTCCGATGCGCTTTTGGCAAACTTGTTGCGCGTTTTAATGATCTCAATCCCGGTGTCGACCATATTGCCGGCAACTGGCTCGGCACCCGGGATGAGGATGGCGACCAGGCCCGTCCCGATCGTGGCAAACCCCGCCAGCCCCAGACTCAAGATGCTCGCATCAACCACCGTGGCAGCTGTGTGATAGGACGACACTACGTTGGCACCCGCCAGCGCGCCGCTATCAGCCGCCACCTGGGTATCCCCGGCACGCGACATGCTCCATATCGCCGCGGTCGACGAAAACAACAATGTGAGCACCACTAGGATGACCACGGCAGAAGAAAGCGTGGTATAGGCGCCGTCTTCGATAAACAGATCGACACCGGCTCGACCCATAAAGCCGCCTCGCTTGCGATGGCAGCTCGGACGGTGCGTCAAAACGCGTCTAGACCAGAAACGCTTAATCCCATGCAGCAATCCACGAATCATAATCTCCCTCCAGCCATTCGGGACGCGATTGATACGAGACATCGACCTTGAGCTCAACGTAGCCGCCCTCGGCGGTACCACCCATAGCCTGCGCAAACGCACCGATCACAGGCAACGGCTTGACCTCGCCGGAAACGGACACGGACGAGACGCCACCCGCACCGGCCCGGCCAAGCTCGATATCCCACGACAACGGCCCGCCGGCATGAAAGATCGAAACGTTGGGCACTGCGGCAAGTCGGCGGCGGGCGAACTCCTTAAGATCGTCGTCCTCCGCCGTCGTCGTGGTCATGAGCCGCGCGGTCTCGGCGGCGGCAGACTCCATGACCGCGCGCGTATAGAGCAGGCACACCGGTTGCAGCGCGAGAAGGATGAGTGTCAGAAACGTCGGCAGCAAAAAAGCGGCCTCGACCGTAGACTGCGCCCGGTCCTCGCGCGCGGCATCAATACAACGCGATGTCCTTAGCGGCCGCAGCGGCGTCGATAACCGACGTCGAGGCAACGCCATGGGATGCCGCCCGCTCAACCAGCGCCGCCAAGCGCCCATCGGTGCCGGCACGCCAAAGCCCCGCGATCGCCAGCACGATCGATAACAGCGCCACCGTGACGATGGCGTATTCGACCGTCGCCTGGGCAGATTCCTCACGCAGGACATCATGCATTTCACGATCCCTCCTTTGAGTCCGTTGCCTGCGGGCTCAGGCGCACGGCGCGCAGACGACACGAAGCATCGCCAGCATCCGCGGCAATTGTCACCATATCGACCCAGCCGCGTCCGTCGCGCACGATGGCGCCCCACACGTTTCCCTTGATGTCGAGATAGCCGCTCAGAGCAAGTTGCGCCGTGGGTACCTCGCGATAGGCACGCAGCATATCCGCCGCCGCTTCGGTCATCGGTCGGTCCTCGGACCATGCAAGCCGGACCGCAATCGCGTTGCCCTCAGGCGAATCCGTCGCAGTGCCAGACCGCTTGTCGAGCGTCCGCAGAAAGGTTTGCGCCGTGACAGCGACATCCGAATCGTCCGCATCTCGCATCTCATCTTTTTGAGACGCCACCGCCGAATCTGAGCCCAAATCGGAGGCGGTCCCAGGACGCTGCTGCCGCGCGGCGTTAAGCCCCCAAAGCACCGCCGCTATCGCCACGGTCAGGCAAGCAAACACCAGCAGCATCCCGATGGGGCGCTCGCCCTCTACAGGCTGTTGATGCCCTCGCTGATAGCGTTCCATAGATCTTGGACCTTGCCCTTAAATGCGACGATGGCGATAATCGCAATCACCACGAGCACGCCGACCAAGATGGCATACTCGGTGGTACCCTGTGCGCTCTCCTCCTGCAATAGTTCCTTGGTGCGCTGACGAACATGTGCCGCCCGGCAAAACGCCCAGCCCTGGACCTTGCCAGCAGCGTCAGTCATCGTGTTCATGTATTCCTCCCTACGTCATCCCGCCTGCTCCCAGCAGCGGGCCCAATATGGACAGAAGCAACGCCGGCAAGATGAGCGTGCCGGTGGGAATCAACAGCTTGACGGGCGCACGCTCGATCTCGCGCTCGACCGCGGCGCGATGAGCCGCACGGATCTCGCGACTTTGAGCGGCCAGCGTCTCGGCAAGTGGGGCACCCAGGGCGAGCGCCTGCCCCACCGTGATGGCAAAGGTCTCGAGCGCTCGCACGTCCAGGTCGCGCGCGGCGGCCAACAACTCGTCCTCACGCGTGCCCACGCCCACCTGCCACGCCATGCAGGCGCGCTCAAGGCGAAGAGCGAGCACTGACCGGCGGTTGGCGCAGAAAATCTCAAGCGCCGCATCAAACGAAAGACCGGCCGAAAGACCCAAGCGCACAACATCGATCATCTCGGACACTTCGCCGAGCGACACTCGCGCCGGGCCGCCCGCTCCAACCGCGTCCTTCACTCGCGCGGTCAGAGCATCGACCACCGAGCGACCCGCGGCAGCGACCAGCACCGCCTCGCGCTTGCAGGCCCCTGCGATCTTGCGTGCATCCGCCCGATCAAAACCCGTCGCGACAAATACACTCAGGGCGCACAGGCAAGCCGCAGCTGCAACCGGGGCGCTCATAGCTCCACCCGCATAATGCGCCGGACAACCACCAGGGCAACGGCGTTGAGGGCAAGACCCAGCACCACAGCGCCCGCGCCGGCAGGCGTCGCAAGACCGCGACGAAAATCTGCCGAAAGCAGCGCCAACACCGCGCACATGCCCGCCGGCATCGCCGCGACCATATGCGCAGACATGCGAGCCTGCGACGTCTTAACATCCAGGCGGCGCTTGAGCTCAATGCGCTCCCCCACCATGCTCGACGCCTCGGACAGTAAGTCGGCAAGCGGAGCGCCGGTGCGCTGAGACACCTTAAGCGCCAAGGTCACAAGCGAAAGACCGGGGGCGTCGATACGTACGAGCAAGTCATCGAGCGCGTCGGTCGCCGAGATGCCGCAATCGATCGCCGCCGCCACCCGCAAAAACTCGGTATGCACTGGCTCTTGCGCATGAGCGCCCACAAAGCGCATGCCCTGGGCCAGCGAATGTCCCGAGGCAAGCGACATGGAAAGTGCGGTAAACGCCTCGGGCATTGCCTCTTCTGCATCGTGTTGCTCGCGCCGGCTCTCAAAGCCATCCCGAGCGGCACCAACGGCAAACGGAGCAACAAGTCCCAAGGCAAATCCGAGGGGCGATAACGACACCATCGTTAGTAAAACGCAGCAGACACCGCTCGATAGCAGCAGAAACGCCAAACGTCCCGAAGCATCTTCGATCACGAGGCCAAGGCGATGCGCCGGAGCCAGCGATGCCCACGAACGGGCGATCTTTTTCAGCAGATCGTTTTCCACCAGCTCACGCGGCAGCTTCTCTGCCACCGTCTCGAGCGCCTGACGTGCCAGCTCCGCCGGCGGTACCTGCGGCACACGAGGTTCCGCCCCGCACGCCGTCGCGACAGAAAGCCCTGCCAAGCCCCCTACGACGAGGGGCACAGTGATCTCCATTCGTCCACCTCCTCTTGTGTGAGCGTCCCCGACCGCAGGCCTTCTGCGATAAACGGCGGCTCGCGGTCAAGCGTCCAGGTGCGCTCGGCGGCATCGAACGTCACATAGCGCTCGAGCTCTACGCCGCCCGATGCGGCGCGTCGCACCCCCGAATACGAGGAGACGAAACGCCTGCCATCGGCGTGACGCTCGGACATCACGATGCCGTCGAGCGCCATGGCAATCTGCTCCTCGATGAGCTCGCTCGGCAGATCGATGCCATAACGTGCAAGCAACGTCAGACGCACCACGGTCTCCTGTTCTGAACCCGCATGAAGTGTGGTGAGCGACCCGTCGTGGCCCGTGTTCATGGCCTGCAACATGTCGCAGCACTCGGCACCGCGCACCTCGCCCACCACGATGCGGTCGGGGCGCATGCGCAGGGCATTAGTTACCAGGTCGCGGATCGTCACCGCGCCCTCGCCCTCAATTGAAGCCTCGCGCGCCTCTAGGCGCACCACGTGCGGATGATGTGCAAACTTGAGCTCGGCAGAGTCCTCGATCGTCACGATGCGCTCGCCGGTGGAAATCTCACATGACAACGCGTTGAGCAGGGTGGTCTTACCAGATCCCGTGCCTCCCGCAACCGCCAGGTCCTGTCGCAGCGACACCGCGCACGACAGCAGCTGCGCATACCAAAGCGGCAGCGATCCCAACCCCACGAGCTCGTCCAGCGAGCAGATACGGTCCGAGAACTTTCGGATGGTGAGAATCGGTCCGTCAATCGCCACAGGCGGAATCACCGCGTTGACGCGATAGCCCGTTTTGAGGCGAGCGTTGACGATGGGGCTGCGCTCGTCGATACGGCGGCCAAGTGGCGAGATAATGCGGTCGATAAGCACACGGATCTGCTCATCATCCTCAAACGCATGCTCGATGGGGTACAAGACGCCGCCGCGTTCAAAGAAAGCCGAGCGGCAGCCGTTGATCATGATCTCGGTAACGGTGTCGTCCTCGATGAGCGGCTGCAACGGCCCCAAGCCCACCACGTCATCCAAAATCTCGTCGATGATGGTCTCGCGCTCGGACGTCGCGAGATCGGTCGGCTCCTCAACATTGAGCGCCGCCTCCACCGCAGGACGCAATTCCGAGCGGGCAAGTGCCGGGTCGATATAGGCGCTGATACGCGCCACTTCGTCGTAACCCATGCGGTCCATCACGGCGCGCTTGGTGCGTCGTTTCACGGCGCGGCGACGCCCCGCATCTACAGGCGCTGCCGCCGCCGCAGCGCCGGCAGCCTTAATCCTCGTTTGCAGGCTCATCGCTGATCACCCTCGCGCGACCAGGGAAGGCGGATACGCGGGCGTTCGGTACGCGTTGCACGGTCGGCGACCATATCGCTCCAAGGGCCGACGGCGCACCCCAGTTCCACGAGCATCTCGCGCGTGGCCTCGCGCATGCTAGTCGCAAAAGCGCTGGTCTGCCCCACCGCCTCGTCAGCGCGCCCAAACGCCATGAGCGCGGCGAGATCCTGCCCGCCATCGGCGATACGAATCTTGGAGCTCAACGCACAGGCAATCTCAAAGCGCATGGCGACGTCCTCGTCTGCCCCGCGCGCACCGAACCGGTTGAACACGGCGCTCATGCGCGTGCGCGGCACACCTACTCGACTTGCCAGTTCGATGACGCGCGACGCCGATGTCGCGGACGACACCGCCGCATCGCCAACGACCAGGCAACGGTCGCTCGCCGCCACCGCAGCCGCCACGGCGTCGCCCCAAAAGACCGAGGTATCGATAAAGACCACGTCGGATTCGCGACGCAGAACATCAAGCAGTAGCTCCACCGGACGCGCCATGAGCTCGGCTTGCTCGGGCGCCGCGACGGGACCCCAGAGCGTAACGCCCGGCGCCACGCGCATCGATGTGGCTACGATATCCGGCTCGGTGAGCGTGCCCGCCGCCGACGGCTCGATAAGTGCCGCCATATCGCGCGGAGCATCGACGCCTAACAAGTCGTAAAGGTTTCCAAACATCAGGTCCAGGTCGAGCACGGCGGCACGCAAGCCCAACAGCGACGATGTGTGTGCCATGGTGGCAACGATCGTCGACTTGCCGCAACCGCCCGAACCCGAAATAGCGCAGATGACCGGAGCTCGGTGCGGCGGAGCGGCAGCGTCTGCCGGCGGCATCGGAGGCGGCGGGGCGGGCGTCGGTGGCAGCGCCCCCGTCTCCGATGCCGCAACCACACGCTGCGTCCAAGCCGGCATGGCAGCTTGTTCGGTCTGCGAAGCAAGCTCGTTCTGTGCAATCTGCTCATGCTGCATTAGCGACAACTCGCCGCACCCGGCAAAGCCCTCAACTTCGTCAAGTTCATCCGCCAGATTCACGCCGTGCACGTATCCCATATCTACAGCCGGGGAGTCGCCAGCATGCTGCGCCGGTCCTCCAGCGTCATCGTATACAAGGGGGTTCCGGGGGCGCCGACCATGCTCGGCTTCCGCTTTTCCATAATCATCAACACGCGGGCCTCTTGTAGCGCGAGGCGCCCCGGGTTCCCTATCAACAAAAGCATCGGGCTCAATCGTCATGCGCCGATCGGAATCAACCGCTCCCTCGCCCGCGCGCCCGTTGCCGCATATACTGTGCGCAGCGATGACCTCGGTCGCCCCCGCGCGAAACAGCCCCTCGATATCCGACGGATCGAGCGCTTCTATCAACACGACCACGCGACTCACGCGGCCTTCGGCCGTCAGGCGCGCAACAGTCTTGCGCACATCTTCGGTATCAAACAGAGACGCCGTGATGATGGCAGCCCCGCGGCGCGACGGAAACGCCCGCGCCATGGAAATCAGCCCGTCCAGGTCACCCACGCGAAGCACCTGTGCACCCACATCACGGCCCTCGACTTCCCGCTGCAACAGCCCGTAATCGCCACACGCGCAGCACGCAAGCCAGATCGCCTTCATCACTCGTCGCCTCCGCTCTTTTTGCCGCGCGCCGTGGCGGGAATCGTCAAGCTGACCGTTCCCTTGCCCGAGGCTCCCAGCAGTTCCTTGACGTCTTCGGGGTCAGCCGCCAGCGTCACCCATTCGATCTTGCCCTCGCGCGTGGCACCGGAATCCTCACTGGTATCGATCACGTACGCGCCGCACAGCCGATCGGTCACGCCGTCTTTTTGCACATACACATCCACGTAGCTGCCCACGCCCGCAGCACCGCCGACCGAGTGCTCGGCATCGACCGCCACCGAAACGGCGACCTTGCCCTTAGGCACCTCGAGCTTGTGGCTCTCGGCCTTGGTGTAGACATTGCAGATCACGGCGTTTTTGGGAATACGCGAAGTCGTCACGTCGCCGCGCACCTGGCGCAGCTCGGTCGCCGCGTCACGCGGCAGCAGGCTCGTCAGCCATTCCTGGGTTATGACATTGGTCTCATCGAGGGTCTCGCCCACATCGATATCGCGCGCCGCGACGCATACCTCGACGCGATCGCCACCGTACTTGGCCAAGGTCTCAGCCTGGACCTGTTCGGCTCGTGAGCGGATCGACGAGCCGTAAGCCATGCAGAGCAGCGCAGCGAGCACGCCCGCGACCAGACTGATGGCGATGCGCTTGCTCTTGTTCACGGCCGCTCCTCTCATGGCAGTGCCGGGCGAATGCCCGTACCACCATTGTCTGGGCGGTCAGAGCGCAAAGCGGCGCAATCGCGATCTTGGTTTTCGATGTCAAACCAATCGCTGACCAAAAGCTGACCAGCCCGTCAAGCTCGTGGCAAGGTTTTGGTCGGCACGTCAGCAAACTGCATGTTTCGAGGCTTTTCCGCAGCAAAAAAGCCGTCTCCCGAACAGTTGGGAAACGGCTGTCATAGGAAAAATCAATTACAGATGGACATCGGGATCGAGCATTTGAGCGCTCACGCGCATGGATGACGCCAGGTTTTGGAACGTTTCCAGACGCAGGCTGTCAATCTGCCCGGCGTCCTCGGCCTCGCGAACGGCGCAACCCGGCTCATGGACATGCGTGCAATCGCCAAACCGGCACGCACGCGATGCCTCGACAATCTCGGGAAAGGCGCGCGCCAGACCCCGCTCATGTCCCACGAGCGGCAAACTGCGCAGACCCGGGGCATCGGCGATCACGCCGGCGTCGCCCGGCAGCGCCACCATCACGCGCGCGACGGTAGTGTGACGACCCTGGTCGTCGCGTTCGCGCACACCGCCGGTCGCCAACGTATCGTGGCCCAGCAGTGCATTGAGCAGCGTCGACTTGCCGGCACCCGACTCGCCCAAGATCATGGCGCAGCTTCCGGCGGGCACGCAAGCGCGCACCTCGTCCAGGCCGCGGCCTTCGGCAGAAGACGTCACGATCACGCGCACATCCGGACCCACCAGGCGGCGCACGCGGTCCAGATCGCGCTCGAGTTCCTCGGCATCGCAGCGGTCAGCTTTGGTGAGTACCACCACCGGTTCGGCATCGCAGTCGAGCGCCAACACCAGCGAGCGCGCCACACGGTCGAGCAGCACCTCGCCGGCACCGAGCGCCTGCACGATTAGCACGCTATCCACGTTGGAGCAGAGCACCTGGCGCTCTCCGCGGGCACGGCCGCGCCAACGCTCAAAGCTCGTACGGCGCGGCAGTACGCATTCAATCACGCCCATATCGTGCCCGGGAGCGCGGCGCACCGCCACACGATCGCCCACGGCAGGCAGCAGGACCTCGTCCCCACCGCGCGACTTGGCAAATCCCACGGCATGCTCGGCGCGGAAGGTATCGTCGGCAGTCGCCACCAGCGGAAACCCACGATCCAAGCGCACCACGGCGCCAAGCTGCATCTGCTCGGGCTCCTCGGCATGTGCGCAGAAATCATCAAAGGCAGCCTGCTGAGCTTCATCGACCGGCAGGTCATCAAACGCCGGAACATCCTGCAGCGCGTCGAGTCCCGGCACGCTTGCCAGCAGCTCCTCAGCAGATGCGGGAGCCTCGGTCGCGAGCTTCCGACGACGATCACGCTTAGCCCGCGCCCCCGTCGTCTTTTTCTTCGCTTTAGCCTTAGCCTTGCCCACAGATGCCTCCCAGCACAAAACCACACAACTGAGCAGGTATTTTACCCACAAAAAAGAGTCGGTCGAGCAAACGCTCGACCGACTCACATACTTTCCCTCAGCCAATGATCCCGAGAGGTTATCCGAAGGCCCGCCCGCCGGGAGGGGTTTCTTCCGAGCGATCCCGCAGCGCGAAGCGCGAGGACCAGCGAGGAAGAAACCCCGCAGGCGGTCGGGCCGGTGGGAAGGATGGCCTTTCGACCTACTCCTTCTCGACCGCGCGCATGATCGCCTTGTAGATCTCCATCAGCGGGATGATCAGGAAGGCCAGGCCCAGGGCAGCGACAACGCCCTTGAACTCAAGCGTCACGGGGCCAAAGAACATCTCGGCAAGCGTCGGCTGCACGGTTACGATCACCGTCAGCACCAGCGCCAGCGCGGCGGAAGCCCACAGCCACTTGTTCTGCTTCTTCATGGTGAACAGCGACGCACGACGGCTGCGCATATTGAAGCAGTGGAAAATCTCAACCATGTTGAGCGTGATGAACGCCATCATCACGCCTTCCTCGTCGGCATTGCCGGCGATCATATCGGCGATATGGATGTAGCCCATGTCAAAGTACACGCCCACAAAGAAGCTCGCCAGAACCAGCACGGTGATGATTAGGCCCTGGACCACACAGTCCAGACCCATATGTCCGGCAAAGACACCGTCCTTGGCGTTGCGCGGCTTGCGCTTCATGATGTCGCCCTCGGCATCCTCCATGCCCAGCGCGAGCGCGGGGAAGCAGTCGGTGACCAGGTTCACCCACAGCAGCTGCACCGGCTGGAAGATGGTAAAGCCGATGAGCGTGGCGATAAACACCGAGAACACCTCGGCAAGGTTGGCCGAAAGCAGGAACTGGATGACCTTGCGGATGTTGTCGTAGATGCGACGGCCCTCTTCGCAGGCACCGATGATGGTGGCAAAGTTATCGTCGGCGAGCACCATGTCGGCGACGTTCTTGGTGACGTCGGTACCAGTAATGCCCATGCCCACGCCGATGTCGGCGCGCTTGATGGACGGGGCGTCGTTGACGCCGTCGCCCGTCATGGCCACGATCTGGTCGCGCGACTTCCAAGCCTCGACGATGCGTGTCTTGTGCTCGGGTTGGACGCGGGCGTACACGCCGTAGTCCTCGATGTGCGCGTCGAGCTCCTCGTCGCTCATGCGATCGAGGTCGGCACCGGTGATGGCATGGCTGCGATCGGTGACGATGCCCAGCTGCTTGGCGATGGCCACGGCGGTGTCGATGTGGTCGCCCGTGATCATGACGGTGCGGATACCGGCATCGTGCGCCTCGCGGATGGCGTCGGCGACCTCGGGGCGGACAGGGTCAATCATGCCGGATAGGCCGCAGAAGACCAGGTCATGCTCGAGCGCAGCGGGGCTGCAGTCGGCCGGGACCTCGGTGTAGGTGCGGCTTGCCAGCGCCAGCACGCGCAGAGCCTCGTCGGCCATGGCCTTGTTGGCGGCCACGAGCTCGGCGCGACGCTCCTCGGTCAGGAGGACGACCTTATCGCCCTCGTAGATATGGGTGCACAGGCCGATCACCACGTCGGGCGCGCCCTTGGTGTACTGCTCATACTCGCCGTCAAGGGTCTCGACGACCACGGACATCATCTTGCGGCCCGAGTCAAACGGGGCCTCGCCCACGCGCGGGTGCTCGGCAGTCAGGCCAGTGAGGCCCGCCTTGCCGGCGTCGTTGACAAGCGCGCACTCAGTCGGCTCACCCACGGCCTCGCCCAGCTCCTCGTCCCACTGAGCATCGGAGCACAGCGCCATGCCGGCCAGGAACTTCTCCTTGGGCGCAGCGAGCTCGTGCTTGACGACGGTCATCTTGTTCTGGGTAAGGGTACCGGTCTTGTCGGAGCAGATGGTCTGTGTGCAGCCAAGGGTCTCGACGGCAGAGAGCTTGCGGATAATCGCCTGGCGCTTGGCCATCTTGGTCACGCCAAGCGAAAGGACGATGGTCACGACGGCAACCAGGCCCTCGGGGATGGCGGCGACGGCGAGCGAGACGGCAACCATAAAGGTGTCGAGCAGGGCAGTCGGATCGGTAAGGACGTTGCCCACGCCGTGGCGGAGGATGTCAACGCCAAAGATCACGACACAGATGACGATCACCATGATGGTGAGGATGCGGCTGAGCTCGGCGAGCTTCACCTGCAGCGGCGTGAGCTCTTCCTTGGCCTCGGCCAGGGCGCCGGCGATCTTGCCCATCTCGGTGTTCATGCCGGTGCCGACCACGACGGCGCGACCACGGCCGTACACGACGGTGGAGCCCATATAGCACATGTTCTTACGGTCGCCGAGCGGCACGTCATCGGTGCCCGCGGCGAGCTCGATCACGTTGGCGTGCTTCTCTACGGGCACGGACTCGCCGGTGAGCGCGGCCTCTTCGATCTTCATCGTGGCGCTCTCGAGCACGCGGCAGTCGGCCGGGACGGAGTCGCCCGCCTCGAGCATGATCACGTCGCCGGGCACGAGCTCGGCGCTCGGCAGGTGCACGAGCTTGCCGTCGCGCAGCACCTTGGACTGCGCCGCGCTCATCTCCTGCAGGGCCTCGAGGGCCTCCTCGCTCTTGGCTTCCTGGACCACGCCCAGCACCGAGTTGACGATAACGACGAACATGATGATGGCAACATCGGCAAAGTCGGGCTCGCCCTTGACCATGCCCGTGAGCGCACTGATGACGGCGGCAACGATCAGCATGATGACCATGGGGTCGGCCATCTGCTCAAAGAAACGCTTCCACAGCGGCGTCTTCTCGGCTTCCTCGAGCTTGTTAGGGCCTGTCTTGGCGAGGCGCGAAGACGCCTCGTCGTTGCTCAGGCCGAGGTTCTCATCGACACCTTGGTCGCTGAGCACCTCCGCCGCGGCGGACAGGTATTCCTTTTGCATATAGAGTCCCCTCCTGGGATTCGGGCCACTCAGCAGATTGATGCCCGATCATAATTCCCAGGAGAAGGGCAAGGGCTCATCAAGGCTGCCGTGCTGAGCGGCAGTTGATAGTGGAGCTATGGTACCCCAAAGAGACGCGTCTAGCCAAAACAATCGGTTTGGAAATATGGTCCGCACGCAACGGTGCAGACCGTGTGATGCTCAACATTGGTAAAACGTTTTTTCTTCGGCACATCGCCAAACTGACATATCGCCCAGATAGCAGCGGTTGGAGTGGTTGGTAAAGATTTTTCATATACCGTTTTTCCCGCAAAAAATGAACTTCCATTTCGGCATACGGTCGATTTTTTGGGGTATTCGGTCGGCATTTCGTTATAATCATCTCGGTTTTATTTCTTATGGTTTATCTATCAGCGCAAGACGATGTCAGATGGAGGTCTGAATGTACAAGCGCACTAAGATTGTATGCACCATGGGTCCCGCCTGCGATAGCGACGAGACCATCCGCGAGATGATCAAGGCGGGCATGAACGTCGCCCGTTTTAACTTCTCGCACGGCTCCTACGACGAGCACCACGGTCGCATCGAGCGCGTCCGCCGTATTTCCAAGGAGCTCGGTCTGCCTGTCGGCATCCTGCTCGACACCAAGGGTCCCGAGGTCCGCACCGGCCTTCTGGTCGACGGCAAGAAGGTTGCCGTCAAGACCGGCGATAAGATCGTCGTCACCGCTCAGCCCACGTCCGAGGATTTCCACGGCACCGCTGAGCACATCTCCCTCGACTACCTGGCTCTGCCTTCCGAGGTCGAGAAGGGCTCCCTCATCCTGATCGATGACGGCCTGGTTGCCCTCGAGGTCGAGTCCGTCAGCGGCCAGGACATGACCTGCGTCGTTAAGAACGACGGCCTGATCGGCGAGCGCAAGGGCGTCAACATGCCCAACGTCAACATCTCGCTGCCCGCCATCACCGAGCGCGATCGTCAGGACATCCTCTTTGGCCTGACCGAGAACATCGACTACATCGCCGCTTCCTTCATCCGTGACGGCGAGTCCGTCCGCGGCATCCGCAAGCTTTGCCGCGAGAACGGTGGCGAGCACGTGACGATCTTCCCGAAGATCGAGTGCGCCCTGGGCGTCGAGAACTTCGACGAGATCCTCGAGGCTTCCGACGGCATCATGGTCGCCCGTGGCGACCTGGGTATCGAGATCAAGCCCGAGCTCGTTCCGCACATCCAGAAGGAGATCATCGCCAAGTGCAACGCGGCCTACAAGCCCGTTATCACCGCTACGCAGATGCTCGACTCCATGCAGCAGAACCCGCGCCCGACGCGCGCCGAGGTTGCCGACGTTGCTAACGCCATCTACGACGGCACCGACGCCGTTATGCTCTCTGGCGAGTCCGCTGCCGGTAAGTACCCGGTCGAGGCCGTTAAGATGCAGGCCAGCATTGCTCTCGAGACCGAGAAGTACCTCCCGGCCCACGCTCCGCTCGAGGTTCCGGCCGACGCTCACGGCACCCGCGTCGTCAACAACGTTGTGGGTATGTCCGCTGTGAACATGGCCACCACCGTTGGCGCCAAGTGCATCACCGTGCCGACGACCACCGGTCGTACCGCACGCCTGATCTCGCACTTCCGTCCCAACATGCCGATCTGCGCGTTCTCCCGCCACGAGTGGGCCGTCCAGCAGATGATCATGTACTGGGGCGTTATCCCGCACCAGGCCGAGATTACCCAGGGCACCGTCAACGGCACGATCGTCAAGGCGATCGAGACCGCTAAGGAGCTCGGCTACGTCGAGGCCGGCGATCTGACCGTCGCTACCGCCGGCGATCCCCGCATGAGTGTTCAGCTCGAGGACAAGGTCTCCTCGACCAACGTCGCTTACGTCGCTCAGGTGCGCTAAATCGCACTTGCAAGCACGCTTGCATTGCAAAAGGGCCCGGAAGGCTTTGCCTTCCGGGCCCTTTTTAGACCTTCTTCGTATGCCGCATCATCGATTTGTGTTCAGTCGCAAGCCTCTCCGATGCCGAGCGCACCACCGAAGACGCCCTGCGACGGGAGCCGTTGGTCAATTGGAATGAACTGTTCACCGTTAAGCCGGCCGGCTAGCAGCTAGCGATCAGGGGGACTGCGGGAACGTCAGAAGCAGCAACGCGAGCCGCAAATCCCGCCTCGGTCAGCTCGATGACCTCGGTAAACGTTGCATCGAAAAACTCCTCGGTTAGCAGGCGATACGGCGGATGATCGGGCTCGCCGGGGTTTTCGCGTACAATCTCGTGCATGACGCCGATAGTCTTGAGCACATATTCTTTATGGATGGGATACTGCCCAAAACGCGTCGCAGCGGTATAGAGGCGATCGGTCGCACGCGGAATGGAAACGATGCCCAGCGTCTTGCCAAACCAGTCAAAATCGCCCTGCTTTTTAATGCGGAATTCCTCGCACGGCTTGCCGCCGTGTGCTTCCAGATACTGGTTCACACGCGTGTTCCATACCGTGTCGGCCACCAGATGCGACCAGACGCCCAGCGTTAAATCGAGCAGCGACTGCGCCACATCTTCGGACGCAAGCGAGAACTCACAGGCGCCGGGACCGACAACCGGCTCGGCATCCCTGTAGCGTTGAGGATAGTGCACGCGGTTCAGTCGCTCGCGCTCCTCGACAATCGAGGTAGCCTCAGCAGGTTCGCCCGCGGGTGCGCCTTTAAGCAGCGGCGCCACATAGGTATCCCAGAACTCGTGCTCGCGCGGCTTAGGGATAGGCTCGGGCTTTGCAAAGTGCGTAATGCGATACGGAATGGGATCGGCGATGCCAGGGACCATATAGCCCACGAAGATATCCGGAACCACGCAGCCAAACAAAAAGGCATTGCGGTCGCGCACGCTATCGGCAAGCACGCTAGCACGTGCCAGCAAGCGCTCCGTTTGAGCGATATGAATGTTCCAACTTGGCATAGCCACCCCCATAAAACCTGGTTAACTATACCATCACGGCAGAGTCGCACAGGCGGCCATACATACCCTACGCAGCAACTATTCCGCAGCACCGCTTTCGGTTCCATACGACGGCACGGGCGCCTCGACCACATGGTGATATCGATCGATATAGATGGCACGGGCCTCCAGGCGGCGCACCAAATCTTGATGGTGCGTACTCATCAAAACCGTCTTACCGGCAGCAACGTAGGCCAGCAAAAAGTTGACTACGATGTCGCACGAGTCCTCATCGAGCCCGTTGGTGGGCTCATCGAGCACTAGGATATCGGGGTTCATCGACACCACCGCAGCCAGCGCAACGCGCTTCTTTTGCCCGCCCGAAAGCTGATAGGGCGAGGCATCGACCAGATCGGCAACCTGGAACAGCTCCATGGCATCGCAGACGCGGCGCTCGAGCTCGTCTGTCGGCAGCCCCATCTGCGCGGGGCCAAAAGCAACTTCCTCGCCCACCGTAGCGCAGAACAGCTGGGCGTCGGCATTCTGGAACACAAAGCCCACGCGCTGATGAAAACGCTGAGCGGCTGCGGAATCCTTGAGATATGCCGCATCGATCACGTGCCCGTCAAACAGGTACGCACCCGCGTCCGCTAGTTCAAGACCGTTGATAAGGCGCATAATCGTCGTCTTACCGCAGCCGTTGGGACCGAGTAGGGCAACGAGTTCACCACGATCGACCTGCAGCGACACACCATCGACAACCGTATGCCCCGCATAGGAGAACAGCACGTCGCGAAACTCGATGAGCGGCACGCTCTTGGCGCCAGTAGCACCGCTCGCGCCCATCACGCCATTCGTATCGTTTGCCAAAACGTCGCCCTTCCCTATCCACATCGACGGCTCGGCCGCCCGCGCTACAGCACCGCGCACAACACGGCGAGCAGCACCACGACGACCGCATAGACCGCATCGCGCCAGCCAAAGCCGCTCCGCGCGGGAGTCGGATACGCACCGGCAAAGCCACGGCAAAGCATAGCCTCGTCCATCGCGCGGCTGCATTCCATCGCCTTGATAAAGGTCATGCCCATGATACCCGCGATCGAATCGGTACGCGAAAAACCCGCAGGCGCACGACCCACACTGCGCAGCATGACCGATTCGGTCAGATCGTGCGCCGTGCGTCCCAGCACCTCGATGTGCTTGAGCGCCATATCAAACGTAAAGATGACCTCGTCGGGCAGCTGTAGCGTCTTGAGCGCCGCCGACATGCGGCTCCAGGTGAGCGTCCACGAAACGCCCAGCACGAACGACACGTTAATGAACGTCTTGAGCGCGATCTTGAGCATGGCGCCCGCGGCAGAAGCGCCCAGCAGCAGGGCAGGCAGTGCCAGAACCACCGCAAGCCCCGTGGCGCCGAGCGCCGGTACAAAGGTCGCACGCAGCCCGCGTACGGGGCGCACGGCAACGAGCACCAGCGCGATGGCCGCCATCAACATGAGGTACAGCGGGCTCTGCGTCAGACACACGCACAGGACGCAAACGAACATCCCCACCAGGCGCACCGGAGCCGAAACGCAAGAAAGGGCGCGGTCGACCATCGACCCGCCCTCGTGCGCGCCTCCACCCAGGCGAACCCGCTCAAGCAGGCTCGCCAGGTGCAGGACATTCTTTTGCATCACACGATGCCGAGCCCCCGCGGGCTCGTAACGCTCCTCGGCCGCAAGCCAACTAGGCAGCTCGGCTATTGCCATGAGCACCGCTTTCCTTGACCGTCAGCGAGACCAGGCGGAATGTGATGGTGAGCACCGCCACGCCAATCACGCCCGAAAGAATATACATCGCAGCCTGGCCGGCAAAGCCAAGGCCCTGCTCCTCGGAATAGGCCTGCAGATAATCGCCCGTGGGCAGGGCGTCGGCAAAGGTCGGGGTGTCGAGGCCGACCGAAGCCTGCAGGCTGTCGTCGCCAGCCTCCTGAACGGCGGTCGCGGCGCCCTCGGCGTCCCACTCACCCCAGGCGTCACCGGTGGCGAGCAAGCCGAGCGGCGTAGCCACGACAAGCACGGCGACCAGAATGAGCGTGGGAATCAGGGAAGTCTTCTTGGCGGTACCATCGGCGGCAAGCTGGCCATCGGCGGCTTCGGGGCCGACGATAATGCTCGGCGCCGTCTTCTTAATGAAGCCGTAGATGGCGGCCGTCGCCACGCCCTCGATCACGCCGGCGACCAGCATATGCGGGATCAACATGGCCGGAATAGCCACGGACAGCGGGAAGGGGCAGTACAGAGGGGCGCCCGAAGCGTTGGTGAAGAGCATCGGCTGAATACCAAACTCGATTGCCGCGCACAGGGCCGCCAGGCACAGGCCGACCCAACCGCTCACGATGGCAGAAACCGAGGTGCCCCAGCTCTTGTCGTGCAGACGGCTGTTGAGCGCACGGAACACGATAGCAGCGGTAAACGGCAGCACAAAGGCCATGTTAAAGCAGTTGGCGCCAAAGGACAGAACGCCGCCGTCGCCAAACAGCAGCGCCTGCAGCGCCAGCGCGACCGAGACAGCGATAGCCGCGGCCTCGGGGCCCAGCAGCAGCGCGATGAGTGCGCCGCCGACGGCGTGGCCTGTGGTGCCGCCGGGCAGCGGAACGTTAAACATCATGAGCAAAAAGGAGAACGCAGCGCAAATACCCAGAAAGGCCATATGCTCGCGATCGAGCGTGGCGCGCACTTTCTTGATGCAGTGAACCCATACGGGCACCATCGCCACCGCCATAACGGCATCGGTCTGCGGGGACAGATAATTATCGGGAATATGCATGAGCCCTCTCAATCAGAACGTTGCGTGTTACGTTTCCAACAATCCGTAACACCGACTCTGCATACTAACAAAAAGGCGCACCGCCCACAACGCAGCACGCCCTTGCAATACGTACGTTATTAACCCAAGTCCACACACCGCCCAATAAAGGGCCCATGCACTCCCAACTTTCCGGTCACCCGGAAGAAGGTGCGGTCCGCTCGCAACAAGGTTAACGCAGGAACCCGCCCCCGAGAGGGGTTTTCTAAGGCAACATCCCGCAGCCGCGAAGCGGCGAGGACGTTGCCGTAAAACCCTGCAGGGGGCGGGTTCCAAACGGCAAAGATTACGAGCGGACCTCGCCGTTTACGCCCTTGCACACCTTGGTGACAATCTTCTGGTGCGCCTTCTCGACCTCTTCGCTGGTGAGCGTGTGGTCGTCTGAGCGATACGTGAGCGCAAAGGCCATGGACTTTTTGCCCACGCCCACGCGGACCGGATCGCGGTAGACATCGAACAGGCGCACGCCCTCGAGCAGCTTGCCGCCGGCGCTGGTGATGCGACGCTCAAGGTCCTCGCAAGTCACGGCGTTGTCGACCACAATGGCAAGATCGTGCTCAACAGCCGGGTACTGCGAGAACTCGCGATAGTTCTCCTGGTTGCGGGCGCCCTTGATCAGCTTGTCCAGATCGAGCTCAAAGGCAACGACGACCTCATCGATGCCCATCGCCTCGCGCGCCTCGGGGTGAATCTCGCCGACCCAGCCCAGCACGGTTCCGCCGGACAGAACCTCGGCCGCACGACCCGGCTGCAAGAAAGCGTAGCCCTCGCCCTCGACGGGACGGAAGCGAACCTTCTCGATGCGCAGCTGGGCGAGCAGCTCCTCGACAATGCCCTTGCCAAAGAAGAAGCGCAGCTTGCGGTACTTCATGTTCCAGGACTGCTCGCTCCACTGGCCCGAGAGCACACCCGCCACGGACTTGGTCTCCTTGGGCAGGCTGGCGTTCTCGCGACCGTGGAACAGGCTGCCGACCTCGTACAGGTGCACGTTGGGCGTACCGTGCGCCTCGTTGTAGGCCACGGACTGCAGCAGGCCCGGCAGCAGCGAACGACGCATCTCGGTCTGCTCGGCCACCAGCGGGTTCATGAGCACCACGGGGCAGCCGCGGCCTTCGGTGGACATGCCAATCTTCTCCAGGTCGCCCGGGGCGGCAAAGCCAAAGGTCGTGGTCTCGTTGAGGCCGCAGGCGCGCAGGATCTCGCCGACCTTGCGGGTGAGCTTCTGCTCGCGGGTCAGGCCGCCGATGTGGTTCTTGGCAGCCGGAATGGTCGCCGTCACACGGCCCATGCCCCATAGGCGCAGGACCTCCTCGATCAGGTCAATCTCGCGCGGCAGGTCGGGACGGAAGCTCGGCGGGGTAACCATAAAGTCCTCGCCGTCGCGCTCGACGGTGCAGCCCAGACGGGTAAGCGAACGCTCGATAAAATCGGGCTCGATGTCGGCACCGCAGATGGCATGCACGCGGGCCAGGCGCAGCTTGATGCTGTCGATGGTCTTGGGCGCGGGGAAAACATCGACATAGCCGGGAGCAACCTCGCCGCCGGCGATCTCCTCGATGAGCGCGCAGGTAACGTTGGCGACATCCACGCAACCAGTCTCGTCAACCTGGCGCTCAAAGCGAATGGAGGCGTCGGAGATCAGCGACAGATCGCGGCTGGTGTGCGAGGTGCGACCGGCGTTGAAGCAGGCGCTCTCGACCATCACGTCGACGGTATCGTCCTCGATCTCGGAATCCATGCCGCCCATAACGCCGGCCAGCGCCACGGGGCGCTCGCCGTCGGTGATAAGGCCCATGCCGGCGTCGAGCGTACGCTCCTCGCCGTCGAGCGTCGTGAACTTCTCATCCTGCTGGGCGGCGCGAACCACCACGCGGCGGTGGCCATCGCGCTCGGCAAAGGTGTCCAGGTCAAAGGCGTGCAGCGGCTGACCGGTGAGCATCATCACGTAGTTGGTGATGTCGACGATGTTGTTGTGCGGGCGCACGCCCAGGGCGTTAAGGCGCTTGACCATCCAGTCGGGCGAGGGGCCGACCTTCACGTTACGTACGATGCGGGCGACGTAGCGGTCGCACAGGCCCTCGTCGGCAATCTCGACGGAAAGCTCGTCGTCGGTCGCGCGGCCGGTCTCGGCCTTGATGGCGGGCAGCTCAACGTGGAAATCGCGGTCGAAGATGGCGCCGGTCTCGCGGGCCATGCCGATCATGGACAGGCAGTCGGGGCGGTTGGGCGTGATCTCGCAGTCGAGCACAGTGTCGCTCGAACCCACGTACTCGGCAAACGGCATGCCGCAGGGCGTATCCTCGGGCAGGATCATAATGCCGGAGTGGTCGCCGCCCAGGCCGAGCTCGCGTGCGGAGCAGTTCATGCCCATGGACACGACGCCGCGGAGCTTGCTCTTCTTGATTTTGACGTCGCCGGGAAGCACGGCGCCGATCATGGCCGTGACGATGTGGTCGCCGGCCTCGAAGTTCTGCGCGCCACAGACGATCTGCAGCGGAGCGGGGTTGCCGTCGGCGTCGAGATTCTTGTCACCCACGTCGACCGAGCACACATACATATGGTCGCTATCGGGGTGCGGGGTCTTGGTGAGCACCTTGGCAGTCACCACGTGGTCGAAGGACTCGCCCACGGTGTCGATCGCCTCGACCTCGGTGCCGGTACGGATATATTCGTCCGAAAGGGTCTTGGGATCCTCCGGAATATCGATCATGGTCTTGAGCCAGTCGTAAGAAACGCGCATGTAGCTCTCCTAGTTCTTAATCTCCGCAAAGGGAGGAATATCAAATGAAGACGTTCGCCTTAGGGTTGTCCAGGTGCCCCAGGTTGGCGTGAAAGAGGAGCGACGCGTACTAAAGGTACGCGAGCGACGGTTTGAACGCCAAGATGGGGTGCCTGGGCAAGCCTAAAATTGGTTCAGGAAGCGCATATCGCCCGTCATGAGCGTTCTGAGGTCCGGCAGGTCGTAGCGCAGGGCCGCGACGCGCTCGGCGCCAATACCAAAGGCGAAGCCGGTGTACTTCTCGGGGTCGATGCCGCAGTTGATCAGGACGTTGGGGTCGACCATGCCGCAGCCCAAGATCTCGATCCAGCCGCTGTGCTTGCAGAAGTTGCAGCCCTTGCCGCCGCACACGTGGCAGCTCACGTCCACCTCGCAGCTGGGCTCGGTGAAGGGGAAGAAGTGCGGGCGGTAACGCGTCTTGCGATCCTCGCCAAACATGCACTTAACAAAGTAGTCGAGCGTGCCCTTCAGGTCGCCAAAGGTGATGCCCTCGTCGACGACCAGGCCCTCGATCTGGTTGAACTGCGGCAGGTGGCAGGCATCGGCCGTGTCGGGACGGTAGACGGTGCCCGGGCAGATCATGTAGATGGGCGGCTTCTGCGACTCCATGGTGTGGATCTGCACGCCCGAGGTCTGGGTGCGCAGCAGCACGTCGGACTCGCCGTGGGCGTGAGCCTCGGGGTGCGCGACGCTGCCGGGGTTGTTGTCGACCACGTAGAAGGTATCGCGGGCCGAGCGGCTCGGGTGATCCATGGGAGCGTTGAGCGCGGTGAAGTTGTAGTAGGAGGTGTCGACCATGGGGCCGGACTCGACGGTGTAGCCGATGCCGCAGAAGATGTCCTCGGCCTCCTCGATGATTTGCTTGATCAGGTGCTGGTGGCCGATCTGCGGACGGATGCCCGGCAGCGTGATGTCGACGGCGTCGTGCTCCAGTGCGCGCTTGAGGGCGGCGGCCTTCATCTCGGTGTTGCGCTCGTCGAGCATGCCCTCAATCAGCTGGCGCATCTCGTTGGCTCGCTTGCCCATCACGGGACGATCCTCGGGGGCGAGCTTGCCCATCATGCGCATCAGGCCGGTGATGCGGCCCTTGCGGCCGAGCAGCTCAACGCGCGCAGCCTCGAGCTTGGCTGCGTCGTCGGCGCCTGCGACGAGCTCCTTGGCCTCTTCCTCGAGTTTGACCAGATCATCAATCAGACTCATGTCTTCCCTTTCGTCTCTCGCGCATCCACTTGCCGCGGCGGCTGGAGCCACCCGGAGCTGCGGATGTGCGGCCCGGTTCGGTAACAAAAAACCGCCCTCGGGCATGTGCATTGCCCAAGGACGGTTGAATTCCGCGGTACCACCTTGTTTGACCCGGCGGATGTCTGGCCCGCCGCGCCCACTCTGTGCCCCTTGTCGCGAGGCTCACGGCTTCCCTACTGGGGCTTCGCCGCCGCTGGCCGCGTGCCCGTTGAGGTCGCTGCTCGGGAGTGAACGCTTGGCCCTTGTCACCACAGGAAGGCTCGCAGCCCATGACCTTCCCTCTCTTGCCGGCGACGCGGCGGGCAAAACCCTCTCCGTCAACGCATTGGGCTATAGGATAACACATTCTGCGTGTGCATCGCCGCGTTCCGTTTTGTTCGCACTGGGTACAAGGCAGGTAGCTGTGCAAACTGGCCGCACGCCCACCCGTGGCGCTCGACCTGCGAGATCAAGGATATAGGTATGGGAAAGAAACTCGATAAGAAGGCCGAGCCTGCAGCGGGCAAGACATCCAAAGGCATGAAGGTCGATAAGGCCGTCAAAAAATTCCGCAAGCTCGAAGGCAAGCTGTGGACTCGCGAGTACCTGCTCAAGATTGCCGAGTTCGATGGAGCGACGATTGCTCCTGCCAACGGCGCAGCAGCGCGTGCCGACGCCATGGGCACGCTTGCCGGCGAGCATCACAAGCTGCTGACCAGCGAGAAGTCCGTTGAGCTCGTACGCTCGTTAGCGCGCGAGACCGTCGCCGGCGGCAAAATCGACGACCCTCAGCTGCTCGACGAGATCCGTGTGCTCGGCCGCGATCAACGTGAGGCCAGTGCCATCCCCACCGAAGAAGCCGAGGCCTGGACCAGGCTCACCTGTGAGGCGGACGCCGTGTGGCACAAGGCCAAGGCAGCCAACGACTGGGCGAGCTTTGAGACCTATGTGGATAGAATCGTCGCCCAACTTAAGCATCAGGCCGAGCTCATGGACCCCAAGCGCGATCCATACGACGTTTGGCTCGACCAGTACGAGCGCGGCCTTTCCGCCAAGAGCTTCGACGCGTTTTGCGACGAGGTCAAGGCCACGGTCGTGCCGCTCGTGCATGCCATCGGCGAGCGCGGCCAGCAGCCGGCTGCCGACTTTTTGCACGCCCACGTGCCCGAGGCTGCCCAGCGCGCCATGAGCTTCGACCTTATGAAGCTTGTCGGCCTGGACCTGGACGACACCACGCTTGCCTTTACCGAGCATCCGTTTAGCGAGGGCTTTGCCGTGGGTGATGCGCGCATCGCGACGCACATCTACGAGGACGACTGCATCTCCAACGTCTACAGCATCATCCACGAGGCGGGGCACACCATGTACGAGCTGGGCGTCAATCCCGCCTATGCGCGCACGTGCTTGGAGGGCGGCACCTCCATGGGCATCCACGAGAGCCAGAGCCGCTTTTTCGAGAACACCGTGGGTCGCAGCCGCGCCTTTATGGGCCCGCTGCTCGAGGTGCTGCGTCGTCACGCGCCCGAGGTCTACGGCGACGTCGACGAAGACACGCTCTACCGCGCCGTGAACATCGCGCAGCCGTCGTTGATCCGCACCGAGGCCGACGAGCTCACCTATCCGCTGCATATTATGGTGCGCTACCAGATCGAGCGCATGCTGTTTGCCGGCGAGGCTACGGCCAAGGACATCCCCGCGCTTTGGAATCGCTTTATGGACGAGTACCTGGGCATTCCAGTTCCCGACGACACGCACGGCTGCCTGCAGGATACGCATTGGAGCGGCGGTTCGTTTGGCTACTTCCCCACCTATGCGCTGGGCAGCGCCTACGACGCCATGTTTGTGCCGGCCATGTGCCGCGACGGTGTCGACCTCAACGGCGCCTGTGCGAGCGGCGATCTGACACCGGTCCGTGCCTGGCTGGGCGAGCACATTTGGCAGTGGGGTCGCGCCAAGGACGCGCCGGAGCTCATCAAGGGCGCGTGCGGCATGGCGTTCGATGCCCGCTACTACTGCAGCTACCTGCAGGACAAGTTCACCACGCTGTACGAGCTGTAAGGATTGACCAGCACGCCATCGCCAACGCCAACTATGTTGACGCCAATGTCTTGGCAACGTCAGCGAAAACAACCCTAAGCGAGCAAGGTGACGTGAAATGAAAGGGCGCTGACCTTCTGGTCGCGCCCTTGAAATTGAACGTCAGATTGCCGCTTAGGGGCGTTTGCAGCGTCGAGCAGTTACGCGGTTTGGTAAAACCGCGTAACTACAGAGCCTCGAGTGCGTTGGCGATGCGCTTCATGGCGGCATCGGCGGATGCTTGGTCGGGCGCCTCGGCCAGCACGCGGATAACCGACTCGGTTCCGCTCTTGCGTACGAGCACGCGGCCCTCGCCTGCCAGCGCAGCCTCGGCCTCGGCGATGGCGTTCTGCACGCCCATGTTCTCGAGCGCGGCGTCCTTGTCCGCCACGCGCACGGCCACCTGCGCCTGCGGTAGCAGTTTGCACGGAGCCGTGAGCTGCGAGAGCGTCTCGCGCTCGGCGCGGATCACTTCCATCACGCGCAGCGAGGTCATAATGCCGTCGCCCGTGCGCTCGATATCGCCAAAGATCGTATGGCCCGTCTGCTCGCCGCCTAGGCTGTAACCGCCCTCGCGCATCTTGGCATACACGTGACGGTCGCCCACACCGCTGGTCACGGCACTTAGGCCGGCAAGCTCCAACGACTTGATCAGGCCAAAGTTGCTGGCAATCGTCGGAACCACGGTACCGCCCGAAAGGCGACCGTGCTTGTTCAGGTACACGCCGCACACGTACAGGATCTGGTCGCCATCGACCACGCGGCCGCGCTCGTCCACGGCCAGGCAGCGGTCGGCATCGCCGTCGTAGGCAAAGCCCACGTCCAGGCCCTGCTCCACTACGTGGCGCTGCAGACGCTCCATATGCGTGGAGCCGCAGTCGACGTTGATGTTAAAACCATCAGGCGCGGCATTGATCACGCGCACGTCGGCGCCCAGCGCGTCGAACACCGGCTTGGCCACCGAGGACGCCGAGCCGTTGGCGCAGTCGATGCCGATCTTGACGCCCTGCAGCGAAAAGTTCGCGCTGGCGATGAGCGAGGCAATGTAGCGGTTGCGGCCCTGCATGTAGTCCACCGTGGCGCCGATGTGGTTGCCCGTGGCCAGCGGCACCTCGCTCTTGCCATCGACGTAGTCCTCGATGAGCTCCAGTACGTCCTCGTCCATCTTAAAACCGTCGCTATTGACGAGCTTAATGCCGTTATCGCAAAACGGGTTGTGGCTCGCGCTGATCATGATGCCGCAATCGAAGCAGCCTTCCACGGTCTGATGCGCTACACCCGGCGTGGGGATCACGTGCAGCATATAGGCGTCCGCACCGCTCGCGACCAGGCCACTCACCAGCGCCGCCTCGAACATATAACTCGAGCGACGCGTGTCCTTACCCACGATGACGCGCGCCTTGCGCTCGCGGTTGGCGCCGTAATACCAGCCCACAAAACGGCCAATCTTATAAGCGTGCTCTACCGTCAGCCCAACGTTAGCCTCACCGCGAAAGCCGTCGGTGCCAAAGTACTTCATGCGCTCTCCTTACAAAATAGGGGCGAACAGATTGCCTGTCCGCCCCAAAATGGTACTCGATTATCTGCGCTACCAGAAAAACCCTACGCCGACGCGCTGTCGCGAGCCGCCTGGCATGTAGGAGTCTGACGCAGCGTAAGCGGCTTGTCCCCCGCCTCGGCCGACGTGGTCAGCGTATAGGTGATCGTCGTCGTCTCGCCCGCATGCAGGTCAACGGTTCCCGAATAGAAGGGAATGCCATGCCACGTGGCAGCGCCAAGCCCAAACTGGGTGCCCTCGACGGTAAGGTCCGAAATGTTGCCGCCCGTCGGGGCGAACAGCGAGACATTCAGGCGCTCATCATCACGCGCGGCATCGGGTGCGCTCGCTGCAACGTAGTCGGGCAGCTTGCCGGCCTCTTCCTGCGTCATGATGTTCGTCAGGGTGACGGTGATGCGATAGGAGCACGTGCCGTCGCCATTCTTGACGCCCTGGCCAATCTGCGTATCGGCGTTGAGGTACCAATCGAGCTTGGAGAAGCTCAGGTTGTTAAAGTAGACACCGGCAACGGGATCCTCGCTCGGGTCGTCCGGATCGGGCAGCGAGGCGTCGATGTTCATTTCCTTGATAGCGTTCTGCTCGTCGTCGTTTTTCATCCACGCGATTAGGCGGCCTTCTTCGGCACCGCGCTCAACGGCGCTGACGAGCTTCGTAACATCGACATCGCCGATACCGCCGAGAATCTTGTCGAAAGCAGCGCTGGCAACGGATGCGAAAATGCCGTCCGACTCCTCGACCGGATAGTTCCAGTACACATCGTGCATGAGGACCTTGGCCGCATTGGTGCCGTCGACAACCGTGCCATCGGGCAGCGAGACATTGCCGACAAGGCCCAGCAGATACTGCAGGAACACGGGGTCGATGCCCACGACACCGTCGACGTCCTGGCCGTATTGAGATTTCCACAGGGCTGCGACACGCTGCGAGTTGCGGGGCCAGTCGGGCGAATAGGTGTTACCCGAGTTGTACAGGTTACTGTGGTTGCCGAACAGCGCCTCGTCCTCTTCGTCGACGCTCTCGACTGCCTCATCCTCGCTGAGTCCAATGCGGGGAACGAACTCGCCGATCGACATCTGGCCGTCGGTAACCGAGATCAGGCCCTGCGAGCCACCAAAGCCGCCGCAGGCACGAATCTCGACATTATTCATGGCATACACCAGATAGTTGCGCGTCTGGCCGTTGGCGCCGAGCATCTGGGGAAGGACAGGGGCGACCTTCTCCGCTGCATCGACCGCGCCGCTGAGGGTGGCAAAGCCATCCTTGGCCTTATCGACCAGCTCGGTCACCTGGGAAATATGCGTGTCGCCAATGCCTTGGATCTTCTCGTTGGCGCTCTTGAACACCTTCGAGCTGCTGGAAAGCGAATCGGCAACGGCCTGCAGCGCAGAGACGTTGATCATCCCGTCCTGGAACAGCTTGCCGGGTGTTGCCTGCGAAAGGTTGTCGGCCATGGGAACCAGCGCATTGCTCGAAACATCGGACAGGGCGTCGATCATGGTGCGGGCCGCGTTGATGTCACTGCCGTACACCGGAATAAACGAAGCCGCCGTCCACAGCGGGCTCGAGGTCTCCGCCTTCATGCTATTGCAGAGCTCGTCGATCTTCTTCGCATCGTCGGGCAGCGTCGAAAAATCGCCTGACGTGACCTTGTCCTTAAGGCCGCCGACAATCTCGACAGCCTCCTTCGCTTCGCCCTTTACGGTCTTCGCCGAGTTGAGCAGCATAAAGCCACTCGCACCAAGCGCAACGAGAAGCACCGCGACAACGGCGGCGACAACGGCGCCAACATGGCGCTTCTTGCGCTCGCCCTTGCGATGGCGATGACGGACCAGACCGTCCGAGGTTGAACTCGACGAAGCGTCGTTGCCGTAGTTCAGGCCAAAATCGTAATAATCTTCCTTGGAACCGGAGCCCTTAAACTCGGCACCGTTATCTTCCAAACGGGCGAACGTGCCGGTCTCAGAGGCACCCGTATAGATCGTACCAAGGTTGCCCGTAAGCCCCGCGCCACCGGCAGAGGGAGTATTGTTGGCGGCATTGCCGGCATTAATGTTGCCGGCAGCATTCGCGGCGTTAGCAGCGCCCGCGTTGTTCGCAGGCGCCGAAGGAGCCCCACTCGGCTGCGACGTGGGGGTCGCACCGCCCGCAAAGACATTCCCTCTTGCGCGACCGGTCTTTTTAGCCTTCTGAGACTGCTCGTACAGAGCGGTAAACATCGCCGTCTCGCCCGGAGACGTGCGCTTACCGGCGCTGTTCTGACCAGCTCCGCTCGACATGCCAGCTTTTCCGACCCCGTTCGAACGCGGCGGAACTGCAGGACGGCCGCTGTCGCTGCCCTTAAAGTGATTACCAGCCATAAAGAAATCCTCGCAATTGAGTCGCAATAGAAAAGTCCATAACGCTATTAGTTTATGGCATATTGAGCATCGACAGCTAAACTCCAGACACGGCTATCAATTGGCGAAAATGTGGCGCAACACCCCATCCAGCATGGCGATAGCGTCAACTAAACCGTGAGGAACATCATCACGATGATCATGGCAAAGCCGATAAGGTCGGTCGGCAAAAACACCGTGCCCAGCATGACGGCGCTGGTGATGGTCGCCGAGACCGGCTCCACGGTTCCAATGAGGCTTGCGCGAACCGAGCCAATGTCCTTAACGCCCTGCATATACAGCATGTAGGCAAAAAACGAACCGATAACCACGAACACCGCGAGCGCCTCGACGCCGGCAGCATCGAGCGCCGGTATATGCGCCCAGGGCTGAACCATGGCGCACGAAACGATGCCTGCCGTGAGCATAGCCGAACCTGTGACGATGGGGCTGCCATATTCGGGCAGAATCTTAGCGGGAATCACCGCCATACACGTGGCGCTGACCGCACACATAAGACCCGCTGCCAGGCCAAGCGGCGAGATATTCAGGCTGGTGGGGTCGCCGCCGGTGGCGATTAAAAAGGTTCCACCCAGAGCCAGGCCAATGCCGATGACTTCGCGAGTACGCGGCATGCGGCGATCGGTCACGCAGGTGTAGCCCATGATGATAACGAGCTGCAGGCACTGGAGCACCGTCGCGGTTCCGGCGTTCGTCAGGCGCACGGCCGAAAGATAGCAAAACTGATTGAACAGCAGGCCAAAGGCGGTAAAGAGCAGCAGCTGCTTGCGATCGGCGGGCGTGGTCCAGAGCTTAATCAGGCGCTCGCGGTCGCGCGTAACGACCACGGCCATAAAGAGTAGACCGGCGAGAATCTGACGCACGCTCATAAGCCACAAGGTGTCGACGTGGTAGGTATCGAACAGAAAACTCGCGCTGGTGCCCGAGAAGCCCCAAAACGAACCGCCCACCAGCGTAGCCAAAACGCCCGTGATCATCTTGCGCGTCGAAGCGCTGTTCAGGCGCTCGCGCCAAGCGCGGCGGGTGCTACGGCTGAGCTCATCGGTGCCCTCGGGCACATCAATGTTCGATATATCGGTCATCGGTACCGAAGCCCCTGCGCCTTCGACCTGCTCGACACGCTCTTTGCTCATTCCATTCCCTCGAAGCAGCCTGGAAACAATTCGGCTTACCTTACCACGGCGAAGGCACCAGCTGGAGGCTTGTCCGCTTATCGGTAGGACAATTCCGCAGGCGTCTTTCCATAGCTCGATACCGCAATGGCCTTGCATTATGCGACAGCCAAATCGCGGCAGCAGGCTCTTTTGAAATGGATATGACAAAGCCCCCGAATTCCACAATGTAAGCGATTTTTAAAAATGTTCTTGCCACCGAGTTCAGGCTCCGTTATATTATCCCTTGCGCGCTTGCGCACCCTTGATCGGGCGTTTAGCTCAGGGGGAGAGCGCTTCCCTGACACGGAAGAGGTCAGAAGTTCAAATCTTCTAACGCCCACCAAATGTTCGCAGCTCAGAGGCTATGTCCTCTGGGCTGTTTTGTTTTATGTCGCTAAATCCGCTGGCAGTTCCAACCGTCATCGCAACGTAACATCAATTCACCTGACGAATGGCAGCCAAATATATTCAATACCCCAACATCAACAATAGCCAGGCACAAAACTGCGCCGCAAGCTGCTCCAACCGCCCAACTGGTCAAAAGCCGACCATCTACTTGCCAATTTATCTAACGGCGTAACCAAGCAGTCCGCGCCGCAACTTCTCAACAAAACGCCGCGATGTCTGCGCCCTGCGGTATCCTTGAGCCACTCGCACCTGCAGCACCAAGGAGCCGCCATACGCACCGAGCTCGATGTCCCCTTTTCGCACAAAGAAGAAGCCAAGGCGCTGGGTGCCAAATGGGACCGGACCAAAAAGATCTGGTATGTGCCCAGCGGCGTTAATCCCGAGCCCTTTGCCGAGTGGTTGCCCGGTGTAGACCGATCCGACCCTTCCGCGCCGTATATATATCTAGTACTGGGCAAGCGCGAGTGCTGGAAGTGTCACAAAGAGACCTCGGTCGCGGCCTTCGGCATTCCCTATCGAACCGATGACGACAAGGGCATCGCCATCGCGCACGCGCCCAACGAAGCCGGGCACATTACCATCGACACGGCCAACGCCAACGCACTCGCCATCGTGCCCGCTCTTGGCTGCGTGCCGGGCGAGATCCGCGACTATCTTTCTAAGCGCTGCGGCTACAAGCCCGTAGGCGCGCGAGCCTCCAAAGCCCCGTCGCTCGGCAACACGTGCACCAGTTGCAACGCGCTGCAAGGCAGCCGCTATCTGTTCGAGGAGCCCTCGTCCCCGTTTGCCCTCACTGCCATCAACAAGCTGCCGGCACTGGAGTTTGTACGCGTCGAAGTTGCCGGCGTCTTTGGCGTCCCGGCCGCGCGCACCGACTTTGACCAGGCGCTCTTTACCTGGGCACGCGGCCATCACACCGAGTTCCACAGGCAACTCGGTGAGGGGGTTTACTTATAGGGACAGAGATGCCTTCACAGCCAGCTCCTCCGCATCACCTATCCCTCGTCGCCGGCGTCGTACACGATATCGAGGCCACAAACAGGGCATTTCTCCTGATACACCGGCATATGAACGCCTGTCCGTTTTCTCACTTCGTCGCTAAGTCTGTCGCACGCATCGATGAACCGAATGTCGAGGCACGGTATTTGCGAACCGCAGCAAGGACAGGCGACGACAAACGACCCGCAATCAACTTCTACGCTCGGAAACATTTTGTTGTCTATAAGGGCGCACGGCAGTTTTCCGTACTTCCCCATCGCAATATCGCCTCGCCAGCTCACGTTCGCTCCCCTCTCGCTATACAAATCAGGAAGAGCATGCACCGGCAGGCGTGTGCGAGATTGCATCGCCACGCGATCCGATCAAACAGCACGATCGTAAAAGACCGCCAAAGCCAAATTTCATCGTCGGTCGCACCCTGTCCGGCAAACTCAATATCGACGGGTATGTGCTTCAGATAACTCATGTCGGGCGCAAAACGAGGGTCCGGTCCGCCTTTATGAACAGGACCGTGCAGAACAAACCATCCGTTTTCGGGCTCGAACCGCTCAACAAACGCAAGGCCGAGCACCTTATAGCCAACCTCGGTTGCAAATATGACTCCGACTGGGACGTCACATTCCATGCAGTTGAGCATTTTACGGTTGTAATTCTGGTCTCGAAAACCAACGGTACCCGGCGCTTGAACCGAGTACTTAATGACCCACGTACCATCGTCCAAATAGAGCGGAGGCACATTGTTGATGCTCTCGGTTTGCCGCTGGCGCGCTTGTACCCCGCTACCCCACTCCCCTGTATACTGATGTAGCACGTGTTTCATCCGGGCTTGTTGGGCCGGATTGTTCATGGGAGGGTCTTATGGCTGCTTCGAATCCGCCTAAGGGGAGCGTTTCTTCTTCGTCCATCAAGCCGGTTACGCGCAAGGCCGTGCGTTGCCAGCGCGAGGTCGCCTGGCTTGTCACACAGGCGGCGGGCAAACTCGTGGCGAACACGGAGGACGTCAATGCGCCCACACCGAGCTTTGTGCTGGCAGCGGCGCTGGATCGAGTACGCCAGCTGGAACTCGCCGCACAAAAAGACGGCGGCCATCTTGGCTACCAAGACGCTATGGCGCCCGACCTGTTGACCTTTTGTCGCATGACCAAGTTGCCCGCCGCACCCAATGCGCTTTCGGACGCAGGCTACATGTTTACGCTTTCGGGCGCGGACCTTATCCGCGATATCTACGCATACTGCAGCGAGCTCGCCGAGCGCAGCGTCTTTGGCACGGCTGAAGTCAAACCGGGAAATGTCATCAAGCTGGTTCTTAGGCTGTTCCTGATGGACGAGCACGAGGCTGCGCAGGAATAAGTCGTCCGGCAGAGCCATTGTCGATCTGGCGGTGACGCCTTGCCGTAGCCGTCACCGCACGAGCGAGGATTTTCGGACGGTCGGATATCGAGAGTGGATATTTGGACGGTTTTTGGGGCTTTTGCGGCAGATTCCGTCCAAATATCCACTCTCGTTCGATAGGTGTCCGAAAATCCTCGCTCGTCCGTCCGAATATCCACTCTCGTTTGGCGAGTGTCCAATTTTCCGCGCTCGCGCGTCCGGATATCCACGCTCGTGCGGCGGGCGAACCGCGAGTGATCGACGATCAGCCGGCATCGTCTCCAGTTCGCCGCAGTGCCGTGGCCCCATATGGGTATACTCTCGGGGATTCGACTCGATTCGCCCCCGCTGGGGCGTCAAAGGAGACTGCATATGCCCACCACCTCAACCGACCCGCGCGCCGCTGCCGCCGCACTGCTGGTGCCCGGCACTACCTGCCACGGCTTTGCCGTCGAGCGCTGCGAGACCGTACCCGAGCTCGACTCGGACGCCTACGTGCTTCGCCACACCGTCTCGGGCGCTCGCCTGCTGTACCTGGCGTGCGACGACGAAAACAAGGCCTTTGCCATTGGCTTTAAGACGCCGCCGGCCGATTCCACCGGCGTGTTCCATATTCTTGAGCACTCGGTGCTGTGCGGGTCGGCCAAGTTTCCCGTCAAGGAGCCGTTTGTCGACCTGATCAAGAGCTCCATGCAGACGTTCCTCAACGCCATGACCTACCCCGACAAGACCATCTACCCCGTCGCCACCACCAACGAACAGGATCTGTATAACCTGATGGACGTGTACCTGGACGCGGTGTTCAACCCGGCCATCTACACCAAGCCCACCATTTTTGAGCAGGAGGGCTGGCACTACGAGCTGGACCTGCCAGAGGGCGCCGAGGGCGAGGGCGACGGCAACCCCGCCAGCCTGCGCGAGGGCACGCTGCGCTATAACGGCGTGGTGTTCAACGAGATGAAGGGTGCGCTGTCCGACCCCATGAGCGTGCTGGACGACGCCGTCAACGCCGCGCTCTATCCCGACACCGCCTATGCGCACGAAAGCGGCGGCGACCCGCGCGCGATTCCCGCGCTCACCTACGAGCAGTTCCTGGACACGCACGCGCGCCACTACAACCCCTCCAACTCCTACATCACGCTCTACGGCGACCTGGACGTGGACCGCGCACTGGCCTTTTTGGACGAGCGTTATCTGTCGCAGCCGAGTGCCGCAAGCCGCCGCATGGACGCAGCCGTTGCCGCCGGCGAGGACCCGTCCACGCTGGCGCCCAATCCGCTGGACGTGCAGGCGCCCGTGACCTGCGAGTACAAGCGCGTCGAGATGGCCACCACACCCGAGAACGCCCTGGTGGGCCTGGGTCTGGTGCTGGGCAGCGCGCTCGATCGCAAGCGCACGATCGCGGCGGACATCCTGTTCGAGGCGCTGCTGGGTTCCAACGAAGCACCGGTTAAGAAGACCATTCTGGCCGCCGGCCTGGGCGGCAACGTGGTGAGCTACACCGCGGCCGAGAGCCTGCAGCCCTACGAGCTCATCATGTTGCAAAACGCGCAGCCCGGCGTGGCGCGCGAGCTGCGCCGCGTGTTCCAGGACGCCTGCCGCGACCTGTGCGAGCACGGCGTTCCGCGCGAGCGCCTAGAAGCCATCATCAGCAGCAACGAATACGATCTGCGCCAGCGCGACTACGGCATCGCCGACGGCGTGGCCATTGCGTGCGACGCGCTGAGCACCTGGCTCTACGATGACGACGCCGCGACGTTGGCGCTCAAGTACTGCCCGGTGTACGAGGAGCTGCGTAGCGAGCTGGACGGCACCTACTTTGAGGACCTGCTGCGCGAGCTGGTGCTGGAAAACGACCACATGGCGCTCGTCGAGCTGGTGCCGGTGGACGCTGGCGCCGGCTCGGAGGGTGCCGAGGCCGCCGAGCTGGCAGCCAAGCGCGATGCCATGACCGATGCCGAGCTGGCCGATGTGGTCGAGCGCACGGCCGCGCTGCGTGCCGCGCAGGAGGCCGAGGACACGCCCGAGGACAAGGCCACGCTGCCGCGCCTGCGCGTGTCCGACATTGGCGAGGCGCGCCCCGAACCGCCGCTGGTCGTGGACACGACCGCGCCCATCGTCTGTCTGCGCCACGACATCCCTACCAACCGCCTGGCCTACGCCATGCAGTATTTCGACCTGAGCTGCGTCGCGTTTGAGGACCTGCCCTATGTGACGCTGCTCTGCCGCCTGCTTAAGCAGCTGCCCACGCGCGAGCACTCGGCCGAGGAACTCGACAACTTGCTCGCTGGCAAGCTGGGCTTTTTGAGTTTTACGACCGAAGTCATGACCCAGCCCGACGTGGACGGCGTGCGCCCCTACCTGCTGGTGAGCGCCGGCGCCCTGTCCGAGAAGATTGATGCACTGGCGAGTCTGCCGCGCGAGGTATGGTCGAGCACGCTTTTGGCAGATGCCGACGCCGACCGCGTGCGCGACGTGCTCACGCAGATTCGCATTGGGCTTGAGCAGGGCTTTATCAACAACGGTCACTCGGCGGCGCTCGGTCGCGCGATGAGCTACAGCTCGCCTTCGGCCGTGGTGCGCGAGCAGCTTTCGGGCGTGAACTTCTACCTGTTCCTTCGCAATCTGCTCGACCACTTTGACGAGCGCCTGGACGACCTGCGCGCCAAGCTTACCGAACTGGCAGGCCGCATCTTTGTGGCCGATGGCTGCATGGCGAGCTTTACCGGCAGCGACGAGGACTTTGACGCGTACTGGGATGCCGCGGGCGACCTGGGGCTGGGTGCGGGCGATGGTGCCGGCCGCGACGCGCTCGTGGTGCCGGCGCCGTGCGACCGCCACGAGGCTTTCGTGATCCCCAGCGACATCTGCTTTGCGGCAAGCGCGTGCGACCCGCGTCGCCTGGGCATTGACGTGACAGGCACTTGGGCCGTGGCTGCCAACGCGCTCTCCTACGACTACCTGTGGAACGAGATCCGCGTGAAGGGCGGGGCGTACGGCTGCGGATTCCGCGCGGCAGGTGAGCGTCAGGCGGCGTTCTACACCTACCGCGACCCGGCGATCGATCCTTCGATTGAGCGCGTGGCGCGCGCAGGCGAATGGCTCGGCAGCTTTGAGCCCGACGAAGCCGCCTTTGAGGGCTTTATCGTGAGCTGCGTGAGCGGCATGGACGCGCCGGTGAAGCCGTACGCGCTCACCAAGCGCCGCAACACGACCTACCTGGCCGGGCTCGATCCGCATGCGCGCGAGGAGCGTCGCGCCCAGATGCTCGCCGCCACGCCCGGTGAGCTGCGCTCGCTCGGCGCCGACGTGACGCGCATCGCAGCCGAGTCGCCCACCTGCGTCTTTGGCGGCCGAGACGTCATCGCCAAGAGCAACGCCGGCTTTACCGTCATTGACCTGCTGGGCTAACGCACAAAGGTAGATTTTTAGGACATGCCTAAAAATCTACCTTTTTTCTGCGGCTTGGACGGGGCGGCGCAGCCCACTGCGGCGGTTTGTCTCGATCTGTAACATCTAGACGGCAATATCGGCTCCAGATGTTACAGATCGAGACGTTTCCGGATGACGCCGACCCTTTGTCTAAATCTGTAACATCTAAGTCCAATTTTGCCGAGTTACTGTTACAGATCGAGACAAACCGCCGCAGACGCCCATCACAGCACAGACCACCACAAAGGTGCCTGTCCCCCTTTCTCAGTGGTGATTCGAACGCTTGTTCTATACGTACACATGTTCTATATTATGAGTGTTTGCATCGGACTTAAATTGCAACTATAATATAGTTGCAGGATGTGAGGCAGGATGACTCGGATCGACAAACTCATCGCCCAGCTGCTTGGCCGTCCTTCAACGTATAGATTTGCTGACTTTCTTAAAGTTATGGCTTCATATGGCTTTGAAATGGACAACAAAGGCAGGACATCCGGATCGCGCATTCGCTTCTACAGGCCATCGGACGGCAGAATGTTCGTGATGCACGCACCCCATCCATCTGACGAATTGACGGCGGGAACCATCCGAAACATCGTTCGATTTCTACAAGATGTCGGAGGCAGCCATGAGTAACGTTTTGGCTTACAAGGGTTATTTCGCCCCGGTCGAGTTCGATGCCGAACAGCACGTGCTGACAGGTATGGTCGCCGGCATTAGGGACGCAATTGTATTTGAAGGCTCCACAGCTGAAGAAGTGGAGCAATGCTTCCACGACGCCGTCGACGATTACCTTGAGTTTTGCGCCGAGAAGGGCAAGGAACCCGAGCGGGCTTTTAAGGGCTCGTTCAACGTAAGAACGGGCTCTGAGCTCCACAAGCAAGCAGCGCTGGCAGCGGCAAAGAAGGGTGAGTCACTCAATAAGTTTGTGACTGAAGCAATCGCTGCGGCGTTATAGCATTAACGCATAGGCCCAAACAACCACAAAGGGCGCAGTTCGCAGGCTTATTTGCGGTGGCTTTACTGCCCATATCGCGTTTGCCCAGATAAAACCTGCCAAAATAAACCTGTCCCTTTTTGGCAGGTTTGCTAGAGGAGGTTGGGATGGACAAGGCTGAGTTGCGACGGGCGGTGATTGCCCGACGTGACGCTCTTGATTTGGATGTGCGGGCGGCGAAGTCTGCCGTTATCTGTGCGCGGCTGGTTGAGCGACTGGGTCGCTCGGATCCCGCGGCACCGCACACCGTTGCCGTCTATGCCGCGATGGGTTCCGAAGTCAACCCAGCCGCGTTTGCCGCAGCTGCCGCCAAACGTGGCTGGCGCGTGGCCTATCCGTGCATGCTCTCGGCAACAGACGCCGCAGCTTGTGGCCAGCGCATGTGTATGCGGGCAGTTGCCGCCGACGATGCATCCGCGGCACCGTTTATCGCCCACCCCACGCGGGCCTTCGCGGCCACGGACATCGACAGCAGCCGCTTCCCTATCGTGCCTGCCGACGCTCTCGACATGATCGTCGTGCCGCTCGTAGCCTTCGACCGCGCCGGCGCGCGCCTGGGCTACGGCGGCGGCTGCTATGACCGCTACCTGCCCATGCTCTCGCCCGCATGCCAAATCATCGGCATCGCCTTTGACGAACAGCGCGTCGACCACATCCCCACCGATGCCCACGACCTGCCGCTGCCCAACATCATCAGCGCCTAACCGCCATTGCATCGCACCCACACGATGAGCGTGGATAATCTCCCACTTTGAGCCCCCTTACGAATCAAAAACGGGAGATTATCCACGCTCGTTCAACAAGCGTCCAAAAATCCACGCTCGTATGTCCGGATTTCCACGCTCGTGCGGCTCAACGCCCTGCAACCGCCTCAGCACACGCGCGGTACGCCGGCAACTTTGAGTTTACGATCGAGCTTTGACGGGTCCCTCAGATCATCCCAGCACAAGCGCACGATCTTACAGTTATCAAGCAGCGAAAGCCTCGACTCGCGCTGACGCTCATCAAATTGCGCCTTTGCGAGCTTGCCCTCCTCCGCCGCCTTCTCACTTTTAACGAATCCGTCGAACTCACCGATAATCAGCTGGTCGCCCACACGCCACAAGTAGTCAACGCGATACGGCCGCCCCGGCTCAACTGGGTCGAACAGCTCAACTTGCAGCTCCGGCTTCTGCCAGCCGCGCTCGATCATCAGCGCGCGTGCCTTGGACTCGCCACCGCTTTCCGACAGACCATCGGCACACCGCACAACACTTCGCGCCGTCACAACACCGCGACGATTTAAGCCAAGCTTGTTGATTGCCTCAACGAGATGTTCCTTCGACAACAGCTGCTCATGGAGCGCCGAGTCCGCAATGATCAGTCCCTCGACAAACGATGCATCGACCAGACAATCCGTAATCGTTTGATCGATATCGGTCACGGCAATATCCATCTGGATTGCCCGTGTTTGACAAGCATAACGATGGCGAATCACCTGAGAGCCGGGCGTCGTCGATTGCGCCGGCGCCGCGGCGATATGGATGTGCGTCAAATTGGCATGCGAAACCGAAAGGCCATAGATAACAGCCGCCGTATAGGAGCAAAACGTCCAGTCGGGATGCTTTTGTGCAAGGGCCCGCACCCGATGCAGATAACGCTGTCGAAACTTGAGTTCGGACCAATATTCCGGACGCGCATACAGCCCCGGCATGATCACTTCGAGACTTCCCGCCGCCACCCGCCGCTCAATCTGCTTTGCCTCCGCCGCCGTGCGCGCGTACACGCAACTCATCTGCTGTTCGCATGCTTTAATGTGGCTTGTAAGTCTTTGATTCGCCGTCATGTTTCCCATGTCGCCTCCCAAATCCTGGAACGGCGCAAACGTACCAGACGGTTTCATGCGAAGTCTGACCAAATGCTGTCCAAGCGCTGACCAAATGCTTGACGGTTTTGGGCGTTTTAGGTTGACGGCTTATATCTGCAGGTAGGGAAGTTGTCGAGAGGTCCCTGTCTCCACAATTTGGCGCCTTGGTCCATCGGATTATCAGAAAGAAAAACCCGTCGAGATTCAAGACCACGCCAAATGCGACTTTGCCTCTGCACGCACCGTCTCTTAGCCGAGCCATCGGCATCTACATATAAAAAATGAGCGTGGATAATCTCCCGTTTTGAGCCTAGTTTCAAGTCAAAAGTGGGAGATTATCCACGCTCGATTTGTAAACGTCCGAAAATCCACGCTCGTGTGTCCGATAATCCACGCTCGTCACGCCGCGAGCACAGCAACAGCCGCAGCCACGACCACAGCCGTAGCCTAGTGCTCCTCGCCGGCGCGGGCCAGGTCGTAGGGCGTGGTCTGGTAGACGTAGTAGTTGAGCCAGTTGGTGTAGAGCAGCTGAGCCTGGCTGCGCCAGACGTTGCGCGGCTCGGCGGTGGGGTCGTCGTTCGGGAAGTAATGCGCCGGCACCTGAGGGTTGAGGCCGCGCTTCACGTCGCGCTCGTACTCCAGGCGCAGCGTGTCGGTATCGTACTCGGGATGGCCAAAGACAAAGAAGCGACGACTGTCCGTCGACTTGACAATGTACAGCCCCACCTCGTCAGACACGGCCACGACCTCAAGCTGCGGCTCGGCCTCCACGTCCTCGCGGCGCACATCGGTGTTGCGCGAATGCACGGCATAGAAGCGGTCGTCGAAGCCGCGGACCAGCGGGCTTTGCGGCTTCACCAGATAATGCTCGAACACGCCACTTGCCTTGGCCGGTAGATCGTACTTCTGAATGCCGTAATGGTGATACAGGCCAGCCTGCGCGCCCCAACAAATGTGCAGCGTGGAGTGCACGTGCGTGGTGGACCAGTCCATGATCTGGCAGAGCTCGGGCCAGTAGTCGACCTCCTCGAACGGCATCTGCTCCACCGGCGCGCCCGTGATAATCAGGCCGTCGTAGTGGATGTCGCGGATGTCGTCGAACGTGCGGTAGAACGTCTCCAGGTGGCCGGCGCTCACGTGCGTGGCCTCGTGCGTCTTGGTGCGCAGCAGGTCCACCTCCACCTGCAACGGCGTGTTGGAGAGTTTGCGCATAATCTGCGTCTCGGTGGCGATCTTGGTGGGCATGAGGTTGAGGATGAGCACGCGCAGCGGACGGATGTCCTGGTGCAGCGCGCGGTACTCGGTCATGACAAAGATGTTCTCGCTCTCGAGCTGCGCGGCGGCAGGGAGGGCGTCGGGGATGCGAATGGGCATGGATGCTCCTTACGAGTCAGTTGCAGCTATGGTACAACGACCGGCCCCATCCGCGCGAGCACATCGCCCAGCGATGCCGTCAGCGGCCCAAATCACTCCAAAAGTAGAGATTACGGCATGTCCCAAAAATCTGTGGCGCTTTAGCCTAGCAAAGTGGCAACAGGACGCTACAATGGTTCGACGCGAAAAACTCGGCCGAAAGGATACATATATGTACCAGACGCGTAAGATCGGTGTGGTCGGCCAGGGCCACGTAGGAGCACATGTCGCCAACAGCCTGCTCATGCAGGGCATTGCCGATGAGCTGTACCTATGCGATATCAACGAGGCCAAGGTGACGTCCGAGGTCCAGGACCTGCGCGACTCCCTTTCGTTTGTCCCGTACAACACCAAGATCGTCAACTGCTACGACCACTACGAGGAGCTGGCCTGCTGCGACGTCATCGTCAACGCCGCCGGCAAGGTCGCGCTGGCCGCCGGCAACCGCGACGGCGAGCTGTTCTTTACCACCGACGCCGCCCGCACCTTTGCCAAGCGCATCGTCGACGCCGGCTTTGACGGCATCTTCGTGAGCATCTCCAACCCCTGCGACGTCGTGTGCACCGAGCTGTGGCACCTGACCGGCTACGATCCCAAGAAGATCATCGGCTCGGGCTGCGGCCTGGATTCCGCCCGCCTGCGCACCGAGATCTCCAAGAAGGTCGGCGTGAGCCCCAAGTCCATCGACGCCTACATGATTGGCGAGCATGGCTTTAGCCAACTGGCCGCCTTTAAGGCCGCGACCATCGCCGGCAAGAGCCTCAACGAGCTTCAGGCCGAGAACCCCGACAAGTACGCGTTCGACCACATGGAGGTCGAGGAACTCGCGCGCAAGGGCGGCTATGTGACCTACGCTGGCAAGCAGTGCACCGAGTACGCCGTCGCCAACTCCGCCGCGCGCGTCTGCGCCGCCGTGCTGC
>CAVCRP010000016.1:0-51235 GCA_963604655.1 uncultured Ruminococcus sp.
CATCTTGACAATGTCCTGCTCATAATAAAGGGGACAGGCACCTTTGTGGTGGTTTCTCTACGTTGCTTCGTTTGAACGGCAAACGAACTATTCAACCGTAACGCTTTTCGCCAGGTTGCGGGGCTGGTCGACATCGCATCCGCGCAGGATGGCGACCTCGCGAGCAAGCAGCTGCAGCGGAACGCTCGCCGTGATGGGGCTGAACACGTCGCGGACGGCCGGCACGCGGATGATGCAGTCGGCGATCTTGTTGATCTCCTCGTCGCCCTCGGTGGCAACGACGATGACCTTGGCGCCACGCGCCTTGCACTCCATAAGGTTCGACACGGTCTTGTCGTAGGTGGCGCTCTTGGTGGCCACGGCGATAACGGGGAAGCCCGGGTCGATCAGGGCGATGGGGCCGTGCTTCATCTCGCCGGCGGCATAGGCCTCGGCGTGCAGGTAGCTGACCTCCTTGAGCTTGAGTGCGCCCTCGTAGGAGATGGCGGCGCCCATGCCACGGCCCACGAACAGCGCCGACTGCGCGTCCTTGCACAGCAGGGCGGCCTCGTGCACGGCCTCGGTCTGCGTGTCCAGAATCCACTGGATCTGCTCGGCCGTATCGGAAAGCTCGCGGAACAACATGCGCGCCTGCTTGGTGGTCAGGCGGTACTTGACCTGCGCCAGCAGCAGGGCAAGCAGTGTGAGACTCACGACCTGGCCGATGAAGCTCTTGGTCGAGGCGACCGCGATCTCCTTGTTGGCCTTGGTGTAGATGACGCCGTCGCTCTCGCGCGCCACGGGGCTGCCCACCACGTTGGTGATACCGAAGACCTTGGCGCCCTTGATGCGCGCGTCGCGGATGGCGGCGAGGGTGTCGGCCGTCTCGCCCGACTGGGACACGGCAACGACGAGCGTCGTCGGCGTGATGATGGGGTTACGATAGCGGAACTCGCTGGCCGCCTCCACCTCGGTCGGGATGCGAGCCCAACCCTCAATAAGGTTCTTGGCAATGAGGCCGGCGTGGTAGCTGGTGCCGCAGGCAATTACGTAGACGCGGTCGATGTCGTTGAGCTCCTCGAGGGACAGGCCCAGCTCGTCGATGTCGAGCTCGCCGGCAGACGTCATACGGCCGACCAGCGTGTCGCGCACGACGCGCGGCTGCTCGTGGATCTCCTTGAGCATGAAGTCGGGGTAGCCGCCCTTTTCGGCCATATCCAGATCCCAGTCGATATGGGTGACCTTGGGCTCGATCACGTTGCCGACCTCGTCGGTGTACTCGACGCCCGCGGGCGTGAGCTTGGCAAACTGACCGTCCTCGAGCACCACGACATCGCGGGTGGCATCGATGAGCGCGATGACGTCGGAGGCGACATAGGCGCCGGTCTCGCCCGCGCCAACGACGATCGGGGAATCCTTGCGAGCCACGGCGATAACGCCGGGCTCGTCGGCAGACACGGCAGCCAAGCCGTAGGCGCCTACCACGTGGGTACAGGCCTCGCGCACGGAGGCCATCAGGTCGTGCGTCTCGGCATACGCCTCTTCAATCAGATGCGCGAAGACCTCGGTATCGGTCTCGCTCTTAAAGTGATGGCCGCGGCCCTCCAGCTCCTCGCGCAGCTCGACGAAGTTCTCGATGATGCCGTTGTGGACGATGGCGATGCGACCGTCACAGCTGGTGTGGGGATGGGCGTTGACGACCGAGGGCTTGCCGTGGGTGGCCCAGCGGGTGTGGCCGATGCCGCAGGTAGCGTCGCTATCGATATTGGAAAGCTCGCTCTCCAGGCCCGCAACCTTGCCCACGCGGCGGATGACGTCGAGATGCGCTGCGGCGCCCTCGCCCACCTCGAGCGCGACGCCCGAGGAGTCATAGCCGCGATACTCCATGCGCTTAAGGCCTGTGACCAGGATGTTCTTTGCAATATCAGAGCCGGTGTAGCCGACGATTCCGCACATAGGATAGATCCCTTCGTTCGCGTGACTGCAAGACGTCCACGCACAGGGGGCGCTGAGACGTATGACGTTCGAGTATTGTACTCACGCAAGCTCAAGCTGATATACCAGAAGTGGTATCTCAACTTAGATACCACTCGATACACACATGCCCGAGACCACCACAATGGGGACAGGCACCTTTGTGGTGGTTTGGACGGCGACCCGTTCCGGCGATTTGTCTCAATCTGTAACATATGGGCCACCAAAAGCGGGCTTACTGTTACAGATCGAGATTTTCCGTCCGACCTCGACGTTTTGTCTCAATCTGTAACACGTAGAGCCGGTTTTACCGTCCAGATGTTACAGATCAAGACAATTGAAAGCCGGGACAGCAAAACCACCACAAAGATGCCTGTCCCCTTCGTGGTGGTTTTGGTCGGCAACGCCGTTTCCCCAGATAAAACCTGCCAAAATAAACCTGTCCCTCATTGGCAGGTTTTGACACCCCGGGGGCGGGCGATGCTACAATCAGGCTTGTACTTGAAACGCATCAAAGGGGCCGCTATGGCAAAGGTTAAAATCAGCGACGTCGCGCGCGAGGCCGGGGTTTCGTTGGGCACGGTTTCCAACGCGCTCAACCATCCCGAAAAGCTGCGCCCCGAGACCCTCAAACTCATCAACGAGACCATCAATCGTCTAGGCTACCTGCCCAACCAAAGCGCCCGTCAGCTGGCCGGCGGCACCACCAAGTCCTTTGGCTTGGTCCTCCCCCGCCTCGACCACGGCTTCTCGCTCCAAATTGCCAGCGGCGCCCACAACGAGGCCCGCAAGCACGGCTACGATCTGCTCATCGCCAATGCCGACAACGACGATATTCTCGAGGATCATTACCTGCGCTACTTTATGGGCACCCAGATGTCCGGCGTTATGGTGCAGCCCATGGCATCGCCCGACTGGCATCCGGCCATGACTAAGATGCCCGTGCCCATCGTCCATTTGGACATCCATTGCTCCGAGCCTGGCTACTATGTGGCTGCCGACAACGAGGCCCAGGGGCGCATTATCGCCGAGCTCGCCATCGCCCGCGGCGCACACCATATCGTCGTTGTGGGCCGAGCGGCATTTATGCAGCTCACCCTGCGCGTTCTTGGCATTCACAAGGCGCTTGCCCTGTACCCCGACATCAAGATCGAAGTCATCGATGCCGGCGAATGGAATACTGCGGCCGACGGCTATGGCATTGGCAGCCAAATCGCCGAGCGCCCGGCCGACGAGCGTCCCGATTTTGTCATCGGCCTGACCGACGTGTTGGCTTCGGGCGTTGTCTCGGCACTGGTCGACAACGGCATTTCGGTCCCCGGCCAGATTCTTGTCGCCGGCTGCGACGGCAACCCGCTTGCCTGGAGCGGATCCGTCTCGCTCACCACGGTGGCGCCCCCGGGCTACGAGATCGGCCGTAAGGGCGTCCAGCTGCTGATGGAGCAGATCGAAAAAAAGACGCCGCCCAAAACCAAGCATATCCGCGTCGGTTCCGCTGCGCGTCCCGTCACAACGGTCACGGCAACCGAAGACATCAACCGCCAGGAAATCGTGCGCCCGTTTTTGCTGGAGCGCGCAAGCACTCAGGCAAGCACCCAGACGGACGCCACCGCCATCAACCTCGGCGCGTACTTGTAGCCGCCTATTCGTTGAGTCTTTAGGTTCAGCGGGATGCTCTATCTATGCCCATGCGAGCGTAACTTCCCATTTCGTGTAAATTAGCGCGCATTTAACTTCCCATTTCGTGTAAGATACAGCCAAATTAACTCTCCATTTCGTGTTTACGCAGATAATTTAGGCTGTTTGGAGCATCATGTTCGAACGAAAGCTGTATCAGCGCCTTCTCGCCTGGAAGAACGAATGCAAAGGATCAAGAGCGCTGCTTATCGAGGGCGCCCGTCGTGTGGGCAAAAGTACGCTCGTGAGCGAATTCGCCCACAGAGAATATGAAGCATGCCTTATGCTCGACTTCTCAGAAGTCTCTGACGACATTAAAGAGCTTTTCCTTCAATATCGATCTGACATCGACTCCTTCTTCATGTACCTGACCGCTTATACAGGCAAAGCCCTTCCCAAACGACAATCCGTCATAGTCTTTGATGAAGTTCAGCGATTTCCTGCCGCACGAGAATTTATCAAGCAGCTCGTTGCCGACGGCCGTTACGACTACATAGAAACTGGCTCGCTCATCTCGATAAAAAAGAACGTCGAGGGAATTGTCGTCCCCTCGGAAGAACGCGCAATGACACTCCATCCTCTCGATTTTGAAGAGTTCCTCTGGGCGTGCGACGAACGGCCTCTGGTCCAAGCAATTCGATCCTCCTACGAGAGCCTGCAACCATTGCCTCCTCCCCTCCACAGAAAAGCCGAACGGCTCTTTAGGGAATACATGCTTGTAGGAGGCATGCCTCAGGCGGTCGACGAATATCTCACTAAGCACGATTTTGGTGCCGTCGATGTCGTGAAGCGCGACATTCTAAATCTCTATGACTTCGATATCGAGCGCTTTGGAGGCACGGACGCCACTAGGATCCGCCGCGTTTTTAGAACCCTGCCGGGACAGCTTGCAAAGCATGACAAAAAGTATCGCCTCGCCGCATTAGACAAAAATGCACGAAGCCGCGACTACGCCGACTCATTCTTTTGGCTTGCCGACTCTTGCATAGGGGCAACTTGCCTTAGCGTTACAGACCCCTCGGTCGGACTCTCGCTTAGCGCGGAAGATTCAACATTTAAATGTTACATGTCCGACACGGGTCTCTTGGTTTCGCAAACGTTCCGCGACAATCAGGTAACCCCGCATGAGGTTTACAGGGACATACTGCTCGATAAACTCGAACTCAATGAGGGCATGTTTACGGAAAACGTGATTGCTCAGCAACTCGCCGCCGCGGGACATGGGCTTTACTTCTACTCCGTTCGAGATGATTCAAACCCTAAAAACACCATGGAGATTGATTTTCTGATTGTCAAAGGATATGACGACGCGGCCGGCCGCATGAGAGTGTCCCCCATCGAAGTCAAATCGAAAAAGCGATACCGGACATCTTCACTCAACAAGTTTTCAGCGAAATTCGGAAAGCGCGTAGGGACGAGCTATATCCTCCATCCCAAGCCTTTGGTTGCGGAAGATGACGTTATCCGGTTGCCGCTCTACATGTGTTTCTGTTTGTAAGCCCGGACAGAGCAACAGACCAGCGATGCCTCAGGCCAACGCTCAAACAATAAGGGCCCGACAAGCAGGTACTTGTCGGGCCCTTTTTTCCTATCGTTCGTTAGAACGGCGGAACAAGGTTACCTACAGACGACATCCACGGGCACGTTGAGAATCTTCGCGACCTTCAGGATCGTGTCGGTCTGGCTGCCCAGGCAGGCGGCCATGTGGTGGGTCGGGCCGGTCTCGTTCCAGCGGTCCATGAACTCGCGGGCGCCGATGGAGAACTTCATGCGCATGTTGGTGTCACCGAAGGTAAAGATCGGGCCGTCGACGTTCTCGCCCTCGGCAACCACAAACTTAAAGTTGCCGTCGCCGTCCTGCGTGATGCCCAGGAAGGTGATGGTGCCGTGGCCGGGGTAGAACTGGGTGAGGTAGCCGCCACCGGTCTTGCCGTGGAACACGGGAACGACCTTGAGGGTCGGCTTCTTGGCGATCGAGATGTCGGCATCGCCGGAGCCGGAGTGGCCGATGATGACGATGTCCTCGGGAAAGTCGATGGAATACATCTCGGAGAGCTGACCGGTGCCAGAGATGGTCTTGAGGATGCTCATGGCGATGGCGACCTTCATATCGCCCTCGACCGCGCAGCTCGTGCCCTGCTTGATGAGCATGGAGAACGCCGGGATGAGCATGGAATCGAGCACGCCGGCCTGACCCTTGGCGTAACCGTCGTAGTGGCTGGCGACCAGGCCGATCTCCTCGTCCTTGACCCACTGCTCAAAGGCGACGACGTACTTGGCCATCTCCTGGATGGGCTCGTCGGAAACCTTAGCGCCGCCCTCAACATCAAAGGTGTCGAGAATCTCGGCAGCCTTGGCGTCCACGGCAGTCTGGTCGTCGATGTTGTCGGCGATAGCCCACATCTTCTCCCAGTCGAACTGCTTGGTGTAGAGGCCCAAACGATTGTAGAGGTTGGTCTCGTCGATGTAGAGGTCCATCATGCCCGGGTACGGACGGCCGATTTGGGCGATGTTGGTGCGGCGTAGGCGACGACGCACCTGTGCGGCACGGCACCACTGCTCGAGCTGCTCGGCAACAGCCGGGTCGCCGCCCTCGACGACGCCGGTCACCACGGCATGACGCTTGCCGGCGCGGTTAAGGTCGGCCACGACCTCACCGGGGGCACCGCAGGCGTACAGGTCGCCCAGCCATGTGGGGATGTCGGTGTTGGCGTAATCGGGCTGAGCCTTCTTCTGCACGTTGACCACGACGACGGGCACGTCCAGGTCGCGCACGACCGGCAACACGTTGTAGCTCGTGGCATAGGTGAGCATCTGCAGGATGACCAGGTCGACATCCTCGGCACGGAACTTGTCGCCCGCGACCTGAGCCTGCTCCTTGGTGGTCACCATACCGCCGTCGATAAGCTCGACGGTCGTGGGCAGCGTGGCCTTAAAGTCCTCGTACTGCTGCTCAAAATTGGGAACGAGCTGTGGGAACTGCGGAAGATAGGCACCGAGGGCAATCGAGAAGACGCCAACCTTGGCCTTGGTGTTAACGAGCATGATTTCCTCCAATGAGAAAAGGTGATGATTGCAAGCAGGCGGACGCGACGGTTATCAGATCAGCGCAACAGACATGTTTTTTGTCGCGCCCGTCTGCGTTTGCACAGGGGGCGGGGCGAAGACTATGGGCAGAGCCTTCGCCCCAGAGGTTGCCGCGGTATCTGCGGCACGGATGAAGAAGCTTACTCGGCGTCGTCGAACGCGTTGTAGCGCTCGCCGTGGAAGGCCCAGATAGCAGCCGCGAAGCCGATCAGGCACAGCAGCGAAAGGACCAGGAAGGCAGCCTTGTAGCCGGCCACGGCGATGAACGTGGCGGTGAAGGAACCGGCGACGGCGCACAGGAAACGAGAGGAGAACACGATGGCGCCATTAGCAGTGGTGCGCAGCAGCGTCGGGAAGCACTCCTGCATCCAGACCTTCAGGATGCCCTCGAAGGCAAAAGCGGCACCGATGCAGTAGAGCAGCTGCGTAGCGACATAGGTAATCGTCGAGGCGCCAAAGATCGGGAACATGAGGAAGCCGAGCAGGTAGAGCGCAGCGCCCATGTAGAACAGCGGCATACGCTTGTCGGTATCGACGAACTTCATAAAGACGAAGTCGAGGATGGCGCGGATCGGGTAGCAGATCAGGCCGATGGTGGACACGACGGAAATGGGCAGCGAAACAACGTTGGCGCCGATCCAAGTCGAGAACTGGCCGAGGGAGTTAGCCGGGATGTTGGTGCCGATGTAGAAGATGGCAAGGGCGATGAACGGCTTGGCGTACGGGCTCTTGAATAGATCGGAAATCTTGCCCTGGGCCTTGTTGCTCACCTTGCCGGCAAGACGGTCCTCGTGAGCCTTAATCCAAACCGGGGACTCCGGAATGGTCTGACGGGCAATGAGCACCAGGATTGAGACAACGGCGAGCTGGGTGAACATGATCTGGCCGCCCAGATAACCCCAGTCACCGACAACGGCGCCAATACCCTGGGCAACGACGATGCCGACAACCCACAGGATGTCCGAGAACAGCAGCATCTTGCCGCGCTTGTCATCGGGCGCTTCCTCGGCGATGGTCGCCAGCGAAACCGGCAGGTCGGCGCCGACGCCCAAGCCCATCAGGATCTCGCCCAACAGCAGCAGCGGGAAGGTCTGGGCAAAGATCATGGTGATGGCACCGATAATGAGCATGGCCATGGTGACCGAGAAGACCGGCTTGCGGCCAAAGCGGTCGCCCAAGCTGCCGCCCAGGATGGAGCCGATGGCGATGCAGAAAGTAAGCGCCGCCGAGATCAGACCGAACTGACCGTTATCGAGGCCAAAGGTCTGCTGGTAAATGACCAGTGCGGTACCGGACGAGATAATCGCGCACGAATCGATGTAGGACGCCATGCCCGAGACAACGGCGACCCACCAAGGGTTCACGTGACGCTCGCGAGTGTTTCCCATTCTATTTCCCCTTACAATGTTTCCAAGCTGCCCAAACAGCAGCGATGTGCGGCGGTTTCCACGAGCTCCCCAGCAACCGGAACCGCCGTTTTCTTACCTACTAGTCGACAAATGCGTCGTTGATCTTGATGCCAAAGTCGTGGCAGGTGTCCTTGAGGCCCTTGTCGCTGATCTTGTTGAGGAAGTCGTCCGAGCCACCGTTGGCAGCACGTGCGGCCAGGTAGATCTCGGCGGCCTTCTCGACGGTGTGTGCCAGGCCAAAGGTCGTATCGAAGTCGGGGCCGGCAGCGAACAGACCGTGGTGAGCCCAGACGATGGTGTCGTAGGTCTTCATGAGCCCAGAGCTCGCCTCGGCAATGGCCGGGCCACCCGGGACCATCCAGGGCACAACGCCCACGCCGGTCGGGAAGACGACGACGCACTCGGTCATCATCTGCCACAGGATGCGCGTGAAGGCGCGGTCCTCCAGCGGCACCACGAAGGACATCTCGATGATGCCGGGGGTGTGGGCGTGGTAGATCACGCGGTTAGCGCCATCGGTACGAGCGGCGGCGACGCAGTGGTTCATGTAGTGGCTCTCGAACTCACTGGTCGGACGGGCGCCGTTGGCAAGGCCCCACACAATGCGGAAGGCGTCACCGGTCTCGTTGATCTCGACGATACCGATGTTGGCGTACGGATCCTCCAGGACATTGCGCATGTACTTGCCCGAGCCGGTGCTCACGAAGTGCTGGCCGGCGAGGTTCTCGCCGCGCACGCCCATCTTGACCCACTCGCGGGGCTCCTCAAAAAACGGCTTGGCCTCGGCGACCTCCTCGTCGGTCATGCGATAGGTGAGGTTTCCGCCGTTGCGCTCGTGCCAGCCCTGCTTAAAGCCGTCATCGCACAAGCGGCAGAAGCCCTTGATGAACGCCAGATCTTCCATTGCCATTGTTTGTCTCCTCTCCGGGGCCCGCGGGCCCAATTGAAAAACGTGAAAAGCCGATTGACGGCGGCGCGGAGCATGGTGTGTGTAGGGCACTCCGCGCCGTATGTCATCGGAGAGAGCCACTCGCGTCCGACAGGAGTCATTTGCCGTTCGCGGGGCTGGGGGGTAGGTAGATGACGAGGGGGCACGCCCCTCTCGGTTACGCCTGGGCGCCCTTGGGGTCGATGCGCCTCACATCGAAGGAGCGGGCAACGCAGGCGCGGGCATCGGCCAGGTCGGCAAAGTCGCCGCCGGCGATCATCTGCACAATGAAGTTGCCGATGCAGGTGCCCTCGATGGGGCCGGCGAACACGGGAAGTCCGCAGGTATCGGCCGTCATCTGGTTGAGGTAGTAGTCCTGGCAGCCGCCGCCCACGATATTGATGCTCGTGTAGTCGTGGCCCGAAAGCTCGCGCAGGCCCGCAATGGCCTTGGCATACGAGCGGGACAGGCTGCAGTAGTTGGTGCGCATGATCTCGCCCACGGTGTGCGGGATAGGCTCGCCGCCCTCGGCGCAAGCCTGCTTGATCTCCTGGATCATGGAATCGGGCGCCAGGAAGCGGTCGTCGTCGACATCGACATAGGCCTCAAACGGCTCGGCCTCGCGGCAGAGCGTACGGAGCTCGTCAAAGCCGACCTTGTGGTCCATGAGCGCCTTATGCGAGGTCTTGCCCTCGACGTAGTCGACGCCGTTGATCTCGCGGCGGACAGACTGGTTCATCCACAGGCCCATGATGTTCTTAAGGAAGCGGTAACGCTTGAGGTAGCCGCCCTCGTTGGTGAAGTTCTGCTTGCGGGCGAGCTCGTTGGTGATGGCATGCTGGTTCTCGACACCCAGCAGGCTCCACGTGCCGCTCGAGATGTAAACGGCGTTGTCGTCCTTGGCGGGCACGGCCAAAAAGGCGGAACCGGTGTCGTGCGTGGCGGGCAGCACGACAGTCGCGGAATAGCCGATCTTCTCAGAGATGTCGGCCGTCAGCTCACCGAGTACGGCACCGGGCATGGTCGGCTCCAAAAAGATGCCCTGCGGAATACCAAAGCGCGAGAGGATGTCGGTGTCCCACGTGCACTTCTCGGCATCGAGCATGCCGGTGGTGCTCGCGTTGGTGTACTCGTTGGCTTTGATGCCGGTCAGACGCCAGTTGAGGTAATCCGGGATCATCAGGAAGGTGCGGGCGGCCTCGAGCTGCTCGGGATGCTCGTTCTTAAGGGCAAGCAGCTGGTAGAGCGTGTTGAAGGGCTGACGCTGAATGCCGGTGCGGGCATAGACCTCGGCGGGACCCATGATCTGGTCGGCGGCCTCATAGATACCGTCGGTGCGGGCATCGCGGTAGGCAACCGTATCGCCGACGATCTCGTTGCGCTCGTCGAGCAGCACAAAGTCGACGCCCCAGGTGTCGATGCCGATGGTGGCGGGAGCAACACCCGTCTGCTCCTTGGCGGCGCGCAGGCCTGCGACAACATGGTCAAACAGCGCCTCGACATCCCAGCAGTCGTGTCCGTTTACGCGCTTTTGCTCGTTATCAAAGCGATAGACCTCCTGGTAGGACATCTTGCCGTCCTCGACCCAGCCAGCGAGCACGCGCCCACTCGAGGCACCGATATCGACCGCTGCGTAATGCTTGGACTCGATGCGACTCTCCATGTGCTCTCCCCTTTTTGAAGCGGTTCATTTACAGCTTTCATTATTATTTGAACCGTTTCAATTTCAATATGAGTCAACGTTAGCCCGGTGAGTGGTTGTTTCTGGTCGGTAAACGGTAGTTTTACGGGTTAAAAACCCTGTAGATACAAAGAAGCGGCCACCCGAATCACGCGAATGGCCGTATCTTTAAAATGCAATTGAAATTGATTGGGTGCGGGCGCTAACGCACGGCTTTGACCGCCGCCGTCAGATCGAACAGCGTGTCGAGCACGGCATCGCAACCATCCACCACATCCTGCGGAAGCGGCACAATGTCGGGCACGGCAAAGACATGGCAGCCGGCAGTAATGCCCGAGACACAACCGTTGCGCGAGTCCTCGACCACGGCGCACTCCTCGGGAACAAAACCCGCGCGCTTGCAGGCGAGCAGATACATCTCGGGATCGGGCTTGCCGTGCACAACATCCTCACCGCAGGTCACGGTCTCAAACTTGTCAAAGAGGCCGACCATCTTAAGGTTACGCTCGGCCGTAACGTGGCGCGACGACGTCGCGAGATCCACGTGATAGCCCGCAGCCAGCAGCTCGTCCAGGCACTCGGCAGCGCCGGCCTTAAGCTCCAGTTCGGTCTTGACCATCTCGTCGCGAATTACTTTGTGACGAACATAGAGGGCATCGGCAGTTTCGTGGCTGCCGTAGTGTTTCTCGAGAATGCCCATAACATCGGGCAGCGTGCGACCGATGAACTGATGAATCAGCGCCTCATCAATCGAGAGTCCCAGCTCAACGGCACCCGCTTTCCACGCCTTAATACCCAAGCGCTCGGTGTCCACGAGCGTTCCGTCCATATCAAAAATGACAGCCTTGATCATTTCGTTCCCCCTCATCGGCTTGCATTGCCGCTACTCTACCGCACTTTACAAACTTGTATATAACGTATATACATATTGCACTTTCGTTACATAGATAGAAGTCTTATGGCGAGCGGCCCGGTAGGATTATAGTTTCGTCCGAGCTTTCAACTGTAAGGAACGTTTCATGCTTTCAGACACCACCGCACCCGCAGAGGAGCTTCAGAACAAACTCGCAGCGCTCGAGCAGCTGCTTTTGGCATATGGACGCGTCGCCATCGGCTTTTCCGGCGGCGTCGACAGCAGCTTTTTGGCCGCCGTTTGCTCCCGCATCATGCCCGCCAACACCCTTCTCGTCCATCTCACCACGCCGCTCATCGGCACGCCCGAGCAGGCTTCGTTTGAGCAATCCGTTGACGGACAGTCCAATGAGGGCCCGCATTTTAAGCTTCCGGTGCTTAACCTTTCGGTTGACCAGCTCCAGCTTCCCCAGGTTGCCTGCAATGACGCCGACCGCTGCTATCACTGCAAGCGCGCCGGCTTCACCGCCATCGTCAACCACGCCAAATCGCTGGGCTTCCCCACCGTCATCGACGGCAGCAACGCGAGCGACCGCGGCGACTACCGCCCCGGTATACGCGCCGCCGAGGAACTCGGCGTGCGCTCGCCCCTCACGGAGGTCGGCTTTACCAAGGACGAGGAGCGCGAGCTGCTGCGTGCTTGGGGCTATCCCGTTTGGAATCTGCCCGCCGGCGCCTGCCTTGCCACGCGCATCCCCACGGGCGAGGAGCTCACGCGTGAGAAGGTCGATTTGATTCGCGCCTGCGAGGATTACCTGCACGACCTTGACCTTTCGCAGGTCCGCGCGCGCCTGGTCGGCGGCTGCATGCATTTCGAGGCAGCCCCGTCCGACGTCGCCAAAATCGCCGCCCTCGGTGGCGCCGCGGTCGATGCCGAGGGCAAAACCCCACTGCCCGCCGCCATCGAATCCGCCCTACGCAACCTAGGCTGCAGCGACATCTCCCCCGAGGTCACCCCCTACATCCACGGCAACATGAATCAATAGGCAACGCCCCAATAAGTTGCGGTGAAATAGTTCCTGAAAGGGGATACGGCCAGAAGGGCCATCCGGGGACTATTTCACCGCAACTTAAAATGAGCGTCTGTGTATCTAGAGGGCTGTGGATAGCAGTTCTGTCAGGCGGTCGTCCTCGATCTCGACATCCAAGAATTCACGGTAGAACGTCCGCGTCTCCTCGGCGATATCGATATCGGCGGCGTAGTCCGGATACAGCACCTTTACGAGCCAGAGGCATCCGAGCGCGCGCATGGCCGAGGGCGGGCGCCCAAACCACGAGAATGGCGCCTGGGGCACGCGATAGATCCGCCCTTCGGCCACCGCCGGCACGTTCGCCCAATGCGAATCGGCCGCAATCTCCCCATAGATATCGGAGCTCTCGGCATTGCTCATGCTGTACTCGGCCACCAGCACGGCATCGGGATTCCAGCTGATAATTTGCTCCAGGTTGACCGTCGGCATACCCATGCCTTTGCCAGTTGTCCCAGGCAGGTCGGCAACATTGCCAATATGCAGCATTTCGAACGCATCGGTCACATGCATGCTGCCGACGGGGTCGGTCGTAAGGCCGTCTTTGCCCTGCGCAAGAAAAATCGACTTGCGCTCGTCCTCGGGCACCGCCTCTGCAATGGCGACGGCACGGTCGAGATATCCCTGGCAAAACGATGCCAGCTTGCGCGCGCGGTCTTTCTCGCCTACAAGCTTTCCCACAAACTGATACGCCTGCTCCAAATGGCGAATGTCGTAGTCGACAACGAGCACGGGCAGCCCGGTATCCTCGGCAATCGAATCGGCCATCTTGGCGCCAGCATCGTCGGCAGTCCAAAAGCAGAGCAGCACATCGGGATCTTGCGCCGCAACTTCCTCGGCGTTTGGCGTCGAGCCCGAGCCCATCCACACGCCAAGCGCCGGAAGGTCGAGACGCTTTTTGGGGATATAGCTGCGGCTATCGCCTGACGGCTTAAAGTTCCACCCGCAAAGCAGCGCGGGGTCGAGCCCATACAGATCAACCGTGCCAATTGGGTTGGTGCAAAACACCCGCTCGACATGGTGCGGCACCGACACCTTGCGGCCCGCCATGTCCGTAACGATACGCGCGTCATCGGTGCCACCGGACGCCCCACAGCCAGAGAGCACCCCAGCGCCCATGCCCGTAGCGATCATCGCCATGCCGGCAACCGCCCTGCGCACAAACGCCGCACGCGACATGCATTTCTTCGACATGTCCATGGTCTACCCCCTTCCCGCCATACACTCGGTCACCGGAGCGCTAGCCAACACGGGCGAGCCCGAAGCCCCGTAAATCTGCCCAACGGCAACCTCGACGCCATAAAGCTCACCCAGCAAATCGGGCGACAGCAGCTCGCGCGCAGTGCCGGTCGCCACCAGGCCATCGCGGCCCAAACACGTCACATCGGCATCAAGCGCAAAAGCGTGGTTAGGGTCGTGCGAGGTCATCAGGATCGAAACCCCTTGCTGGCGCAGCTCGCCCAGTCGCGTCAACAGGAGTGCCTGATTGCCAAAATCCAAGCTCGCGCACGGCTCATCCATCACGATCAGCCGAGGATCCGCTGCAAGCGCCCGCGCCACGAGCACCATCTGCTGCTCGCCGCCCGAAAGCTCCGTCACATCCCGGTCGGCAAGGCGCTCGAGCCGCAACCGCTCAATCACCTCGTCCGCCGCGCGCTCGTCCCCGCGCGTCGGCGCTGCCGTCATGCCTGCCATTAGGGGCGTTCGCCCCATCAGGACCATTTCGCCGACCGTATAGCCAAAGGTCGAATCGTGCACTTGGGGAACATAGGCAACCAGACGGGCGAGCTCACGGCGAGACAGTTGTCGCAGCTCGCGCCCATCAATTTCAATTGCGCCCGAAAGCGCCGGCAAAAAGCCCAAGACGGTCTTAAAGAGCGTCGTCTTGCCCACGCCGTTGGGCCCCAGCAGCACATGAATACTGCCGGCATCCACAGAAAACGTGACGTTAGAAAGCACGGGCACCGACCCGTATCCGCAGCTCAGATGCGATACATTCAAAAGCCCCATCAGAGCCTCCCCTGCTTGCCGCGACAGATCAGATATACAAAGAGCGGCGCGCCGACAAGTGCCGTCAAAATTGAAAGCGGAATCTCGGTCGTATACACGCTGCGGCAGATATCGTCGACGAACATGAGAAACGACCCGCCCAGCAACATGCTGGCGGGCATGAGATAGCGATGGTCCGACCCCACGACAAAACGAGCGAGGTGCGGCACAATCAGGCCGACCCAGCCGACCATGCCCGAGACCGCCACCGACGCCGCCGTAAGCAGTGTCGCGAAGAGCACGACGAGTGCCCGCGTCCGCCGCACGTCGATACCTAGCGAGGCCGCCTCCTCGTCACCGAGCGATATGACATTTAGTCGCCACCGCAGCGCGAGCAGGCCGACCGTGCCCACCGCGCAGGCCACCGCAAGCCAGAGCAAGTCGCCCTCGTGCACCGACGCCAAACCGCCCATGAGCCAAAACGTGATTTCGGGGAGTTGAGAGTTGGGGTCGGCCAAAAACTTAACGGCCGAAACGCCAGCCTGGAACACGTTGCCCACCACGAGCCCCGACAGCACCAGCACGAGCACGCCGCGCATGCGCCGCCCGATAACGGCACTGAGCGTGTAGGAGCACACGACCGCCAGGATACCGCAGACAAACGCCGCGACCTCGATAGCCGGGCCGCTGCCCGAAAGCAAAATGGCCAGCGCGGCGCCAAAGCAGGCCCCCGCTGATGCGCCCAGCAGATCGGGCGAGACCATCGGGTTCTTAAAAATGCCCTGGTAGGCACAGCCGGCGGCAGACAGCGACCAGCCCACCAGCATGGCACAGGCCACGCGCGGAAAGCGTATGGTCAAAAACACGTTGAGCGCGGCATTATTGGACCCGCCAAGCGCGGCGACCAAATCGCCAAGCCCCATGCGATAGCGGCCCAAGGTGAGCGAGAAGGCAAGACCGGCGACGAGAATCGCCGCGAGGACCAACAGCGCCAGCCGTTTGACGGCGCGCGATTGAGAAAAGCCGCCCACATCCGCACGCGCAGAACGCCGCTTTGCTGCACCACCCATTACGACTCCTCCGCCGTATACGTTCCGCCCGTAACGCCAAAGCCTTCGACGAGCGTCGGTTCGATTGTTTGTCCGTCTACGACCTCGTTTGAGCGAACGGTCACAGTATCTCCCGAAGCACGCGCCGTGTACGAGCCGCCTGCCGCGTCGGCCGTCCCGTTCTCGGACGCCTTGTTAATCACGGCCGTTACATCCTGCGCATACGATGCGATATCGTCGTCAGCAAATTGATGATTGTGCTTAAGTATCTTTGTCTTGCCGCCATCGAGCGAAACCCACGTGATGGCACGGGCACGGGCGGGCGAGGTCACGCGAAACGTCGCCGTCGCCGGCGTACCCGCGGCGCTCGACCCGGTATCTGACGAGAGGACCTCAATCTGTGCCCCGCTGGGCAGCGTGCCGGTCACCGCGTCACGCAGCACGGCGGTATCGCTCGTCTTGGCATCGGTCAGATGCGGCAGCGCCCCGTCGTCGCGCGCGGCAGCGATAGAGAATTGCCCCTGGTACACGGCAAAATACGCACCGCCCGCTCCGGGACCGTTGGTAGCCTTGCTGCCCGGTGACAACGTAAACGTCACATCGCAGCCCGACACGTCAACCGTCAGCTTAAGGGCATCGGAATCCAGCTCTTTTCCGTTGAGCTTGAACAAAAAGTCGGATGCCAGGTCCTCGGCATCTCCCGTCACGGCAAGTTTGCGCTTCGCCTTCAAAACAATCTTGATGGCCTGAGATGCCTCGGCATCCGCCGCATCGGAGGTGGCCGAAAGCTCGCCCGCAGACAATACCGGCGAGTCTTCCGTTACCTGCACCGACGTACCGCCGCACGCAGCAAGCGATCCGGCGACCACCGTTGCCAAAAGCACGGCCAACAGGCAGGCAGCCGCCCCGTGCCCAGGGCGATGGCCACCACGCGACACGAGCTTTCGAATGCCCCACCCCAGAGCGACTATGGCAGCCAGCATCACCAGAATGCCCCCGGCAAGCAACCCGTCGGCCGCCTTGGGTCCGGCAACCTCCACCGGCATCTCGACCAAAGCCGTCTGATAGTGCTTGAGCTTTGCCGTCATGGTCACCGTCGTCTTTCCCTCGCCGTGCGGAACAAGCCACACCTTACCAAACGCCTCCTCGACGGTCGCGACCTCGGGATGGGACGATGCGTAGGTCACCGAAGGCGCGATGGTCTTAAGGCCGTTGCAGGCACATGCCCCATACGCGTCGGGCGTACCGCACAGGCACGGGTCGATGCCGCACATGTCGGGCATGCCGCAGCTTATCCCTACCTCAATGGACGCGGGGGAAACGGCAGCGTCGAGCTCCTGCGGAGCAAATCGCGCCGATTCGATCTGCTTGGTCTGCCCATCGACAGACACCGTATGTGACGTTCCGGCAACCGAAATCGACGACACGTCAACCGTGCCGACAACTTGCGTCGACTCATTCGTTTGAGAGGCCATCGATGCTCCCTTCCAGCGATTCGGTCACGTTGGCGGCGGGCAGATACAGATACGTGTACCCGCCATCGGCACGCGTCGCGCGCACCAGATAGCCGCCGTCCATAAGGCAGCCGGCGCGCGATGCCCGGGCGATACGTGCCATAAGCTCGGAATCGTCGGTCTCGACGCACGATGACGCATGATCGGCCGCCGTAACGCCGTCATACCAAAACTCATCGGGATCATCGGCACGGTAGCCCATAAAATACCTGCTCAGAGGTGTTGTTAGATTTGCCGTATCGCGCTCAAGCGTAACAGAGGTCCAATCGGAACCAACGCCATCGGCACCATCGTCCTCATCATCAGCCACATAGCCATGACCCCGCAGCCATGCAAGCGCGTTGGAGTACGCGTCGGTTAGATAGGTGACCGAGGAATTAAACGAGTAGCCGCACGCCCCCATATCCTGTTCGATCGATGTCGAGACCAAAAGGGTTGCCCGAACTGGTGCCGCGGCATCGTAGCGGTCGTCAGCCGACATGGCGCGCACGTCCTCGGCCAGTGCAGACATGAGCTCGACACGGTCAGCGCCCGAAAGTGAAAGCTTATGAGCGCCCGAAAGATCGGCACCGGCAAGCGCGACGTCGCCCGTCTTGTAGACCTCAAAGAGTGGCGATGCCTCGACCGTCGCGCGGTCATCTCGCTGGAGCCCCGTGGTATCGGCCGTAATAACCGCCGCCTCGAGCTTGCGGGCATGGGAATCGTCCTGAAGCTCGATGAGCTTGTCGAACGCGGCCCGCGAGACCTTGGCGTAGTAGCGCGTTATGATCCGCCCGTCTTTGCGTGCATAGCGAATCGTCACGTCAAACGGCAGACAATCGTCTCCCAGCTGTTCGTGGGCGTCCGAAAGCAGCAGGCGCTCGGCGGCCTCAATAGCCTTTATAGACGAGGCCGAGCGATAGCTGCGCGACGCGGTCGTATAGTATGCACCGCCGTGCGTCACACCCTGATACTCACCGATCATATATGCCGGCGACCCCACGTAGGAAACCTCAACCGTCGAAACATCGGCCGCCGCAGGCTGCTGCTCGGTGAGGCCAAAGAAGCCTGTTCCCACCAGGGCGCACACGGCAATAAGCGCCGCGGACTCAACAGCGGCAACGCCCGCAACACGGCGCGGATGCGTCTTGCCGCGCAAGGGACCGAGCAACACCGCTGCCGCGATGCCCGCAAAACCAATAATCGCCACAGCCGTCGCCGTAAGAGCTCCCGCATGAGCGAGCAACGAAAGAGCGCAGGCAAACGCTACCAGGCCGGCGACCGCGGAGACCGTATAGGTCGCGAACGGCGTCAGGCCAGCGATTTCGGCCTGCTCGCCGCGACGATGCTCCATAAGCCAGGCCCCCACGTGGGCCAGCGCCACCAGAACGGCGCCCCAGGCCACAAGCAGCAACATATTGCCGGGCACCGGGTAGTACACCGGATGCAGCGCCGCAAAGAACTGCTTTTCGGTGCCCATCTGGGCAAAGAACAATATGGGGTCGAAGGACGCAAGAAGCGACAGCGGCGAAGGCTCGATCGGCGTTGTCTGGTTGTACGCCGCGACGCCCCAAGCGCATCCGGGCAACAACTGCTGCAGCAGCACGCCTGCCGCCCAAAGCACAACGGTCACGCCGAGCACGCCTGTGGCGGCAAATGCCACGGCCTCGGCGCGCGACCCGGCGAGCAGTAGCGCAGCGGACGAGATGGCAAACGACACGGCGGCCGTGAGCGCATAACCGCACACAACGTATGCAAACGCTCCCAGCTCGCCGGGATACAAGCCAAGCGCGGCTATGTTCAAAACGAGTGACGCGGCAAAGGGGACCCCGACGGCCAAAATACACGCGCCGATACCGGCGGCAAACCGCACGGCGAAAATCCGCGCGCGTGCAATTCCCACCGAAAAGTGCGCCGTTACGGCCTGACGCACCAGCACAAATCCAAAGAGGGCAAAACCCAGGGTTGCGCCAAGAACGACGCAGCAGGCCGATACCGCAGGACCCAAACCCTGTGCAAAGAGCTGGTACTTGAGCTGCTCGTGGGTGTAATCGATATTAAAGATAGAGATACTTGGCACAACGGTCGTCGAAACGGGCACCAAGACGATCAGCACGAGCGCGGCGGCGAGACACGGCAAAGCGGTGCCACGCAAGGCAAACTTGAACTCGTGCAGCATCACCCTTGGGCGGCACAGACGACGCCGGCGCCCAAAAAGACGCCCACTGCCGTGCCGAGCATCATCCCGCTCGGCAAGAAGCTCGCGCCATCGCGCGGGATGGTCGCATTTAAGCCCCGCGACCATACGCCTGCGCTCGCTCCAGCGGCGCGCCACACGACGAATGCACCGCAGCAGACAGCCACCGACCAGCCATGCGGCCAACACCGCAAGCACGACAACCGCAAGCGCGGCGGCAATCAGCAGCGCGTCGATACAGCCGAACGGCTCAATCGTCAGCGCAAACCGGTACTCCACCGTCTTGTAATGGACCAGTGAGGCGCGCACGGTGATGACCGCGGTGCCGGAGCCATGCGGGGCAATCCACGAGCGCCCCGCAAACTCCTCCACGCTCGCCACGCCCTCGTCGCTCGAAGCAATCGAGACAGTCGGCGCGACTTCCTCAAAGCCCGCGCAGGCACAATGCCCCCACGCATCGGGTTTTCCGCAGGTACAAGGGTCGATTCCGCAAAGGTCCTTCATGGAGCATTCTTTGCCCACGTTAATCGACACCGGGTCGGTCTGGATATCCAACAGGCCGGGAAAAACGCGGCCCATGGTCTCGCGATCCATCTTGGAATCCCCGCCCGAGGTACTCGAGCCCACCAGACGGTCCAGCTCGACCGCGACATGCATGGTGCCCTTTGATTTCTTTTTAGAAGAGACCTGAGTCGCCGCGTCGCCCGAAGCGGCGACCGAGCTCGCCCCGCCACCCATACTCTGCATGCTGCCCATACCATCGGCAAATGCCACAGGCACAGCAAAACCTGCAGCCCCCGCCAAAGCGAGAGCCGCAGCGCACACCGCCATGACGACGAAGCGCCCCACCAAATGTCGAAGGCGAGCCGGCACCAATCATTCCTTTCGCTTTGAGGCGTCTGCGCCCGACGCAGCCGCATCGTCAGCACCCTTTCGGCGGCGCAGCACCAGCGCCACGGCGATGCCCGCGACAACGATCACGGCAACGGCGGCGGGAACGACAAGCGGCATGCCGCTATCGGTCGATTCCGCGTCGTCGGCATCAGACATATCCATGCTTCCCGTGTCCATCATGTCGGAGCAGCCCTCGGCCGTGTCCTTCTTGGCACTGTCCGAATGCTTTACCGCCCGCGATGCATCGTTTTGAAGGTCACGCGTCGACACCACATAGGTCCCGCCCCCGCTCACCGAAAACGCCACGTAACCACCAACCATCGCGATATCGGAATCATCGACGCGCGAGAACGTCTGCGTATCGGCATCGTAGGTAAAAAGTCCCAGCTCGTCGCTATCACCAAACAGATCGTCGGCGAGCACATAGGCCTTTCCCGTGGAACAAAACGCGCCCTGCTGGGCAAAGCGCAGCACCAAAAACTTGTCGAGCCCGGCAAGCGGCTGCGTCAGCTCGCCCGTCGCGGTACGCTCGACGGTAATGGCAGGGTCGGTCTCGGTCACCTCATCGGCTGCAAAATGCTTGCCACCAAACGTCAGCGAATAGTCGGGATGAAAGTAGGTGTCCCCCGCCCAAAAGGTCAGGTCGCCATCGGTGCCCGCCATCTCGCGCATGCGCGCCGTGGGGTCGGTGGCCCCATTAATGCGCACCTGCCAAACCGCGCGCCCCATAATCGTCGCCTTATTGATATCGAGCTCGTCCTCTGCAGACTCGCTCGACACCTCCGCCGCCGCGGGAATCTCGGTATACGCATCTGACGAACCGGCTGCCTCGGATGCGGTTCCACTCACGTGCACCTTAACCTCGCAGGTGGCATCCGTATATTGGCGAAGCGACGCCTTAAGGGTGATGGTTGTCTCCCCCGCCGTCTTGGCGTAGACCGTCACGCCCTTGGCATCGGCCGTAGCGACGGCAACCCCAGGATTGCTCGATGCCGCCGTCACCTGCGCGTGATAAGTCTTGTATTTCTTACCGGCGCACGTGCACTGCCCATTCTTGTCAAAGCAGCTGTCCGAGCAGCCCTGCGGACACTTGGGCATACCGCAGCCCTCGGTCTGCTTATCCGAAGACGGCGTCACCTTAACAGTGAGGCTCCCCTTCTTTCCGGCCTGAAGCTCCATCGACGTCGACGCCGCTTCGACCTTAACCGCACCGCGGTTGAAATAGGCAAACGCCGGCGTCGCGACGACAAGGCCCGCAGCGCCCACCAACGCGAAGCACAGCGCCGTCGCGGCCATCGACTTCCATATGTTCTTGCGCGTCATCGCGCCACCTTCCCCGTGATTATCCCTATGCAAACAGCCCGGTCGTGTCGATATCGCTGCCCGTTCCCTCGGAAAGGAAGATCTCCTCCAGCGAGGCGTCGGGATACTGAGCATGGACCTCGGCCACACTACCGTTAAATGTCAGGCGGTTCTCCTTGATCATGCCCAGATGGTCCGCCGCGTCCTCGAGCTCACGCAGGTTGTGCGAAGACAGGATCACGCTGGCACCCTTTTCCGCCGCATATTGCTTCAGCAGGCGCTTGAGCAAGTTTCGCTTGGCAAGATCCAGGCCATCAAAGCTCTCGTCGAGCAACAGCGACTGGGCACCCGTCGCAAAGCCGAGCAAAATGCCCAGCTGGCGCTGCATGCCTTTCGAAAAGCCGGCGACCTTCGCGCGCGCGTCGAGCCGAAAGATGTCGAGCAGGCGTTCAAAAACCTCATCTGACCAGGCCGGATAATAGCCCTTGTAAAATGAGCGCATGGTGAGCGGTGTCGCCTGCGGCAGAAAATATGGCTCGTCCGCCACGATGAACAGGGCCTGATCGGACGTACGGTTCTGCCCGGCCGCAACGCCGTCAATCGTCACCGCGCCGCTATCGGCACGATAGACCCCGGCGATAATCTTGAGCAGCGTCGTCTTGCCGGCACCGTTGTAGCCCACCAGGCCATACACCGACCCGTTCTCGACGGTAAACGAAATATCGTCCAGGGCCCGATACGACCCAAAGCTTTTTGAGATATGGGAGACTTCGATCATCACTCCGCCTTACAGGTCATCCGGCGCAAGCTCGGCCGGAAGATAGCAGTACACATACGCCTCGAGGCCGCGCAGCTTTAGCTGGACCAGGTACCCGCCGTCCATGCCATACCCCATACGGAGGTTGGGCACGATCTTCGCGATATCCTCCTGGTCCGACACCGTCTTTTGCGCGCCAAAGTCCTGCGTGACCCAAAAACTGCCCGCGTTCTCCTTGCGATAGCCCATAAAGTAACGGGCCTGCGGCGAGGTGACGGCGTTCACGGAAGCATAGGGGTCATCCGCCTCAAACGTCATACCCTCAATGACGCGAGGGTCGATCTCGCCATTGCCGATCTGTGCCAGCACGCCGTGGTCCTCGAGCCAAGCCATCGTGCTCGTCCAGCTATCCGTCACATACGAAAGGGCATTGTTAAACGAATAGCCAAACGAGGCAACGTCGACCTCGGATGCCGTCGTGAACATAATCACTGCACGCGTCTGCGACTTGGGAGCATAGATGTCGCTTGCCGAAAGACGGTCGAGGTCGTCAGCCATGGCCTTTTGGAGCGAAGCGCGATCGGCCGCGGTAAGGTCGACCGGCACAATCTGGTTGAGGATACCGTCCGCGACATACAGCGCGCCGCTTCGATACGCCGCATAGGAGGGCGACTCGCACAGGTCGGACACTTCGTCCTTGGTAAGCTCGGCGGTATCCCCCGTCACGACCGCCCGGCGCAGCACCTTGGCATGTGCGTCGTTATCCAGGGCGCGAAGGGCCGAAAGCTCGCCGACCGTAGCCTGGCGGTAGTAGCGCACGGCCGTGCCGCCATCTTTAAGATGGTAGGTGATCGAGATGTCGTAGGGTACGACCGTCTGCTCAAAGCTCTCGGCATCGGCCTCCCATGCATCGCGGGCCGATGCGATGAGCTGCTGATGGACGGAGCGAATCGAGTCGACCGTCGACGCCTCGCTGTAGCTTCGCGTGGCCGTGAAGTAATAGGACGTACCGCCCGACACGCCCGAGAAATTGCTCGAGAGATAGCTGGGCGATCCGTCATACGAAATCTCGACGCTTTCCACGTCCTCAGTGGACGGAATGTAGCTCGCGTACCCAAAGCCGCCCGCCGCAATTGTACCGATCGCCGCAGCCATAACGGCAAGCTCCGCAGCGACGGAGGCGACCACCACCCGACGCGGCGCACGCCCGCGGAAGGGCCCAAAGAGCAGCGCCAGCGAAACCAGTACAAAAAGCGCCGCAGCAGCCACGAGGGCAACGGCAATATCGACAGAGCCGAGCGCCGTCACCGTCACCGCGACTACGGCAAACCCGATGATGCAGACGGCAGCGAGCGACAGCACGGGAGATTTTCCCGCCATCTCGGCCTGCTCGCCCGAGCGACGTACGAGCGCCATGGTGCCAATCGCGGACAGCACAAGGTATACGACAACCCAGCCCACTACCAGCTGCCAGGAGCCCGGCTCGGGATAGTACACCGGATCGACCGCCTGGAAAAACTGCTTGCTCGCGCCCTCCGTCAGGAAAAACGCGACAGGGTTGGCCCACGACAGGGACTCCAAAAGCGACGGTGCCACCGTCACGTCCTGGTCGAACAGCGGGATGCCCATGGCATCGCCCACCAGCAAGAACTTGCTCACGGCGCCGATGCCCCACAAAACCACGGTCACGCCGCCCAAAAGGATGACGCTAAACGCCAGCGCCTCAAACAGCGTGCCTGCAAACATAGTCGCGATCGCCGTCACGGCAAACGACACCAGCGCCACGGCGATATAACCGGCCACCACATAGGCAAAGGCCGCAAGCTCCCCCTCGTAGATACCGAGTGCCATGTTGTTGAGCGTAAGCGATACCGCAAACGGAACACCGATAACAACTACAATGCCGACAAGTCCAACCAGGGCGCGCGAGAAATACAGGCCGCGGCGGTCGATGCCGAGCGAAAAATACGCTGTTGTCGAGCGCTTCTCGAGCACAAAGCGAAAGAGCGTAAGGGCAAGTGCCATGCCAAGCACAACGCAAGCCGCATCTACCACGGGGCCGAGCGACTGCGCATAAAACTGGTACTTAAGCTGGTCGTGCGTAAAGTTAACGTTGAAGATCGAGCACGCGTTGACCATCGAGGTCGATACGGGCACCAGCACGCAAAACGTCACAAGCCCCGCAAGCAAAACCGGAAGGGCGCCGCGAAGTGCCTCAAAGATGTCGTGGGCGATGGGGCCCGCGAGACGATTACTCGTCATTCGAACTGCCCTTCTCCGATTCATTTAGCTCGTCCGTTGCCTCGTCCGTCGCCTCATCAGCCGCCTCGTCCGTTGCCTCATTCGCCTCATCCGATTGTGCGGAAACGTCCTTGGGGTCAACCTTCGCACCGGCACTCTTCTTGCGGCGCAGCACTACGGCCGCAACGGCAACGACGGCCGCAACGACCACGGCAGCGGCGCCGTATATGAGCGTCTTGCTACTCGAAGCGGTCTGCACCGCCTTGTCCTCCGCAGCCTTCTGCTTCTTGGCGGCCTCGGGCGTGTTCTCCTGGCGCACCTTGTACGAGGCGAGGTCATCCGTGGAAACCGCAAACGTTGCGCCCTCATCGGTCTCAAACGAAAAATAGCCGTTTGAGACCTTGCAACCGTCGTCTTGAGCCTTTGCAAACACGCGATTCTTGCCGTTGTAGCTAAAGAGCGAAAGCGTCGTCTCGTCCGGATACTTGGAACCCGCCTTTACATAGATCGATGCCTTTGCCGGCAGCTTGCCCTTGTAGGCAAAATCGAGCACGCGCGAGTCCTTGGCCTGCTTGGTCAGATTCGCAGCCGTGCCCTCGCCCTGCTCGGACACCTTAATGGTGGGGTCGAAGTCGAGGTTGGGGTCGTCGGCGCTCACGTCCTCGCCGCGGAACGTCCAGGAATAGTCCGGCTGGTCGGACGATGCGCCCGACCAAATCACCAGCTGGGCGTTTTCCTTGCCCGCAATCTTTTTGAGTTCCTCGGCCGTGTTGAGATGGGAGTTGTTCTCGACGATGACAACGGTACCGCCCTCGGACTCAACCGTCTGTTCGTTGAGCTCGTCGGACTTGGACTCCGTCGCCTTGGCCGCCTCGGGAATACCCGAGGAGCTGGCCTTAACCGTGCCGCCCGAACTCGACAAGGAATCTCCCTGCGCACCACTCGACTGCTGGCCACCCCCCGACTGCTGATTGCCGCTCGACTGCTGAGGCGCAGAGACGTTGACCGTCACATATGCCGATCCCGTCGACCACTGGCGCAGCGAGGCCGAGATGGAAATCGTCGCAGTGCCCGCAGATCTGCCAGTTACCACTAACGTGTTGCCGCTCATATAAGCGCTGGCAACACCGGCGTTGCTCGAGACACAACTCACGTTGGGCGTGTACGTCGTGTATGCCGTACCCGCGCACGTGCACTGGCCGTTGGCGTCAAAGCAGCTGTAACCAGCCTCGATGGCGCCGTCGCCGTTGCAGACCTGGGGACACTGTGCCATGCCGCATCCTTGCGTTTGCGCATGGCTCGAGGGAGAGACCGAGACGTTGGTCGACGCGGTACCGCCGGCGACGACGGAAAGCGAGCTTGCGCCCGGCGCAACCGAAACCGTGCCAAAGTTAAAATAGGCAAATGCCGGAACCGACGGCACCGTCGTGGCGACCAGCGCGCCGCCGGCGATTGCCACCGCCAGAACGCGTCCGATTCGTCCCATACGTCTCATGATCTTCTCCTTCTCATATACGCCCAAAGGGAGGCATGCCTCACGGCACACCTCCCCCAGGCTTTCCCGCAATCGGGCCATACTCAAATGCCCCGATTACATCGTCGTGCCCTTATCGGGCGTTCTTGCGGCGCAGGGCCACAGCGATGCCGATCACAACCATACCGGCCAGAGCACACATGCCAGCGATGGCAAAGGTACGGTCGCCCGTATTGGCAAGGACGCTCTTGTCGGCAGACTTCTTCGCGACGACAGATGCGGGCTTGGTGTCGCCCGGGGTCGCCTGTCCGCCGTTGCCCTGGTTACCGTTGTTGCCATTGGAACCATTGTTATGGTCACCGCCGTTGCCGTTGTCGGTAGAGATTGCCTCGCCACCCAGGATATCGATGCCGAACACGCCGTAGGTGTTGGCAAACGTCGTGTTGTCGTCAACGGGGATGCCGTTCGCATCGGCCTTCAGGCCATAGAGGAAGCGCATGCCGAGCTGCTGGCTGTAGCCATCGTAGGAGCCCGTGGGGTTGGTGCCGCCAAAGTAGGGCACGCTCTCGTTCCAGCTCCAGGCGAGGATCGGGCTCACCTGCTGCTCGGTCTCGGCGAGCTTCTTACGCAGGAACTGCGCCTGCTCGTCATCACCCTTCCAAGCGTTCTTATTCTCGGAGAGCACCTCGTAGATGGTCTTGCCGCCCAGCTCGTCATACTTAGTCGTGTTGTCCCACATGGACGGGTAATAGTAGCGGGCGGTGCCCATGAGCTCATCATAGGTCCAGGTGGACTGGCTCCAGTAACCGTCCTCGGTCGTAGTGCCGTTGCCGTTGCTCTGGAGCTGGTCGTTCACGCGGACCTTGAGGGTCATACCGGAGTTGAAGTTTACGCCAGCAGCCTTGAGCACGTCGGTCAGCAGGACGCCCTCGCTGTAGTAGGTGCGCAGGCCGGCCATGCCGCAGTTGGCAGCCGTGGTGTAGCCGCTCTGGACCGGCAGCTTCTTGAGCTGGTCCATGGTGAGCGTGGTGGTCTTTTCGACCTTGGAGCCATCGGCGCTCAGGATGCGCACGACGACCTCGTTGGAGTTGAGGCTGCGGAAGGTCACGTCACCGGACACGGTGCTAAAGCCCTTGGACTCGATGACGACGTTCTTGGTGCTCTTCTCCTGCGCCGTGTCGAACAGGGCGATGGGCAGCGTCAGCGTAGCGGACTTACCACCGGCAGTGAGCTCGTAGTAGTTGAGCTTGCCAGCGTCATCGGTCGCATTGGTGAGCTGGTCCTTCCACTCGTCAAAGGCCTCGCCCTCGAGCGTGGTGCCATCGATGGTCACCGACGTGATGTTAGAGATCCAGTCGTTGAGCATGGACTTGGCGTCGGCGCCCTCATGCGTCTCCTGATAGGAAGCCAGGGCATCTGCGGACGGCGTCAGCGAGAACGTGGTCTTGCCGCCGTGATAGCGACCCATGGACGTGGAGACCTGGGAAGCCTTCTCGGGGAAGCTCATACCAAGATCATAGGAGATGGCATCGGTGGGCAAAGCGACGTCCTCGACGTCATCGCCCAGCTTGAGGCCGGTCTCGTTAAAGAACGAATCGGTGTAGTTGGCAGCGCCCAGGATCTCGCCCTGCTTGGCCGTCTTAGCGGTAATGGTAAAGGTGCCGTCGCCGTTGTCAGTCACGGTGTAGCCGGCTGCATCAAGAGACTCAGATGCATTGCTCACGATGCTGTTAGCAGAATCCAGAGCGGTGAATTTAAACCACATGTGATGATGCGCGGTCGTGGACTGCGAGTAATCGGCGGCATTGGCGAGGATAGAGCTGCCCTTGGCGCCCTTGCCGTTGTTGGTAAGCCACACGATATGGTTCATAGAGCGGACGTTGGCGCCATGGGTCACCTTGTAGGTGGTGCTGGCAGGCGTGTCCTTGGTTCCCTTGACCGCACTCACGGCCTCAAAGGTCAGGCCGGTGTCGACCGAGGTCTTGATCTTGTCGAGCTTAACGGATTTGCCGTCGACGGTGATGCCCTCGAGGACGCCGTCCTCGCTTACCGCGGAGACATTAAGCGTGCCCGCCATAAGCGCAAAGCCAAGCTGCACGTCGAGCACCAGGTTATTGCCATCGGCCGTAGCGGTCAGCGTGGTATTGTCGCCACCGATGACGGAGAACTTGAGGCTCTTGATGAGAGCGGCCTCATCGGTAACGGCAACCGGGCCGTCAAAGGCGACCGTCACCTTAACATGCTGGCCGGCGTTGCTGGTATCGCCCGCGGGCGGCTCTCCGTACTGGGCCTCGCGATAGGCCTGCGCGGTCTCACCGGCCTGCGAGACGGTCTCGCTATTGGCATGCCACTTGGCATAGAGCTGGGTGTCCTGGTCGACCGTGCCGTTGTTGGCCGTAAAGTCAAACTTCTCGCCCCAGTCACCGGTCTCGGTACCGTCCTTGGTATACCAACCGGCAAAGGTGTAGCCCTCACGCGTCGGATTCTCAGGAACCGTCAGCTTCTCGGGGTTGGTGTCCTCGGCCGGCTCCTCGGCTGCATTCTTGTAGATAACAAGCGAATTGTTCCAATACGTGGAGCGGATCGTAGTGTTCTCGGTAGAGGTCATGAGGTTCGACTGAACCGTCTGAGCCGCCACTTCGGAACCGCCGTTTGTATTAAAGGTGACCTTGTGGTCTTCCTTCACCAGCGCGATGCCGTAGGTAAAGCGATACTGATTCTCCTGACCCACCAAGCTGTTGACGTGCGTATTCTCCTCGGTGGGAAGCTGCGCCGTGGCAACCTCGTCGGCGCCAATCATGGTCTCGACATAGTTTGCCGAAATCATCGGCTTGGCGATGGAGTTCTCCTCGAGCGCCTTGGAAGCGAGAAGTTTGCGGAGCTCGATCGTGGCGCCCGCTTCGTCGTCGGACTTAACGAGCTTGGCGTAGGTATCCTTCACATCCTGATCGGTGTAGATCGACTGCAGGAAGTAGCGATCGCCGAAAAGCTGCGAATAAGTCCAAGTGCGTCCGAAATCATCGGTGGTGTCGAGCTTAAAGGCATCCTTGGCGGAAACCTCCACGCCAGCATCCTCAATAAGATCGGCAAGAGCCACGCCCGTGGCCGAGAACGTACGGAAGCCCGTCATACCGCACTGCGACGAACCATTCTGGAACGTCGACATGTCCTCGATCTCGTCTTTGGTATACGTCTTGACGACGGTCTGGTCATCGGTGGTCTTATCGTTGCCATCCTCGTCGACAACGATGGAGAACGCATCGGAAGCGCCGGTGGCAAAGGTGACCTCTGCCGTTGCGTCCTGGTAGCCGGACGCCTTAATGGTAACCAGGTACTTCTTGGACTGGTTGTAGGTCGTATCGCCCCAACGGCCAGAAACCGTAATCGGGTCGCCCTCGCCAACAGCGACGCTAAAGATGGGCGCATCCTCGGTACGCGCGAATGTCACGCGGCCAGAAGCGACGTTGATCTTGTACTGCGAGCTATCGAGCTCCTGCACAGCGCCCTTGTCGTCGCCGTCGAGCGACTTAACCGTAATGCCGGTGACCGCCTGCGCCCACTCCTGGCTTGCGCCGGAAAGGGAAACGCTGGCAGAGCCCTCATCGCCAGACTGACGCAAAACAACCGTCTGGTTCTTCTTGACGGACGTGCCGTCTGCCAGGTGATCGGCGTCAACAACCTGATACTTAATTGCCTTGACGCCCGTGTACTCGCCGATGCCGGTAACAGTCAGCGTTGCCTCGCCGACCTTATCGTTATCGGTGTAAGAAACCTTGTAGTCCTTGCCGGCCTCGAGCACCTTGGTGCCATAGTGGACCGTCGGAGCAGGCGTGGTGCCCTTGTCCAGGAATACGGGAGAGATCGGGTCGATCGTCGCAATCTTTTCAAGGTTATTCTCGGTCAGACGCTCGACCTTTGCGACCTTGAAGCCCCACTTGTTGCCGCTCTGGTCGCTCGTGAGCTCAATCTTGAAACCCTTAGATTGGGGGACGTAGATCGTCTTGCCCGCAAGTTCTTTTCCGGTGTACTTGCCGACCGTCTCGCCCTCGAAATTCTTGACGGTAATAAAATCGTAGTTGTTCTCGACCTCGGTCTTCTCGTCAAACGTTACGGCCATGCCGTATACAGCCGCATCGTCCCACACGTACTCCCACGCGTTGTCGAAGTTATCGGCATAGTTGTGCTCGCTCTCGAGACCCTCGATTGAAGGCTGAGACGTGTCGGTCGAGTCGTCGACCACCTTGACCGTATAGGTCTTGGTCGCAGGATGCCAGTGCTCGAGCAGGGTCGAGGTGTTTCCGGAGGCATTGTTGATGTTGCCGTTCTCGTCGGTCTCGGCGGCAACCGTAACCTGCGCGGTACCCACGGACTCGGCGGTCAGCGTGATAGTGCCGTTCTTGGTGACGTAGCCCTCGTCCTGCGTAAGATCGGTGTTGGTGTTGCTCCAGTTCTCATCGGCCGCAACGTCGCCGGCCTTGACGACATCCTGCTTATCGATGGTCGTCGTAACCTTGGCCTGACGGTCGACCGGGTTTTTGTCGCACTTGCAGCCCATGCCTTTTACAAAGCACTCGACACCGTGCTCTGCCTCGCAATTCTCGGGGCAATCGGTCTTGCCGCAGCCCTTGTACTGCTTATGGATATACGGGGACACCTTAATCGTCGCCGTCTGGCCCTTCTTAAGGGTAATGATGCCATCCTTGGCAGCATCGGCATCAATCTGGACGGTGCCATGACGATACGGGTCCTCGTCGTTTGTCGAGCCGGAAGCTGCCTGGGCCGCAACCGCATCCTGGTTCAGCGTCTCTGCATAGGCAATCTCGCCTGCAAAAAGCGTCGGCGTCGTCATGGTGACCGTTAACGCCGCGACCGTTGCAAGCCTGCCGAAGCAGCTCAACCTTCCCTTCCAATTCCATTTCACCGGGCCGTTACCGGCCCGCTCGGAGCATTTAGCCATGCCCTCACTTCCTTCCTCCAGTATCTCGCCAATATGGCGATATACTGTGGAATTATATTTTGTTGAGAATAATTTCTTGCGAGAATATTGGGGCGAATCCGTCAACGGCAGAACGGGACAATTCAAACAAAAAGTCTGATGTATCTATTTTCGCAGGTAGATGCATCAGACTTCCAAAACAGATTGTTATGATCGAATCAAATTATTTCCGCGAACGGCAGGGCCGCATACAGGCGTCAGATTGTTGACGAACCCTCAACTGTTGCGCTAGGCGAACATCTTGACGCTCATGTCGACGGGCTTTGCCGTAAAGCATGACGTGGTCACCAGGCCGTCGACCCCGGTCGCCGCATACTCGGCAGCGTTATCGGGGCGAATGCCGCCAGCTGCCACCAGGGAGACATGGGGGTCGATCCCGTGCAGCTCCTCCACGAGCGGCACCAGCTCGGCGACCGGGACCTTGTCAAACTGGATGCCATCGACGCCGGCCTTCACCAGTCGGCGCGCGCCATCGGCGTTTGCCTCAACGAACAGTTTCTTCTCAATGCAACGACGACGGATCCGTGGCAATAGCTCGATAAACGCATCGAGCCCCGTCGCCCCCGAGGGCGCCGTCATAAACGTGGTATGGTTGTCGAACACGAGCACGGTCTCGGAAAGGCCCATGCGATGCGGAAACGCCCCGCCCGCAACGATCGCCTTGGTCAGCAGGTCTTTGTTGCCCGGCGTGCTCTTGCGCGTGGTGAGCACCTCGCACAGGGGATTGGCGCCATGCGCCGCATCGACCATCTTGCGCGTCTTGGTCGCCACGGCCGAGTAGTGGTCGAACATATTGAGGCCGACCTTCCACAGCAGATGCAAATTGGCGGCCGTACCGCTCACGCGCATAAAGGATTGGCCGGCTTTGACTTTGGACCCCGAAGGCTCAAACCACTCGACCTCCAGGTTGAGCATGGCGGCCATGCGCGCGACTTCCTCCGTGCAGCAGAGCACGCAGTCCTCGCGCGTGTAGTACTCCATGGCGCCGGCCTTGTCGCCAATTCCCAGGATATGCGTCGTCAAATCGATGTAGGGGACGTCCTCGGCAATAAGCTCCTCGAGCCGCGCGTCGCTGATACGAATAATGTCGGGCATAGGGGCCTTCTTTCTCGCATTGTTCTCAACAAAGAATAGAATACCGCCTCGCACCCCACCCACCCCCAAGTTGCGGTGAAATAGTTCCTGTCTTGCGGCCCCAAGGGCAAATCCAGGAACTATTCCACCGCAACTTGGGCAACAAACCTGCCAAAAAGGGACAGGTTTATTTTGGCAGGTTTTATCTGGGGAAATGCCAAATTGCACCTACCCCTTGGATACTTCGTGGGACAAATTAATCAGAAGTGTTTGTCCCTTTTTGAGAGATGCAGCAAGAGGCAATGCCGTTGTGTCTATTTCTTCCGATAACGGCGGTTGCGGCTCGTTGATGAACCCATGACCTCGATAAGTCCCTTCTCGGCCATTTTTGGCAAATGGTAGCGGACGGATGAAACCTTTACCCCCGATGCAACCGCTATTTCTCGCGCCGTCATATCCACTCCGGCGCTGAGAGCCTCCAGGATCCTATCCGCTGTCGAAGTGGGCATCTCTCTGTTCATATCGATTATTTCAAACGTGTCTTTGCCACATTTCGACAAGACATGCTTATCGACAAGACCCCCGCAGATCAGACGAATGTCATCCGAATCCCACTTCAAAGCCTCTCGTATTTTTTGAACATCGCATACGCACCCATGCTCCCGCATAAACATGAGCAATGTCTCCTCGCGATCCGTCAGCTCGGTGCCCACATGCCCTTGAATCCACATGCGATTTTCAGCGAGCTCCGCCCCGTGCCGGAAAAGCAGCACCGCAAACGAATCGGCCTTAACAATAAACTTCGGCCTGCCCAACGAACGAGACTCCATCTCGCGAATCATAGCCGGGATACCAGATCCCTGGCTTTCTGCAACAGCCCCCTCGGCATGCTCTAACGGCGTCGCCCCCATCAGGCTCATGAGTTTTGGGTTTCGGCAGCGCGATTCCCCGTCCGCGAGATTGTCCACCGTCTTTCCGCCCCAAAGCCCGCCGGGGTTTTTGATCTCTATTCTGTCGGGGTAGATATCGACACTCACGGCCTGCCCCACAAACATGGGCGAGTATTCTCGGTGGATGCAGGCATTCGCCAAGGCCTCACGCAAAACCTCCTGCGGAATCTCCCAATCTTCCCTTCTGCCAGCGCCTCGCACTATCGACATCTTGCGCAAGTTTCGCCCAATCGCGGCGAGGGCATCTTCTATGCAAGCTGGAATCGGGCCATCGCACAACTGGCGGTCAATAAACCGGGGTAGCCCGGGCGCAGACTTTTCCACATCGGAATGGACGGCGACATCGATCATCAGCTTGGGATAGAACTGCTGGGGGTAAATTCCCGCCGAAAGAAGCCCTGCGAGCTTCACGGCGCCATCCTTTGTGGTGATATTGAGTCTGACCAGCTGCTTTTCCAGCGTATCGGCCCCGCGCAAAACGCGCGGGGTCTGCAGCCGGCGATTCGCGATAATAGACCGCACGACATCTGGATCCAAATCCTCGATTGTCGCCTCTGGAACCACCGTTCCGTCTGCATCGCTCGGAAGCAGCGCACTCTGCAGCTCATATAGCTCAGCAGGCGACATCTTGATATCTTTGTCATCCACACGCTTGTAGCTACCGTTTTGTACGCCGCGCGCGTCGATATAGCAGGGTTTCGCTTTAAGCTCAAGTTCAAAGATGCGCACCAGAAGCACCTGGAGCCCGTCGACTTCGCCTCGATCAAGCTCATACCGCGGCGCATGGGCCACCACTGCCACTGAGCCCCCGTCTCCGATGCCCGAAACAAACTGATCGCGCACCCTGTCGATAGCAAAGCTAGCAGAAGGAACAAATCCTTCGGCTTCGTTCAGGCCCAAAATAATGAGTCCGCCCGCAGTGTTCGCAAAAGCGCTCACTGTCTCCCATACATCTGCGCTCAGTTTATTCGTGCAGGCTTTAACTTCTACCGAAGCATCGTCGGTCCCCCGTCTGCGAAGACGCTCGACGATAAGGCCAAGGGGTTCATCCAGCAGCATTGGCATTCCGTCTCTCTAAAAGAATAGACTTATCTCTCTAAAGTTTAGTACATCTCTCTAACTTTAGAGAGATGTATGCATTATTTTAGAGAGACATTTTGAGATGTACATCAAATCCGCTGGCAGAATGCCTGGAAGAGTCTCTCTAAACGACTTTCGCTTTGGAGAGACGCTTAGAGAGACGAGCGCAATCTCTCTAACCTTTGACCCCGCTCTTTAGAGCTCACACATCCCAACCGCAAGTTTGTGTGGGACAAATCCATCAGTGTTTGTCCCAAATCTTAAGTATTTGTTCGATGGAACGGCTCGTAGCGGTACCTGCTAGACTGGTAAATTCCCAACCGTCTAGCCAGGAGCCCCCATGTCGCGCAAGTCCGCCTACAAGCAAGTACTTTCCATCGGCACCGCCGTGGTGCTGGGGTTTGCGCTGTTTACGGGATCGCTCGACGGCGCGCCCAAGCTGCTGTCGCCGCAAAGCGATGAGCAGGCGGCGGCTCTGGCCGAGAAACAAGACGAGAGCCCTAGCCGCACCGACGACGAGGCGGACCTGGTCGCCCGGCTCGAATCGGGGACGGCAAGCTCCGCGGACTTCGAAGGCAGCCCGAACGCCGGCGATGGCTCCGAGGCCACCTCGACCGGCACCAGCGACACCGCCTCGGATAGCTCCGTCACCCCCATCGACGAGGTCGAAAACCCCGACCTCAACCGTGCCCGAGGCGTATATCTCAGCAGCATTCCCGACTATGCGGGCAACCCCTATGTCGCCTTGCGCGCCGATAGCACGCACCCACTGGGTACTCCGTCGTTCACGCTCGACGAATATGAGCGCGCCACCGAAGAAGGCTGCTTTAAGAAGTTCTCCAAGCTCGACAGTCTGGGCCGCACCCGCAAGGCGCTCGCCTGCGTGGGCCCCGAGTCGCTCGGCCAGGGCAAGCGCGGCGACATCTCGCGTATCCACCCCGCCGGCTGGCGCCAGCAGCGCTACGACTTTATTCCGGGCCAGAGTCTCTACAACCGTTGCCACCTTATCGCATGGTCGCTCTGCGGCGAAAACGCCAACCGCAAGAATCTCCTCACCGGTACGCGCTATCTCAACGAGACGGGCATGCTGCCTTTTGAGGAGCAGATTCTCGACTACATCCGCGACACGGGCAACCACGTGCTCTACCGTGTCACGCCCATGTATAACGAAGAGGAACTCGTCTGCCGCGGCGTTCGTCTGGAGGCGCAATCGGTCGAAGACCATGGCAAGACGCTCTGCTTCCACGTGTACTGCTATAACCTGCAGCCGCACGTGCAAATTGACTACGCCACCGGCCGCAACCAGGCATCGGGGGATTAGAGCCGACCGCGCCGCCGCATCACCCCAAAGCAAAAAATGATCCGCTTTCCTCCGTCCCCAAGGGACCAAATAAGGCCGCCCCGGTTACCCAGGGCGGCCCATTCGTCAGCACCTATACTTCAGGCAAGACCACACGCTACTTAGCGCGGCCCTCCTCATAGCGCTCGACCAGCTTGGCCTGAACGTCGTAGGGCACCTGCTCGTAGCCGGCGGGCTTCATGGTAAAGTCGCCCGTGCCGCGCGTGATGGAGCGCAGGCGTGTCGAGTAATCGGTCAGCTCGGCGAGCGGAGCCTGTGCGATGACCACGGTGTCGCCGCGCTCATCGGTCTCCATGCCCGTCACGCGACCGCGCGAGGCAGAGATGTCGCCCATCACGGCGCCGGCGTAGCTCTCGGGAATGGTCACGGTGATCTCCTCGATGGGCTCCAGCACCACCGGGTCGGCATCGGCGCACGCTTTGCGCAGGCCAATGCGAGCCGCCGCGCGGAACGCCATCTCGTTGGAGTCGACGCTGTGATACGAACCGTCGTACACCGCGACGCGAATGCCCGTGAGCGGATAGCCGGCGATAATGCCGTCCTTCATGGTCTCCTGGACGCCCTTGTCCACAGCGGGGATGAGCGAGCGCGGAATGCGTCCGCCCACGACCTCGTCAACAAACTCATAGCCGTCGCTCGTACCGTCGGGCCCAATGAGCGGCTCCACACGCAGCCAGCAGTCGCCGTACTGGCCGGCACCACCGGTCTGCTTCTTGTGGCGACCCTGGGCACTTGCTGTGCGGCGAATGGTCTCGCGATACGGAATGCGGATCGGCACGCTCTTGGCCGCAACCTTGGTGCGGTCCTCCAGGCGGTTGAGCAGCACCGAAACCTGCGCCTCGCCTACCGCCGAGATGATGGTCTGGCCAGTCTCCTCGTCGCGATCGATGCTCATGGTCGGGTCGGCCTTGCATGCCTTCTCGATAAACGTGTAGAGCTTCTCCTCGTCGCCGCGGTTCTCGGCCTCGATGGCAATGCGGTACTGCGAGTTGGGGAACTTGAACGCCGCCGCCTCGACCTTACCGGTAATGGAGAGCGTATCGCCCGTCTCGGCAGCCAGCTTGGGCGCCACGATAATATCGCCGGCATAGGCGTGACCGACCTCGGTCATATCGCGACCACACATCACATACAGGTGAGCCAGACGGTCGCTCTTGCGCGTGCGGGCGTTGATGAGCTCGAGGCCCGGCTCAAGCGTACCCGTCAGCACCTTGATAAAGCTAATACGACCCTGTTGCGGATCGGCCAGCGTCTTAAACACAAACGCCACCGGGCGGTCTTCATCGCTCGAGATCTTGAGCGAATCGCCGTCGATGAGCGGCATCTCGCCGTAGTCCGTCGGCGCCGGGAAGTACGTGGCGATGTCGTCCATCAGCGAGTTGACGCCCTGCTCCTTAATGCAATCGCCCGCAAAGACCGGCACAAAAATGCGCTCGGCGATCGCCTTGGACAACAGACCTTCGAGCTCCTCCTGCGTCAGCGTCTCCTCGCCTTCCAGATACTTCATCATCAGCTCGTCGTCGGCCTCGGCCACCAGCTCGCACAGATGGTCGTGAGCCTCCTCGGCCTGGGCACGATACTCCTCGGGAATCTCCGACTCAACAGCCTCGGCGCCGTTGCAGTGGCGCGCCTTCATGCGCACCAGGTCGATGATGCCGTCAAAGTCCTCGCCCTCGCCCCAGGGAAGAGTTACGGCGCCCAGACGCGTGCCGAAGCGCTCCTGCAGCAGCTCCATGGTGGTCGCAAAACTGGCCTCGGGGCGCGACAGGCGGTTCACGAACACCGCGCGCGCCAGGCGAAGGTCCTCGGCCGCATACCAAAGCTTGACAGTCGTCGGCTGCGGGCCGGCCTCGGCGTCGACCACGAACAGAGCCGTCTCGCAGACGCTCATCGCGGCAAAGGCGTCGCCGATAAAATCGGGATAGCACGGGGCGTCGAGAACATTAATGCGAGCACCCTTCCAGTCGATCGGCGCGATGGTCGTCGAGATGGAAAACGCACGCTTGACCTCTTCGGGGTCGTAGTCGAGCGTGGGCTTGGTGCCGTCGTGGCCGCCCAGGCGGGCGGTCTTGCCAGAAAGGTGGAGCATGGCTTCGGCGAGTGAAGTCTTGCCCACCCCGCCTTGGCCTACGAGCACCACGTTCCTTACGTTGCCGGTTTTGGGAGCACCCATGATGACCTCCTTGCAGGGTCGCGCGCAATGCGCGACGCCAACGGGGAGAGTTCGCGGTCGGTGCCGTCCCGGGAGCAGCATGGTCGGCAACCGAGCCGACTCACCCTCCAAATGTCCTATGCCACCACCCTACCCTTGCAGCCGCCTGTCCATGCATACCTTTCGGCACGCGTATGGATACGGGCGGCGAGAGGAGAAAGCGGGCATGGAAGGCGATTGTTGGGCCCCACCGATGCGAATAAAAACCGCCGCAGACCATAAGACCTGCGGCGGTTTCATCTCAATTTATACCTGAGCCTATCCCTCGATACGACTCAAGAACTCGCGCGTACGCTGCTCGTGCGGACGGTCGATCACTTGCTCGGCAGGGCCCTCCTCGACAATGCGGCCGCCATCCATAAAGACCACGCGGTCGGCAACGTCGCGGGCGAACTGCATCGCGTGCGTCACGATCACCATCGTCATATTCTGCGCGGCCAGGTCTTTAATGACACGAAGTACCTCTGCCGTCAGCTCGGGGTCGAGCGCCGAGGTCGGCTCGTCAAAGAACAGGATTTCCGGATCGAGCGCTAGGGCGCGGGCGATACTCACGCGCTGTTGCTGACCGCCCGAAAGCTCGCAGGGCACCTTGTTCTCGTTGCCCGTAAGCCCCATCTGCGCAATAAGCTCGTGCGCGCGGGCCTCCGCCTGCTCGCGTGGGCGCTTGAGTACGCGGATCGGTGCGTCGGTGATGTTTTTCATCACGGTATAGTGCGGGAACAGATTGTAGTTCTGGAACACCAGGCCAAAGCGCGAGCGCGCCTGCTTGGGCACATCGCCCTTCGCATAGACCGCGCCCGACCCCGCGTCCGTCGCGACCGCAAGATCGCCAAACGAGAGCGAGCCGCCGTCGAGCGTCTCGAGCAGCGTGGCACAGCGCAGCAGCGTAGACTTACCGCCACCCGAAGGCCCGATAATCGCCACGACCTCGCCACGCTTCACCTCGAGCGAGATGTCCTTGAGCACCTCATTGCCGCCAAACGCCTTACGGGCGTTCGTTATATTCATTACCGTTCCGGACACAGGAACCTCCATGTATTTGAAAAGCATGACGGAACAGGCTAGTCGTGGTAATAGTCGAGTCGTTTCTCGGCAGCGCCCAGCAGCATCTCGACCACGAAGTTAAAGACCCAGTAGATGAGCGCCGCAATCGCAAACGGCACCATGCTCACCTGCGAGGCGACCAGTGCCTTGGCCGTCGAGAACATCTCGCCCACACCGATGGCGAACGCCAGCGACGTGTCCTTGACCAGCGTGATGATCTCGTTGCCCATCGCCGGCAAAATGCGCTTGGCGACCTGCGGCATCACGATATACAGAAACGTCTGCACGCGCGAGTAGCCCAGCACCTCGGCGGCCTCGTATTGACCGCGCGGAATGGACTGCAGGCCCGAGCGATAGATCTCGGCAAAATAACCGGCATAGTTGATGATGAACGCCACGACGCACGCCGTCCACTTGGAATCGGGCGTGAGCGAAATGCCAAACACGTAGTACGGGGCAAAGTAGATAGCAAACATCTGCAGCATCAGCGGCGTGCCGCGCATAACCGAGATATAGATGCGCGCAATCCAACGAAGCGGCGCGATCTTACTCATGCGCATAAACGCCACGGGGATTCCCAGCGGAATCGACCCCAGCAGTGTCAGCACAAATAGCTGCAGGCTAACCAGGAACCCCTGGCCAAGCATCTGCATCATGACCTGAATAGACAACCTAAGCTCTCTTTCGCGACAACAGAACAGCGAACCCAATGCTAAAGCGGGTTTTCCAGGTGCCCGAGTTTGCCGTGAAAGAGGAGCGCCGCGTACTAAATGTACGCAAGCGACGGTTTGAACGGCAAAATCGGGTGCCTGGGAAAGCCGCTACTTGAGCACCCAGTTATCGAAAGATAGACCATAATCTGCATATTTATCGCAGAGGTCCTTGACCGTGCCATCCTCGTAGAGCGCCTTGAGCGACTCGGTCACGGCGTCGGCAGACTTGGTGTCGCCCTTCTTAAAGCCGACGGCGTAGTGCTCGCTGGACAGCGGCTCGTCAAGCTGCGTATAGGCATCGGGCTTGGCGGCAAGCTGATACTGAGCAATGGAAAGGTCGCAAGCAACGGCATCGACCGCGCCGCTCTCGAGCTGCATAAACGCGGTGTTGTACTCGCCGATGGTATCGAGCGTGGCAAACGTCGCGGTCAGGTCTTTCTGATCGCCCTCGAGCACGTCCTGCGCGGCGGAATCGGTCTGGGTGATCACGGTCTTGCCGGCAAGGTCATCCCAGCTCTTGATGCCCGCATCCTTCTTGACCACGAGCACCTGCTCATTGAGCATGTACGGATCGGAGAACGTGTAGTCATCCTCGCGGCCCTCCATGGTAAAGCCGTTCCAGATGCAGTTGATGGCGCCCGAGTTGAGCAGCGTGTCCTTGGCATCCCAGTCGATGGCCTCGTACTCGACGTCCCAGCCCTGCTTGTCGGCAACGGCCTTAGCAAGGTCGAGGTCAAAGCCGGTGTACTCACCGTCGTCGCCCACAAAACCATACGGAGGATAGGACTTGTCAAAGCCCACGACGAGCTTCTTGGACTCCGCAGCGCCCTTCACGTCCTTGGCCGCGGCAGAACCAGCAGCGGAGCCCTTGCCAGCACCACCGCCGCAGCCGACAAGACCAAGGCCAAGCACCGTGGCGAGCGAGCCGGCTAGACCAACAAACTGACGACGAGACATATCGGTATTCATGGTATTCCCCCTCGATAGCACTTTAGTTAGGTAAAGTGAGTCATGTAACGTTCAGAATCATACACTTTACCTTGATGGAGCACAAGGTTGGGGTTGCCCGGCGCGGGCGGGGAGCGGCGCGTAATTAAGTTTCCTGCTCTACAGTCCTGCGCAAGACGGAAAGCACGCATGGAGCACTAGGTTGGAGCACCCGGCTGGGTGGCGCCCGGAACCTTAAATAGCCTCCTCTCCAAACGGGCACGTTGAATGCACGGTACAATTGCTTCGGACTTTTCTTTTATTTAATAGTGGGGTTAATTCATGGCAGAATCTCGTGCGGAGCGTAAGGCTCGTCGTGCTTTGATCGAGGCGGCTGAGGGGTCGGAAGAGAAAAAATCTTCTAAGAAATCCAAGTCGTCTCAGGATGCGAAGGGCAAGGTTAAGACCAAGCGTTCTGACTCTCGTCAGGGCGGGGATAAGGCGCCTCACGTTCGCTCCAAAGGCTCGCGCAAGGATTCAGCTCAGCCTGCGCATAAGGCTGTGGACCCCAAGTCTCCCTGTTCGATCATGAAAGCTTGCGGTGGGTGTACGGCGCTCAATCGTCCTTATAAGAAGCAGTTGGCGGCCAAGCAGGCTGCTATGGAGGAGCTGTTTGCTGAGCTCTGCGAGCGCGAGGGCATTAGCGTCGACCCCATTCGCGGTATGGGAGTCACCCTGGGAGACCCGGGCAAATATCCTGCGCCGCGTGGTTTTCGTCATAAGGCTGCCACTCCGTTTGCTCCCGGCAAAGAGGGCGCTGTCCGCTGCGGCTTTTTTGAACGTGGGACACACAGAATCGTTGCTGTTCCTGAATGCCCTGTCGAGGCGCCGGGCGCTCGTCAGATTCTCAACGGCATCGCTCGCGAGGCCGAACGTCTGCATATTCCCGCCTTTAACGAAGACAAGCATCTGGGGCTGCTTCGCTATGCCGTCGTTCGCTGCGGCTGGCGCACCGACCAGATTATGGTCACCCTCGTGACCGCTCAGCGCGACCTGCCGCATGCGCAGGAGTTCTTTGAGGCTGTCGCGGCACTTGATCCGCATATCGTCACCGTCGCTCAGAACATCAACGGTCGCCCCGGCAATGCCATCTTGGGTGAGGAGACTCGTATCGTCTATGGCGCCGAATGCATGCGCGACCAGCTGCTCGGCTGCGAGTTCGATATCTCCCCCACCGCGTTCTACCAGACCAATCCGCAGCAGACCGAGTTGCTCTATCAGCTCGCGATTGACGGCATGGACCTGCAGCAGGGTGACATTCTTATGGACGCTTACTGTGGTAGCGGCACCATCGGTCTGTGCGCCGCGAAGGATGCCCAGGACAAGGGCATCGGCATTATGCTGCTCGGCGTGGAGCGCAACCCGGCGGGCATTGCCGACGCACGTCGCAATGCCGAGCTCAACGGCCTCACCCGCAGCGCTTGGTTTATGGCCGACGACGCCACCGATTACATCCTGGACGCCGCCGACAACAACGAGCGGATCGATGTCCTTTCCATCGACCCGCCGCGCGCCGGCTCCACCCCCGAGTTCCTCGAAGCCGCCTGCGCACTCAAGCCGCGCCGCATCACCTATATCAGCTGCAACCCTGTGACCCAAGAGCGCGACCTGCACCAGCTCCTCGACGGAGGCTATCGCCTGCTCAAGATCACGCCCGTCGACATGTTCCCCCATACCGACCACACCGAAACCGTAGCGGTCCTCGAGCGCCGCTAATCCACCCCGGTAGATTTTCGAGACAAGAAAGGGGGCGGCCCGTCTGGACCGCCCCCTTCGCTTGGTTTATGAACTCCGCTACATCCCCTTGCGCAGGTCACACACGCCGGCTGCCGCCATCTCGCGCAGCAGCGTCTCGCGGTCGCGCGTCACGATCAAATCCAGCGGGAAGTGAATCTCGTCGAGCATCTTGCGCGCGTGATCGAGCTTGCCAATGGCCATGCCAATGTGGGCATCGGTCGACACGCCAATACCCACGCCCAGCTCGGCGCAGCGCTCGGCGATCTTGCGGCATACGGCCCAATGCTCAGTGTCGACACCGTGTTCAAGACTATGGTTGTTGATCTCGATGATCTTGTGCTTGGCCTTGGCCGCCAACAGCACCTCATCGATATCGAACGGCACGCCCGAACGACCCGCATGCCCAAGCATGAACACCTTGGGGTGCTCCAGGGCATTGATGTACATCTGGGTCGTTTGGGCGAGCGTCGCGCCTTCGGCAAACTGCGGGTTATGCACGCTTGCCACCAAATAATCCAAATTACGCGTCACCAAATCGAACAGCGAATGCTCACGACTATACGAATCGCCGGCGATATCGAGCGAAACGGGAATGTCTTCGCCAAACAAGCTGCCGTCCAGCGAAACGATATCAGCCTCGGCACCACGCAGCACCAGCACGCCGCTCCAAATGCGCGGCCAGATATCCTGGTTAATAAAGAATTGGAAACTGCGCAGGTCATTGGGACAAGGCGTAACCATCGAGCTTAAATGATCGGCGGAACCGAGCACCTGAAGGCCGCGCTCCGCCGCCCAATAGATGTTCTCCTCGATGGTTGAGTACGCATGCGCAGAGAACATCGTATGAGTATGAATATCACAAGAAAGAAGGTAGGGCATCGGGTCTCCTTGTCCAGTATGGCCGTCGCGTATATTCATTGTACGCATAGCTTTCGGCAGTCGTAAAACTGCTTCATCCCAATCACACAACGGCATAGACAACGGGGTCTGGCTTAAAACCAAACCCCGTTTCACGTAAAACATTGTAAGCAGAGCGCTTTACTTTCGACGATATTCGTCGGCCAGCTGCTTCCAGGCAGGCAGAGAGTTGACGATTGTCTCATAGCTCACGCAGTAGCCCAGGCGGAACCAGCCCGGCATGCCAAAGCTATCCGAAGGCACCGCGAGCAGCTCATGCTTCTTCGCGCGCTCACAGAACGCATTCGCATCGGACTCCAGCGCTTTCACCCATAGGTAGAACGCGCCATCCGGCTCAACATAGGTGTAGCCGTACTCCGCTAGTGCATCGGTAAGCGCGGTGCGGTTGCGAGCATAGGCCTCGACATCGCTCGGTTCATCAATGCAGTCGATGATTACACGCTGGAAGAGCGCCGGTGCACACACGAAGCCCAGCGTACGGGCGGCACCGGCAACGGCGGGCATTAGACGAGCTGCCTGAGGATTCGTATTGGGAACCAGGATCCACCCGACGCGCTCGCCCGGTAGCGAAAGCGACTTGGAATACGAGTAGCACACGATGGTGTGCTCGTAGATCGAAGGCACCCAAGGCACCTCGGCGCCATAGACAATCTCGCGATACGGCTCATCAGAGATGAGCATAATCGGATTCTCGGGATCGCGCTGAGCGTTGGCCTCGCGCAGAACATTGGCCAGTCGCGTCAGCGTGTCGCGTGTATATACGGCACCGGTCGGATTGTTGGGCGAGTCGATGATGACGGCAGCCGTCTTATCGGTAATCGCCTTGAGCACGTTACTCACGCTCAGCTGGAACGTATCTTCATCGGCGAGCGCCTCAACACACGTGCAGCCGGCCTTCTCAATCCACACGCGATACTCCGGAAAGTACGGGGCGATAACAACAACCTCATCGCCCGGGTTCGTAACGGCGTTGAGCGTGCAGGTGAGCGAAGCCGCGGCACCCACCGTCATAAAGACGTCCTTGCCCTCATAGCTCGTGCCAAAGCGACGGTTGAGCGAGTCGGCGACGGCCGCTCGACATTGCGGCAGACCCGGCGCAGGCGTGTATCCATGCAGCTGGTCGCTCGGCAGCTCCAAGGCCTTCTTAATGGACTCAGCCACGGCGGCAGGTGCCGGAACGCTCGGGTTACCCAGCGAAAAATCGAATACGTTCTCCGCACCGATCTGTGCCTTGCGCTCAAGGCCATAGCTAAAGATCTCACGGATGATGGAGCTTTCCGCACCGCGAGCATACATAGTTTCGTTGATCATCTGTTCCCCTTTCGCATAGGCGCTATTGTACGCTTTAGCTGAGCAAAGTGCCGCAGCAATGTTGATTGGGGACAGACTTAAATGCGTGAAAACGCTCATTTAAGTCTGTCCCCAATCAACATATCGCTCAAAAGAAAGAGCCTCCACAGGTTTCCCCGCAGAGGCTTTCGCTACAAGAACTATTTGTCGGCGTCGGTGTTGCCGTCAGCGTTGACAGCATTGCCATCACCGGCATCATCGGATGCGGCTTCGGCATCCTCCTGCATGGCCGCCTGCGCAAAGGCCGCGGCATCGGCCGCCAGCTCCTCCTCGCTCATGCGAGGCGCGCGCTTCTTGGTCGGCATGCCGGCCGCCTTGGCGTTGCGCTCCTCCTTGGCCGCCAGGATATCGCCCTCGCGCTCAAGGTAAGCGTCCCACTCGTTGTCGAGCAGGGCGTTCACGGCATCGCCTTCAACGGTCTCGCGCTCAAGCAACACCTTGGCCATCAGATCGAGTTGATCGCGACGGGAATCAAGAATCTCGACCGCACGACGATGGGCCTCACGCATAATGCGCTGAACCTCGATATCGATGCGACGCGCCGTCTCCTCGGAGTAATCCTGATGATCGGCGTAGTCGCGGCCCAGGAACACCTGATGCTGCGCCTCGCCAAAGACCTGGGTACCCAGCTCCTCGCTCATGCCCAAGCGCGTGACCATCTCGCGCGCCATCTTGGTTGCACGCTCCAGGTCGTTACTCGCGCCCGACGTGATGTCGTCGCACATGAGCTCCTCGGCAACGCGGCCGCCCAAGAACACGGCAAGCTCGTCGAGCATCTCGTTCTTGGTCTTGAGGAAGTGGTCCTCCTGCGGCAGCTGCAGCGTATAGCCCAGGGCCTGGCCGCGGCTGACAATCGAGATCTTGTGGACCGGATCGGAGTGCTCCAAGATGTGGCCCACCAGGGCGTGGCCGCTCTCGTGGTAGGCAATCGTGGTGCGCTCGGCCTCGGTCATCACGCGACCCTTGCGCTGCGGTCCGGCAATCACGCGCTCCATCGACTCCTCGACCTCGTCCATCGAAATCACGGAACGATGACGGCGTGCAGCCAACAGCGCAGATTCGTTGAGCAGGTTCGCCAGGTCGGCACCGGTAAAGCCAACGGTCATCTGGGCGAGTTTCTCAAACTTAACGTCCTCGTCCATCGGCTTGTTCTCGGCATGCACGCGCAAAATCTGCTCGCGGCCCTTCACGTCCGGACGGTCGACCGTCACCTGGCGGTCAAAACGGCCGGGACGCAGCAGCGCCGGATCCAGAATGTCAGGGCGATTGGTGGCGGCGATCAGGATGACCGACTCGCTCTCCTCAAAACCGTCCATCTCGACCAGCAGCTGGTTGAGTGTCTGCTCGCGCTCGTCATGGCCACCGCCCAAGCCGGCTCCGCGCTGACGTCCCACGGCGTCGATCTCATCGATAAAGATGATCGACGGGGCCTGGGACTTGGCCTCCTTAAAGAGGTCGCGCACGCGGCTGGCGCCGACGCCCACAAACATCTCGACAAAGTCGGAACCCGAAATGCTAAAGAACGGTACGCCCGCTTCGCCGGCAACAGCCTTGGCCAGCAGCGTCTTACCGGTGCCCGGAGGGCCCACGAGCAATACGCCACGCGGAATCTTGGCGCCCAGCTTGCGATAGCGATCCGGATCGCTCAAGAAGTCGCGGATCTCCTCGAGCTCCTCGACTGCCTCGTCCACGCCGGCAACGTCCTCAAACTTGACCTTGGGGCGCGTGGCCTCGTTGGTCTTGGCGTTGGTCTTGCCAAACTGCATGTTCCTGTTGTTGGCACCCATCATCTGGCGCATAAAGTAGAACATGATGGCGATCAGGGCGATCGTCGGAAGCACGCTCATCGCCAAGTCGCCCCAAAAATCGGGGTCGTTGGTGTTGACGATGTACTTGGTGTCGGGGTGCTCCGCCATAAGCTCGGCAAGCGAATCGGAACCGACATAGGTCGAGGAGAAGCTCTTGAGCTCGCTCGTATCACCCTTGTCCTTTTTCGTCTTCCAGTAATGACCCGCCACGCTTCCGTCTTGAACCGTATAGGTCAAATCTTCAACGCGATCCTGCTTAATGGCGCTCACCATCTCGCTCGTCGCAAGCTTAACGGTATTGCTGGAGCTGGCAAAGCCGGAGCCCATGTTAAAGAAGGCGTAGCCCAGAAGCGCGCAAGCCAAAATAAAATACAGCCAGCCCGTACGCGTGGGCTTCTTGCCTCCGGGCATCCCCGGGATCTTAGGCTCCCGGGGAGTCTGGGAATTGTTATCGTTACGGTCGTCGGGCATCTTACGAATAAACCTCCGGTTTCAAAATGCCCAGATACGGAAGGTTACGATAGCGCTCGGCATAGTCGAGGCCGTAGCCCACCACAAAGGCATCGGGGCAATGGGTTCCAACATACTTGGGCGTGACGGCCGAGGTACGGTCCTCAACGTCCTTCCACAGGAAGGCGGCAACCTCCAGCGAGGCGGGCTTGCGGCTCTCGAGGTTCTTCATCAGATACTTGAGCGTCAGGCCCGAGTCCAGAATGTCCTCGACGATCAGCACGTCGCGACCGCGGATGTCGATATCCAGGTCCTTAATGATACGCACGATGCCCGAGGACTTCACACCGTCGCCATAGCTCGAAACAGCCATGAAATCGATGTTGGTCGGCAGCTCGATCTTGCGCATCAGGTCGCCCATAAAGACCACGGCGCCGCGCAGGACCGCAATCAGCACCAGATCCTTACCCGCGTAGTCGCGAGTAATCTGCTCGCCTAGGCGAGAGACGATACCGTCGATATCCTCCTGCGTAAACAGAACCTTCTCGATATCCGGATGTTGAGAAGCCATGACAACCCTTTCTTGTGCTTATCGCCCACGCACCGCCGCATGGACGCGAACTACACATTCTAGCAGCGCACGGGGTATATTTACCAGCACGTGCGCCATCAGCGCGGGAATACCGTCAACGTCGCACAGAATAGCTGGCGCGAAGCGCTATTCCGCATCGACCACACGAAGCAGATATGCCACGCGCGTTGCGGCCGTGCATTTAAAACGCTCGTCCGCGCGAACGCCCGCGACCCATACTACGGCACCTCCCGGAGCCGTTCTTACCACGGGTACGCCAGAGCGGTCTGAAACAGGAATGCGCGCCTCGTTCAACAGGTCTGACACTTTCTTGCTTCGGCCGTTCATCCCCAACGGGCACATCACGTCTCCCGGCACAGGGCTATCCACCCACAGGCGCGCCGATCGTGCCTCGGTGGGGATCTCCCCGCGCGAGCCGGCTAACATCCGCTCGCCATCGCGGTCGGTAAACCCTAGGGCCGCCGCATCCACCAAGGCCGCAACCTTTCCGGCAGCAGCAAGCTCGCGGGCACGGTGCACGATATCGCACCCCGGCTCCACAGCCATCGGCTCCGCTGTCAGCATATGCCCCGCCCCCAGCGGCAGACAACCGGGAACGGAGATCCAATCGGCCACTAAACCCTCGCGCGCCGCCGGGGCCTTGAACGCCAGCATGCCAAACTCCACACGGGCATCAATTCCCGCAGGAAGCGTAACCGAGCCCGAGCCCGCAGCGACGCAGGCGAGCACGCGCTCCACGTGCCGCATCTCCGGTCGCGCGTCGGGATCGATGCGCTTAATCGCCAACCGCACGATACGCCGTGCAATCACAACCTCAGCGGCGGCAAGACGGCGCGCATCGAGCACCAGTGCGCCCGCCGCTTCCTTGCGCAGGCAGCTTCGAAACGCCTGTGCCGAAAGCTGGGAAAGAAAGGCGTCTTCGTCGCCCAGAATTTCGCAAGCGGCGCCAATCGTCTTACAGACGCTCGCGTTGCGCCGTGCCACCACCGGCATCACCCGATGGCGTACATAGTTGCGCAGGTACGAAACGTCCTCGTTGCTTTCATCTTCCCGCCATGGCTGACCGTGCACCTGCAGATAGCTCACGAGCTCATCGTGCGTGAGGTCGAGCAAGGGGCGAACCACAATGTTCCGACGGCGCGGAATGCTCGATAGACCCGCGGGACCCGACCCTTTAATGGCATTCATCAAAAATGTTTCCGCGCGGTCCGACGAAGTATGCGCGGTACAGATACGAGCCGCCGTCCGCGGTGCGCCCGATTCAGCACAAAGTTCGCGAACATATCTCCGTGCCGCGGCATAGCGCACCTCGCGAGCCGCAGCCTCGATATTGCCCGATTCGTCATCAAAATAGGCATGCTCAACACACAGCGGCAAGCCGTATTGCGCGCACAGGTCACGTACAAAGGCCTCGTCGCCATCGGATGCCTCCCCGCGCAGATGATGGTTTACATGCAGCACGTGCAATCGCTCGCGCGCAATGGGAGCGACGCCGCGCCCGTCCTGGATATCCAGCTTTGATGTGCAAGCCATAAGGAGCAGCGCCGTCGAGTCCGCACCGCCTGATACCATGAGCACTACGGGGGCAGCGGCCCGCCGCGTTGCCAGGGCGCTCTTATCCGTCCTCGGCGCGGCATGATGTCCATAGTGCTGAGATACCGTTGGCATTCGCTTCCTCCTCTATTCGTCCGCACTCATTGTATCCTTTGGAATCTTATGCCTCGCCTGCACCTTCATATCCTCGGCAGCGGCTCAAAAGGCAACTGCGCACTCGTCGAGGGACCTCAGGGGCTCATCATGATCGACAACGGCCTGTCCCGCCGCGAGACACTTAAACGCATGGCGGAGCTTGGCCTCTCGGCAGACGACGTCGCCGCTCTTGTAATCACCCATGAGCATGGTGACCATATCAAGGGGCTCGATGTATGGTGCAAGCACTGGCATGGTCCCCTCTTTGCCAGCAGGGACACCCTTTCATGCAAAGAAAACCTCGCGCGCCTGCCCGTAGAGGAATTTGACCCCGGCGACACGCTCCCCATTGCCGGCATCCACGTGCAAACCTACTCAACATCGCACGATGTCATCAATCCTGTCGGCTATCGATTTAATGCTCTCGATGATTCCATTGGGTTTGCCACCGACACCGGAGAGTTATCGAGCAAGGCCATAGGCATCCTCAAAGACTGTCGAGTTCTCGCGCTCGAAAGCAACCACGATGTAGCTATGCTGCGCGAAGGAGCGTACCCCCGCTTTCTTCAGGAGCGCATCCTGTCCACAAAGGGGCACCTCTCCAACAACCAGGCCGCCGAAGCCGCGCGCGAACTTGTTACCGATCGCACCGAACAGCTCATCGCCATGCATATCAGCCAAGACAATAATCGTCCAAGCCTTACCGTCAAAAGCTATGCCAACGCGCTTGATGCAAGTCTCGATGATGAACTCGGCAGTTCTGCCACCCGTCTTCAAGGGCCACGGAAGCTCTCGATACGCCCTGCAAGTCAGTATCAACCGACAACTATTCAATAGCCCCTCAAGACAACAAAAGGGGGCTGGGAATCACTTCCCAGCCCCCTTAACTCATACTCTCGATTGAAACAGAGCCATCGTTAGTCGATGGAGATCTTCGTGACGTTCTTCTTCTCGACGATCTTAGGAACCGTAACGGTGAGGATGCCGTCAGCATACTTTGCAGAGAGGCCCTCGCTCGAAGCGTCCTTCAGATATACGCCACGCGTCGCGCTGTACGAGCTAAACTCCTTCTGGAGGAAGTTCTTACCCTCGTTTTCGGCGCTCTCCTCGACGTTCACGCTGATGGACAGGCGACCCTCATTGAGCTCAACGTCGATGTCATCCTTGGCGACACCGGTCAGATACGCCTTGACCTCGTAGCCATCGCCCTTGTCCTCAACGTCAACGGGGAACGCCTTGGAGGCAATCGAGTTGTTTGCAAGGTCGGTCATATCATCAAACAGATCGAACAGCGAGCTAGCAGAAGGACGAACGCCAAAAACCGAACGATAAGGAACCATGCTTGCCATGTTTACCACTCCTTTTAAGGACTGCCGAGCCATCTTCTAGGTGACTGGGACTTCTTTTGACGCTCTTATATATGCCCACCCAGTGCTCATATATACATCGACTATAAAGTTTTTTGAGTCCAGTACTATAAGCATATCTAAGTGTGTATGACTAAGGTCTTAGTAAGGTTAAGGTTCTTTGAACCAGAGCTTAAATAAGAAGTATGTTCGCAGCTACAAATAACAAGGGGCTTACAATGAGCGCGTACGCGTTGTTGGTAACGAGCTAAAGGGCATCATGGACGACCAAAACCAGAACAATATGTTTATGCCGACACAGGGCGAAGATACTTCTACGCAGCCGCCACGGTTCCATCGCCCTCACATCTCGCAAGAGCCCATTAATGATCCTGAGCCCGATTATGTGACGAGAAATCGATATCAAACGCTCGAGGATGCTCAAACGGGACGTAAACATATGGGCGTTGCCTCGGGAGACCCTGTATATCTGAAAGACGCACCATTATCTAAAAACAGCGCAGCTAGTGATGAGCCGATGAAAGCATCCGCCGCTCATCAACAAAGAGGGCCTCGACCCAAGCAAACCTTGACGCATTCGGCTCGCTATCTCGAAACGCCAAAACAGGGAAAGTCAATCTTCGTTTCGTCAAGTAAACGACGCAAGCAGCATCAGCTGACAATTCTGCTTTTGATCATTGCGGCCATAGCAGTTGCCCTTGTTATACGATTTATTTTCTTTAAATAAAGGCTCAATACCAAAAACAACAAGATCGTCTGGTGTAATTGAGTCATTTACACCCCGTAAACGCAAAAAAGGGGGAGGCCGCGAGGCCTCCCCCTTCTTCAAGTCATCAG